>JAFLJS010000005.1 GCA_022712895.1 Desulfocapsa sp.
TCATGGTATCCTCCTGAGATTAGGTTTAAGATAAACACTGGTGTGTTATCTATTTCCATAATCGGCTAGGATGATACAATATTTCAATAATTTATTTGCGCTGGTGTTGTTTTGCTTCCGCGTAGCGGCTCCGTCCAACAACTAAGTTAACCAGCCAGCCAGCCATTTCGGCAATTAACTTTTTGCGTTGTAAATTGTTGAATCTAGATCAAGATTTTTGTGTCCTATAAATTTAGGTCTTCACGCAGTCTTTATTAAAATAGTGATCATTGAGAACAGGAAGATCTAAAACAAGTCTTGTGCCTTTTGTTTCAGAAATTATGGCATTTTTCCTGAACCAATTTCCGATATAGTCAGTTTTACCAGATTCATCACCCACATAAATTTTCTCTCTGTCAATAGTACCAATAGAACTTAAAGGTGCATTTATATTGTTGTCAACACCATTGGCTTATTGTTGATCTACAGGCGGTTTCCCACTAGGAAGAATAAAATCTTCCTGCATATCCATAATTCTGATGCCATACTTGGTTGGTATTTGTTTTTAGCGATTCTCCTTCAGAATATGGAGTGCAAGACGATAAAGAAGAAAATATTAAAAAGGGATAATAAATTGTAACAGGCTGAATATTCGAATTTGAATATTCATTTTAACTAATTTAGTGAAGATCGTAGTGAGAGTTACAGCAACCAACTTGGAATAACTTGAATCATTTATAGCAGAATAGACCTCAGTAAAATACGCTTCTCGTCTTCGGGTGAACACCTCAGGAGGTATGATTATATTTCCGTATTTTCAGCTAGATGTTCGTTTTTTAGAGAGGATTTTTTTTTACAGTGTAATCTCTTCCTTGCTTAACTCCATGATGCCTTTCCAAGCAGCATCGGGCTGCCAAAAATCGAAAATCGATGATTTTGCTTCTTGTGTAGAAATGCCGCGCAATAGTTTGAGATATTGGTACATAAATGCTGAAACTCTGTAATTTGCGGCACAATGTGCCCACACTTTTTCACCTTTGAAGCATTCCATTATCTTGAAAAATAGCTTTAGATGTTCAATTGCTGGAGCCTCAAAGGGAACTGGGAGGTGGAAATACGACATTCCTAAAGTTGTAACAATATTACCTTCATTTGCTATAGCATCATCTGAATTGTGCATTGCAAGATTGATTACAGCTTTATGGCTACTTTTAGCAATTAGAGTAAATTCACCCTCTAAAGGCTGCCCAGACGTTGCGATAGTATCTGTTAACTGAACGAAGTTGTATATTTCCTCTATACCCATTTTGTTTTTAACCTGTCACATAGCATTGTTGTAGCATTCCACTCCATTATATATAGACTGGCTTAGATAAGATATTTCAAGAATTACAATATTGTCTACTGCGAGAAATGAACCATGAACTTCACGGGGTGACCTACTTGTATAAAAATCAGGCTCCAGCCAAATATTAAAGCTTCATCAAACAAACGACCCCAAACTGCAAATACTTCCTTCAGCACCTTCGATAGGTTCCCAGTCGGCATAATGTCTGCCAACCAATGGATATCGTTGCCGTGCCACGATACTCAACCGTATTTATACAGTTGTTACATGAATTGGTTACATATTGGTGCGATCTTCAGCAGGTTCTTATGTATTTAACTTATCTAAAGGTAATATTCTGTATTTTAAGTTATTAAAGTATTCGAATCCAAGCGACTCCCAAAAATCATCCCCCCATAGGTTACCAGAATTAACCAATACTCCTATCTTGGTGATTTTCTCTTCTTTCAAAGAGTTAATGACATTTTCAACCAGTTTCCCTCCAATACCCCTGCCCCTATAATTTTCGTTTACCACAGTATGATAAATGAAACCTTTTCGACCATCATGCCCACATAGAATTCCACCGATAACATTTCCATCAATTCTACAGATAAAATTATTATTTGGGTTTCTTTTCAAAAATCTTTCAATACTTTCTTTTGAGTCATCAATAGCCCTTAATGTTAACTCATTTGTATTGGACCAAATCAGATGAATTTCGTCATAATCTTCAATTTTCATTTTTTCAATAATCATGACTTAATATCTCATCTTATCGATGTCACAATTGCGGCTGCAACAATTTCCATATAACGTTTCAGCTCAGGGAGAGGTGGAATTGTGCAGCAGCATCTTTCTCTTTATTTTTGTGGTAGTTACAGCTAGTTAATGACACTTGAAAGGAAAAACCTAATTCCCCACTTCCGTCAGTTGGGGTGAGTTCAGGTTAAGGGCTCCACTAGTTACGAAGCTGAACATCTCAAGATTACAAATTCCCACCGGCCACCAAAAGCATAACCCCAAAAACCCCCACAAGAAATCCAACAATACACAAAACTGTATAAAGCCCTTTATCTGCTTCATGAGTACACGATAGCTCTATATTTTCAAATTCAACCACTCCATCTGAAGAACGATTCTCCAATTCATACTTTTTTAAAACAGCAGTTTTTTTTCGAGCATCGATAATCATAAAAATACTAACTGCTACTAATATAGTTCCTAGCAAGAGTGCTGGTATAGACATATATATCCTATCCTGGTTTAGTTTATCAACGTTAAAAGGTTGCGATGGTTATGGGTCAATAAATGAATTAATTATATCGTTTGTAAACTGTCGAGACAGAATATAAGGTTATTGGTATGGAAAAAGATAGACCAAAAAGCCAAATGGGCAATCTATATTTTGATATTTTGGGAGTGTATTTAACAAACGCAATTTCAATAAATGAACCCACAAAACAGAGAATATTTGCGAGAACAAAACTGACAATATTTTCTAGCTTAATACCTGTCTCCCTTGCCCACAAGAGAATTACCTATCAAAAGAACTATCTTCATTGAGCGACAATTATGCAAAGTGTCAGGCTTGCCCAACAAATGATTCAGATTATGGTTAGTAACTAACACATTCTAATCTTAGATGTTGGGCTTAAATACTACAAATGTTTTGCAAAAACTATTGCCTGGTCTTTTGATCCGGAAATGGTTTGCTCTTTAGAATCTGAGTCTGTTAACGTTGGCTCCACCAGTATGGTTTTGATGTCTTGAAACCCAATAAAACCTAGCAATAACTCCATATATGTTTTTTGAAAGTCCATTGTAGCAGTTTCAACACTACTATATTCCCCACCACGTGCATATATCACTGTGATTGGTTTTCCAGTAACAAGCCCTTCATACCCTGTTTCCGGATAAAAATTAAAAGTAAGACCAGGCTGAGTAATCACATCAATAAAGTGCTTTAGCTTATATGGTATAGAAAAATTCCACATAGGAATGCTAAACAAATAGCTATCAGCATCCTTAAATAGATCGACTATTTTTGAAATTTCATCCCATGCCTTAGCTTCTTCGTTTGTCGGATTTTCTCCGTGTAGTACCTTGTACTTAGCATTAATGTGATTCCCGTCAAATTCTGGTAATTTAAAATCCCATAAATCCAGAGTCTTTACTTCATTCTTAGGATCTGCATCCTGGAATGCGCCAATAAATGCTTGTGCAACTTGAATAGAAGCTGACCTATCTTTTCTTGGTGATGATTCTAAATAAAATAATTTACTCATTTTGATCTCCTTTGGTTTTTTGTTGGATTTTTACAGCCAAACACCAAACTCATTTATTTACAGGTAATGACAAAATTGGGAAAAGTAAATAATGTTTATAATAGTAATTACTAAGTGCCGTGATATCTTGGCTTTTTGCTTACAAATAGTAAATCGAACCGAAATAATTTCTTTTACAACCCTTTCACCTTCGATAAACTCGTAAAAACCCCAGAAACAGGATGGGGTTGTAAAAAACTTCATCTGCTTCGTTATAAATTCCACCCCCAATAACGGAGAAATCTCGGAAAATCTCCCATGTCCGACTCTGCTCTACGCCAAAATTTAAGGCTCGTATAAAAAACAGTTCCTGTTTCATTCTTGTCACCCAGAGCTTTATCTTCCCCGATATACCAGTCAAAAGCCCACCAGCTCATAAAAAGCCTCTCAAGTGGTTTGCTGCTGTTTCTCACTAAACCTTTTCTTATGCCTTCTTTCTCAAAAAAAGAGACTTCCCCATCTTCATGCGCAAGATGCCACAATTTCTCCATGGGAAAAATATCCATGGTCTGTCGATTGTGATATGCTTGAAGTTTTGCAACTGGTTGAAGACTCACATCAATAACCCGGTGGCTGCCTTTTTCAATCAAGAACACAAGTCGTCTGCCATCGTCCATTGAAGCCCCTTCAAGAATTGCAGGCAAGTTTTTACCAAAGACTATCTGTCGTTTTTCAGGCCAGTCTCGAGGAAAAGCACTCTTTTTGAGTTTATCTGTTGCTATGAAAGCAAGATAACAACCACAGGTATGGACAGTGGTGATTAAGACAATTTCATCCTTATCATTTACGGTAAAAATGACAAGTAACCCTACATTTTTTCCAGCTGTAAGGTGATAATCTCCAGGGAGAAATGGTACTTTCTCAAAATGAATACGATAGATGAAATTTTGGTACACAGTGTCCGTTATCTGAAAGTTTTGAATGGCTGCATAGACTGCTCCCCTTGAGCCATCGACATATACCTCCTCGGTACCGTCGGCGTGGAGTCGGACTCGAGGGGTGCCAATTGGATTGTATGACTTTGAAGGTTCCTGGAGGAAGAATGATGGTGTTAATGTCTCAAGCCTGTTTTGCCCTGATTCATCTGAGCCTTCCTGGAGTAAATAGGAATTAAAATATCCAGGAGGCGTCGCAGGGGCACAAGCAGTTAGGGATACGGCCAGTATACAAAGAAGAAAAAGGGAGAGAAAAGATCTGTACATCTTATCTCCCTTTACTTTTAACAGCTCGATACTTCTTCACAAAAGCCACAGGGTTATAACTGAGTTTTGCTTTTCGCATACCCGAAGCCCCTAAGTCCTGCTCCCTATTAATAGTTATATATTTTTCCGGTAAGATTGAGGCAAAGGCCTGATTGACAAATTGCCAGAGCCCCTTAAAATCCTGTACCGCTTTTTCAAAATGTATTACGAATGTCTCGCCACATGCAAGCTCCTCACCCAACGAGTACGCTACTGGCTTTCCATACACATAATAAAGTCCACCGCAGAGCTGTAACTGTTCTGCTTTCTCAAGAGCTTCCTTTGCAGCTTCATAATCTCCCGGATCTTCTCGTCCGTTCTTCCATTGTTCAAGAATATCCAACGCATCTTCAACATGCCTCTCTAAAAGAGGTTCTCCTGTATATGGATATGAACTCAAAAAAGCTTTGATAAGATTACGTTTCTTATGGAACTTCCCACTTGTCAACTCTGCCATATCCTTTCGAAGATAGAGGTAATCAAAATTATCACGATCTTCGTAGGTGCAATACCCAATATCACGTAGATATCTGGCTTGATCTACGGATAGACATTTCAAATTCCCATATAAATCAAAGAGCTTTTCGACGGTGGTGCTTGAAGGGAATCCAAATGGGAGCATAAAGAAAGAATCCCCTTGATCTTCGCCTGTAATGACTATCAGGTCTGACTCCACAGTGGTAATTTTGTATTTATGTGTTTTACGGAAAAGATACAGGTTAGAAAAGGTAAATTCAGAAAGACCTTCAGGCAATTTTTGCAGCAACGGATGCAAATAAGGGCGCATTGTCATTTGTATTGCAGATGTTTGCGGGTAATGTGGAATCATTTGTATCTCCCTAGCTGGTCATTGGTGAGTCCAGCCGATTGCCTGTTATACGCCAGATTACGATGGGCCTGGTAACATGGACTCCCGGTTATAACTAAGAACAGGAACAGGAGCTGTCTTTCACGGACAAATCAAGAAGTTGCAGCCGAAATAAATGGCATGTTTAATGTACTATTTTCCTTTGAGGCAACATCTATTTATTGAGGAAATATTCTCTTGTACCTTGTTGCGTTATGGCTCCAGCAATGCGATTAACTCCCTGCAGGTAGGCCGCAGTACGAAGAGAAATCCTTTTTTCATCGGCAAGATCAAAAATAGCCCTTGCCTCCCTGGTGATACATTTTTCAAGACGTGCATTCACTTTTTCCTCCACCCAGTAATACCCTGCCCTATTCTGCACCCATTCAAAATAACTTACCGTTACACCACCAGCATTGGCCAGGACATCGGGCAAGACAACAACACCATTTTTCTCCAAGATTGCATCCGCTTCTGAAGTCACAGGGCCATTTGCTATTTCAAGGACTATCTGTGCCATTATATTCCCTGCATTATCCTTATCTATCTGATTTTCCAGCGCAGCTACCACCAATATGTCCACATCCAGTTCTAGCAATTCCTGACTGCTTATCTTCTGATAATGTTGCAGGTCACAGACTGACCCGTCACAATAGAGCATCGTACCCAGATCATGATGTTCCTGCTTATGCTGCATGACTTTTTGAGGCTCTAAACCCTTTTTTGAATAAATAGCTCCCTTGGAGTCAGCAATTCCTACAATATTAAATCCTACCCTGTGAGCCAATCGAGCAAAATGATATCCAGCATTACCAAAACCCTGGACGGCCACAGTAAGATTTTGCGGCTGAAGTTTTTTCCGGTCAAGCCACTGCTGCAAGACGTGCAAGGCACCCCTTCCCGTTGCATATTCTCTACCAAGTGAGCCATTCAGGTGCACAGGCTTGCCTGTGATGACTCCGGGTAATTGTTGTCGTTTGATCTGGGTGTATTCATCTGCCATCCAGCCCATGATGGTGGCATTCGTGTACACATCTGGAGCAAGAATATCTCTTTTCGGCCCGATGATATCGGCAATCCCTCTAATATAACTTCTTGAAAGCCGCTCAAGTTCAAGCCTGGACAAGTCCTTTGGATTGACACAGATTCCCCCCTTCGCACCACCAAAAGGAAGATTCATCACTGCACACTTAATGGTCATCCAAAAACTGAGGGATGTGATTTCGTCCAATGAAACATCGGGATGATAACGAATCCCTCCCTTTGTGGGGCCACGAGTATCATTGAATTGCACTCGATAGCCTGTAAAAATTTTCAGGCGGCCATCATCCATTCTTACGGGAAGACTAACACAAAGCGACAACTTAGGATGTTTAAATGTTTCTTCCACGTCATCGGTCAACTCAGTATATTTGAAAACGTCAACCAGTCTCTTTTGAGCATCTGCAAAGATAGAATTCATGGTCTCTTTTACCTCACGAAGAAAATACTATTCAAATAACTCTATTCTCTTACCCATCTTTTTTCAGAACAGAAAACACAGCCACTTGACCAGTGTCACATTGTATCCATTCCTTAAAAGAATAATCATTTGCAATAAAATTTCAAAAAGAATATTTGAAGAGGTGCAGCGAGAGATTAGCCTAGGGAGTGATTATGCTGTAAACCTGATTGCGCCCCTTTTCCTTTGCTATATACAAAGCATCGTCTGCCGTTTTTATAATTTTTTTGTAAATATTGTCTGTCTGATTGATAGAACTCACTCCTATTGAACAAGTCACTTTACCAACAGATTCAAAGAGATGTGTTCCAACTTTTCCACACACATATTCTGCAATGGAAACTGCATTTTCAATGGAACTATTTGAGCAAACAATCAAAAACTCCTCCCCCCCCCACCGAACAACATGATCCGTTTGCCGAACATTTTCTTTTAAAAGGTTTGAAAATTGAATCAAAACTTCGTCACCGTGTTGATGGCCAAAAGTATCATTAATTTTTTTAAAATGATCGAGGTCGATCATTAATATGGAAAATTGTGTTTTATAGCGCTCGTAAAGTAACTGTTCTCTTTTTAGAATAGCATCTATACAACGTCTATTGAGCAGTCCGGTGAGTGAATCTGTATTTGCGTTTTTTTCGACTATTTTATGAGCCGTAATATCCTCACAAATTAAAGTAATGCTGTTTTCGTTATCATGGTTCTTTTTACATTTCAACCAGATTTCATTGCCACTGCTATGGATGCATTTTATTTCAAAAGATGAGCGTTCTGCATCAAGATGTTGTCTCAGCGCTTGCAACTGCTTTTCCTTTACTGCATCAGAAAATAGCGTAGCAAAAGAGTATCCAACAAGTTCCTGTTTTGTGTATCCGATTCTCGCTGTAACTTCTTTTGTGACAAATTGGATAATGCAGTCACCATCGATTTTAAAGATAATAACATTATCATCAACCAGATTATGGTAGCGTTCGACCTCAGAAATGATATGGATAATTTTTGTATTAATTCTTTCGAGTAAAATGAAGTATTTTTTCTTCTTAGCGGGAGGCTTATTACGAATTAGCACCATACCTGCTGACATTTTTTCATGTAATGGATTGAGTATAAAACGATATATTGTATAGGTGATCAGTAAGAAGGATACGATCAGCTCCAGTAAAAAAAGTGTTAGTAGTTTCACCTTTTCACTTTTAGTTTTCTGGTCATATATTACGGAACTTATTTCAACATACAGGCTACCAATATCCTTTCCATGGGATTGAATAATCTGCTCTCCAGCAGAAGATCTTCTTCCTGTACTTTTGCTGTCAGTTTGATCATAGATAACAGACTTCATGATGAAGTCTGTCACTACTATTTGTCTGATATGTGGCATTTGCAGGTAAGGATCACAGAGAGAGCGGATCTGTTCTTTCTTAAAATTCCACAGGGGAGTTTCAAGGGTGGCACTCAATAGCGCGAGAGTCTCTTCTTTTTCAGCATTTAAGTACGTTGTGACGTTCGCTTTCTGGTTAATCAGCGTGAAAAACCATACACCGGAAACAGGAATAGCCAATGCAAAAAATATACTGATTAAAAGGGTTATGGATAAATTTTTCTCAGTCTTCATCTAAATTAAACGTAATGTTAAAATCCTTCTCAGTATTTGCCATCCCTTCCTGAATAAGACTTTTTAATAATCCCTCATCCTTCATCTTATCCAGAACCTTTTGCCACAGTTGAATAACACTTTCAGGAGTATCCTTTGAGAAGGCAATATAGAGTTTACCGGTTTTTGTCGGAACCATCGCTTTTTTAAAAATCGTGGCGTCTAGGTCGTACCTCTTTGCCCTGACAGGTATGTTATAAGGTGAGGAAACGATCAGATCTACACGTTTGTAATATAACCCCCTATAATATGCCTCGGTATTTTCAAGCGGTATAATGTGTTTGAATCCTTCCTTGATAAAATTTGAATGAATATTTGAATTTTCTCGAACACCGACAATAAAATTATTTTTGATATCATCAATACTTACCGGGGATCGTTTTGCATCTTTATGTTGATAAAAGAATCCCTCAATCAACAAAACCGGTCCAACCCATTTAAAAGAAGGCGTTCGGATAGCAGTTTTTGCCATACTGAACAGTATTTTGTTTGGTTTTGTTTTGATAAGTTCATACGCTGTATTCCAGGAATAGAGCTGGATTGGCGTTTGATCCCCGATCCGTTTTTGAATTTCCTGCACAACATTAGTGATTGCACCACCCACTTTTCCATCATGGACATAGTTAAATGGAGGGTAGTTTTCAGTCATTATTTCTAATTCATCAGATGCCATTGAAGCCGAACAGATCACTAAGGTTGAAAGAAGTATAAAAAGGGACCGCATCGGTTTCTCCGTGATAATAAAATAAGTGCTCTTCAGCTCGCATTGCTTTAGTTGAGCATAGCAGTTCATCCGGGAAAAATAAATCCCATTTTTCTATGTCAGAGTATGGTTAGCCTGACCCGAATGAGCTGAAATTTTGGCCCCTTTTGTGCCAGATAGTTAGTAAGTCGGTACCTGTTAGAACACACTACAAAAGAAGCTGTTGCATAAAATCCTCACCTCAGAGATTGTTCACAATCATTTTCTTTTCCGGTAATTGTTCTGCCGTTTCCAAACCCAGGGCGCTATGGGGTCAGCTTCCTGCCACAATCCAATTTTTTTTATTCTTGCATCGTTTTCATAATCCTCCCATAATTGACATACAGGTTCTTTGCAATAATAAATATGAACCCATGCATAACCGTTTTGTATCAATAATTCGTTGACAGATTGACCATTCTCCATTTTTACCACAGCCACCATTCTTCCATAAGAATCCCAATCTTTCACAAGCAGGTCAACAGTAGCATGTTCCAGAATCTTTCTTGTAAATTTCGTAGCAGCCCTTGAATAGGGCTGCTGGTACTCAGGTGTATCAACTCCCCATAACCTTACTTTGATACGTCCTTGCCCATTAGCTACCAATATGGTATCGCCATCAATGATTTTTTTTACCTGCACGGAAGTAACAATTTGCGCAGATAACGCGTCAGAAACAAAAACAACCATAAATAAAAACAACCATAGTCTTGTGTTTTTCATCATTTTTTCAACCCTTTTCAACTTTCGTCAATCTGTTTTACTATTCAATAGCAGCGATACGTCACACCAAGAGTCTACCTTTTATTTCTTTTCATTCGATACCACTTGCCGTAGAATGGCACACTATCCACTTTTCCAGAAATAAAATTATCAAAGCACCTTGTTATTCATTCAACGCTTATGATAAAGTGGTTATATAAAAGCTATAAGTTAGGTAATCTAACAGCTTTTGCCTTTTTTTCGCACGCACTCCACTGGACAGATATGAAGCAAGACAAAGACGCACTTACAGAATCAGAAGAACAGACCAGAGATTTTCTCCTTACCCTGTCTTTATTTGATACCTTTAACGTGGATGAGCTGAAGCTCCTTGCCAAACATATGAGCTATATTCAACTCCAACGTGGAGAGTTCCTCTTTGTTGAGGGAGACAAAGGTGACTTTATGGGTTTTGTTGTTCAGGGCGTTCTTGAAATTCTCAAAAAATCTGCCCTTGGCGAAAACATTATCCTTGCAAGACTTACCAAAGGCAGCCTAATTGGTGAAATGGCCCTTATTGACAAGTCACCCCGCTCCGCCTCTGTTGTTTGTCGGCACCCTACGACCATGCTGACCTTAACCAGCAAAGGCTTTGATCAGCTTACAGAAAGATCACCCTCGACTGGAGTTAAATTCATTCAGAAAATTTCAAGATTATTAAGTCTTAATATGCGTCGTACATCCAGTAAACTTGCAGATATGTTACAGAACTACCCTGCGGTATAATTGCTATGTTTATTCTTTTAAATTTCTTTAATACGCCCAAATAGCTCATGTCAGAATCTTCAAATTCCAAAAATTCTACCCCATCTGCAAAAAGTTTTTATGGCATCATTGGTGAAACGCCGATAATGCAGAAACTTTTCGAGCTTATCCGCAAAGTCTCCGAAGATGACTTTGCAACCGTACTTGTACGTGGCGAATCAGGAACCGGAAAAGAACTTGTTGCCAAAGCTATTCACAACCACTCCAACAGGAAGAATCACAACTTTGTTCCTGTGAATTGTGCCGCCATTCCTGACGACCTCCTTGAAAGCGAACTGTTTGGTTATACGAAAGGGGCATTCACAGGAGCCGTCACCAACAAAACCGGTCGCATCCAATACGCGGATGGCGGTACTCTGTTTCTTGATGAGATAGGTGATATGAAGCCAACGTTGCAGGCTAAACTGCTTCGAGTATTGCAGGAAAAAGAATTTGAACCTTTGGGTGGATTGAAAGCTACTTCTGTCGATATCCGTGTGGTTGCTGCTACCCATTGCGACTTAGAACAACTTGTTTCAGAAGGGAATTTTCGAGAAGATCTTTACTACAGACTTTCAGTAATTCCTTTACAGATTCCGCCCCTTAAGGACAGAAAAGCTGACATTCCTATTTTGCTTGAACGTTTTCTAAATACCCACGCAACGCAAAGAAATCGTGAAAGATTTACTATTTCCAAAAATGTTTTTGCAGCACTTATATATTACAACTGGAATGGCAATGTTCGGGAGCTTGAAAATCTTGTTCAACAGTTAGCCATTCTCTGTGGTGGCAAGGAAATCCAGCTTGAAGACCTGCCAGAACGAATCACTGTGGACTTTGCCCCTGAAGATGTCGACCGGCAAGAAATCGATACAATTTTAGCAGCAAGCAAGAAACCGCTCACAGTCATAAATACGGCAACTACAGAACAGAGCAGTGGGCCCCAACCTATTGAGCACAACTGGAAGGATGGCCAGATCGATTTTAAAGAGCTTATCAACGACTACGAATCGCAGCTCATTATACAGGCCATGAAAATGAGTAATGGTAATAAAAAAGAGGCGGCAAACTTACTCAACCTTAAACGTACGACACTGCTTGAGAAGATTAAGAAGAAAGGCCTTCAGGGGATGTGGGAATAAAGAAGAAAGAGATACAGGAAAAGAACAGTAATTCGTCGAACAGGGAATGCCGAATACTGAAGAGAATATAAACTCACTCCAAAATTAGGCATTCACGTTCTTTTTTTTGATACCGACTGTTTACCGCCTAGAAAGGCACATCATCACCGGTTCCACTATCATTCGTTGAATCCATTGAACTCTCATTTGGAAGTGGCGGTTCACCACTAAAACCACCACCACCACCTTCATTTTCTTTTGGCGTAAGGTTTTTCAGGACATTCGACACGATCTCAGTGGTATAACGATCATTACCATTCTGATCCTGCCATTTTCTTGTCTGCAAGCGTCCTTCTACATATACTTTATTTCCTTTTGAAAACGAACTACTGCATCTCTCAGCAGCCTGGGCCCAGACAATTACACGATGCCACTCCGTCTCATCCTGCCAGTTATCCTCTTTATCTCTCCAGGCACGATTTGTGGCAACAGTCAATGTCGCAACAGCTATACCGGATTGGGTATATTTAAGCTCGGGATCCTTTCCAAGATTTCCAACTAATATGACTTTATTAATCATTTTCTACTCTCCGCCGATAAGGTGAATTTTGCAATTAAAATAGGATACGCCACACCATATACCAAGGACGCCAAGAAGTAAATTCCGTTTTATTTTCTCTTTGGCTCATGCGACACTATTATCAAGCATATGTGGAATTCCGCCCTTTTCTTCAGGGACATAGCCCATCACCTCCTGCCAGATCTCATCACTTTCCATACAGAAATATATGACGGTGGCAGCTGAGGTATAGCGTTTTAACAAGCCATAGATATGTTTGTAAAGAGTGACACGCCTAGGTCTGAAGTACCGTTTCTTATTGTCCAACCCTTCAATAAATTCCTGATAGAAAATCCTTGATCCTGGAAAACGTTCGGTACCGATGGTTTTTAACGATGGCAAATACCGAAGTCCACCCATTGAAATCCAGACAATACTTTCTGCTGGAACCATTTGGAATAATTTGCAGATTGTCTCCTCGTATCCTTGCTCCCAGCCAGGATGGTCAATAATTGGATCAAAATGAAAAGCCAGTTTATAGCCCCAATCGGCACACTGTTTTGCGGCCTGCAAACGTTCCTCCAGCGTGGCAGTGCGAATCTCTTCTTTTTTCATGACTGGGGAAGAATTAAGTGACCATGCAAGAACAGTTCGTCCGTTATGTTCAAGCCCTTCAAGGTTCTCAATAACCGCACTTTTTGTTTTTAACTCAACTACAGCCTGCTTTTTGTCAGCCATAAATTCGACGAGTTTTTTGCTGAGCCCTGTAAAGCGATCCAGTGCCATGGAATCTGTAAACTCACCAGTTCCAATTCTAAAAAAACGCTCAGGCTCCGCCTGAAAAGCGATCTCCAACTCAGACAGCAAGGTGTCACTGTTCACAAAAAAAGTTAACCATGGCTTGTTTAGATAGGCCTGTAATATACAATACACACAATCCATGGGACAATTCATGCCAATATTTAAGACCTGATAGTCACAACATCGGTACTCTTTTGTTCCAGGACACGGTTTAAAGAAATGCCCCCTGTTTTTACAGAGCAGTAAATGATGTTTGCCTTCATTAAGATTATCAGGATAGATACCATCAATGCCTTGCGGTTCACTGCGATCTTCAATAACTGTATAGGGAAGGGCGGCACGGGCAAGTATTTCCTGGGTATAAGGAAGGTCAAGACAAGACTCTTCCACATGTATTTGTTTCACATACCGCGAGGGATCCTTCCAACTTGTTTTACTTTTCATTGACGCACCTGCTTTTCTGCCCATTCTGCAATATCAAGATACCTGCTCCCTTCTTCTGACTTATCATGTTTTAAACAACCTTTCCCGTATACGGAACATTTTCTATACAACTCAAGTAAACTCAGCTCAATCTGTTCAGGTGTTAAGCTTTTCCCCTGTAAAAGATCCTGAATAGAGGTTATTCGTAGTTTATCCATCCCAACCCGATATTGAAAGGATACCTGATCATCCCTACCACCCTCTTTAATGGTTAGGGGCTCATCAACCAGAAGAAAAGGATATTTACAACTTGTACGAATCCAGAGATCATAATCTTCACAACATCGATATTTTTCGTTGAAGAGTCCGACTTGATCGAATAATTTTTTGCGCAGCATCACAGTGGACATACCAACGGCACAAAGCTGCAAACAGTGCTGAAAGATATCTCCATTTCCCGGTTGATGCTTTTTCTTTTGATTTAAATGTTTTCCACGTCGTAGCCACTTTTCTCTGGTGTGAGAAATCATAATTTGAGGGTTCTCTTCAAGAGCTGCCAACTGCAGTTTCAGTTTGTTTTTATGCCAGTGATCGTCTGAATCCAAGAAAGCGATGGTATCATAGCGCGCGACACGAATTCCAGAATTCCTGGCCGCAGCCGGCCCTCTGTTTTCCTGGTATAAATAGTGCACTTTGACTCCACTACCAGCCACGAATCTGTGAACATATTCTTTCGTAGAATCAGTGGAACCATCATCAACTACAATAATTTCATCACAGGCTAAACGTTGGTCAAAAACTGATTGCAATGCCCGCGCAAGAAGTTTTGTTCTATTATAAGTTGGAATAACAACAGATATCCCCTTCATTTCGATTTCACGCCCTCATTTCTGGAATTAGTGGAAGATTTATAAAGCAAAATACAGTAGTATATATTGTTTAGCAAGTTATCCTAATCGCCTTAATACATACATTATTTCTCCACATATAAAAGACATTCTATGAGCAGTGAAATACTTATAAACTCAACTAGCTACGAGATTCGTATAGCTCTTGTCGAAAACAGTCAACTGGCACAATTCCATTTGCAACGTCCCACCGAAAAAGGACTTATTGGAAATATTTATCGCGGCCGGGTAGTGAGAGTTCTTCCCGGAATGCAGGCAGCTTTTATTGATATAGGGCTTGAACGAACCGGCTTTCTCTATGTAGACGATGTCTTTATTCCAAACGCAGAACTGGACGACCGCTTAATGAAGCGTACCAACCCCTGTGGAAAGTTGGAGTTCACATCATCCTCGCCTGATATCGATATAACCAGAAAACCTGGACGATCCATTGAAGACCTTCTCACCGAAGGACAGGAGATAACAGTACAGGTCGGTAAAGATCCCATTGGTACGAAAGGGGCGCGACTCACATGTCACATTACCCTGCCATGCAGGAATCTGGTTTTTATGCCACTCACCGATCATATCGGTATTTCAAGAAAGATTGAAGATGAAGTGGTACGCCAGAATCTAAAAGAACGTATCGAACACTTGCGACCTGCTGGTACGGGATTTATTGTTCGTACTGTCGCAGAACATGCGAGTGCAGAAGAGCTAGAAGCTGACATGGAATTTCTGATGCTGCTCTGGGATGAAATTCTTGACATCTCAGGACGCATCACCACCACTCCTGCCATGGTCTACGAAGATCTTGACATTACCTTTCGGTCGGTTCGCGATCTGTTTACCGATGAAGTGCGTAGTCTTATTCTTGATGACAAAGAAACATACGACAAGCTACTCAGCTTTGTGCAAACCTTCGCACCCAAGCTACAGGATAGGCTGTCTTTTTATCAGGGTGACGCACCACTCTTTGAAGCACACGGTATTGATATCGAAATTAACAGAGCACTGGAGAAAAAGGTCTGGTTGCGATCTGGTGGTTATATCATAATTGAAACTACAGAAGCGCTTTCTGTTATTGATGTCAATACTGGACGTTTTGTTGGTAAAAACGATCTTGAAGAAACCATTTTCAAAACCAACATGGAAGCGGCCAAAGAAATTGCCTATCAACTTCGGCTCCGCAATATTGGCGGTATTATCATTATCGACTTTATCGACATGGAAGATGAACAACACCGTGAAGAACTCTTCACCTCTTTCAAAGAAGCAGTAAAGAAGGACAAGAGCCGCATCAACATCCTCAAGCTTTCAGAATTTGGCCTGGTACAGATGACCAGAAAACGTAACTGTGAAAACCTGAACCAGATGATGTGCGAACCGTGTCATTATTGTGCGGGTGAAGGTGTTTTAAAATCAAGGCGCACCATCTGTTATGAAATATTCAGAAAAATCGCCAGGCGTGCAAAACGTTATAACGGTTACAACATTACTGTTACTGTCCACCCACACGTAGCTGATATGCTGCTCAAAGAAGAAGAACAAGTCACCAATGAGCTTGAGCATGATATCGGCAAACGACTCTCTATCATCCCAAGCAAAAAACTCCATATTGAGAAATATGAGATCAGCTGGGAAAACCTATAAAAATAATATTGATAAACTGAGATTTATACTATGGCACGATTTGGAAAACGAAAGAAGAAAGGTTCATCAATTCCATTTTTCATCATCCTTATACTGTTTTTTGCTGCTGGTGGAGGGTATGTATTTTTAAAATATTTCGAGGGAGAGAAACCACAGATAGAGGTAGACAATCTTAAAACCGCTATTGGCAAAAAAAGCAATCTGTCGCTTACCGTCAGCGACACCAAAAGTGGTCTGCGCTCCATAACTGTTTCTCTCAAACAGGGGCAAGTTCAAAAACAGGTGCTTACAAAAGAATTCCCCAAAATGAAACAAAATCTGCCTGGCGGTCACGCAAAAGAAAGTATCAGTGTGGACATTGACATCAAAGCTCTTGGGCTAAAGGATGGTGATGCCACCCTCACCATTGAAGCTGTGGATTTTTCAATGCGCCGCTTTATGAAAGGAAACCTCAGTCAGGTAACCCATAAGGTAACAATTGATACCCAGGCACCCAAAATCAATATTACGCACAGTGAGCGCTACATCCAGCCTGGCGGCACTGGCATCGTCATTTACAGTGTTGACGATTCAGTAAGACATGGCGTTATCATAAACGACAGTTTTCACCCAGGGTTCCCTCTAATCGACAAATCAGAAAAAAAATATATCTCCTACTTTGCCCTGCCATATGATGTTTTAAAATTCGACAAGTCTGTCATTATTGCTGAAGACTCAGCTGGCAATATTACCGAAAGACCTTTTGCTCCAATCGTTACAAAGCCTAAGCAAAAGCATGACCGGATCAATGTTGGTGATGGATTCCTTTCCAAAAAAATCCCCGAATTTGAAAGTTATTATCCAGAGATGAGTGGCACTAATGTTGAAAAATATCTCTATGCCAATTCAAAAATCAGGGCTATGAACAACAAAAAAATTCATGACCTTTGTATGCAGCCTGGAGAGAAACGACTTTGGGCCGGAAGGTTTTCACGAATGGCCGGTAGTGGCAAAGCCGGATATGCTGACCACCGAACCTACTACTACAACGGCAAGGCTATCGACAAACAGGTACATATGGGTATGGACATAGCCTCAACCAGACATGCAGGAGTAAAAGCTGCCGGCACGGGAAAGGTTATATACAGCGACTACCTGGGAATCTACGGCAATATGGTTATGCTGGATCATGGCCAAGGGATATTCAGCCTCTATTCACACCTCAGCCAGAGCAATGTATCACCGGGTGATATGTTAAACAAAGGCGATATTCTAGGCAATACCGGAATCAGTGGCATGGCTGGCGGCGACCATTTGCATTTTTCCATGCTGGTCAACGGCATTTTTGTCACTCCGAAAGAGTGGTGGGATCAACACTGGATCGATGTTACCATCGATGGGCCGGTGATGGATGCAAAATTCTGATCTATCATTAACCATCGACCTCATAGTCGGGACCTTTACAAAGATGGCAACGAAGAGTCGGGTCATCTTTGTCAAAGATATATTCCCATTCTTTTTCTCGTATTTCGGCCTCTCTTTCACGGCCGCAATTAACACAAACCCAGATATCACCATCTTCTGTTTCAAACAAATGCATTCTGCACTCCTTAAGGAAAATATTATATAGGCGAAAATTAGTACTCGATCTCCGTTTTTTTCACAAGCATTGTTGGTCAAAGTACCTTTCTTTCTTGTGACCTTTTCAATTTTTCTGTAGACTCTGGCGCGAGTTAAACAGAAACGGGTATTCCCTGGATATTTACAAACATACTTATCAGTAATACGACACCAGAATGGCAAAACCGGCTCATATCCCAAAGCTCCTTTACAGTTACCTGGCGACAGAAATGCTGGCACCTTTTTTTGCCAGCTTTGTGGTTATGAATTGTGTTTTTTTCCTCGTCAAACTCATTCCCTTTCTGAATATTGTATTAGAGCTAGAAATCAGTTTTGCAGATTTCATCCGACTCTTTTGTTACCTTTTCCCCAATATGTTTCTCTACTCCATTCCCATGGCAGCGATGATGGGGGTAATCATCTCGTTCACAAGGCTTGCCTCTGATACTGAGATACTTGCGTTTAAAGCAAGTGGTATCAGTCTGTATCAAATGCTGCCTCCAGTTATTCTTGTTTCTCTTTGCATAGCCCTTCTCACCTCTTTTTTCTCTATCAGCTTAATTCCTAAATCAGAAGTTGCCATGAAGCAGCTTATGTTTCAGGTTGCCAAGGAGAAGATTGATAAAGGAATCAAAGAAAATCAGTTTACTGAAGCACTTGGAGATCTTGTTGTCCATGTAGACTCAATAGACAGAAAAAGCGGTCAATGGAAAAACGTTTGGGTCTCGGACATGCGAGGGCAAGTGCAACCCATCATCACCATGGCACAGACTGGCGACATGAAGGCCTTTATCGAAAAGATGATGGTCACAATCACCCTGCAAAACGGAAGTCTCCACAGGCCGGATGGCAGCCGTTCACAAATTATCAGCTTTGATACGTATACCATTAATATCCCTTTGCAAACCCCTACAATCCTCGACGGTCAAGATGTCACACAACTGTCGGCAAAATCGATGACCCTTGGCCAGCTTCAGAATTCGGCGACTATTTTAGGAAGAGAAACGGATGAGGGAAGAAATCGATTGATCCATTTCCATAAACGCTTAGTACTACCCGTTGGCTGTTTTATCCTAAGCCTTCTCGGTTTACCCCTTGGCTTACTTGCCGGACCTGGCAAAAAAGCAATTGGTATTCCCCTTGGACTTGGGTTTTTTATTCTTTATTATATTCTGTTCACCCTTGGCAAGACACTGGCGGATGACACGCAACTCCCCGTTGTTTTTGCCATGTGGTTACCTAATGCTGTTTTTCTTGTTTTGATGGTCTACGCCATCCGCCAGGCAGCGCGTGAACAACCTGCTATTCCTACCCCCATTAAAAATTATGCGGCGGCAACAGTTGATAAACTTGTCCAGCCAGTGCAAAAACAGTTTCGAAAAATTATCAAACTATTTAAATCTGAAGAACAGAAACATCCAAAGGCTGTTTCTAATCCTATTCAGGCAACAAGCTTAGCACCCAAAAAAGTGCCCATTGATCAGGAAGCATCTACCTTCTTAACTGAAGGGACAGTACACGGAAACGTAAACAGTCATGTTTTTCACATTCAAGGCTGTGAACATTATTACTGTAAAAACTGCACAATAGAGTTTAAGGACGTGGCCCTGGCAACCAAATCCGGATTTGAGCCGTGTCGTTTTTGTAAAACGATACTGTAAACCTAACGTTTGATGACTTCGTAAAAAGTCAAAAAGGAAGGCGGATTTGTAAAACACTTCGTATCCGAGGCGCAAATACAAACTGAAAATCCGTACTTTCTGTTTCGCTAAGAATCTTTTTCTGATCTGGCCCTATCAATAGCCTTTGTCAATGCGGCAATATGAACATACCCTGCGTAATGCACAGGGCTTTTTCCTGTAACCGGATCAAATCCACTGGGGTCAGCTGAACAAAAATATTGCACTTGCCTTGGCAGGCGTATAAGTACATCTTCCACAGTACAACCGATATACTCCCGTAAAGCGTCCCAGGTGGCACCACATGGAGCGCCGCGTACGACCTGAATATCTACTATTCTGTCATTATTCACTTTCACTGTATACTCTGGAAGGCCAAAGGTTTCTCCATACTCTCCAAGCTTTTTATTCCTGCCTAAACCACAACAGGTAAAAGGTGTAAAACCACTTCCCTTCTTTCCTGCTGAAACAAGCTCAATTCCTTTTTTCTTACAAAGTCTCATCAGGTAATCGATGAGATCTGGATGTTTCAAAAAATTCAGCACCAGATCTGCTGTAAAGTCAGCGTCAATAAACTCTTCAGGATCTTCTATAAAATCTGGTAGATACTGATTTATACTTACAGTCTTACGGATTGTAATCCCCTCACCGTAACGTTGAACACCTTCAACTTTCAGTTCCCCAGAGTTCTGTTGCTGAAAAACAATTATATCCATGGTATGTCACTCCATATTACTATTGTGTAAAGCACCTAAATTTCAATGCAACCGCCTGATTACATATATCTTTTATCTTGACAGCATATTTCCTTCAATATAAAATCAATTAGGGAGCGAGTCTCCCTTAATCTTCTATAAAAACCAAATAATCATATCATAGCAATTACATTCTGGAGATATCATGGAGTATGAGTCAAAACTTACCGATATAATAGCTAGTCTTCCAGAGGTTGATGGAGGGTTTCTCTACGACACTACGCGTGGAATCTACTCAAATCAAACAGCAGGGACAATCGATGATTCGTCATTACTGCAAGTAAGCACTAAACTCAGCAAAATTGTGTCAATGCTCGCTGTTCATTTTCACGACACTGGCGGCATCCGTGTAACCTTCAAGGATCTTATCCTTTATGGCTTGATGTTTAAGGAAAATAATTGGCTCTTTTTACTTCACCACCCTTCTTTAAGTCCAGGGATGGTAAAGATGACTGTGCAGATGGCCCTCAACATTAAGGTGGAAGAGGAGCCGCAGCCGCCCCCAGCAGCAAAAATAAAAAAAGAATCACTCCTTGAAGTTCTGATGAATGACGAATCTGAGCTCAAGAATCCATTGATTACGATTCAAAGTGAACTCGCCAACCACATCGGCCCGGTCGCCGAACTTGTTTTTATAGACGCAATAGATGAATGGAGTGAGGTCTCGCCTCCTTCCCTTGAAACGTTACCTGAGCTTCTGGATATCCTTGATAAAGAAATTGACGATGAAGATGCATGTATTCTTTTCAAAGAGAACCTGAAATCAATCGTAGGAGCTAAAGAATAGTATGGCCACAACAAAAGATTTTTCAAGACTTGGTGAAATTGAGGGCGTGGCTCATTATATGCTTATCCGAAATGATGGATATGTTGTCAGTGAAAACTACGATGACGCAGTGGCTCTGTCCTCGTCAATTGTAACAACAGGGAAATATTGCGATTCACTGGCAGACGACATGGCAGGTAGAAAATATATCTACTGCTGTATTGAGCGAAAATCAGGAGACAATATTCTTGTCTTCTCGCTGGGGCGCTACTACCTCGGAATTATAAAACATCCTGCTACCGACCCGCAAACATTAGCGGATTTAATCATAGCCTTTTTACGAAGACTTTCCTGATCTATCTCTACCTAAGAATAGTAAAATGAAACTACCTGATGCGCGTGAAATGAGAGAGCTTGACCAGAGCGCCATTAACGATTTCCATATTCCCGGAATCGTTCTTATGGAAAATGCTGGTGTTGGTACGGTTAATATGATGACCAGAGAACTTGGTTCACCTGCAAATTCTTTCGCCTTAATTTTTATAGGTCCTGGCAATAACGGTGGTGATGGCTTGGTTATAGGTAGGCATTTACACCAAAGAGGCTGTAAACCTATTTTCTTTTTTCTTGTTGATCCAGACAGCCTTCAAGGCGATGCCGCCGCCAACATGAAAATCGTACGCAAACTCCGGCTGCCATTTCATATTATCGATTCTGAATCGAGGGTAAAAACCCTTCCTGTTCTCTATAAACAGTTTGTCAGTAGAGGTATTCCCTGTTACGCAATTGTTGACGCACTTTTCGGAACAGGACTGAGCAGGTCTGTTACCGGGCATTTTGCTGAAACGATACACTTTATCAACACGTCTGATTCAGTAAGAGGTCTGCCCATCGTCTCTGTCGATATCCCTTCCGGTATGGATTCAGACAATGGCAAAATCCAGGGCATCTGTCTTCGTGCTGATTATACAGCAACATATGGGTGTGCGCAGCCTGGACACGTTATGCATCATGGACCAGAATTTTCAGGTAAAATCGAGATAATCGACATCGGTATTCCGCCAGAATGCCTTGAAAAAGTAGGGATCACCACAGAGCTTCTTGACCAAAAAGCTGTTTCCGGGCTCCTCAGGCCCCTTAAACGTGTCGAAAACGTACACAAGGGAAGCCATGGGCATCTTGCGGTTCTTGCGGGGTCCATTGGTAAAACTGGAGCTGCTGCTCTTGCTGTTAAAAGCGCTTTGCGAACAGGAACCGGACTCGTCAGCCTCTTTGCTCCTAAAGAATTAAATACGATTTACGAAAGTATGATTATTGAGGCCATGACCATCCCTCTTCCAACCTCCACTACATGTCTCACGGTCAATGATCTTGCATTTATTAATAAAGAGCTAAACGGAAAAAAAGCCGTGGTTCTGGGACCCGGCATTGGCACTGATCCGGCAACTGCTGATCTTGTCTTGGATCTATATAAAAATATTCGCCAGCCGATGATTTTAGATGCCGATGCTCTAAACATTCTAGCCCAGCACCGAGATGCACTGCCTATTGCTGCCGGACCTCGAATCTTCACTCCACATCCTGGGGAAATGGCACGATTGATAGGAAAAAACATTGAAGAAATCCAGGATGACCGAGTTCAGGCTGCACGAATAGGTTGTAACCTTTACTCCAGGGATCGCAAAGACTGTATAATGGTCCTTAAGGGGGCTGGCACCATCATCACCTCATCTGCCGGTCGCACCTACATCAATACCAGTGGAAATCCAGGAATGGCTACCGGAGGTATGGGAGACGTTTTAACCGGAATTATAGCAGGGCTGCTCTGTCAGGGGCTGAACTGTGAAGAGGCATCCGCAGCAGGAGTATATCTACATGGAATGGCAGGAGATACCCTTTATGAGAAGTTCGGTTTTGGCTACAGCGCATCAGAACTTGAGACCAGTATTCCTTCTTCTATGGCGCTGCTCATGAAAGACACTGAATAAGAAGTAGGGTTACCTTGCAAGGGTACATCTTAAAAAAGATTCAGTCTGACTGCCCCGTCTGTTTGTCTTATATCGAGTGATGTTCCTGTACATATTGCTCCAGTAACTCAAAATCCCTTTCATAGATATTGAGAAACTGTACCCCTGTAGCATAGCGTGCAGCATCATCCTTTTTTTTCCTTGACCACATCACTTTTCCCATAACTTTTATCGAACCTTCAGGTTGACTAATACTTGCAAGCAAAGAAATATGTAATCTGAGGAGAGAGTAATCAGAATAGAGGCAATTTCCGTAAAACGATAGACCACCGCCACTGATATCCCTTGCGGTACAGTATAAAACAGAGAGATCGGCGGCCGCATCGTCACCTGGTAGTAAGCAAACTTCTATCTCCATATTCGCAAGCACACGAAGATGCTTGCGCTTCATTGCCTCCATAGCATTTCCCATGGGTACGTTTCCTATCATTTATAAAGTATGATGGCGTCGTAAAAACTCTTCATCTGCTTCGTTACTGAAATATTTCTATCATTACGACGTACCTTAGTACGCCGTAATGATAGAAATATTTCGTGCCTCGCATATGAAGTTTTTTACAACCCCATCCTGTTTCTGGGGTTTTTATGAGTTTATCAAGTTTTAAACTAAGATCTTTTCACAGTGAAAAATATGTCCATCCGTTACAAGCAGACTAAAAGAATCGCCTATTCATCAGGCTGTCACCACCATTTCTTTGTTCAAAAAATGGTTTTTTCTTATCTCGGCTGCAAGGCTGAACTCATCAAGATCAGTTTGCAAACTATGTCGGACTGAGGGATTAGTAACCATATGTTTATGTAAACATTGTGCAGGACTTAAAATAATTCCATTTCCTTTTTTTTCAATTATTTTATCCATACCACGACTGCCATCAGATTTATCCCCAGAAAGGAGAACGGCCTGAGAACGTTCTCCAAGATGGGCAACAACTGAATGCATAAGTGTATCTATCGAATTGTCTTCAAATTCATTGCCAATCCTCTCTATCTGCAAAGAATAAGTCCCGGAGTAGGGAGAAAGAGTAACATCCTGTTCGGCCGAAAAGATATAACAGCATCCCCCTTCTACAGCCGCACCATTTTCCCCCATTGCCACTTGAAAATCACTTATGGAATCCAAATACTGCACAAAGGATTTGACAGGTTCTAACCCATCACGAATCATCACAAAAATGGCTCCACCCATGTCAGGAGTGAATTCGGGTATGATCTTAAGCAGATTTCCGTATCCACTGGCACCAGAACCAATAACCGTAAGATAATTCATACGTCTGTGTCGTTGGTCTGCAGCCGTTGAAATTTCATCCCCACACTTCTTACACCGCACTATACTGACTTCTACAGAAGATTTCACAGCACTGTTTCGTGTTCCGCATTCTTCGCAAAAAACGACTTGCTCAACGGCTTTGAACTCGGTTGAACCCGTCTTTACCTGCATGGGATCAATGGTACTGACATTCATGCCAGCTGCAGCTAAAACCTTGCCTATGACTAACTTACTGTGCGCTGTTCCATCTATTCCTTGAAAAAAGCTGTTTTTGGAGACGAAATCTATGGCTCCATATTTTAAGGCATCAAAACAACGAGCACTCCCCCACTTACTTAAACTGGAAAGCATTATTACAGGAGTCGGAGTATGAATCATAAGATGCTGGAGCGTGGTCATTCCATCCATTACCGGCATTTCTACATCAAGCAGGATAACATCTGGCCCAAGTTTTAAAATAAGATCCAGTGCCTCAACTCCATTCGTAGCTTCTCCAACAATTTCGATATCGTCTCTTTGCGAGAGAGTACCGCGCAACACACGGCGCAACACCCAGGAATCATCAACGATCAAGAGTTTAATAGGAGGTTTGTCTGACGCTGTTTTTGTTTGAATCATTTCTTTCTACCCGCGCATAATTTCAGGGGGAAATTAGTAGGTTACAACAGTCAAGCCTGACACTTTACTAGTATAGCATAATGCCATGTATTAAAGTCAACCTTTTCCTTAATGAGAATTATTGAATAAGAAAAATATTAAGATACGTAGAGAGAATTATCTCTGATGAAATTTGCAACACCCTGAGGTATCAGGCCTTTCACTGATTTGGTCTTAGCAATCCGCATTCGTACCATAGAGGATGAGATATTGGGGAGTTTCGGGTTTGCGTGATAAATCTTCTTGCTACTTACTGGATGTTCCCAACAGTTTGTAGCATCTTTTTTAAAGCCCAATTCTTCGATAAACTGTATCAGTTTTATGGTTGATTCTCCAACTCGGGAGAAAACTGCAAAGTGGCATTCTTCTAAAAGAAGCTCACAATTTTTCCAGGAAAGGATGTCGAGGAACGTGTCGGCACCACTGATAAAATAGAACTGCACATCAACCGGTGAATGTAGCTTAAGATATTGCAAGGTCTCGATGGTAAAAGAGGGGATTGGCAACAGCTGCTCAATGGTTGATACCGACAGCTTATGTCTGCTCTTTACTGCAATTTCAAGCATCGAAACCCTGTCTGAAAATGTATTGATTGTTCTATTCTGCTTGTGGGGTGGCAGCGCTGCTGGCACAAGCAGAATTTCATCAAGACCACAAAGCTCTCCTGCGGCATCTGCCAATGCCAGATGACCTAAATGCACTGGATCAAAGGTTCCGCCAAGAATGCCGGTTTTTCGGATCAACTTCTAACCTGTCCCTGACCGTAGACTATAAATTTCTGGGTGGTAAGTTCTTTTAGTCCCATTGGACCATAAGCGTGCAGTTTTGTGGTGGAAATACCAATTTCGGCACCAAGACCCAGCTCTCCGCCATCATTAAATCTTGTGGAGGCATTTACCATGACGGCAGAAGCATCAACCTCAGCAATAAAACGCTGTGCTTTACTGTAATTTTCAGTGATAATAATTTCAGTATGACGGGAGCCATATTCATCAATATAAGCAAAAGCCTCATCCATATCAGCAACAACTTTTACGCAAAGCCTGAGGTCAAGAAACTCACTTCCCCAGTCACTATCCATGGCAGGAGTTATATCAGGGACGATACCAACGGACTCCTTACAGCCAAGGAGTATCACCCCTTTTTGTTTCATAGCTTCAGCAAACTTTGGGAGATAATCTGTGGCAATACTCTGGTGAATAAGTACCCCCTCAAGGGCATTGCAGACGCCAGGCCTCTGTGTCTTGGAATTAATAAGAATAGGAGTTGCCTTTGCAAGATCTGCATCACTGTCGACATAAATATGACAAACACCTTTGTAATGTTTTAAGACAGGAATCCTTGAAGTCTCAGCAACAAAGCGTATCAACCCTTCACCGCCACGGGGTATTATCAGATCGATATACTCTTCCTGGGCAAGCATTAGAGTAACAGCCTCACGGTCAGTTACAGGAATTACCTGGATAGCATCACTGTCAACGCCCTGACTGCTTAACGCTTCCTGCAACACTGAAGCAAGAGCCATATTCGAATGAATGGCCTCAGATCCACCTCGCAATATAATGGCATTCCCAGCCTTTAAGCAGAGGGTGGCCGCATCGACAGTCACGTTGGGACGAGACTCATAAATCATACCGATAACACCAAGAGGAATACGCATACGCCCAACCATAAGCCCATTAGGACGCCTTACCATGTTTTCAATCTCACCAACAGGGTCACCAAGGGCAGCTACCTCACGTAAACCATTCATCATCGATTCAATCACGTTGTCCGAAAGTTCCAACCTGTCAAGCATGGCATCGGAGAGTCCTTTTTCTTTGCCTGCAGACAGATCTTTCTGGTTTTCAGATTGGATGAATATGCGTTTGGCATCAATACTATTAGCCATATGCAGTAAAATATCATTTTTGGCAGTTGATGACAAACTGACAAGTGTTCTGGCGGCTTTTTTGGCCCCTTTTGCCATATCAACAATGGTATTTTGCAAATCACTCATGGGCTTTTCCTTGTTATAAAACGAAATAGTTTGGGTACAGGCGCTATCCCACGAAGAACATTTTTCTTGAGGCTCTCTATGGTTTATGTCTTCAATTATTTTCCTGATTACGGTCTAAACCCAGCTTCAGGAGGAATCGAATTATTTTTTACAGTAATACCAGATTATCACGATGAATAACTTCATCATAATCCTTCACACCCAGTATGGTTTCAATATCATGGCTATGATGCTGTTTGATACTGTTAACATCAGTGGAGTTGTAATTTACCAATCCGGTGGCAATGATTTTTCCGCTACGGTCCAGACACTGTACGGCATCCCCCACTCCAAAGACCCCTCGCACTTCAATGATACCAGAGGGCAACAGGCTACAACCGTTCTCAGTCAATGCAACGCTTGCTCCACCGTCTAGCACCAGATTTCCTTTAGGACGCAGGACATGTTCAATCCACTGCTTTCTGGGTTTTGCTTTTGCAGCAGATGGCAGAAAAAAAGTACCTATCATTTCTCCACTAAAAAGATGCTGCAGAATAGAGTCTTTCTTGCCTGGACCAATAAATGATGAGCCGCTTCCTGTGGCTACTATCTTTGCAGCACGAATTTTCGACTGCATACCACCGGTACCAAGAATACTTTTCAGATTGCCAGCCATGGCCTCTATTTCTTTGGTAACTTCACGAACAGTATATACTGGCTGGGCACTGGGATCAGTCCGTGGATTAGCCGTGTACAGCCCCACCACATCAGTTAAACAGATAAACATATCTGCATCGATAAGATTTGCTATAAGTGCAGCTAACATGTCGTTATCGCCAAAGCGCAATTCTTCAACTGCAACAGTATCATTTTCGTTCAAAATAGGGATGGTATCAAAGCGAAAAAGAGCAAGGAGAGTGCTTCTAACCCGCAAATAGCTGTCGCGGTTTTCAAGATCTGAATGTGTCAACAATACTTGGGCAACACGCTGCTGACATTTTTCAAAAGCCACTACATAGGACTGCATAAGACTTGGTTGACCAATAGCTGCCAGGGCTTGTTTTTCTACCAAGCCTATTTTTATGTTGTCAGTGAGAGTAAGATTTCGCTTTCCGGCAGCTACCGCTCCGGAACTGACCAGTATAATTTCACGACCACTTTTTTTTAAAAAACTCAGATCTCGAGCAATATTGGCAATAACTTTTTCATCAATGCCATTTTCATCTGTTAAGACAGCAGATCCGACTTTAATGACAATACGCTTAGCCTTATCAAAATAGGTCTGTCGAAGATACAGTCCTTCTTCGTGACTAATCTGTTGCTCTGTGTCTTTACTGATAGTCATACTAATTATATGGTAGAATCTTTATACGTATCCAGAAAATTTTCAATTCGTTCTTTTAAATCTTCAATACCATCACCAGTCAAACCGGAAATAACAGCAGATTCAAGACCTTTCTCTTTCAGGCTTTTCTGGATGCTCTCAATATCCTGCTCTTCTGCAATATCTGCTTTGTTCAATATTACCAGGGTCGTTCTTTCTAGAAGCTCCTCATTATACGCTGCAAGTTCGTTAGCCACCACTTGATAATCAGCAAGAACGTCCTCACTGGAGAGATCGAGCACATGGAGAATAATGCGGGTACGCTCGATATGACGTAAGAATGTGAACCCTAAGCCCACACCTTCATGAGCGCCCTCAATAAGCCCCGGAATATCCGCGATAATACAGGACTCTCTATATTTAAGGTGCAACACACCAAGCTGAGGTTCTAAGGTTGTAAACGGATACGGGGCAACCTTGGGATTTGCAGCTGACAGTTGAGAAAGCAATGTTGATTTACCAGCATTGGGCAAGCCAACCAGCCCAATATCTGCAAAGAGCTTTAACTCGATAACCAGCCATTTTTCCTCGCCTTCTGTTCCACTTGTAGCAATTCGAGGTGTTCGATTCGTGCCTGATGAAAAATGGGGATTACCAAGGCCGCCTTTCCCACCTTGAGCAACAATCACCTGCTCCCCATCTTCATTAAGATCGGCTATTATTTGACCAGTCTCACTATCTTTAATGATTGAACCAACAGGGACTTTCATAATACAATCCTTGCCTTTCCGGCCATGCATATCTTTTCCCTTTCCATGCACACCACGTTCAGCCTTAAAATGAGAGCGAAAACGAAAATCAATTAAGGATTGTAAACGGGAAGAAGTTTCTATAATAACACTGCCACCGCGTCCACCATCACCACCATCGGGGCCACCTCTGGGGACAAACTTCTCCCGTCGAAAGCTGACAATGCCCTTACCACCATCACCTGCCTTCACATAAAATTTTGCCTGATCTACAAAAGCCATATATTTATCCCCGTACTACAGGTTACCATCTTAAAAAAAACAAAACTTTCAGGTAAACAATTAAGATAACTTACCCAAAAATCTATATTCCAGGTGGGTTTGTTAAAAATTTAATATCCGAGGCCCACAAAATTCACATCATTACAGCGTACAGAGGTCGTAATGGTTTGATTTTTGTAGCAACGAAGAAGATGAAGAATTTCTGCAAATCCATCACGTAAAAAACAAAAAAAAAGCTCGACCTGCAAATAATTTGCCAAGGTCGAGCTGATATCTTTTTGAGATACCTACCAAAAGGTACCAAAAGAAAAGATAGAAATCACACAGCCCTACTCAGGCTGCCGGATAAACACTTACTCTTTTTTTCTTTTGTCCAAAGTCTTCGAAGGTAACAATACCATCAACTTTAGCAAAAAGGGTGTAATCCCTACCTGTTCCAACATTAGTGCCAGCATGGATTTTACTCCCAACCTGACGTACGATAATAGTACCGGCGGAAATATTCTCTCCACCATAACGTTTCACACCACGTCTCTGTCCATGACTATCGCGACCATTTCTTGAGCTACCGCCCGCTTTCTTATGTGCCATTACCTAACTCCTTATCACCATGTCCAAGAGAACAGAGGTGGAATAAATATTTATGTTCCCGAATGAATCAGGCGCTGATTTCCTGGATCTTAAGAGCAGTATACATCTGACGATGTCCCTTTCTCAATCTGTAGCCTTTACGACGTTTCTTCTTAAAGATAATTACTTTTTTCGCTTTTCCCTGCTCAGCGATTGTAGCAATTACCTTTGCATTTTCAACGACAGGGCAACCGATCTGAACATTCTCACCATCTGCTACCATTAATACATCAGTCAGCTCAACAGTGTCACCAACGGCACCTTCAAGCTTCTCAACACGAAGCTGATCACCACTTGTTACCTGATACTGTTTTCCACCTGTTTTTACAATTGCATACATTCGTACGTCCTCTTAATATATATGTGCTCAATAATTTTCCGGATTGACAAAAGAACTTCTCTTTAAACCTTTTTTTCAAGGGAATGTCAACATGTTTCAAGAGTGCAGGAACAAAAAAAGGCAATTCCAGTATATGCCTGCTGGAACTACCTTGGAACTGACTTTCTCGGCATTATCAATCGTTAGAGGCCAAGCCTTGCTCTTTCCTTTTTCTGGCGAATGGCACAGGCTTTAATGAAAGCGCCTTCCTTCCCATGTTTACGAACTGAGACAGAAGTTTTCCCCTGCTTCCCTTTGGTTGTAACCCAACTCACTTCATAACGATTAAACTTTTCATTCAGACGTACACCAACAACTCCAGTTCCTGAATTACTCACAGTGACAAGATGCTTATTAGTACGAATCTTACCAAGTCTCTTCTCAGTGGTGTCGCGCCAGGCAATAGCCGCGAGTAAACTGGAATATCTCCCGCCGCATTTTTTATCAGAGAAAAACTTAGAATGCGTTTTACCTTGAAAACGAACACGCACGTACCAACCATGGGTTCGCTTGGACTCTTGATCAATTCGAGCAATGTCCTTGTGTTTTTCAAGCATCACCTTCTGCTTCTCGCCTCTGTCCATAACAATTCTCCTTTCTTTTGGTAGGGAAACTCTATAATGTAAAACGTAAATTTCGAGATAATTTCGATTTTCTCATTGTCCACCAGCAACAGCTCAAAGTCATGGAAGGTAGGCCCTGCTGAACACTTAGCGCATAAGAAAGTACTCGCAGTACCTACTTGTACTGTCAGGCATTGTCAATGATTATTAATAACATCTAAGAGACGCCCAACAGGTTAATCTACCTACCCTAACCACCATTACTCAAAATGTAGTATATAAGGTTGTAAAATAATAAACACCTTCAGACTCGGCACAAACAAATATGAGCCATAAAAATAATTTATTTATCACCTTTTGTGACACAGTCAGCAGATTACGTGCACAGAACGGCTGCCCATGGGACAAGAAACAGACCAGTTACTCCCTGAAAAAGTATATCAGAGAAGAGACTGATGAATTGCTGGAAGCCATTGATGCAAACGATGCTGAGCATATTTGCGAGGAGGCTGGTGACATTTTATTTCTTATTGCTCTTTTAGCAGAAATACACAAGGAAAATAATGAATTCACAATGAATGAAATTCTTTCTACAATTACACGCAAAATGAACCGAAGACATCCACACGTATTCGGCGACGCGAGAATAGGCAGCGAGGAAGAGTTAAATATTCAATGGGAAAAAATCAAATCTGAAGAACGATCAAAAAAAAGAAATTGACACAAACAGCTAAGCATTGTATTTTTTACTGTTTCGTTATGGAGACACGTTTCTTTTGAAACGGTCAACTTTTTCGCATGAAGCGGAAAAGCCCTCTTCGCTCTTAGCTATCTAAGGGCCACCCGGGGAAATTTCCCCACACCATGAGTCCACGAGGAGGAACTTATGCGCAGGTATGAAACGATCTATATTCTTCGTCCCACACTGGGAGAAGAAGAGATCAACAAAGTAATTGAAGGCACAAACGCTATTCTCTCATCTGACAGCGGTGAAGTCATCGCCCTTGATAAAATGGGATTACGTAAACTTGCTTATCTTATTAAAAAAGAATCCAACGGCTATTATGTCTTCTGTGACTACGGCACCGATCCTGCCAACGTTACTGAAATGGAACGTAAGTTCCGTATTGACGACGCTGTAATGAAGTACATGACTGTAAAACTTGCTGACACTATCGATGCCGATGGTATCACTGCTGCTCGCAGCGAATACGAAGCTGCCAAAGTAGCTGCTGCTGAAGAACTTGCAGAGGAAGAAGAAGCAGATAGTGATAAGAAAGTTGATTCAACTGAGACCAAACCAAAGGCCAAAGAAGAATCTACAACTGAAAAGTCAGGAGAATAATATGCCCCCTAAGAAAAGGATTTTCCAGAGAAGAAGAGTATGCCGTTTCTGTACCGATTCAGAAATGATCATCAATTATAAAGATGTTAAGGTTCTTCGCAATTTCGTTACCGAACGTGGCAAGATTATTCCCCGAAGAATTTTTGGAACCTGTGCGTCACATCAGCGTCAGGTTTGTGAAGCAATTAAAAGAGCGAGACAGATTGCTCTGCTTCCATACTCAGGTAACACCCCAAGGTGATACTCGCTAAATCGTGTTAAACTAATGAACCCAGAAAACGAATCAACGGATTCCAATAAATTTGTTCAACATATTTTACTGGTTACTGTTGTTATTCTGCTTCCCGGTTTCTTAGGAGCAATATTTGGCTGGATTCATATGCTCCTTCCTCTGCTGGTTTTTTTCTATCTTGTCAGATATGGAACCAACAGAGGGAAAAAATACATTCTTTTTGGATGTGTGCTTGCCTGTGCGGCAGGTTTGATCTTTCAGATTATTGAACAGCTACTGTTTTCATTAACCCTGATTCCCATCGGTTTTATACTGGCAGATTCAGTGAAGAAGGGAGAAGCTCCACATATTGCTGGACTTAAAGGAACCTTTGGTCTTATCGGGACCTGGATAATTGCAACATCTATCCTATCCTTTGGCATGGAGCACCACCCTTACACTCTGCTGATTAACTCACTGGGGCAAGGAATGGATGAAGCACTTGCCTATTACAAAGCAAACAGTACCGTTCCTACGGAGACACTGTATATGCTGCAGCAGACCCTTGAACAGATGAAAGTCTGGATTCCAAAGGTTTTGCCCGGCATTCTTGGCTGTATAACGCTCCTTGTCACCTGGGTTACCATGGTTGGCGGAAATCGTTTACTCTTCAAGATAACTGGTGTCAGGCCGTGGGCCGAGTACCGATACTGGGTTATGCCCGAAAAACTGGTCTGGTTTGTAATTGTTTCTGCGCTACTGGTTATGCTCCCTATGGAATCAGGTAAAATAATAGGCCTCAATGTGCTTCTGATCAGCGGCTTATTATACTGTTTTCAGGGAACATCAATCATGATTTTCTACTTTAGTAAGTGGAGTGTCCCTGTACTCTTACGCACCGTCATTTATCTGATTTTATTCTTCCAGTCATTTGGCGCAATTTTTCTGGCCATAATTGGAGTAATCGATGTATGGGTTGATGTAAGAAAACTTAAGAGCAACGAACAAGAATCTGACAGCTAACGTTATTTAATTATTTACACTATATAAATCCTTCATTAATACTACTTATGAAGGTCGCCATACGAACTCAAGGAGATCTACAATGGAAGTTATTTTAAAAGAGACTATCGACACCCTTGGCAGGGAAGGCGATATCGTAACAGTGAAACCCGGATACGGGCGTAACTATCTTCTCCCCCAGCAAAAAGCAGTTTTTGCAACTCCTGCCAATATTGAAGCAGTTGAAAAGAACAAAGCGGAAATTGAAACTCGCCTTAAAGCTGACCTTAGTGCAGCTGAAGCACTGGCCAAGAAGCTTTCAGGTACCACCATCACCATTGCTATGCTTACCAGTGATGACCAGAGACTTTTCGGCTCTGTTACCGAAACTGATATCATCAAAAAGCTTGCTGAAGATACCAGCGTAGAGCTACAGAAGAAGCAGATTCTTCTCATTGATCCTATCAAAACACTGGGTGAAACCATTGTATCTTGTAAGCTTGGATATGAAACCATTGTTGATATCACAGTGCTGGTTGTCCCATTGAAGGAAACTGAAGAAGCGTAATTCTTTTGCATTTCTTTATATATTAGCTCATAGTTACAGAGCTAAACAAGCAACACACTGTCAGGGGTTATTCACCCTTTGCACGGTGTGTTGTTGTTTTAGTTGGCCACACCTTTACAAAGTTCCTTTCAAAAAATGTGAAAAGAACTGTTAAGGTACTGAATAGAGTATCACTCATACCTGCTTTTCACAGAAACAAGAGCCCCCTGGAATTGAAATGAACAGTCCTCCACCTGATTTTGTCTCCCGAACAACTGATTCTCTTCCGACAAAACTGAGTGGAAGAATACCCCCTCAGAATGTTGAGGCTGAACAATCTGTACTTGGTACCATTCTTCTCAGCGACCATTCACTATCAACGGTTGTGGAAATTCTCACCAGCAATGATTTTTACAAAGACAACCATAAGCTGATTTTTGAGGTGATGATCCTGCTCTTTGAAAAAAATGAGCCACAGGATATCATCACTATTTCCAACTTGTTGAAAGACATGAATCAATTGGAGGACGCTGGAGGTATAGGCTATCTCGCTACCCTTACTTCCATTGTTCCTGTTACTTCCAACCTGCTCTACTATGCAAAAATCATCCGTCAGAAAGCGGTACTCCGCAACCTGATTACTGTTAATACGGATATTGCCAGTCGCTGTTATGAAGAACAGGGTGATATTGATACGTTAGTTGATGAAGCTGAACAGGCCATTTTTGAAATTGCACGATCCAAATCAAACCAGGGTTTCACTCCGATAAAACAGATTATCCCCGCTACTTTTGAATCGGTGGAGCAACTCTCCCAGAGAAAGGAGATGATCACCGGAGTTCCCACTGGTTTTCCTGAACTCGACAAAATGACAGCAGGGCTACAACCTTCTGACCTCATTATTCTTGCCGGCCGACCTTCCATGGGAAAGACAGCCTTTGCTATGAATATTGCACAAAATGCTGCTCTGGCTGATAATGTCGGGGTTGCTGTCTTCAGCCTGGAAATGTCAAAAGAACAGCTAGCAATGCGTCTTCTCTGCTCTGTAGGGCGAGTTGATTCACAACGGGTTCGAACAGGACGCCTTCAGGACGAAGATTGGCCAAAACTTACCAGAGCTGTTGGCATGCTCGAAGAATCACCTATATTTATCGATGACACACCCGCTATTTCAGTACTTGAAATGCGTGCCAAAGTTAGAAGACTTTCTGCACAACATGATCTGGGCCTGATTGTTGTTGATTACCTGCAACTTATGCGCGGCAGAAACAGTATCGAAAACCGAACTCAGGAAATCAGTGAAATTTCACGATCTCTAAAGGCAATGGCCAAAGAGCTTAAAGTACCGGTTATTGCCCTTTCCCAGCTCAACCGTAGCCTGGAAAGTCGACCAGATAAACGCCCAATGATGTCTGATTTGCGTGAGTCTGGAGCCATTGAACAGGATGCTGATGTTATCTGTTTCATTTACCGTGATGAGGTGTACAACAAAGCAGAAGATAACCCGCAAAAAGGTATCTCTGAGATAATCATTGGTAAACAGCGTAACGGCCCTACCGGTACCGTTAAATTGACATTTGTCAAAGAATTCACGATGTTCGAGAACCTCAGTGCCTTTGACGAGCCTGATGGATTCCAACCAGAATAACAGTTCCCAGAAAGAGACCTCCTCATGTCCACAAATGATATAATACCTGTGCAGTACGATCCCAAATCAATTGAAGAGAAGTGGCAAAAACACTGGCTCAGCAACGCCACCTATCGAGCTTCCACTGACAGTTCAAAAAAGAAATACTACGTCCTTGAAATGTTCCCTTACCCATCGGGACGTATTCATATGGGTCATGTCCGTAATTATTCCATTGGTGATGTTGTCGCCAGGTACAAAAGATTCCGTGGCTTTAATGTATTGCATCCAATGGGCTGGGACTCCTTTGGCCTACCCGCTGAAAATGCTGCAATAAAAAACAACAGCCACCCTGCCCGCTGGACCTATGACAACATTGACTACATGCGGGATCAGCTGCGTAAACTTGGTCTCTCCTATGACTGGGAACGTGAAATCGCTACCTGCAACCCTAAATACTACAAATGGGAACAGAAAATATTCCTAGAAATGTACGAGAAGGGTATCGTTTACCAGAAGAATACCAGAGTCAACTGGTGTAACTCCTGTAAGACGGTTCTTGCCAATGAGCAGGTTATAGAAGGTGCTTGCTGGCGCTGTGACGAACTGGTTCAGCCACGTGAGATGAACGGATGGTTTTTCAAAATCACCGATTACGCCGAAGAGCTGCTTGATGGTCTCGATAAACTCAAAGGATGGCCCAGTAAGGTACGCACCATGCAGCGTAACTGGATCGGAAAATCCACAGGCTTGCAATGTGATTTTGAAATAGAAGGCAGTGACAAAAAGGTCTCTATCTTTACCACTCGGCCTGACACAATTTTTGGCGTGACATTTATGTCCATTGCCGCAGAGCATCCACTCCTTGATACACTGCTGGCCGACAATCCAAAAGCTGATGAGGTGAGATCCTTCGCCAGTCGCATTATTGCTGAGAAACAGCAGCAGAGTAATGAAGATCTCACAGAAAAAGAGGGTATCTTCACCGGCAGATACTGTATCAACCCTTTTAACGGTGAAAATATACCTATTTTTGTCGCTAACTTTGTACTGATGGGGTATGGCACTGGTGCGGTTATGGCCGTCCCTGCTCACGACCAGAGAGATTTTGAATTTGCCAAGAAGTACGATTTACCAATCACTCCTGTGGTTCAGCCGGAAGAGACAACACTTGACTCTCTAACAATGGAAGAAGCCTCAACGCTACCCGGAAATCTTATAGAATCCGGATCATTCACAGGAATGGACTCAAAAGCTGCCCAACAAGCGATCATTGATTTTGCCAAAGAGAAGAACTTTGGTGACACTAAAATAACATATCGTCTACGTGACTGGGGTATTTCAAGACAGCGCTACTGGGGAGCACCCATTCCCATGATACACTGCGAAAAGTGTGGTGCCCAACCTGTTCCCATTCAGGATCTACCGGTTACCTTGCCAGAAGATCGTGACAGTGACCAGAATAGCTGCGCCCCCCTTCATCAGCGCGAAGCATTCTTTGAAACTACTTGTCCTAAATGTGGAGAACCTGCCCGACGTGAGACAGACACCATGGATACCTTTGTTGAATCTTCATGGTATTTTGCCCGTTACGCAAGCCCCAGGTTCACCGAATCTCCATTAAACAAAGAAGAAGCCTCTCACTGGCTGCCTGTAGATCAGTATATCGGTGGCGTTGAACATGCTATCCTACACCTCCTTTATTCCCGTTTTTTTACCAAGGTATTACGGGATCTTGGATATATTGACATCGACGAACCATTCACCAACCTGCTGACTCAGGGGATGGTCATCAAAGATGGCTCTAAGATGTCAAAATCAAAAGGAAATGTTGTTGATCCAAGTGATCTGATTTCTGAATATGGAGCGGATACGACAAGGCTTTTCAGTCTCTTTGCAGCGCCTCCAGAAAAAGATCTTGAATGGAATGCTAAAGGCGTAGAAGGCTGTTTCAGATTCTTAAACCGAATTCATCGATTTGTGCAGAGCAACAAAGAAATCATACTTGAGGGCGGAACTGTTCCTACAGATCAACTCACTGCAGCGGAAAAAGATCTGCACCGCAAAACACACCAGACAATCAAAAGAGTAACCGATAACATTGAACATAATTTCCATTTTAACACTGCAATCAGTGGTGTTATGGAACTGTTCAACACCCTCTCTTCCCTCGCTGGTGCCAACCAAAAACAACCCATTGGTTCCCATGTAATACAGGAGGCCGTAAACAGCATACTGGTTCTTCTAAGTCCCATGACTCCCCATTTTTGTTCTGAATTATGGACAACAATCCACCCTGACACTTCCATTGAAGACCAGTCATGGCCGACATGGGATGAAGATGCTGCCAAGGAAGATGAACTTACTATTGTTATTCAGATCCAGGGAAAGGTTCGGTCCAGACTCCAGGTCCCTATAGACACTGACGATGCCACCCTTGAAAAAATGGCGCTTGCGGATGCAAATGCCATAAAATTTATTGATGGCAAAACCATCAAAAAAGTAATTGTTGTGAAGAAGAAACTTGTTAATATTGTCGTTTAGGGATAGCATCTGCTGTAATTGCTAATAAAGATTGTACTATTATAATATATTTCTGTGGAGCAGACAGTTGAAAATGAGAAAATTTATAATTCCATTGGTTCTTGTAACAGGCTTAATCTTGGCCTCATGTGGTTATCGCAGCCCTTATGTTTATTCAGGTCCTGACAAAAATCTCTATATAACCAATTGGCATAATCGCACCAATGAACTACTGCTCGATGCTAAAATTTATCAATCACTTGTTAAATGGTATCAAAAATCAGGATCAATTAAGATCATCAAAGCAAAAGAAGGTGCACACCTTATCCTAGCCGGAGAAATCATTTCCATAGACCTGCCCAGTCTTACTTATGGCTCAGGTAACGATGCCACTGAAGTCAAAGTACTGCTCACAGTTCGTTATGTTCTGAAAGATATTGAAAAAGATACTGTTTTACTTGAAGTAAGCAGAGAAACCTGGTCAGAGGAATATAAAGTTGGTGCTTCATCATCTGAAAGTTCTGATAATGAGGCAGAGGCTCTTGGAATTATCATTAATGACCTTTCTGAAAAACTGTATATCAAAACCCTGGATATCCTTTCCAAAGAAAGAAAGTAAACAGATCTCTTCCAGAGGGAATTTTAGGGGTGCTTCCAAATGGGAGTACCCTTTTTTTTTGTGTAACTATTGTGTTACTCATACATAAAAAATGCCTGTAACAGATGAGCTTTTATCGACTTCAATCACTCAATGCTAAAAAAAGCAAAGCAATTTATACAATTAAACTTCAAAGAAAAAATACTCTGCCTTGAAGCATATATAACCTTAGCCGCCATGCGCTATGCTATGGTATTGTTTCCCTTTGACAGACTGACTCGTCCGCTTACACAGAAAAAAAGTAAAGACTGGATAACTCTGCAACCGTACAGTGTCATGCAAAATGCTCTGCTTATCAGCAGAGCTCTCTGTCGTGCTGCAAATAATACACCATGGGAGAGTGCCTGCCTGGTTCAATCGCTATGTGCGTATCGGATGCTACGAAGAAGAGGGATCGCCGGTGTTTTTTATCTTGGTGTAACAAAAGATGCCAAGGCTAGAGAAAAAATGAAAGCCCATGCATGGACAGAAGTCGGTGAAAAGATTCTCACCGGAGGGGCGGGTCATAAAGAGTATACGGTCATCTCTGTATATTACTGGGGAAAGCAATAACGGCTAGAAAATAATCCGCCAAAAAAAAGCAGGGATTTGAATAACTTTACAGCCTCCAAACCCCTGACATTTCAATAAACAGGTATAATGACAGACCTGCTGCGATACTATCCAAGCATTGTCTGAACTTTATCAGCAATGGATTTTGCGTCTAAGCCCTGACTTGCATACAAGTCGCTTGGTTTACCAGATCCACCATACTGTGACACACCAGCTCGTTGAAAGGTTATGGCTTTTCCGGCTTCAGCCAGAATAGTTCCAACCATACTACCAAGACCAGTGTCCACATGATGATCTTCAACAGTTAACACAACACCACTCTCGACAGCCTTTAACACAGCATCTTTATCAATCGGCAGAAGTGAGGCCATATTTAAAACAGCGACAGAATGCCCTGCCTCTTTTAATATTGCCCAGGCTTCCATCACAGCAGGAACCACTGCACCATAAGTGATTATGGTGGCATCGTTTCCTTCTCGTAACCAGTCACCTTTGCCTGCTACAAATGTATAATTTTCATCAAAGTAAGGGGTGCCATCTTCCTTACAGATCATCTTCATTTTTGAACGCCCCATACCTACAAACACATTTCCTGGTGTGGTGGCAACATAACGGATAATACGATCAGTCTGGTTTGGATCTGCTGGCATATAAACAGACGATCTGAAATAATTCTGAAACAGACCAAGATAATCTATACATTGGTGAGTTGGTCCATCTTCTCCCACATCAAGACCGACATGGGTAGCAACAACCTTGACGCTTGCATGGTTAAAATCATTTAAGCGGTTCTGATTGTATACTTCTGACACGGCAAAAACGCCGAAGGTACTGAAAAAGGTTACCAGACCCAGGCTGGACAAACCACCGGCCATGGTGGCTGCATGGTGTTCCTGAATACCTGCTTCGATAAAAGCAGCAGGAGAGTGTTTATGGAATCCACCCATTTTGACTGAACCTTCAAGGTCACATGAAATCCCGGTAATGACCATTTTACTGTCACTGTTGTTTGCTTCGGCCAGACTCAGTAATGCGTTGCCATAGGCAGAGCGATTGTCAAGGCTGGTTCCTGCCTCGTAAACAATAGCCTCTCCTGCATTAACATTCTGTTTAGGTGCTTTGTATTGCTGGATAGTACTGGTACCAACAGGTTTTTCACGAAGAGCGGAATACTTGTCAAACTCATCTTCCACGCCAAGTTCCACCATGGCTTTGCTGATCGACTCACGATCGAGTGGAGAACCATGATATTTGGCAATATCCTCCATAAATGAGATCCCTTTCCCCATGGTGGTTCGGGAGACAATCACAGTGGGGATACCATCACTCTTTTGATATGCTTTGGAAAAAGTCTGAAAATAAGCATTGGTATCATGTCCATCGGCAAGATACTGCACATCCCAGTTATTTGTGGAATACATTGAACGTATGGACTGGGCCATTATCTCTTCAGTGGTACCGCAAATTTGCAAATGATTACGGTCAACAACCACGATCAGGTTATCAAGTTTATATTTGGAAGCAAAGCGAATAGCCTCCATGATTTGCCCTTTCTGCTGTTCACCGTCACCCATAAAACAGATCACCTGATTGGGCTTCTGCTGGATTTTAAAACCGTGGGCAAGTCCTACTGCTGTGGAGATGCCCTGCCCCAGGTTCCCGGTATCCCATTCCACACCTGGTACAATCCGTTCAACATGGCCAGGAAATCCCGATCCCGTACGACGAAAACCAGTAAGAAAATCTTCAGCAGTAAAATATCCGTATTCTGCAAGGGTGGAGTACACGCCAGGTGAAACATGACCAATACTCATAATAACGCGATCACGTTCATCCATCTGTGGATTTTTCGCATCGTGACGCATGCAACCGTATGTAACCAGCAGATTATCAAGGGTAGACAGGGAGCCTCCGGGGTGACCGGAACCTGCAAGTGAAGTTGAAAGAAGAATATTTTTTGCACAGCGGGTACGCATATCCTGCAATGTGCGTAACTCCTCACTGGACAATTCATCGGATTGCATAGTAAGTTGCAAAGTCATTTGAGTCTCCATAAATAGAGCTGATTGAATTTTGGATAATTGAAATACATCATTCTTTAAATTGTGTCGACTTTAACTCGTTTACCAAAAAAAAACAGTAGTAAAAATAATGTTACAGATTGCAGATATTTCCTTCGACTCGCCCTTGATTCTTGCCCCCCTTGCTGGCTACACAGACCTCCCCTTCAGGCTGCTTTGTCGTGAGTTTGGTGCGGGTCTCACGGTATCTGAAATGATCAGTTGTCACGGCCTAGTCTATGGCCAGGAAAAAACAAAAAAGATGCTCGCTTCTACTCTTGAGGACAAACCGGTTTCATTCCAACTGTTTGGCTCAGATCCCGAAATTATGGGAGAGGCTGCGGCCCTGTTAAATGATTACAATCCAACTCTTATTGATATCAATATGGGCTGCCCTGTTAAAAAGGTTACCAAAAAAGGAGCAGGTTCTGCCCTGATGAAAGATATCCATTTGGCGGAAAAGATAGTGTCTGCTGTCTGCAAACAGGCAAAAGTACCGGTCACTGTAAAAACCAGGGCAGGAATTACCCAGGATAATATCACAGCACTTGAATTTACCCGGATGAGTGAATCAGCAGGTGCCTCTGCCATAACAATCCATGGCAGAACCTGGGCGCAGGGATTTACTGGAGTTGCCGACTGGGGAATAGTTGCCAAGGCCAAAGAAATTGCAAGAATTCCCGTCATAGGCAACGGCGATATTGACTCTTATGGAACCGCACTTTTAAAAATGGAAGAAACTGGTTGTGATGGCATAATGATTGGTCGAGCAGCACTAGGCAACCCATGGGTCTTCAACAAAAAAGGACGCCCTAACACGCTTAGGGAGATCATTGCGGGTGTCATGAGTCATTTAAAGCTCATGCAGGTTCATCTGGATACACGCAGACAGCTGGCATACATCCGTAATCATACCAGCCGTTATTTTACAGATTTTGCTGGCAGTTCACAAATCCGTCAAACAGTACATGCAGCAAAATCTTTCACTGACCTGGAAATTTTCATTTCATCCCTTCAAATAAATGAATGACTCTTCATTTATTTCTGACTGACCCAATTTTTATGATTGTTGAGACACTACCATAATATGTACTTTCGAACTGTTACCCAACTTTATTCAGACTCATTCCCACAACCGCTACATTGTAGCATTCTATTGACATCTAACATAGTAACGACTATGCTCCATCTCTTAACAGACAAATACAACAGCGTTTTCCCCGGGCATGATTTTATCTCAGGTAACGCCTAAATACACCTCCAAAACAACTATCGCACTTTTCATGTCATCAACTGACCCAGCTCAGGATATTGCCAGAGTATATCGATTCCTTGCCCAATGCATGCAGTACCCTGATGCAGAATGGACTAACGAGGATTTTTTTAATGTGCTGTATAATTTGCTTGGCACACTTGGCGCCGTTGATGATGGCGTTGAGATCAAAAAAGCAATCGATAACGCTGACGATTCTTTGGAAGATCTACAGGTAGAGTATACCAGACTGTTTATAAACGGCATGCCCCACGTCATTGCCCCACCCTTCGGATCTGTTTACATGGATCAATCCCTTCAAGGTGCCTTTGCCGGTGATACTCTTGCATTTTACAAAACAAAGGGTTTTGGCATGGAAGAAGATGCCGATTTACCCGATCATATTATCCACGAACTTGAATTCCTTTCCCTCCTGGCAGAAGAGAATGATTTTGCCGGAGAAGAGGAATTTTTGAAAAAACTGTTTCGTCCTTGGTTTGGAAAATTCCTACCCAGGGTTACAGATGGAGCTCATCACCCATATTATAGGGTGGTTGTACAATTAATAGATTTTTTCACTAAGGAGGAAGACAAAGATGGCTTTCAACCTAACAAGGCGTAAATTCCTTCAGACAGCATCATTGGCAGCAGCCAGTGTACCGTTGTCTAAGGTTGTTTCCGCAAACACAGGTGTCTCCAAATCAGCACTCGACGCAACGGGTACTGCTGGAGATAAAACTGTTGTAGGTGGAATCTGCGAGATGTGTTTCTGGCGTTGTCAGCTGGTCGGTAAAGTACGTGACGGCCGCTTGATGAAGCTTGAAGGAAACCCAAAATCCATTGACAACGGCACTGCAATCTGTGCCCGTGGTAATGCAGGAATTAAACTGCTTTACGATGTGGATCGCTTAAAGTACCCCATGAAAAATGTGGGCAAACGTGGCGAGCCGAAATGGAAGCGTATTTCCTGGAAAGAGGCACTCGATGAGTGCGGTTCCAAACTGAAATCCACAGTGGATAAATACGGTGCCCACGGTATCTGTGTTTTCCCTCATGGTGCTTCAGCTAAATACCCCATGCATTATTTTGAACGAACAGTCGGTACCCATAACGTTTCCGAAGCATCTTTCTTCCAGTGTCGTGGTATCCGTGACACAGCCTATGTTGCTACCATTGGTAAAGCTCCGGGTGAGAAGATCGACATGCCAAATACCAAAGTTCTTTTCTTTATTGGAGATCATCTTGGTGAAAACGTTCATGTATCACATATCAAGCAGTACGTTCAGGGATTACAGAATGGTGCGAAACTGATCGTTGCTGATCCACGTTTCTCTGCCGCTGCTGCCAAAGCTGATATCTGGGTTCAGATTAAGCCTGGTACTGATACTGCCTATATGCTCGCTATCATGAACTATCTTGTGCAGAACAAGAAGTATGATGCTGACTTTATAGAAGACCACACCTCTGGCTTTGAAGAATTCTCAGAAGCCATTAAAGGATGGACCCTTGAGAAAGCAGCCAAAGAATGTGACATTCCTGCTAAGCAGATCAAAGAAGTTGCTGAAATGCTGGCTGCCAATGCACCTAATGTTGCCATTCACCCTGGTCGCCACGTCTCCTGGCATGGAAACGACTTCCAGCGTGAGCGTGCACTTGCCTGTCTTACCGGTATTCTTGGCGCTTACTATGTCAAAGGTGGCTGGGTTCCAGCTAAAGGACCAAAAGTAAAAGGTGTCTCCTGGGCCAAGCATGATCACGGCAATGAGTTCAACCTGAACTACAATCAGGAAGAAGACGAAAAGATATACACCAACAACCCTCCAGGTACCCCCACAGACCTTATTCGTGACTGTGCAATTTCTGGAAAACCGTATCCAATCAAAAGCTGTGTTGTCTGGGGACAGAATCCCTTGCAGACAATTCCTAATCAGCAGAAGATGAAGGATCTGTTTAATGCCATGGATTTCGTTATGTGTGTTGATGTTATGCCAACAGATGTAACTGCATGGGCTGATATTCTCCTTCCAGAGAAGAGTTATCTTGAGCGTCACGATTATATCAAGAAAGGTACCCAATGGGATCTCTCCAAAGAGCATCAGCAGTACATTTCTGCCCGTATGCCTCTTGTTGACCCAATGTTTGAACGCAAAGATCAGGTATACATTACCAATGAACTTGCCAAACGTATGGGACATTCAGATGCGATTCCTGTGAACACCATTGAAGAGATGGTTGATAAGTCTCTTGCCTCAGCCAATCTTTCCCTTGAAAAATTGATTGCTGAAGATGGTATCCATATCCAGCCCGGAAAAGACCCTTACGGAATCCCAGAGGATTTCGAAGTTTTACTTTTCAATGATGATCTTGAGGATGCTGGGCATCCCGGAGCACCAACATATATTCCTGTTGAAGAAGTACCCGCAGGATACGCAAGACTGCTTTATGGTCGTTCGCCTGTGCACACCTTCAACAGAAGTCAGAACAACGTTTGGCTGCACAACGCAATGCCTGACAACCCTGTCTGGCTAAACAACGAAGTTGCTGCTAAAGTTGGTCTTGTTGACGGTGATACCGTAGGTTTTGTAAACAGCGAAGGTGTTGAATCAGAGACAACCACAACCGTTAAAGTAACCCCTGGTATCAGAAAAGACTGTGTCTATATGTACCACGGATACGGTAGTGCAAATCCACTGATGACCATAGGCGTTGGTGCCGGAGTTGATGATCAGGCGCTTATTACCAAGCTTGCTATCGACCCTGAGACCGGTTGTCACGGTATGAGAAACAACTTTGTTAAACTGATTAAAAATGGAAAGGTTCTGGATCTTTCAGCCTAACAACTTTCTAGGAGGATATATTCAATGCAATATGGAATGATCATAGATCTGGAACGCTGTGTGGGTTGCCATGCATGCACCATTGCCTGTAGGGCAGAATGGGAAGTTCCGGTTCCTTATCAACGTAACTGGGTTAAACGTCTTGGTCCAACCATGACCGACGACGGTATGGCCGCTACATACTACCCTGGTCTTTGTAACCACTGCGATGCACCACCATGTGTGGATGAATGCCCCGCAGATCAGGTTGAAAAGACTTTTAAAGATGCCAAGTCCGGCAAAACCAAAACCATGACCGTTTCCGCTACCTGGAAAGACCCATTTGATGGTTCTGTTCAGGTTGACAAGGATCGTTGTCTTGGCTGTGGTGCATGTGCTGACGCCTGTCCTTATGGTGCCCGCTACGTAAACCCTGCGATGGCTGATGATAACAGTGAAGGTAAGGTCGACAAATGTACTTACTGCAAACCTCGTGTTGAGCAAGGTCTTGAACCAGCATGTGTTCAAACCTGTATCGCAGACGCCCGTATTTTTGGCGACCTCGATGATCCAAACTCAGAAGTTGCAAAGTATGTGAAGAAAGGTGCCAAAGGCCTGGAAGTAAGTGATGGCAAAATTGGACCAAACTCCAGATACTACGGAACCAAGAAAGACATGGGTCTGCTTTTCACTGACTACACTCCACAATTAGCTGACATGGGTAGCGTTAAACGCCGTGCCATGATGGCTTCCATGGTGAAACCTGCCATGAGAAAAGCAAAAGATATCGGCATGCTTGGTATTGCTGGTGCTCTGCTTGTGAAGGGACTGTCTGAGAATGAGAACAACAAGTAAGATCTGTTTTTAGACTTATAGTACGGCAAAAAGGGTTACTGATTTTTTTTAATCAGTAACCCTTTTTTTTATTTTTTAAAAGATGGACATTAACCATCGAATATTAAAAACAAAAATGAAGAGAATAAAATCCGAAATTCTCTTCACCAATGAGACATAAAAGGTTGCCCTTCAATCAATATTCATCTTTGCAAGATCTTTGTTCTCAAGAATAGATAAAAACAAATCGATCATCATCAAATGAAATCCGCAGTCGCCCTTCATGATTCCGACCATACACCTCCCAGGCGGCTTCTCCCTCGAACTCACATTTCAAACAACAAGGCGAATGTTTGCCCTTTTCTCGGTCACACCACGATACCAGTGTAGCAAACTCATTTTCTTTCTCTGCTATCAAACGGCCAGTCTCTTTGGCCTGCTCAAAGTCGAGCTGATATCCTTCAACACTAAAATTAACTCTCTGCATTATTTCTCTCTGCCTCCTGTTTCAAACGCCAGTTAAGAGCCTGCCTTGTAATACCAAGCATCTGGGCTGCAATTGCCTGATTGTTTTGAGACCGGTTCAAAGCCTCATGGACCAACAGACGTCCGGATTCTTTTAATGTTGGCAAGGTATCCAAAACACCAAAAACAGTCTCTCCTTCAGCAGGGCCAGTAACAATCTCAGTCTTACCGCATCTGTTTTCGATATATTCTTTAAACACATCCATACTCAATGTTCGACTCTGATGTTTAGAAAGGGCATCAAAAACCATTGATTGCAGTTCTCTGACATTACCAGGATAATTATACGTGCCAAGGAGCATTGCAAGTTCATTGGGATAGGCAGGTTTCTTTTTACCGAGGCGTGCTGCCGCTTCTTCAAGGAAAAAGTCAATAAGAAGAGGAAGATCATCCAAACGATCACGCAGGGGTGGAATATGGATATGATGGGTTCGCAGTCTGAAGAAAAGATCCTGCCGGAATTCGCCTGATTCCTGCAATGAATCCAAATCTCTGTGGGTGGCAAAAATCATCCGCACATTGGTACTTCGCGAGATATCAGAACCCAGCGCATAATACTCACGCTCCTGAATCAATCGCAGAAGTTTTACTTGAGAGGCTGGTGTTAAATCACCTATTTCATCGAGGAAGATACTCCCGTCTGCTCCTGCTGCTATCAGACCTTTTCGACTCTGGTCAGCTCCTGAGAATGCCCCTTTGGTATGACCAAACAGGGTATCTGCAAGCATATCACCGTCAAGTCCGGCAATATTTACACCGACAAACTCACCACTCCTCCCGGAAAGCGTGTGTACTGCACGGGCAAACAACTCTTTCCCCGACCCGGTTTCTCCGGTGATAAGCACTGATTCACTGGTGGTGGCAATGGATTCGATATACTGAAATATCGTCCGCATAGTCTTGTTATGGGTAATTATATGAGAAAATGCTTCGGGATGATTGAGCTGATCCTTTAAAAAATGTTCTTTTAACGAGCTATTTTCCCGGCGTAACATACCAAGATCAATTGCACGTTTTACACCTGTTACTAAACGTGATTCTTCAGAAACTTTGGTGAAGAAATCATACGCACCAAGTTTCATACAGGACACAGCCGTTTCCACCTGATCAAGGCCGGTAATAATGATCACCGGAATTTCAGGATAGTCTTTTATAACCATCGGTAACAACTCATCCCCTGTGATATGTGGCATGGTAAGATCCAGCACCAGAACGCTATAAGACTGCTGCTCCAACAGTGCCATAACTTCTCTGGAATCATTACAGGTTTCAACATGATTGATCCCGGCAGAGTGTAGAGTAAGGCTGAATGTATTCAGCCAGGGGTTTTCATCATCTACCAGTAATACCGGTAAGGAAGGGTAACGTGTTTTAACCATAATGTATTATTTCCGAATTCTGTATGGGTTATTTTACTTTTATTTTTCTTTATCATGAACGGCTGGAAAAACAATTACAACCTGCGTTCCAACACCAAGCTCAGAGCTGAAGTTCATAAGACCATTATGCTCTTTGACAATTCCTGCAGAAACAGAAAGCCCAAGTCCTGTCCCGCCCATGGTTCGTTTGGTGGTGAAAAATGGATCTGTCACCTGTTGTAAGTCTTCAGGTGCAATACCAGTTCCCTCATCGGAAATACTGACTTCGACTCCATCCACCTGTGCATTATACCTTGTGGAAATAGTCAAGGATTTCTCAGTATTTTCTATTGCTTCCAGACTATTTTGAATCAGATTGATCACGACCTGAGATAAACGCTGTTTATTGCCTTTCACCATAAGGTCTTCTTTGGCATAGTGCGTCACAAAACGCCGTGTTCGTTTTTGAATCGTATTGGACGTGAGGCGTACTGCTGAGATCACAGCATCATTAATATTCACCTCTTCCATCTGTCCACTTGTTTCATGCCTGGCATAATCCTTTAACTCTACAACAATCTGTTTTATGCGAACAGCAGACTCCTCCAGCTCCATACATATTCGAGGGAGATGGTTGCGCATTGTTGAATACTCGATTCCGGCAATGGAAAAATCTCCATTTTCCTCATAAAATTCATCGAGGATCGGTTTTACACTCTCCCAAGATCTGGCAAGAATAGGAACATTGAGCAATGCTATGGAATTGGGATTGTTAATCTCATGCGCAACACCTGACACTAACAGTCCAAGTGAAATCATTTTATCAGCCTGTTGTAATTGCTGGCGCTGGGTTTTTGCTTTGTCTTCCACACGTTTTCTTTCGCTGATGTCACGAACAATCCAGATTGCATGCCACTGTCCTTTTATGGTCGTGGAAGAGAGCGATAATTCCACATAGACATCGGTTCCATTTTTATTTCGTGCAATCAGCTCAACAGTTCTTGCAAAACTGGAACCGGATTCCACCTGTTCCAGTGGTTTTACCGTAAGATCCTCACCTTCTCGTCGTGGATCAATAAGCGCATGAATGGGGTGCCCCATTGCCTCTTTATCCGAGAAGCCAAAGAGAGTGGCTGCGGCCTCATTCCAGTAGGTGATATTCCCACCATGATTCATCAAAATAATACCGTCAAGTGCAGAACCAGTAAGACTTCGAAACTTATCTTCACTCTCTCGCAAGGAAATCTCAGCGTCATTTCTGGCATCACATATCTCACTGTATCGTTTCGACAAACCGGTCAGATCAACAGCAAGTTTCTTAATTTCAAGGGGACCATTCCAGTCGAATGTGACCTGCCGCTCATTATTAATGATATGATGCAGGCCAACGAGTAGATCCTTTTGGAGAAATTCAAGGCGGGCCGCAATCCATTTTGCCGAGATAAATACAAGGATAGACATAATTGAAAAGATCACCAACACAGAGATGATCATGTTCATCTTCCATTTTTTCATGGCAGATTCATCAACCAATGTACCAACCCACATAACCGCCTGCTGCTCACGGTTAAAGACCAGAGGCATCCAGGCAATTTTATTTTGATTTTTCCCGGATAAAATAAGAGGATCTGTAGTTTCCATAACCCTCAGTCCAGGAAACTCCTGAAAGGCATTACAGTCCGTATCAGGCCCACTGAATTCTAGATCAATAGGTTCATCAGCACGACACCCTCGAAGGTAGGAACCATCATCGGTAACCCAGTATGAATCCATAAAGTCCCGCAAGAACTGTGACATATCAACACGCAACAGCATGACACCCATTGTTATACCGCCTTCCGTTACCACAGGCGTTGACATAATCAGTTCGTATTCATCATTGCGAGTTCTGTGAAAGGGGTCACTTTTGTGGTCAACAAGTTTTACCAATACATGATCTTCTTTCACAGCCAAAGAGTCTTCAAGAAACAGGTGCCCCTTATGATTTTCTGAAAACTCAGGTTTCATAAACTGGTTATCACGACGATGGATGGAAAGAAGCTCAACCCCTTCAGCATCAATCAACATAAATCCTTTCACCTGATCGTCGTTGCCAAACCAGTGTTTCATTACCTTCGACAGCGTTTTCACCTCAGAAGAATCTTCAAGGGTGGCAAGTGCTGCCGGCAGAGTTGCCGAACGAATCAAACTTTTTTTCAAACACCTGATTCTGGCATTTAATTGTGTTAAACCAACATGAGAACGGGCCTGTGTTTCAAGCTCAGAAGCATATTCGAGGCGTTCAATGGTTTTAGGAAGACTCAATGCTGCCAAGATAAGAACAGGAAAAAGGCCCAGGGCGATGACCACAAGGAAGATAAAACTACGGATTTTCATACAGGAAGACACTCCGAGGATAAACACATGGTAAAGTTTTTTTGCTAATTGCAACCATAGTAGCAGATTCTCTTAACATTTCAAGTCATAGCACATAACCGTAGCTATTTCCAAAAGCACATCCATTCAATCTTTTCTTTTACCTGATTTCAGATTAGTATGGCCTGAATTTCTCAAATACAGTGATACCATCAATTACAAGGACAACTATTATGAGTGTAGATGATAAAAAGGTCATTTATTCAATGATCAAAGTCAGTAAGTTTTATGACGATAAACCGGTACTTAAGGATATTTCTCTCTCCTATTTTTATGGTGCTAAAATTGGTGTCCTTGGACTCAATGGCTCTGGTAAAAGTAGCCTGCTGCGTATCCTAGCTGGTCTTGACACAGAATTTAACGGTGAAACGACAATTTCCCCTGGCCTTACCGTTGATTACCTACCGCAGGAGCCTAAACTTGATCCGACCAAAACCATCAAGCAGATAGTTGAGGAAGGTGTTCAGGATACTGTTGATCTTCTCAACGAATTCAATGAAATTAATGAAAAATTTGCAGAGCCCATGGATGATGATGCCATGCAGGCACTCATAGAGCGCCAAGGTGAAGTCCAGGATAAACTCGACACACTAGATGCCTGGGATCTCGACTCCAAACTTGAGATGGCCATGGATGCCCTGCGTTGCCCCCCATCGGACTCAACCTGCGACCATCTGTCAGGCGGCGAGCAAAGACGTGTTGCCTTGTGTAGAATTCTGCTGAAGAAGCCTGATATTCTGCTGCTTGATGAACCGACAAACCACCTTGACGCAGAATCTGTAGCCTGGCTTGAACAACATCTACAGCAGTATGAGGGTACCGTCATAGCCGTTACTCATGACAGATATTTTCTTGATAATGTTGCGGGCTGGATTCTTGAGCTTGATAGAGGCATTGGTATCCCCTGGAAAGGCAATTATTCGTCTTGGCTGGAGCAGAAAGAAAAACGTCTGGCGACAGAAGAGAAGAAGGAATCCAGTCGTCGAAAGACTCTGCAGCGGGAACTTGAATGGATCAAGATGTCACCCAAAGGCAGACGCTCCAAATCGAAAGCACGCATCAGTTCCTACGACAAACTAATGGGACAGGAGACCGATAAACTCGCCAACGACCTTCAGATTTTCATTCCCCCCGGACCACGCCTTGGTAAGGTTGTAATCGAGGCTGATCACATAAAAAAAGCATTTGGTGATCGTTTACTTGTTGAAGATATGACGTTCAGTCTACCTGCCGGAGGGATTGTCGGGATCATCGGTCCAAACGGAGCTGGTAAATCAACATTATTTAAGATGATTATCGGTGAAGATACACCCGACGAAGGGTCTATTCGACTAGGTGACACCGTCAAGCTTGGTTACGTTGATCAGAGTCGTGACAGCCTTGACCCGGAGTCGACCATCTGGGAAGCAATTTCTGAAGGTCAGGAAACTATCTGGCTTGGAACAAAAGAAATCAACTCCCGTGCCTATGTTGGAAAATTTAACTTTGGCGGCTCTGACCAGCAGAAAAAAGTAGGACTCCTTTCAGGTGGACAGCGAAACCGTGTCCATCTTGCAAAAATGCTTAAAGGTGGAGGCAATGTACTGCTCCTTGATGAACCCACCAATGATCTCGATGTCAACACGCTGCGTGCCCTGGAAGAAGCTCTTGATAACTTCGGTGGCTGCGCTGTGGTTATCAGCCATGACAGATGGTTTCTTGATCGTATCGCCACCCATATTTTAGCATTTGAAGGTGATTCAAAAGTGGTCTGGTTTGAAGGTAATTACTCTGATTATGAAAAAGATCGTAAAAAACGCCTTGGTGCCAAGGCCGACCAGCCACACCGGATTAAGTATCGTCAATTAACTCGATAAATTTTTCTGCCTGTTTTTGTCGTTAGCACCCCGGCATGCCTGTTATGGGACGGCAGAGTCATTCAGGTGATTCTGCCGTGTCTGTTTCTACAGACACGGTAAAAGCCCAGTGCCAGGCGTTACTATTTCCCGAGTCGCTTCCCCCTTTCATCTTTATCTGCAACGCGCTCAACCAAGGCCTGCCTAATCATTGTTCCAAGCTGAATAGAAGTGTATGGTTTCTTAACAAAATGATTGATTCCCAGTGAAATCACTCGTTTTACATCCTCATCTTCAGCAAACCCGCTGACTACAACAGCTTTTTGCCCCGGTCGTACCTTAATCATCTCCTCGTACGTTTGCCGACCACTTATTCCAGGATCCATTACCATATCAAGCAGTACCAAATCGACTCCTCTTTTCTCAATTACAGCCACGGCAAACTCTCCCGATGAAGCAACCTCAACCTTATATCCGAATTTCTCCAGAATGGTGGCTGCAATATAACGCTGTTGTGCTTCATCATCAACCACCAGGATAGTTTCACCTTTCCCCTGTAAATCAATATGATCTATTGTTTCAGTATCTTGATCATCTCTTTTTTCACCTGCTGCGGGAAAAACAAGTTCAAAGGTAGTGCCTATGGTATTATTTCCAACTCTGATATTGCCGTTATGATCCTGCATCGTATTCCAGACCACACTCAACCCTAAACCGGTTCCACTCCGTCCCATTTTCTTTTTGGTATAAAATGGTTCGAAAATATGTTCCAGATCTTCTGGCGCAATTCCTTGCCCAGTGTCTGTCACTTTAAGAACAACCTGTTCGCCGGGCATTTTCGTTTTTTCTGAAACAGGCCCATCATCTCTGATTTTAGCAGTGGAAATGGTAATGCTTCCTGAATTAGTGATGGCTTCTGCTGCGTTGACAGCTAAATTCATCAGACATTTTTTAATGTGTACTGAAGAACAGTAGATATATAACGGCCCAGGTTCAAATTTTGTCTCAAAAGTGATATTTGGATACAGTTTTTGTATTCTCTGATGCTCCAGAGAAACCATATATTCCTGAATCAATATGTGGATATCCAGGAACTCCTTGGAAGCAGCTACGCCACGAGCCACAGTCAACAGATCCGCTACGACGTCAGCTGCACGTTGTCCAGCTTCCTGAATACTTATGATGGGTTCACGGAACTGACTATCCTCAGGCAACTCGGAAAGGAGTATCTCTGGATACGCAACAATACCCATGAGAATATTATTAAGATCATGGGCAACACCGCCTGCCATCAAACCGATTACCTCCATCTTCTGGGCTTGAAATAACTGCTTTTGCAGTTTGAGTTGCTCCTCCTGCAGCAGTTCACCATCTACAATTTTCTCCTTCAGCTGCTGATTGGCAACAGACAGTTCTTCGGTACGTTCCCTGATTACACCTTCAACGTCTTCTTTATAGTCTGCAAGCTGTCCACTCATACTGACGAAGGCTGCAATTAATTGTTTGATTTCGTCATCATGCCGATAATTAACATCAACTTCATAATCGCCACGGCCTATCCTCCGGGTCCAGGAGACAAGTTCTTCTATGGGTTTTGTGAGCCGGTCAGCTAAAAGACCAGCAACAACAACACCAGAGACCAGCAATAACAGTGTTGTGAACAGCAGTGCCAAAAGATTAGTCCGAAACATGCTCTCTTCCGACTGTTGCAAATGTTGCTGAACACGACTGATCTGATGATTTATTCCATCTAGACTTAAGCCAATTATAATACCACCAAGATACTGATCCTCCAGGTAAAGTGGAGCACATATCTCCATGATATTCTCTAATCGTGCGTGAGTAAATGAGTCCGGTTGGCGTTCTATGGCAACAAAAGCCATGTCGACAACGGCTCTGTTTAGATTCGGTATTTTTTCGTTACCATCGTGGATGATATTGCCATCTGAATCGTATATATAGATATATTCAATATTAGGTTGTTTCAGGGCATTGTTCAGTTGCCTGTATATTTCCGAGCTATTATCAAAATAGACAGCTTTAATCAGATTTCCAACAAGCAGGTTAATGGTGCTTTCCCCCCTTGAGACCATCTGTTGAGTAAGGGCAACAGTTATGGTTTTAGCACTTAATGAAGTGTGAGATTTACGCAATGACTGTAACTGGTACATCATTATCACGCCCATCAGCGTCACTGCAAGCATAGTGAAAACAGCTATGATTCGAGTATATCGTAATTTAAGTTTTGAGATCTTCATATTATCAGAGAGAAGTGACCGATTCCAATAGTTCTCTTAATTTCTGTAACTGTTGCAATTGTTCTGGAGAAAACTCCTCAAATCTCGTAGTTTTTTGGTATTTCCTCAGGGCTACGCTTGCTGCCTGATCAGTACTGGCACCTAAAAGAACTTCTTTCAAACGTTTTTTGATCTTCTGATCCAGATCTCCACGTACAATTTCCAGGGATCGCGGAAAAGAATCGGTGGCATGAAAGAGACGCATCTTTTTCTTTAGAGGGGCAGGCATATGGTCTTCTTTTTCCCAATCGTGATCATTAAAAGCACCTGCGGCAATAATGCCTTTTCCTACCCAGATTGAAGTATTAACTTCACTCCCTGTAAAAATATAACCAACCTTATCCGGCGGCGGTTTTGTATGGGGAGATGTCAAATGCAATAGAGGCAAACCATGTTGGAGTAGTTCAACTGCTGGGACGAAGAAGGAACTGGTTGAGCCAGCATCTTCAAAGCCAATAGTCTCTCCCAGCAGGTCCTGTAAAGAATTAATATTTCCATCAGCAAGGGAAAAAAAGAGTGTATGGTACCTGGCGACACCTCTTTTCCACTTCAACAACAACAATTCAGCATCGGCCTCATGCTCAAAGACAAGGGCGGAATAAGGGGTTTCTGTTATCCAATCCACTTGTCCCGTACGCAGATACTCAATCATCGTTTCATTATTCTTGGCCATGAGCACCTTGGCGTTCCTGATGCCAAGATCTTGCATCTTTTCAGCTGCGTAATCAGCTATGGGTTTCAAATGACCATAGTGTTTCTGAGGATTTTGAGTCACTTTACCAATGACCAGTGTCGCAGAACGATTTTGTTTATCATCATCTGCAGACCCAGCCATCACAGCGGGAGCAAATGACACATGGCAAAAGACACTAAGAAAAAAAAGTGCGATCAGAATAACATCACTTCGACTGTAGTTCGCTATTCTATGAGCAATAGACACTGGACGATAATCCTGTCTTACCCAACTCAGAAAAAGAAACATCTTCTCTTGAATATTCATATGGCCACCTATGTTTTACCCCAGGGTATTTAATTGAATTGCAAAACACCTTACCCACCACTACAGCCTACGTCAAGTGTGATAAACAAAGGGATATAGCTAAGATGAATTCTCAGAACTTCACACTCCTCCTTCGTTTATTTAAATGCCGAAACAGTACTATTACTCCCCATTAATACTTCCCAATCTTATCCCCTTTAATATCATCAGCAAAAAGACTTAGTCCCCGTTCCATTGCACAAAAATCACCGCACATGGTGCAGGTCTTTTCGTTTCCAGGAGAACGTGATTTACGGATCTCTTTAGCTTTTTCCGGAAACATGAGCAGACCAAAATGTTCTTCCCACTTGGTATCTCTGCGTGATAAAGCCACCTTTTTTTCATGTTCGCGACGCTCCGGGTATTTTGCAATGTCTCCAATTCTTGCAGCAAGCCTGGTTGCTCTTACACCTTCACGTACGTCATCCACATTGGGAAGGGCCAGATGCTCAGCGGGAGTGATGTAACAGATAAGATCCGCACCATATCTTGCTGAATTTGCAGCTCCAATTGCCGATGTTATATGATCATAGCCAGCTCCTGAATCGCAAGGAAGTGGTCCGAGTACGTAATATGGTGCTCCTCCACTCATACGTTTTTCCAGCATGATATTGCCCTCTATCTCATCCAGCGGAACGTGGCCAGGCCCTTCCACCATCATCTGACAACCCATATCACGACCAAGCTCAGCAAGTTCACAATTTATGACCATCTCAGCCACTTGTGCCCTGTCATGGCTGTCATGGATGGCTCCAGCACGAATGCCATTGCCAAGTGACAGAACCGCATCATATTTTTTCATTAAACTGCAAACACGATCAAACTCCTCATAGAGTGGGTTTTCACAATTATTGTACTCCATCCAGGAAACCATAAAGGTTCCACCTTTGGAAACCAGGCCACCATAACGATATCCTTGCTTTCGTAAGCGCTCGATTGAAAACTTATTTATTCCACAATGAATCGCCATAAATGACATTCCGTCAGCCAACTGTCTTTCAATCAGTTCAAAAAGGTATTCTTTATCGAGTTTATTTGGATTTTTATATTTTCGACTGGCCTCAGAAAATGCCTGATATAGTGGCACATTACCAACTGGCAAATTGCAGTTTGCCAAAATTTCTCGTCGTACAAGATCCAAATCTCCGCCAGTAGACAGTTCCATCAAAGTATCAGCTTTTTCTTCTTCAGCAGCTTTTGCTTTTCTGATTTCCATATCTAAGTCGGCAATATCTGAAGAGGTACCGATGGAGGCATTGACCTTAGTTCGTAACCCAAAACCTATTCCCACAGGCTTTTGATTTTTTCGATTTGGATTTGCTAGTATTACGATTCGTCCTTCTGCTACCCGTGCACATATCCAGTCCTCGGTCAGACCCTCTTGAGCAGCCACTTTTTTCATCTCATCTGTGATAATCGCTTTTCGTGCCAATTCAATCTGTGTTTCCATTCTGTACTACTCCTTCACTGTTGCAAATAGGTAAGTCTCGGGCATAAAAAAAGTCCGTATCTTACCACAATGGTAAAATACGGACTTGTACGGACGACAGATATCCTTCTTTTTCAGGCAGGTCTTCTGACTTGCGGATCACCCTCTGCCCACGCCTTCCCATCGAACATACGTTCAATAGTGACATTCTATGAGCATCGTCCCCGCTTACAGCGTTGGCCCAACGTTACGGATTCACACCGTATTCCCTTTTCACTGCAAACTTTGCAGCACCTGAAAAAGTATGTAATTTCTAACATTTTATACTCAATTTACGAAATTATGTAAAGCGCATGCTGCTCTTGTCAAATCTCGTTAGGAGAATTATCATAGTTTCATGTTTCCAGAGAGCACCATTACAGATGCCCCCCATGCACCCGGAATTTATCAGATGCTTGATAACAAATCCCGGGTTCTCTACGTTGGCAAAGCGAAAGACCTCAAAAAACGACTCACCTCCTATACCCGTTTTTCAGGATCGGATCATAACAAAACCACGGTTATGCTCTCCCATGTCGTTACAGTAAGTACCTTACTCACCAACACCGAAAAAGAGGCACTCATCCTTGAAGCCTCACTTATTAAAAAGCATAAACCTAAATACAATATCATCCTTCGTGATGATAAAAATTATCCTTTTATAAAAGTGACTGTGCAGGATAAATGGCCACGAGTTCATATGACACGCAGGCGCAGCAAAGATGGCGCTCGATACTTTGGGCCGTATTCATCCAGTTCTGCCATGTGGGCAACCTTACGTCTACTTGCAAACCTGTTTCCTCTGCGTAAATGCAAAGGCAATAAAGTCCGACCTCGAAAACGTCCCTGTCTGAATATGCAAATGGGAAAATGTTTAGGGCCATGCATTGATTCAGCTGACCCGCTCCACTATCAGGATCTTGTAAAAAAAGTACTGATGGTACTGGAGGGCCGTAATAAGTCTCTTATCAATGAATTAACCCTGGAAATGCAGTCAGCTGCAGTTGAACAAGATTATGAAAGAGCGGCTGATTTACGAGACCAGATCCACGCACTTGCAAAAACTATCGAAAAACAGATCATTGCCTCACAAAGTTTGAAAGATCAGGATGTCTTTGGCTATTGCAGACAAGGCACATCCATTGGCATAACCATTCTTTTTGTGCGTGACGGGCTCATAATCGGAAGCCGTAGTTTTTTCCTTGATGATCCCATTGAAACAGATCAATTGATTCTCTCCCAGATTTTGAATCAATTTTACGATGAAAAAATTCTACCTCCCAAGGAAATCCTGCTGCCCTTTGATACGGAAGATACTCCTGTACTGATTGAACGATTTTCTGAAATCCTTGGCTCAAACGTCGCATTGCATGCACCTAAACGAGGTGACAAGGTAAAACTACAGGAGATGGCAAATGCCAATGCAGCACATATCTTTGATGAAAAAGAAAAGAAGGAACGATCCTGGCAGGGGCTTAGCAGTTCTATGGAGAAACTTCTTCACCTTGAACAGCCCCCAAATCGTATTGAATGCCTTGATATTTCAAATACCAGCGGTAAGCAGGCCGTTGGCTCCCTCGTCTGCTATGAGAAAGGAGAACCTGCAAAAAATGCTTTTAGACATTATAAGATTCAAACAGTTCCGGGCCCTGATGACTATGCCATGATGGCAGAAGTATTGCAAAGGCGCCTTACAAGGGGTATACGGGAAGATAACCTTCCCGACTTGTTTGTTGTTGATGGGGGACGAGGACAACTTGGCATAGCTCTCAGGATTGCAGATGAACTGGGCATTCGTGACGACCTTGATTGGATTGGTATTGCCAAAGAAAAAAAAGAAGAAGGTGAAAAGCTCTACAAACCTGGACGAAAAAATCCAATCCTTTTAAAATCCCACAATCCGGTACTCTTGTATCTTATGCGTATACGTGATGAGTCACATCGTTTTGGTGTTACCTTTCATCGTAAGTTACGCGGAAAAGTCTCCATCGCCTCAAGCCTTGATTCTATTCCCGGAGTTGGTCCAGACAGGAAGAAAAAACTTTTAAAAACCTTGGGCAGTGTCAAACGTATACAAGAGGCAAATATTGAGGACTTGCGTGCTGTTCCTGGAATTGGAATGGATACCGCCACCACAGTCTTTCGTCATTATCACCCTACTGCCGAATAACACTTTTACAATCCAACAATTATGCTATCAGAAGAAGAAATATTGGCCCGCTTAAAGCCAGGCTGCATCTGTAAGGGAATTAAACTCTACAAAATCCAGAAGGCCATAGATAATGGTGCCACCACCTACGAGGATATTGTCAAAGTCACTGGTATTGGCGGAGGTTCATGTAACTCCAAACGTTGCAGTGCAAAAGTTACAGAGCTTCTTCACAAACAAAAGCCTACCGATAGTAGTGTAATTGCCAATGTCGGATCTGACATTTTTCATACTGACTTTGATAAAAAATGACAGATTCGGGTGCAGACATGAACTCTGACTAAACAGCTATTACAAACTCGTAATACCCCAGGATTTAGATGGTTAAGTATTTATGCCCTTTGTTCGGGTGAAAAACTTCATATCCGAGGCGCAAATATTTTCTATCATTACTGCGTATTAAGGTACGTCGTAATGATAGCTATACACTCAGGCCCAATCCATTACAACCTTACCGGTACTGCCGGACTGCATGGCCTCAAATCCTGCTTCAAAATCATCAATCTTAATTCTGTGTGTAATGAGTGGTGAAAGATCGAGACCGCTTTCCACAAAGGTTATCATTTTGTACCAGGTTTCAAACATCTCACGCCCATAAATACCCTTGAGATTGAGCATCTTGAAAATCACCTTGTTCCAATCAATCTCAAAGCTGGTTGGGGCAATACCAAGAATTGCAATTTTGCCACCATTGTTCATCTTGTCTATCATGTCGCGAAAAGCAGTTGCTGCACCAGACATTTCCAGCCCCACATCAAAACCTTCTGTCATTCCGATATTTTTCATGACGTCGCTAAGTTTCTCTTCGGTTGCATTGACGACATATTCAATTCCCATTTTACTGGCAAGCTGTAAACGGTGCGGATTGATATCAGTAATGACAACTTTTCGGGCGCCGCAGCGCATTGCAACCATTCCGGCCATGATGCCGATTGGACCAGCACCAGTGATAAGGATATCTTCGCCAACCAGATCAAAGCTCAAAGCCGTATGTACTGCATTGCCGAAGGGATCAAAAATTGCTGCTATTTCGTCGGGAATATCATCGGGAATGGAGACGACATTTGATTGAGGAATGCAGATAAATTCAGCAAATGAGCCGGGGCGGTTTACCCCGACACCTTGTGTGTTACGGCATAAATGGGCTCTTCCGGCACGGCAATTGCGACAAACTCCACAGGCGATATGGCCTTCACCGGAAACACGCATTCCGACACTGTAACGATCTACAGCTGAGCCAGTTTCGACAATTTTACCGCAAAATTCATGGCCAACAACCATGGGTACTGGAATTGTTGCCGCTGCCCATTCGTCCCAATTCCAAATGTGAACATCAGTACCACATATGGCAGTTTTTGTTATCTTGATTAGTACGTCATTGGCACCTGGAATCGGTACTGGCACTTGTTCCATCCACAGCCCCGGTTCCGCCTTTGCCTTAACCAGCGCTTTCATCATATTGCTCATGAGATTTCCTTTGAAATTACTCCTAACTCACGACCAACTTGTGCAAAAGCTTCAACAACGTGGTCAATATCACTTTTACTGTGAACAGCCGACATTTGGGTTCGAATACGTGCCTGGCCTTTCGGCACGACTGGAAAGAAAAATCCGGTCACATAAACCCCTTTGCCAAGTAGTCGAGTGGCCATCTCTTGAGCAAGTTTGGCATCACCCAGCATAACCGGGATAATCGGATGGTTGCCGCCTCCCAGAGTAAAACCCAGCTTTTCCATCCCCTGACGAAAGTACCTGGAGTTGGATATCAATTTTTCTCTAAGGGTGTCTCCATTCTCAATAAGGTCAAGTACCTTCAGCGAGGTGGCAGTAATCACAGGGGCCAGGGTGTTGGAAAACAGATAGGGCCGGGAGCGCTGACGCAGCCATTCCACAATTTCTTTGCTGGCACATGTATAGCCACCCGATGCACCACCTAAAGCCTTGCCCAGTGTGCCGGTGAGGATATCTACCCGACCTTCAACATTGCAGTATTCAAGGGAGCCGCGACCATGGTCACCGACAAAACCAACAGAATGACTGTCATCAACCATAACCATCGCGTCATATTTCTCAGCCAGATCACAGATACCAGACAAGTTGGCAATGATTCCGTCCATGGAAAACACACCATCTGTGGCAATAATTTTAAACCTGGCCTCACTGGCCTTTTTTAACTCGGCCTCCAGTGCTGACATATCGTTATTTGCATAGCGGTACCGTTTAGCCTTGCAGAGCCGGATACCATCAATAATCGAAGCGTGATTGAGCGCGTCTGAAATGATGGCATCTTCAGGGCCAAGCAGCGTTTCAAACAGGCCCGTATTGGCATCAAAACAGGAAGAATAGAGAATAGTATCCTCCATTTTGAGGAAGCTTGAAATTTTTTCTTCAAGCTGTTTATGTTCTTCCTGAGTGCCGCAGATAAAACGCACCGAAGCCATGCCGTATCCATAACGATCAAGAGCCTGCTTACCAGCTTCAATCAACTCAACGTTGTTGGCCAGACCAAGATAATTATTGGCACAGAAGTTGAGAACCTTTTCTCCAGTTGTCAGTTCGATTTTACCAGCCTGTTTGGAAACAATAACGCGTTCGGATTTATACAGTCCATCGGAACGCAAACCGGTTAGTTGAGTTTTTAAGTGATCAAGAAACATTTGCGACATCTTATCTCTCCAATAAACGTGATGAACAGTTCACCCGACAAGTCGGAAAAACTTTTTAGTTACGCCGGATAAGTACCTTATAAGAAAGTTTTCTGTAAGGTACTAAATTAACTCTTCTGTAAAAGTCATAACGCCATCATTAAGGAAAATTTTTATTACATGAATCTGCATCTCCGCAGTTCCCCAATTTTCCAAATATAAAAATTGATTATCATTGCCCATTCTGTTACTTGATGAGAGCGTCCCAACCATATACTGGGTAAAGGAGTTCTTTAAATAGAGGTCACTACTTTTTTGTAAATCAAGTCGGTGAGTGTGTCCACAAAAAACATCTTTTACTTGATGTTTCCTCACAAAATCAGTTACGTAGAAGGAACTTCGGAGCGGTTCTTTATCCATGGTCAGAATCGAATGGTGAATCAGCAGTAGGGACTTATCATATTTAAGTTGTTTGATCTTTTGAGAAAAGCTCTTTAAAATTTCCTTTTCAACATAGCCTTCGTCTTCATAAAGAACAGTAGAATCCAAACAGATAATCAGTACAGTTGTACTTCCAATGTTTATCAATTCAATATAATTAAGATCTGTGAAATGATCGTCCAGTCTCGTTATATCCCTCTGCAAGTACAGATATTTCTTGTCAGTACGTTCCGGGTTTAAAGGTAAAATACGCTCACTATGACTAATATATTTTTTAAAATATTCATGTGAGTGCATATTTCTTTTATCATGATTACCTGCAATAGAGATAACCTGCTCACAGTCTATACCGTTTAGAAACTGCGCCGCATCCTTGTATTCACTTTCCAGGCTATCAGATGTGTTGTCACCCGTATTAACAACCAGATCTGGAGAATACGAGTTCAGTTTCTTCAGTAATGTTTCATCATTACCTTCCCAATGACGTGTTCCAAAATGCAAGTCGGATATATGTAAAATATTCACTTCGGTTTCTCTCTGTTCAGCGGTGATTTCAGGACTCAGACCTTTAAGATACAAGTGCCTGGGGAATATGTTATAATATTGTTTAGTTTTGATGAATGTGTTCTATGATGCATATCAGGAGGAGTCTTCAATGTGCTTCCGGACTATCAAAGTATCTGACTGAGAAACAGTTTAGTTCGCTCATGCTGTGGATTGTTGAAAAACTCACCAGGTTCATTTTCCTCTACTATTTGACCCTGATCCATTAAAATCACACGGTCTGCAACTGTCTCGGCAAAACCCATCTCATGGGTCACCACGATCATGGTCATTCCCGTATCGGCAAGCTCAATCATCACCTCAAGAACTTCCTTGATCATCTCTGGATCAAGTGCTGAAGTTGGCTCATCGAACAACATAATTTTAGGATTCATACACAACGAGCGGGCGATGGCCACGCGCTGCTGCTGACCGCCAGAAAGCTGACCAGGAAATTTGTCAGCCTGTTCTGGAATTTTAACCCGTTCAAGATACTTCATAGCAAGGTCGTTGGCATCGACTTTAGGCATTTTCCTGGTCCAGATTGGCCCGAGGGTCAGATTCTCGATAATTGTCAGATGGGGAAACAAATTGAAGTTTTGAAATACCATGCCAACTTCGGTACGAATATGATCAATATTCTTCAAATTTCTATTGAGTGTTATACCATCAACAACAATACTGCCGCTTTGATGTTCCTCAAGATTGTTGATACAGCGGATAAGAGTTGATTTACCTGATCCTGACGGGCCGCAGACCACTATCCGTTCACCCTTGTGAACATCCAGATCAATATCCTTTAACACGTGAAAATCGCCGTACCACTTATTGACCTTAACAAACTCAATAATAATTTCACCGGAAGCGGCGGATACCAATTGTTCCCTGTTTTTCTCAGTCTTCTGTGTATTTGTTTGTGCCATATTTTCTACCCTGTAAGGTTACTTGTTCAATTATGATGGTTGGTTGAAAGTTTTGCTTCCAGGTGACGGCTATATTTTGACATTGTAAAACAGATCAGGAAGAACAAAATTGCCCCAAATACCAGTGGCTCTATATGAAGTCCAAGCCATGGCAAGTCCTTACCGATCGAACGTAACATGCCGAGAACATCAAACAGGCCAATGATTGATACCAGTGTCGTATCTTTCAACACTGTTATAAAATTACCTACAATATTAGGGATCATATGCTTCAGAGCCTGGGGCATAACAACAAGACCCATGGTCTGCCAATAGCCCAGACCTATGGTATGAGCCCCTTCAAACTGTCCCTGGGGAATGGTCTGTAGGCCGCCGCGCACGGTTTCTGCCATATAAGCTGCGTTAAACAAACAAACCGCGATGATAACCTGAACCAGCTTGTTGAGGACAAAGCCCTGAGGCATAAAAAGAGGAAACATTGTTGTTGCCATAAACAGTACTGTAATTATAGGCACCGACCGGAACAGCTCGATAAATGCGGTACTAAATACCCTGATAACCGGCATCCGAGAGCGTCGGCCAAGGGCAAGAACAATCCCGCCCGGAAGTGCCGAGGCAATACCAATCCCAGCTATAACAAGGGTGAGGAACAAACCGCCCCATTTAGTCCAGGGCACTCTTTCAACATTCCAGCTCATTTGCCACACATAAATAAGCACAAAGAGGATTGCGAGAAAACCAAAAAATATATTTCGTTGAGTCTTTTCACAGATATTCTTTTTATTAGACAGAGAGGCAAAAAACTCAGGCAGACTGCGACCGCTAAACACACCAATAATTGAATGAATAGTGTTAACCAGCAAGCAAACGACTGCAGCTGTGAGCATGACCTGCATGAAGATTCCTTTCTCGCCACCTGCAAACAAGTATCCCCCAAGAAAAGGATAGAGAAATACTGTTGTCATACCAATGGATATCTTCGCTTTGACCCTTGGCAGCCAAAGCGGTACCATCCACATGAAAAGGAAGAATATTCCAAGATTGATCCGCCATAATTCCTCTCGCGGATAGCGACCGTAGAAGATGTTATCCAGCCAAGCAATGACGCCTGCCCAGCAGGCACCATCGACGTTGATTGCAAAACATTCGCGTCGATTTTCAGCGACCCACACAGCATCCACAATTCCCCAACTCCACACCCCCTTTAACGTTGTATAAATAATATAGACGGTGACGAAGGTGAGAAGAGTGTTGAGTACAGAACTGAATAAGTTCTTTCTTATCCACCCTAAAACGGAGATCTCTGATAGAGGTGCTGTTACGGCATTTTTTTTCATTGTTTTTATAGTAGCCATAATCAGCGTTCCACCAACTGGACTCGTTCGTTATAGATATTCAAAAGCCACGAAATGAGAAGACTAACGACCATATAAAAGGCCATTGTCATGCCGACCAACTCAATTGCATACCCCGCCTGATTCAGCGATGTCTGCATAAAAAGAGAGACCAGATCCGGGTACCCAATAGCGATAGCCAGCGATGAATTCTTGATTGTGCTCATCCAGTTACTAATCATTGGCGGTACAATGGCGGGCATTGCCTGAGGAATAATGACAAGAGACATAACTCGTCCTTGTCTGAGGCCAATTGAATGTGCAGCATCATATTGTCCCCTATTTACCGATAAAATACCGGCACGCACCATTTCGGCTGTATAGGAAGCATGATAAATTGACAAAGCAACCAAAAGAGTCACAAAAGAAGGTGGCAGGGTTGCCCCTCCTGTAAAGTTGAATCCCTCAAGTTTCGGCAGATCCCAACCAAGTGGCATTCCTGTCATAACATAGACAGTTCCAGGTAGAAGAATTAGGAATGCAACCGACGGGATAAATGTCGGAAAGATCTTCCCTGTTTTATCCTGACGCTTGTGTGCCCAGCGCTTAAGAATAACAACAGCTATTATTGCGATTACAAGTGCTGCTCCCGTCATCCAGAAGAGATCGCCCAGTATAGGCCATGGCATATACAAACCACGATTATTGAGCAGTAAAAGCTCTGCGCCACCGGACAGGTCAATACTGCTCCTGACCTTGGGCAATAAGGAAAAAACTCCAATATACCAAAAAACAACCTGTATCAGGAATGGCGTATTGCGAAATATTTCCACATATGCAAGAGCCACCTTGGAGACCAGCCAATTATTGGAAAGTCTTAAAACACCAATGAAAAATCCAAGTATTGTGCTGGCGATAATTGCCAGAAATGAAACATAAAGTGTATTGAGAATACCAATGATGAAAATGCGGCCATATGTTCCGACCCCGGCTTCATTGGGAATAAGTTTGAAGTATGAGTCGAATCCAGCTGCAACTTTCAGGAAGCCAAACCCCGTTTGCATCCCGCGTGCTTCAAGATTTTGAGCTGTATTGCTGATAAGGTACCAGCCAGCCAAGCCTACGGCCGCTACGGTCAGAAGTTGATAAAAAACCGAACGAACGCGCTCATCATGGAGAAAATCAAATTGTTCTTTAGGTCTGATATGCGCAGACTCTTTGCTGTTATTACTGACTGCCACAACATTTTCCTCTTGATATTCGTTCTTTTTACAGCGTAAATTACTGGTACCAAACCAACCTACAAGTTGATTTGATACCAATCGTTAATACTACCGGTTAAAACTTTGAACCGGTATTGAACGGTAAGCCGGTACTCAGTACAGCACCCTATCAGAATATTATCTTAGACAAAAGCAGGTTAACGAAGACTCTCTGAAAATATTCTGTAAGGTACTAAAGTGCAAGTACTAGCGCATAGGCGGTGAATACATGAGACCACCGTTGGTCCAAAGTTCGTTAAGAGTACCCTTACGCTGAATACCAAGAGCACCTTCACCGCTACCAATATATTTCTCGTAGTTTTCGCCGTAATTACCAACCTGTTTGATTATATTATAAGCCCAATCCTTGGAAAGGCCTAATCCCTCATGAATGTTACCTTCAACACCAAGCATACGGCGCACATCAATATTTTTTGAGTTGGCACGCATATCATCTACATTAGCACTGGTAACACCAAGTTCTTCGGCATTTATCATAGCAAAGAGTGACCATCTTACGATGTCGGCCCACTGACTGTCCCCATGTCTTACCGCAGGACCGAGAGGTTCTTTGGATATGGTTTCAGGTAGAATCATATGATCAGCAGGATTTGGAAATGAGACAATATTTGCAGCCAGAGAAGATTTATCAATCGTTACCGCATCGCATCCGCCCTTAAGATATGTGTCATCACGGACATTCCAATCCTCAAAGGTGACAGCGCTGATATTAAGATCATGTGCCCGGCTGAAATCTGCAAGATTCAATTCACTGGTCGTACCAGTTGTCACGCATACCTTTGCTCCCTTCAGTTGCAACGCACTGGTGATTCCACTTTCCTTAAGAACTGTAAAACCTTGGCCATCATAGAAATTAGGAGTTACAAAATCTAAACCGAGTTGGGTGTCACGTGATATTGTCCAGGTCGCTGTGCGGCATAAAAGGTCAGATTCCCCATTAGCTAAAGCGGTGAAACGCGCCTGACTACTAACAGACTGAATCTCCATTTTCTTTTTGTCGCCAAAAATAGCAGCCGTTACAGCCTGACAAACAGCAACATCAAGACCGTACCAGTTGCCATCGGCATCGAGATTATAAAAGCCGCCCGAAGGGGTACCAACCTGACAGCGTAAATGACCACGTTTCTTGACGATATCCAGAGTGTCACCTGTTGAAGCAACAGCAGGAGCTGCCATTACGGCAAATGCTACAACCGATGTGAGTAACGTTGAGAGTTTCATTAAGCTTTTTCCTCCATTCAAAAATTTTAATTTTGATGCTAACCAGTTAATCACTTAACAAGTCACCAATCATAAAAGCGAAAAACAAGAAGTTTTTCACCCGAAGTCGCTTACAGTGTCGACTACATTCCTGGTATAAAACAGACTATCAAGGCCTTCATTCCCTCCTTTTTAGTATTGCTTATTGTTTTTTAAAAATACTTTCAAAGGTACGACGAACATGCTGCTTCATAAGTTTTCCAGCCTTATCGGCATCTCTTTTTGCTATGGCTTCCGTTATCTCCATGTGCTGGCCTGGAGAAATCTTAAACTCCCTCTCTGCCATGCTCACCTTAAATTGATAATAGCGAAAGAAAATATAGCTATTTGATCGCCAGAAAATATGCTGGCTATACCCCTGTAAATATTTATTTTTAGATATTTGTGCTATAAACTCGTGAAAAGTTTCATTAATTGCCGAATAACCAACTATATCTCCTGATTCACCAGTCTCCACTTCTGCTTGAATAATCATCTGAAGTTCATCAATTTCTTCATCAGAAGCATGGAGAGCGGCTGATGCTGCTGTCTGAAATTCTATATTTTCACGTGCAAAAAAAACATGTTCCGCATCTTCTGGGGTCAAAGGAGGAATAAAACAACCTTTCTTGCTCTTTTTATCAAGAAACCCTTTGGCTATAAGTTGTCCCAACGCGTGATGCACAGGGGTTCGGCTTTTCAAATTTAACCGCTCTGTTATTTCAGTTTCGAGAAGTAAATCGCCTGGCCGGTAATGGTTTGTAAGGATTAACGCAATGATTGAATCGTATACAAACACTTCAAGATTATCTTTTTTTATCATTTTTTCGATTCCACCATAATGAGTCCATTAAACAAATGCATCAATGCGCACATTAATGCATTTGTTTATGTTGGTGTCAAGGGAAATTATAACCGGCAGTGTATGCCAATTCAAAAGATGATGCATCCGTTTGAGTTCAAACTTGCCATTGTTGAACAGGGTGCTAACCACCACTGAGATTATCTTTTTTAACATTTTTTCACCCTGGTTTGTATTGTTGTTTTTGTTTAACCAATTGTCACAATTGATATACTCGTAAAAACCCAGAATTTAGATGGTTAAGTAAAAACCTTCATATCCGAGGCGCAAATATTTTCTATCATTTCGGCGTACTAAGGTACGTCGTAATGATAGAAAATGTGCAGCAACGAAGGAGATGGAGAGTTTTTACAACACCATCACAATTGATTCTTGTGTTAAACCTAACAGAACAATATTAAGAAACTGTTAGGGGAAAATTTGTTTATGATCAAAAAGAGAGTAATATTTTAACTACGGAAAAGACTATTTATTCGATTAGATCTTTTACGAAAATAGATTAGGAGAATGATTGCGAAGATGTTGGCTTGCTCATGACAGCAATTAATTCGTAAAAAAAAGGTTCGAAAAGCCTAATCCTGCCAGAAGATACAGCTTCACTTCCTAGAACACTGGTAACAGGCATGTCCTAATAAAGAATAGTACGTTAGATTTTTGGCAACTGTACCGTAAAAGTAGCCCCCTCTCCAGCCACAGAGTCCACACGTAAATCCCCCTTGTGCTGATCAACTATTATAAAATAGGAAACTGCCAGGCCAAGGCCGGTGCCCTCTCCTACTTTTTTTGTAGTAAAAAATGGTTCAAAGATACGTTTCTGAATTGCTTCGTCCATACCATGGCCATTATCAATGATCTCAACGCTCACGGTATCTTCGTCTTCATTAAGGTTTATAGTGATCTGGTGAGCTCCATCAACTGTGTGACATGCCTGTACCGCATTCTTCACAAGATTTAAGAATACCTGTTCCACACCGGTTCTGCTGCAATACACACGAATATCATGACGGTAATTACGAAGGACTTTGAAATTTTTAAAGTTATATTTACGTGTTAAATCGTAATCATTACTGGCAAGCTCAATGACCCGATCCAGCAATTCTGCTAGGACACAGGATTCCATCGCAGTATCGTTACTCCTTGAAAATTGAAGCATATTTTGCACAATTTTAGCAGCTCGATGACCTGACTCACTTATCCCTGACAGCATTGTAAAGATCTGGCGTTCGCTCATGTATTTGATAAGCGAATCCATTTTCAAGCCACAATCAGTTGCTACGTCAATATTTTTTTGAAGCTCAGGGGACAACCTCCTTTCTATATTTTGCGCAGCCTGTAAAATCCCGCCCAGAGGATTATTAATCTCATGGGCCATTCCGGCACCTAACCCCCCCACAGACATCATTTTCTCTGTATGAACCATTACCTCCTGTAAACGAATTCTTGATGTTATATCATCGACTCGAATCACAGCACCACCGGCAACCGATGCGCACAAAGGGTAAATGGTTACCTCAGCACTTTTCTTTTTCCCAAATAAGGGACATTTCTTCTGGGCAATGGTTATGGTTTCACCGCGATTGATTGCGGAGGAAATATGTTTTTCTATATCTTTTCCGAGTACCGGAAAAATATCTGCCACAGATTCACCTATACATTTATCGAATGCTTTGGTGAGTTTTGCTGCTGCCAGATTCATGTTACTGATACGGCCTTCCCTGTTTACAACAATCAAGATAGAAGGCATGGAATCGAGAATATTTTGCAAAAAATCCCTGGTCAAGCTCACTTCGGCAATGGCCTTTTCGATCTTTGTGGCCATCCGATTTACAGCACTCACGGAGGCATTCAAGTCGGCATGTTTTACCGGTTGCAATCTTGTGGAATAATCCCCTTCAGCAATCTGAGACAATTTCCTGTTAAATAATCCCAGAGGACGTATCAGAATAAATTCCATTATGATATGCATCCCTGCCACCATCACAAAAATCAACATCACGCCAACCACCAGGATTGTTAAAAGTGTTTGTCGTTGATGTCTTTTGTGACTTTCGCTGGAAAGCACAAGGCGGACATTTCCAATATGAAATCCCCTCCTGTTCACTTCCGCTTCTCGTACAAATCCACTGTCTGTTTGAGCGATGGTATCAAAAACAGTCTCACCCCGTTCATCTTCCACAGATATCCCCAGGACATCTGGAATATTCAAAAATATTTTACTGATATGCTGCACACCTTCATGGTCAATATTGTACAGGGGGAAAGAAAGCATTGAAGAAAGCTCAACCACAAGGCTATCAGCCCTTTTATTCATCTCAATAGAGGCAGTGTGCTTGGCATATGCTCCATAGCCGGCAGCAGTAATGCCTGCGGTGGCTAGAACGAGCAATATGAGCCAGAGCAAAAGATCTCGCACGATACTTTTTTGGGTATAGGCGGAATTGTATAAGAGTTTTTTGAGCAAGATTGACAGAGCGCAGGTAATGGATGAGTTGGTGTTTATAATCGGTTATTTGAAAGTATAGCACAATGCAGATATTACTTTCACCTTTTTTTCCAATGGAATAAGGTGTTTCTCTTGAAGACAACCTAAATGATTCCTCAAAACATTTTAACAGAGACCTTTAAGCTATGAGCTTTTCAGAAGAAAAACTTCTTATATTCGACGGCGCTTGTGGAACCACATTGCAAACCATGGATATTCCTTCAAATGTCTGGGATGGTAAAGAAGGTTGCAATGAATACCTGAACCTTACCAGCCCGAAAACAATTACTGAACTGCATAGGCGTTTTTTAACCGCCGGTGCCATGGTTATAGAAACCAATACCTTTGGCGCATCTTCAGTGGTACTTTCAGAATATGGTCTAGAAGACAGGGTTGCCGAAATTAACCTGGCCGCCATTGCCTGTGCCAGAAAGGCAGTTGATGAATTCAGTACCCCTGAAAATCCCCGGTATGTAATCGGTTCAATCGGTCCAACCACCAAACTCCCGATCCTGGGACATATTTCTCCACAGGATCTTGCCGCAACCGTGACAGAGCAAATGAATGCTCTGCTCGATGGCGGAGTTGATGCACTGATTATTGAAACCTGTCAGGATATGCTACAGATAAAAACAGCACTCATTGCCTGTTTTGAGCTCCTTGAAAAAAGAAATACAGATTTACCCGTGCTTGTATCAGTTACCTTTGAGCAACAGGGAACAATGCTGGTGGGAACAGATATAGCTGCAGTTTGTGCTACTATTTCCCCCTTCCCAGTTTTTTCCCTTGGTCTAAACTGTGCCACAGGACCGACAGATATGGAACCGCACATCGACTATCTCTGCAAACACTGGAACCGACGTGTCTCCTGTATCCCAAATCAGGGCATGCCTGAAGTTGTAAATGGAAAAACCCACTACCCGTTAACACCTGATGAGTATGGAAAACATATGCATAACTTTGTTACTCAGAAAGGTGTATCCATTGTGGGTGGATGTTGCGGAACATCACCTGAACACACAAAAGGACTGGTACAGGCCTTACAGGGTGCAACGCCCGCTAAGCGTTCGGAGGTGACAAAATGATACAGATTGCCAGCCTCTATCAAGCTGTTGATATCAAGCAAACACCTGCGCCATTGATAATAGGTGAGCGTTCAAACCCCACCGGCTCAAAAAAATTCAGAGAACTGCTCATCGCCGGTGACTTTGAAGGTTGCCTCCAGATAGGAATAGATCAGGAACGTATTGGTGCCCATGTTATTGACTTAAATGCTGCCTGGGCAGGTCGTAATGAAGAAGAAGACCTTGTCCGTCTTGTGCAGATGTACGGCAAGACCTTAAAAGCACCGCTGATGATTGATTCCACATCACCACCGGCAATTGCCAAGGCCCTGGCTGCATACCCTGGTCGCCCCATCGTTAACTCCATAAACCTTGAAGATGGTGGCAAAAGCCTTGATACTATCTGCAAACTTGTAAAAAAATACGGTGCCTGCGTAACAGCACTTACCATTGATGAAGATGGTATGGCCATGGACAGCGACAAAAAATTTAAAATTGCCAAACGTATTTATACACTCGTCACAGAAAAATATAACATCACTCCTGAGTCACTCTTTTTTGACCCCCTGACCTTTACCATCGGTTCTGGAGATGAAAAGCTGCTTGACGCTGCCGTACATACACTGGAGGCCATAAAACGTATTAAAGCAGAGCTTCCCGGATGTCATACCATCCTTGGGCTTTCTAATATTTCCTTTGGGCTGCCAGTACCAGCCAGAAAAGTACTGAATGCTGTGTTCCTTCACGAAGCTGTTCAGGCAGGACTCGATGCGGTCATCATCGACCCAACAAATTGTATCAACCTTGATACAATAGATAAAGATGCAACAGCACTAGCTCTTGACCTCTTATATAATAAGTCAGAAAGTGATACCAAGCCGTTAATGGCCTATATTCAGTATTTCGATGAACATGATCTGACTGAGGAGACCAAAGACGAGGAAGAGCTGTCCCCTGAACAATTAATCCGGGAACGGATCATGCGCGGAAACCAGCAGGAGCTTCCTGATATCCTCCGTATGCTGCTTGATCGCTACAGTGCCCTGGAAATAGTCAATCAACATCTTGTTGCTGCAATGCGTGAAGTGGGAGTGCTCTTTGGAGCTGGCGATATGCTACTTCCCTTTGTGCTGCAATCAGCCGAAGTGATGCGTAAATCAGTCGATTATCTCGAGCCGTACATGGACAAGAATGATCGAAGTGATGCTCCTACTATTTTGCTGGCAACGGTACAAGGTGATGTGCATGATATTGGAAAAAACCTGGTAAACATCATCCTCAGTAACAACGGTTATACCGTTATTGACATTGGCATCAAGGTAAGCGCTGAAACTATCATCGAAACAGTTCAAAAAAACCCTGATATCGATATCATCTGCCTCAGTGGACTGCTTGTAAAATCTGCCATGATCATGCAGGAAAGCATGGCCAAATATAAAGCTGCAGGCCTTAAACTCCCTATTCTCCTTGGAGGTGCTGCGTTAACCAGAAAATTTGTGGCCTGTGACTGTGTACCTCTATATGATAGTGCTGTTATTTACTGTAGAGATGCCTTTACTGGTTTAAAGGCTATTCAGGATTTTGAAAAAGGAACTTTACAATCAACAACCTGGGAAAAGACAGAACAAAATGATTCTAAGGTTGCCAAGAAAAAGAAATCAGAAATTGAAATTCTAGACACTATCCCACAGCCACCGTTCACTGGAAGAAAAACCATTGATGCCGCTCCTGTTGATTTTATTGAGCTTCTCAACCAACAAATCCTGTTTCGTGGCCGCTGGGGCTATAAACGTGGAAAACGCAGTGATGCTGAATACCAGACGTTGCTCGACGACATCGTATTCCCCGAATTTAATGACATCCGTGAAAGGGTATTATCGGAGAACCTGTTAAAACCAAAGATTGTCTACGGCTGGTTCCCCTGTGAACGCAACGGTGAGACCCTCACTGTCAATGCTGACAACAAGCAGTATAATTTTCCGCTGCCCAGACAGAGCAGAGAACCAAACATAAGTCTTGTGGATTACTTTCGTAATGAAAAACAGGGTTCAGATATGGTGGGATTTTTTGTGGTGACATTAGGGGAAGAACCTGGAAAAATCTGCAAGGAACTTTACGACGCAGACAAGTACCACGAATATCTACTTTTTCACGGTTTTTGTGTGGAAACTGCGGAGGCTCTGGCTCAATACACCCACAATCGCATGCGTAAAGAACTGGGCATTGAAAAGAGTGGCCAGCGCTATAGCTTTGGTTATTCAGCCTGTCCAGATCTCGACTTACAGAAACCACTTTTTTCACTTCTGAAAGCTCAGGATATCGGGGTTGAACTCAGTTCGTCAATGGAGATGGTCCCTGAATTAAGCGTTTCTGCCATAGTCTTGCATCATCCTCAGGCACACTACTTTTCAGTCTAGTTTTCATTACACACTTCCTGGTCGTGGCAGGTTGTTAGTACTGCCATCCAGGTAGGATCATAACAAAAGAATACAAATCCATTCACATAATGTTTCTTCGCTGAGCTTTTCAACAACACTTGTATTCGAATATTAAATCAGTGTTGCGTCAGGAATTTTAATAGTTAATACGGGCACCACACATTTGTTGACCACTCCCCGGGCCACTGACCCCAAAAGGAAGCCTTCAATGACACCATGCCCATGTGATCCCATAACAACCATATCATAATTGTTTCTCTGACTCTCAGCGATAATCTCCTGCACAGTGTCTCCACTTCTAATTTCAACGTGATGGAGATCAACCCGACAACTGGGTAGTTCATCTTTCATCTCGATGTATACAGACTTCACTCGTTCTTTGACAGAGGCCATTGCTGCGCTCTGCCCTTTCTCATTATATTTCAAGAGCATATCTGCATCGAAGTGAGAACTTAAATCATACCCCATGGAACCGGACATGAGCTCAACCAGATCAGGAATAACATGGATAATAGAGATTTCAGCATCATATTGTTCAGCCAAGCTCATGGCCCAGAAGAATGCCGGTTTGGCGCTTTCAGATAAGTCTGTGGCGTAAAGTATTCTGTTCACTTTTGGTAGCATACAGTTCCCCTAGTATATAGTAACTAAATCCAATCGGATTGTGACAGTTCACAAAACGCTTATGAACTTATACTCAATACATGTAATGCATTCCTATTAAATAACAAGATTATTTTTATGGAAATTACGAAAAATGAATATTTCTATCTTTCAGGTTCTTTCTCCAGCGTACTGCTCCTCTCTTCATTGAAGATGGCAGCAGTGGCAGCCCCCTGCATTTCTGGAGAGAGTGGTTCTTTGCTATCATGCTCTGGCATGAAAACAGTTACATTGCGATGGGCAAATTCGATATCGTTGGCCTTAAAGGCTTCCTGAAGACGACGAAGGATCTCTTTGCGCATAACAAACTGTTCCCCAGGAGGTGTGGTGAATTTAATCCGCATAATCATGGCAGAATCATCCATTTTCAGAACACCTTGTGATTTTAGCTTACCAATCAATTTTGGGCCAAGCTCTTCATCGAGCAGAAGTGATTGATACATCTTTTTCACAATCTTACGGACTTTATCAACATCGGTATCGTATTTTACCCGAAAATCCAGCTTCATGATGATATAATCACGGGAGAAATTAACCACTGTATCAATTTTACCAAAGGGAACTGTCTGTACCATACCTCGGTGATGGCGTAATCGCACCGCACGCAGGGAAATATGTTCTACCAGCCCTTTTGCAGATCCTGTGTCTATGTAATCGCCCACACGGAAAGCATCATCAATCAGAAAAAAGATACCTGAAAAAATATCCGTGACCAGAGATTGCGCACCAAAACTCACTGCCAGACCAAGTATACCAGCACCAGCAACCAGGGGAGCAATGTTCACGCCAAGAGCAGACAAAATCAGCATAACAGCTATTATGATGAGTATAATCAAGATAAATTTTCGTAAAAGCAGGAGAAGCGTGCCACGCCGTGATCCCCCTTTCCCCCCTTCATCCATCTCTTCATCATCATTTGGCATCTCTTCTTTTATTTTTCTGTCCACCCATGTGGTAAAAAATTGCCAGGAGAGGTAAATGGCGATCACAATAAAAATACTGCTTAAGATACCTGCTGTAAACATACGCCCGATGGCGACATCGATCTTAAAGAGTGCAAGAAAGAAAAAGAACAATAATGATAACAAGAGAATGCGATACATCAGCTGAAACTGATGCATATAATTGCACAGTCCTGTTTTTTCAAAGAATCCACTATTATCGTTATTTGAGTCCCGTTTAAAAAGAATGGTCTTGAGCAATCGCCCGCCCCAGATATCAAAAGCCAGGAAAATTGGGATAGCCAGGAATGCGACTAGAATTTTGCCAAAATGAACGCCACCAGTATTAAGTACCCGTATTTCCCATATGGCTGTTATAAATAAAAGAGCTGTAAAGGATAGAAGTTGCCAGTGAACGGCAAACTGACAGACCAGTGACGACGTAGGGCGTTCCTCTGTTTCTGATCTACAGAGTGCATCCATAACCTGTTGGCGGCACCTGTTGAGCATAATTGCAAACATAAGAGTGGAACTGACAATAATCACTCCGGTAAGCGCTAACAGGCTACTTTCATCAGCACCTGTTTTCTTCAGAATCGTGGCAGACCTGGAAAGTACTATTTCAACGGAACAGATGGTGCAAGTCCAGAAAAAAAGAAATTTTGCCAACTTGTCAGAAAAGGGCAGAATCCGAAGGGATGAGCGAACAGGAGCGAGAAAGACCGTGGTCAGGAAAAAGAGAACTCGTATATAATATGCTGCCAGAAGATAGTTTGAAGCTATAATAGCAGCTGTACCTTTTTCTGGGAAAATAAGTACAAAAAGATAAAACGTCACCAGCACAAAAGTCAGCAGAAAGAGGGCTTCAAGAGCTATGCCCACCCCCTTGGCGGAGACACGAGATAGGAAACCAGGGTTGTGACTAGTAGTGATACTCTCAAAAACTGACCGTAAGCGTTTACGCAAAAACAATTCCGCTAGAATTGCGCTAAGGAGCACAAAGCAAATCTGAACGAGAAGCAGAAATGGATATCCTTTGGAACGCCCCTTTGCGGCAAGGTGCCATGTATTGGCCAATTCGCCTGGCAACAAAGCAAATCCGTCAAGTTGTACTAAAAAACGTTCCGCCAGCTGATGGCTGTTTTCTACAGCTTGGTAAAATGGTTGATCGATAAGGTTGGAAACCGTGGACGATGATCTTTTACGCTCTGTAGAAAAAGCCTCCTCAGTAGTAGTGAAAGAAAAAACAAGAACTATAACAACAGTCAAAAGACACTGGAGTATTAGCCCACCTGTTCCAGCAATAGGTTGCTTCATTTTTTATCCCTACAATCCTCATCAGATACATATTGCGGTATTTTGAGCCCTGAACTCCATAATAAACGAACAGGTGACCATGGACTCCAAGAAATTCTGCATTGTCATTAAACAGTTCTTAAAAAAAGTATCGTAGTCTCAATTCCAACTTACTGCTGTTTTGTTTTTCTCCATATTCCGTATAACTCTCTCCTTCCAGATAACTGAAACGCAATCGCATTTCCCAGTTGGTAAAGCCTGTGTATATCAGTTCTGGGGAAAGAGTAAAGCTGTTGTCGGCAAGATTCACAATGGCAGTTAATGCCGGTGAAAAGTACAGAATATCAAAAGGTTCTTTCTGGCTGAATCGCGCATACAAATAGTCACGACCAGGCTGTGGTCTTCCGTATCCTTTGAGACTTGCATCAATGGCCCTGTCAAGCAACAGATTGCTGGCTGTTTGTTGAAAGTCCTCTCCAGCATTTTTTGCAAAACGATAAAAGCTTTCCATCTCTTCTTCTGTATATCCAGCATCATTATGATAATACTCTATGATACTGGTAACATCCCTCTCCGAAAGATAACGGATACCCAGCAGCCAGGAAAACGCATTTTCGTGTCGTTGGCTTAGAGAGCCATCTTCCTGAGCGATGACCTTGGGTCCATCAACAACCCAGCCCAACTCGCCATGAACTTCAAAATTTGTGGACAGATTTTTTGAAAAATCCATCCCGTATTTATCTGCGCGACTGTTACCTGTAAGCAGGAGCAGATCAATATCCGTATCCATCACAAGAAAGTAAAGTTTTGCTGCGATGTTGATTTCATTTTGCACTCCGAAATCGTCGTTTATCTCATCGTAAACAGGAAGTATAACAGTGGTTAAGGCCACTGTCTGTACCCTCCCCGAAAAACTTTTAATAAAATCCAGTTCTGCCGTAATATAGCCCTCCAGAGACTCATCCGGATTGTTTGGATCTTTCCTGCGATTAATAAAACCCACCGGATTCCAGGCGTACCCCTTTCCCCACTTATATGGTTTTTTACCAAGACTGATTGTAGCAGAAGGAAGCGGTTTAATATTTAAATAGGCCGTAAAAAAATCTATGGTGTCATGCCAGCCGAAATCATCTTCCTGCCCTGTCATTTTAAGAAGCCAGTTGAAACTATACAGCTCCTGGCTATAACTTCCGTCCAGTTGCAGACTGCCTCCCAAACGATCTATTGTTGACAGTGGCTTGTCTGCAAAATTCAGTAAACTGAAAGCAGATCCCTGCTCAACCTCAATATGCTCAAATTTTATTTCAGCATACCCTCCCCAGTTAAGCGGGCTTTTTTCAATCTCCTCCAAATCAAAGTTGAATTCATCTGCCATAACCAGAGTTACTGAAGCTGAAAGAAAGCAACATAGTACAACCAGCAGGACTCGCGCGGGAAGACTAACGTAACTCATCTACTTTAGACATGTAGTTAAGGGTGAAAACTTCATCGGCAAACTCTTTTTTAGTCACTTTGGCAAAAAGCATTACTGATCGATAGCCTTTATGCAAAGGGCTATCCGTCTCGAGTACGGATGGTCTTACCAGACCATCACCAAAATCTTTAATCTTTGAGTAGTGCAGACTTTTTATTAACATACCACTGGCTGTGTAGCATTCTATGGTAAGAGGTTGAATGGTTTTTTTGTCAATTGTCATATTCAATCGGTCATATGCTATTGACGATGACTTGGCATTGAGTTCCAGCTGGTAGGTGTCCTCATTTTCAACAAGCTCACCAGCATCATATTCCAGGCTGTAATCAAGACGTAAAATATCGGAGTTGTTAAAAATTCCACCAACCACAGACTGTAAACTGGTAATGCGAATAGGCCTCCCCACATTGGGTATATAAAGCCACATATTGTCGCCAAGCCGAAGGGTGGCACGCCCTTTTTCACTTGCAGGTGACAGGAACAAGGCGACCATTTTATCCTGCCCTTTTTTTACGGTATACAAGACAAATTCCTTCTTAGAACCGTCCGGCTCAATATTGATCAGTTTTCGGTACATTTCATAAGACTGAGGCTGCATGTTGGCATCCACTTGTCGAAGCAGTTCATTGCCATCCATTGCAAGAAGCGGTGTTGTAAAAAACAGTGCCGTGATAAAAACACCGAAAAGCATTAGTCTTTTAGGGTAAATATTCATTTGTTTTCCTTTATACCTTTAAGTTACGAGATGGTTTCGTCAAAAACTTCAGATGTGAGGCTTGTGGGTTTTTGCATCATTACGGCGTACTAAAATACGTCGTAATGATCGAAAGCCTATGGCAACGAAGTAGCTGGAGATTTTCCAAGAATCCATCCATTATACGTGACGTAGTGCTGTGATCGGATCCATTTTAGCCGCTTTCCATGCAGGTTGCAGACTCCCAAGAACCGCAATGGCAATAACAATAGCAGCAACCATAACGACATCTGTGGCAGCAATGGTCGGGGCAAGCATTAAACCTTTCTGGCGACCGAAATCAAAACTGATTCCTGAAACATTCATTATCATAATGCCGATCAAGCTGAGAACCACTCCAATCATTGTCCCAAAAACACCGAGTAGCAGGCCTTCAGCAAGGAACAGTGCCATAATCTTCCCTGGCTTGGTACCGATGGCAGCAATGGTGCCAATCTCGTTAATACGTTCATAGACTGACATGACCATAACATTCATAATACTGACCAGTACAATGGCAACCAGCATAACCTTGATAAAGAGTGTCATCAGATCAATCATTCCCGCAATTTTAGAAAAGGGGGAAAGTTTTTCCCAGGTATGCACTTCAAAAACTGGTTTATCTTTTTTGTTTTTAAAAGAAGAAAGCGTGGTCTTAAGAGTTGCAAAAACCTCTTCCAGATCTCCCATATCTTTCAAACGAATGGCAATTTCACTGATTTCTTTTCCTTCAATCCGCAGCAGTGATTTCGCATCCTCAAGATGAATATAGCCATCCCTGCCACCAGGTCCTGAGATACCCTCAAGGATTCCACGGACGACAAAAGACTGACCATTTACAGATCCATCTTTATTGGTGGCGACAAGAACAATCGAGTCACCCAGCTTCACCTTCATACCTTTGGCAATCAATTCAGGAATAAGGATCTCCCCTTTGGCCAACAATCCCTCTTTCTCCCCTTGCAAAAAGCGATCTTGCAACATCGGTGCAGCCAGTATCTCTTGCTTGGGATTGACGGCAATAAGTCGAATATTGGTTGTTTCATTAAAGTTACTGAACATGGCCCCAAGCTTCAGCCGCATGGAATAAGCTTCAACAGCGTCATTCCCATCAAGAAGCCCCCTAATTTTTGCAATCTGTTTTTCCTGTAAATTCCGATTCAGGGGAAGACTGTCCATTGAGGCCAGGTATCCTTTTTTGTGAATCTGCAAATGCCCCATCATCGAATCCGTGATCTGTCCAATCATTAGAGCTTTAAAAGAGCCTGACACAGAAATGAAAAGAAGGACAGCCACAACACCAAGGGTAATGAGAATGGAAGTGAGCAATGTTCTTCGTTTGTAGCGCCGCAGGTTACGCGCTGCCATTTTTATAATATTATTCATGAATCGCCTCCCTGGCCGTTGCTTTCAGTCTGTAACTCACCATCTTCAAGTCTGAAAATGATTTCCGCATTTTTCACCACACGTTGGTCATGGGTGGAGAAGATAAACGTGGTGGAAAACTCATCCCGCATGGCTTTCATCAGATCTATTATGCGGCTGGCTGTTTTACGATCCAGGTTCGCGGTCGGTTCATCAGCAAGTACCAATTTGGCATTCGTAACCAGAGCTCTTGCCACAGCAACCCGCTGCTTCTGACCTCCTGAAATCTGATTGGGGTACTTGTGCCCCTGATCAGTCATACCGACAGCTTCAAGCATCTTTTCTACTTGCTTTTTACGTTTTTGGACTGGCCAGTTCTGCACCATGATCAGGGGATATTCAATATTTTCAAAAACAGTTAATACCGGAATCAGGTTAAAATCCTGAAAAATAAACCCTATATTCTCTCCACGAAATATGGCAGATTTATTAGAATTTAAACCGGTAACATCTTTACCAGCGACTTCAAGGCTCCCACTACTTGGCGGGTCAAGACAGCCTATCATATTCAGCAGCGTGGTTTTACCACTACCCGATGGCCCGACAAAGGAGACAAATGATGCAGGCTCAATGGTAAAACTAACTTCGCGAACAGCCTTCACTACGATATCTCCGGCCACGTAGTCCTTGCAGAGTTGTCTTGCGACGACAATTGACATGGTAATTCCTCCTGTAAAAACTTTTAACACAATCTATTGTGTTAATATTATAAAACATAATCGATTTCTTATGGTTTTGAATGGGTACGAAAAAAACTTCTTACTCGAGCAAATGCCCCTAAAATACAAATTTGATATGGAATGAAACGTACTTTGGTACGTCGTAATAACAGCAAATTTGCAGTGACGAAGAAGTGGAAGAACCATTACTAGCCATTATTTTTTCAGGTCAGCTTTATTCATCTTATAGCGTAGTACCCGCTCACTGATACCCAGTTCTTCAGCAGCTTTTGTCTGGACCCAATGATGCTTTTCAAGGGCTACAACAATCATATCCTTTTCCATCTCTGCCAATCGTTCACTCAACAAACCGCCTTTGCTCTGTCTCTCGGTGATTTCAGGTGGCAGGTCTGTAACATCTATTGTATTGCCACGCACAAGGGTTACAAGCCGCTGAATCAAATGCTCCAACTCACGGACATTACCAGGGAACTGATATTTTACCAGTTGCGCCAGAGCCAGATCGTCAAAAGAAATTTGACTGTTTGCATATTTATCCAGAAAGAACTGAATCAACTCTATGATATCTTCCCTTCGTTCACGTAGAGGAGGAACAATCAGTTCCAATACGTTCAGACGAAAGAAGAGATCTTCTCGAAACGTTCCTTCAGCAACCATCTCTCTCAGGTCTTTGTTGGTAGCAGTTAAAACCCTGGCATCCACATGGATATCTTTTTCACTACCGACAGGAGTTACTTTTTTCTCCTGAAGAGTGCGTAGCAGTTTTGCCTGTAGATGCAGTGGCAGCTCACCAACTTCATCAAGAAAGATCGTTCCCCCATTTGCTAGATCAAAGCGTCCTCGACGTTTAGCAACGGCTCCGGTGAAGGCTCCTTTTTCATGACCAAAAAGTTCTGATTCAAAAAGATTTTCAGGGATTGCAGCGCAGTTAACCTCAATAAAAGGACCATCTTTTCTAGGACCGATAAGATGAATAAGTCTTGCCATCAGTTCCTTTCCGGTACCTGTTTCACCACGAATAAGTGCTGCCCATTCTGTGGGAGCAATCCGGTAGACAAGAGAAAGTAGTTCTTGCATACTCGGGCTGGAGCCCACGAGTTTTAAGGGTAATTCATTATTTTTAAGAGACTCAGTTATTTTTTCCGACTCCTTCTGCACATCAAAGTGATCAGCAATACGCCGTATTTTCTCTAGTAATTCAGTAAGGTCAACAGGCTTTTCAAGAAAATCATCCGCACCCAGCTGCATTACTTTCACAGCAGTTTGCACATTTCCATAGGCAGTAATCATGATTGCACGAACCAGTGGGGAGGCTGCACGCATCTGTTCCAAGACTTCATCACCATTCATGTCATCCATACGATGGTCAAGCAGTACCAGTTGTATGGGAGCTGTTTCAAAGATATGTAAAGCATCTTTTCCACAAGAAGCTGTAAGCACTTTAAAGCCCTGCTTTTCGAGAAAGCCCTGCAGCATATCGCACTGGGTTTTTTCATCATCAACAATTAAAATTAACATAATTTATACACTCTGCTGCTTTTCGTTACAGCACTTTGAGAAGGTGAATTCAATACTATTCATAGACCTTGACGGTTAACCGCTTAACTCCGTAGCTCTTTACGAGCTCTCTTTACCTCATACATCGCCAGATCAGCACGATGCAACAGATCTTCAATATTTTCAAAAAGTAAAGGTTCATGGAGAACGACTCCCATACTGAGAGAAAGCTTATATGGCTCTATAGAGTTCTCATTCCATATTTTTAAATTTTTATCAAAACGTCTGGTGATATGGGGGGGCGTTTCCTTATCACCATCAAAAAACAGAACAGCAAACTCATCTCCACCGAGCCTGCCGATGATATCAGTCTCCCGGTACGTATTCGTTAAAAGTTCTGCAATATGACCAAGAGCCTGGTCACCTCGTTTATGACCAAAATTGTCATTAATGTCTTTCATGTCGTCGAGATCTGAAAAAATAAGAAAGAGACTTTTATTCTGTCGCCTAGCTAAAATAAGCATCCATTCCGCACGCTCCATAAATCCTCGCCGATTTAACAGTCCTGTTAATTCATCCGTATAGGAGAGTAGCTCCAGCTTTTTTTCAAATTCTTTCCGCTCTGAGATATCGTTAAAATCCTCTACGACACCAATAACTTGACCTGCCGAATCGTAAAATGGTGTGGCCGTGACAATGCAAGGCATCTCCCTGCCATCTGGAAAACTTTTCACAGTTTCCGATTGTACCCTAGCGACACCGGCAAGGATTCTTTTCAGAGGACAAACATCGTTCATGCAGGGTTTTCCACCAAAAATATCGTAACATTTTTGATTGACCTGCTCAGCAGACGATCTCCCACTCATCTTAACAAAACGATCATTTACCCGAAGAACATTCATGTTTTTATCGATTACTCTCATACCGTTAGCAACGGAATTAAAGATTTGTTGAATTTCCTTATGCGATTTTTTCAGCTCATCTTCGTAATGTTTACGACTGGAGATATCGAACATTGCTGCAACCAGGCCAACACTGTTACTCATTGGATTACAGTATCGAGTTTTGTAGCAGTAGAAATATCTATTTTCATCGTCGGGTACAGGCAGTACAATCTCCTCTTCTGTCACATCTGAACCCTTGCTGAAATCATGCTCAGTTAATCCATCAGGTAGAGTCGTCTTCAGGGAAGAAACAACTGGGTTTTGTGAGCTATGTTGTGTAAATGTCTCATTAAAAGAAGCGTTGCTGCCAATGCATTTTCCTTCAGCATCTGTGTAGAAGATTGGAGTGGGAATAGAATCAATGATATTTTGTTGCAAAATAAGCTGGTTGAATATCTTATTGGTTGACCAGCGATAGAGCATTAATAAAGCCAGAATCATGATGGTGCCAATGCAATAAGCAAGGATAAATCCTAGTTTAATAAATACTGAAACTGGATCTTTCTCATATTTCATCAGATACCCGATATCTTCACCGATGATATTTCGTAAAGGAAGAAAAGAGATCAGGTAGTTCTTATTTGCGATTCGAGTTACCAGAGAAAAGGCTTTGTTTTGTTGAAGATGGTCCATAGCCTGGGATTTGATTTTTTTATTAATTTGATCCAACACTACAGGTGTAATCCACTGCTGCTCAATGCTTGAACCACTGAGGTCATCATCTACCTTTTCCATGATAAACGCATCACTTAACGGAGAAACCTGGAAATTTCGTTTACCTGTGATCAGAAGTGTATTTTCAGCCACCTCGCTCCTAACCTGAAGAAAATACTCACCCGGGGAAAGGTTGTTGAGATAATAACGAAACTGCTTAAACGAGACACCCAGCTCCACACTTCCAATATATTTTTTGCTGCTGTCAACCAGAGGATAGAGATAGCGAATGGCATAAAAATGCCCTCCCAGCTCAAAGCCTTCCAGGTATTCTTTTTCCTTTATAATAAGCTGAACACTTTTACGATGAGTCAGCATGTCTCCATGTCGGAACGGTTTATGTACTCGTAGAAAACTTGTTCCATCAGCCAGATGAAAATGAACCTGTCGAAAAATATTTTTAAAATTGAGAAAGATCGGTTTAATCTCAACATACAGAGCACTGCGAAGTCGATCCCGCTCTTTGGGAGGTGCACTAATGGCCCGTTCAAAAAGAGAAAAAGTTGAAGCTGCCTGTACGGTCATTTGAAAGAATGTTTCCGAAAACTCACGATAATGGGAAATCGAGGCTTGATAATCTTTTTCAAGGTTCTTATTCAGTTGATCGTAATAACTTCGACTAACTCTGTGATTTCCATACAGGAGAAAAAGAATCAACGCAGCCTGGAGAAGCAGAAAAATAAAAGCATAACTGGTAAGTGATAATTGACGGGCAAAATTTTTCATTTACATTCCTTAACAAAATCCCGTGTAGGCCTTCTTTTTCTTTTCTTAGCTGCAAATACAATGAACATGATATCTTGACTCAACTGCTGGCAAGAGGCAGTTCGATTTCGAAATGAATAGTCTTCTTTTCGAAATCAATACGATATGCAAGCTCTCCTCCGTGGGCCTGTGCAATTTTACTACTAATTACAAGCCCGAGTCCAGTACCTCGTGATTTACTGGTAAAATATGGCTCAAAGAGAAGTTTACTCTCTTCTTTTGTAAGGATGAAACCACCATTAGCTATTTCAACCACACAATTTGGGCCAACAGACTCTGCAGTTATATGTATGAATCCAGATTCTGTTTGTGCCTCTATTGAATTTTTGATCAGATTTTCAAAAAGCTGAGCAAGTAGAACTTTATCTCCACGAATAGAGATATTTTTCTCGCATTCCAAACGAACATCAATCTGCTGTGCATCCGACTGTGCCCGGTACAGGATAAGAACACCATTGAATAGGTCTGTCACATTTACAGAATCTTTAGCAATTGAAAAGGAATCGCTGTACTGTTTCAATCTGGTGATAATTGTATTTGAACGCTGTACAGATTCGCGCATACTGTGCAGTAGTTCCAGGTGCTCCTGATCCAGCCCTCTGCTTTCAATTTGCAATCTCTGCAACCCCATACCAATAGCATTTAAAGGGTTACGTAATTCGTGAGTAATGGTAGCCGCGGCCCTTCCAAGGGCTGCGTCCTCATGTTGTCGAGCCATTTTTTGTTCAAACTTACGTGTTTGCTGAAGACGTTGCTGTTGTACACGATAGAGCCACCAGGAAGAAAAGCCACCACACAGAACCAGAAAACTGATAAAGAGAATAAACTCGATCTGCATCTGTGACCGACGTTTTCCAAGGCGCGTTTTCTTCAAAGCAACCACAATTTGCTGTTCTCCCATGGGTAAAAACGTTTCTGTCACATCGTCAGGAGGAGGATGATGCAGATCATCTGTTTTGTGTTCCAGACGAACATAGACAATGTCATGTAACCCATTAAAAATGGCGAGCAAGCGTTCCACAGATATTTCAGCCAGTGTTTGTTCAATATTTTCTGCGGGTAGGCCAATCAGAACACATCTTGAAGCGATAGCGTTGTCTTCTTCTTGTGAAAAAGAGTAGAGGTATATCTGTTCCCTGGCAAAATATTCGAGCTTTCGTGCATCTGCGCATTCTTTTCCAGGTAGCCAGTCTGGAGGGCCACTGACTGCTTTTTTTGTTTTAGCTGATATAATTTTCACACCAGCCAAACCGGACTCTTGGGCAAAGGCTGTCAGTTCAGAACTGAGAAATGGTTCTACAGAATCAAGGTAGTGAATAAATCGCCCACTGTTTTCCAGAGACCCGGAAACTATATCTTCAATTCCTTTCTGGGCAAGAATGGCATTACGAATATTTAATTCAACCACTGCTCCCAGAATCTCGGAGTGCTCTTGGGAATGTCTTTGAAATTCACGAGTTGCCTTCTCTGTCTGGTAATAGAAATAGCTGACGACTACGACAAACAGGCCAACGAAGACAGACAGGTTAACGCGCCAGGTTGGGTAATGTTTCATCGGTTTCCACCGCCTCCGCCACCATTACCACCACCTTCACTATTGCCGCCACCTCGTCCAGCACCATTATCCATGTCTTCGCTATTATCACCACCTTGTCCATTGCCAGCCCCTCCTTCACCATGAAGCCCGGCACCTGAATGATCAGCCCCTTCATTTCCACCTTCATCAGCGTTGGTATAATGATGTGTACGGATTTTTCTCAGTCTAGAACGAATTCCTGTGGGATCTGTACAGCCCCCATTCCGACAGCCGCGGATATCCGTGGCAATAAAAAGGGATTTCCCTGTCTGTTCTCTATTGCCCCAGAGACGAATGATGGCCTCAGGAATAGCACATTTTGGCAAGAATACCTTACCATTACGATTGGGTAGATCATTGACAGCGGAAATCTGCACAACTATTTTGGTATTCGGTTCAGCTTCTGTTACAACTGTGAGTTCAAGTGCTTCAGAATTCACAGTAAGTACCCTGGCTATGAGAAAATCCTGGCAGGATGCTACACTTGCCCAGAAAAACAGAAACAAGAGAATGGGGGGGATTATATTTTTCATACAAAAGTCAGTACTGACTTGCTCTCCTCACGTTATTGCGCTGTGGCAACTCGATGAAGAATCTCAAAGAATGCATGGGGATCCATACCTGCTGATTCAGCAATAACTTTTATTGTCTGGTCAGCCTCAGCATTAATGTTTTCCTTCGCCAGTCCTTTCAGCAGTTTTGGTATATTCAGACCAAACTCATTACAGATATCCGCAAGGATTTTTCGGCCAAATCCTGGAAAGGGCTCTGCTGGAAAGGGAGCTCCAGATACTGCTTTTTTCTCGGCAGATTTCATTGTATTATGAAGTTCTTTTGGCGTCATTTCGTTTAGTTCTGCAATTTCCGCAATTGTCTGCTGATCACCTGTTATGGTTACTCCGGCCTTACTGAGTAGCTTTTTAGCCTCATCCAGATCAATACCCACTTTTTTAACAAAACTCTTGAGGGATGAGAGCTCAGCATGTCCGTAAGGTGGCTCGCCATACTTCTCAGCCGCAGCATCCTTGATTGAATCACCAAAGCTGATAACACTATAGACAGGAGGAATCTTAAAAAAGGTACCCAGCCCAACAACCAGGCACAGAAGAAGTGCGACGTTAAAACTCGGTGTAAAAACTTTTACTTGCCTCGCTCTGTTTTTCATATAAGCAGTGATTACGCTCCAGTTGTAGTAGAGGTGCAACAGGCCCGCAAAAATAAATAGAAAACCGAGATTAATATGCAGGTTTCCCCAATCTGTTTTTGTCAAACCCCACATATGCCAATCGGCCCAATAGGCGACGCGCCCCTGGGGAACAATATAAAGAATTACACTGGTCAGGATACAAAAGATAAAGGAAAGCAACATAGTCATGGAAGTGATTTTTCTGATATTCATACAACTACTCCAGTCATGATTAAGGATTTAATTACATGGGAAACGTTATTTTTGAATAATGACTGCCAAAACTATGCCAAATGTCTCAAATTTATTACTACGCCAAATCAGTACGTTACCACATTCTAATACGAATACCTCATAACGGATTTCGACAATCCTACCATCCTTCGACATTTTTGTCGAACCACGGAGGGTTTTGGCTAGCGAATAACTCGACTATTTTTTTTGAACGCAATTTCATAAGTGTATACTTTTAGGCAGATATCGCTAAGTACCAACCATGGGTTACTCTGCTCAATTCCTGCTTAACGATTCGTCAGCTGACTCGTTATTTTAAAACTATTAAATACAGTTTAAGCTTGAGAAACAACTCGACAGAAGTACCACTGTGTCGTATCTTCTTTTCTATTATTACTCACCTAATATTTAGTTAAGATGGTCCATACATTCTGCTCCTGTAAACTAATGTCAAAAAACAAAGGATAATTTAAATGACTCGATTTCGTACTATTACAATCACTCTCGTACTCTTAATGATATCAGCTACTGCCATAAATTCTATGGCACAAGGAAAGGCACAACAGGAAAAAGATTCCCCTTTCCTCATAATAGGCAAAATGCCTCACCTGACTAAAATATTGATGCAGCAGTGGGATAATGCGGATCTTCATCTAACAGATGAACAGAAGAGTAAACTGCTTGTGGTGAGAAAGGAAACCATTGGAGGCGCTCAAAAACTTGGTAGAGAGATTAGCCCCATGGAAAACCAGGTTGCCCAGGCAAGTCTTTCCGGAAAAACACCTGATGAACAACAGGCAATGATACAATCAATTGCCAAGCTCAAGGCAGAGGCCACCATGATTCATCTTCGTTGTATATACAATACCAGTGCTATTCTTGATGCAAAACAGCTGGAACTTCTTACTACCATGTAAAAGCGTTACATTAACAAAAATGACTCCACAAGCCGGGACACTTCCAGCTCCCGGCAAATAAAGAAATGGTCACTCCCTGAAATTTGATGGCTAGTGATCTCTGAGGGCACGCTCTTTTTGTAAGAACGAATAATTAAAACGGTGAACCATAACTCTCACCCGCTGTCCGACATCCACTGTTTCGGTTAATCGCGGTTTTTCATCCTCGTCTTTTGGTAACGGGATCAGTGACAGATGAAATGCATTTTTACTTATGAGAGGGAGATACTTTGCTGGGCATGCCGAGTGGGAAAAACAATACTGAAAGGAACCATACAACTCACAAACGGTTTTCTCTGCTTCTTTGAACTGCTCGTTACGTGCAGCCAGTGCCAGGATAAAGGCATCAAAAAGGCTGGACGGCGCCTCGACATTGATGCCAGTAACTGTCCAAAGCTATCACAAACCGATCACTTCTGACAGAGGCTGATATTTTTTAGTATTTGTACTGATAGACAACAAAAGGCAGAACCCGTTTGCTTCACGGATTCTGCCTCGTTTTGTTACTGTACTCTTTAAGGGATCGTATTTTTTTACTTAAACTTCAGTTCAAGTGTTTCAGTGTGATACAGATGATTGATCTGAGAGTTGTCAAAAACAGCGATTCCAAATGGAAAACTTTTGCTTTTATCAACAAACTGTACATCCTGAGTCTCAGCGTCTTTTCCTTCAGTTTTTAATGCCCGCATAACTTCCAGAGTCCACGTCCCATTTTCATAATGATTTTGTGCCAGAATATCTGCACGTCCACCAATCATTGGTGAAATAGTAATACCAGGGAGAACGTCGCCAGCTTTGAAGGTATCAACGAAAGGAACCTTCTTACTTGGGATTACGTAATATTTTTCATCTTCTGTACCATTCAGGTTCATATAGGCAGGTGCTGACTTATCAGCATTGTCATTGTTTTTATAGCCACCTTTCCCTGTATCTCCTTTTCGTCCCCAGCTCTTATTGACCTTGGGGTCAGTATTACTGTTCACATATTGATCATCAAACATTCCCATGGGAAGTGATCGTACAAATTTTGCATGCCACATATCTATGGTTTCGTCTGGAGAAGCTGTATATTTTCGCCCTGCAGATTTATCTCCGGGCTCATCAAGATGGCAGGAAATCATACATCCTTCTTCGGCAAAACCCTTGGTACTGATATTCCAGAACATGGCAAATTTGTCTTCATAATAAGTGTTATCATGGCCAGTGCTGTCTTTATTTTTCAGTTTTTTCCAGGAGCCATCACTCTGTTTAACCCATGGAAAACGTTCGAGGCTTTTGGTAGGATCTTTATACGTTATGAGAAAATAAACGTAGTTATCATCATAGAGTGACTTTATATTTACTTTTGTATTGTCCATACCTTTGTAGCCATTGTTAGGCTCATAAGGTGTTTCATCTACGGTGACAGTAATTGTCTTGGCAGCATCCCAAGCTTTATCAGCCAAACCATCTAGAATAATTGGTGAACTTGCTTTGCTACTGAAAAGAGTCTGATCAGCAGCAATCGCTGTAGTACTTAGAGCCAGAACAGTAGCTACACTAAGAATTCCTAACGTTTTCATACACATTCCTCCACCTTTTTGTTTTAGTACCTTGCAGGATTCTTTCGATGACACTGAGACATGTATCATTCGAAGAAAAGCAACTGATAAGATACTTGTGCTGGCCTCAATTACCGCCTACCGGTACTGATGATTCTGAAACCAGATACTATGCTTATGGCCACATTGTAGGACTTGCAAAACAATGCTTCCAGATAAAGCTTACTCACAAAAAGCTAACTTCTGTGAAGTCCACTTCACAGAACAAAGATATCTACATGAATACACTACAACATTTCACTTGACAAAAGATGCAGGTAATCAACCATTTTTGTCCCTAGGGTAGTTAGTTGATAGGTTTTTCCAGGATCATTACAGACGAGGTCATTGTTTTTGAGATTTTTCAGGTGAAAATTAACTTTTGTATGGTCGCTGATTTTAAGATGTCGGGTAATATCCATAAAACGCATCTCACCCTTTACTGAAAGAACCTTGAGAATCTGTCTCCGGATTTGATTTGACAAGCAAGCAAGGGTCTCATCCATCCCTTGATCAGATAATTGTTGGCCAAACTTTAACACTTCCAGATTTCTTTTTACTGCAATAAGAAGTTCGTCCCGTTTGAATGGTTTGCTAAGGTAATCATCAGCCCCACTCTTCATAGCTGATACTGCATTATCAACCGTAGAGAACGCTGTGATCATGATGACCTTTATGCTGGGATAATCTTTTTTTATAAGTGACAGAAATGCCATTCCTCCCATTCCCGGCATCATATTATCCACAATTATTAACAGAGGAGTATGTTCTTTCATTTTCTGTAACGCAATTTCTGCAGTCTCACAGCCTGTTACAGCAAATCCGCTCTCCTCAAGAATCTCTATAATACTTTCTCGTAAATCCAGGTCATCATCTATGACCATAATCATTTCAGCTTTCATTCGTAATCACCGGGAAAGATACACGTACAATAACACCACTATTTTCACTAGTCACAAGTGAGATATCTCCGGCATGCTGCTTTATAATATTATATGATACCGACAGCCCAAGACCAGTGCCTTTACCAACATCTTTGGTTGTGAAAAAAGGATCAAATATCAGAGATACATTATCTTCACTTATACCATGGCCAGAATCCTTGATCACTACCACTACATTCTCATTTTCCTGAAAAGTTGTGAGCTCGATGGAGTCATTTTCCGTACAGGCATCGATACTATTCATTAATAAATTAATAAACACTTCTTCGAGTTTCCAAGGGATTCCCATTATTTTTGGAATTTCCTGTAAATCAAATGTAATTATTGAACTGAGCTTTTGGTTTTTTAATAGATTTCTGGTACTTTTTACGACACGGTTTACATCAACAGGTTTCAATTCTGTTTTTTCATCTCTTGCAAAATGTAATAATTCACTGGCGATGTGAGAAGCACGGTTAGCATTACGTTCAATTGTCGCAAGTTTTTTGCTCACCCGCTCATCATCTCCGATCAAATCCTTCAGCATCTCAACATTCAGGGAAACATTTGTAAGAGGATTGTTAATTTCATGCGCAATACCGGCTGCTAAAATGCCCATGGATGTAAGTTTTTCAGATTGCGAAAATCTCAAGAGATGCTCATTGGTAAGCTCACGTTGCTCAAGGCTGAAAACAGAAAGTCCTCTGATGGTAAATGTCATAATAAGGAATGCACTCACTCCTCTAAACACAATTATTTTAACCTCAACCACTGGTACAACGACGTCTGAGGGGATTACGCCTGTCAACAGCGCATAGCAAATCATAAAACTACCCGCAAAAATAAAATTAACCGCCACCTTTTTTGAGAATGTCCTGACCGTCCTCGAATAAATCACCAGTCCAACTCCCGACAGCAAACCACCTGGAAAAGCGACAAGTAAACGTGTATTTATATCTTTCCCACTGCCAACATCCAAATACGCTGCAAACAGGATGACTGACAATGCAAAGATTCCAATCAGTGCTTTCACAATACGAGGAATCGTCTCAAGGGCATGATCACCATAAAGGGTGATGATATTCAGAAATAAACCGAAATAGAGTAAAAACAAAAAAGAAAGAGAGACAACAGCCAGACGAAAATAAGAAAAAAGAGAAGTTTTGATATCAGGATGCAACTGCTCGAACAATTCAAGCCATTCATGAAAGCCATGAACAAGACCGAAAGCGGCAAGTAACCAGATAATTCTAGCTATACCAAGTTCACTGAGCCGAATATCTCTGGAGAGAATAGACACTCCCAGAGTAAAAAAGGCCAATCCGTATAAAAGATACAGTATAAAATTTACGCCCACTCAGTCACCCGTCCGTCATTGAGCTACCACAGAATAGCACCACACATTGTAAATATAGCACAAACAGATAGGGAAAATGTAGGGATTTTCGGGAACAACCAGTGATTACCGAACAGAGTTTATTTAAACCCTGTCTTTACGACCTGCATGGCCTGTGCAAAGTTGAGAACTTTGCCGCCAAAACCCTTAACAAAATTTCTGGCATTTTCTTCTGAAGAAAAAGCGATAAAACCGGGTGACATATCAGTTATTATGTCGGATTTATAAACGTACAAGGCCTCTTCTGCGGGCATAACCTGATGTTGGAGGAGGGTTGTGGCCGTTGCAAAGTCAAACTTATTCCCCAGGTTCAGCTGTAAAAGCAGGCCACACTGCACTCCACAGGTGCTTATCTGCTGGTTATCTATAGTGTTTATTGTGTAACGTACGTGTGTGTATCTGTTAAGATCCATCCCACAGAGCTGACATCGTGGGTGATCTCCAGCCATGGAAGACACAGGTATCAGGAGAAGAAGTAAAAGGAACATTGGAATAATGGATGGCTTTTTCATATATTCACCCCTTCTTTGGAGAATGGCTTTTTGGTTACTGGCACTAAGCAGCACAACTGATTTATATTTTGACACACAGAAAAGGATACCAAAACTCTTTAAAAATTACGACAAATGGATTTGACGCCCCCAAAGCCCACGTATTCCGACTTTCCCTCTAGGATACTTATGTACAACTTTATCACTCTGCACAATTTTGAAAAGCTGGTAAATGCTGATATAAAGAAGCATCTCGCAGTCGTTTGAAAACATCTTGAACATCAGGGTAATTTGTCGTTCCTGCCAGTAACCCAACATACATATCAGCATTTGCTATTTCAGCCTGTACGCCCAAACTGCATGATGCACCAAGGGTAGCAGGTGTTGCAAGGCCACCTACGGTGTCTGAAGGAACAGAGATACCGTAGGTATTATACAGGCCCACCAGTAACCGAATATGCTGTTCTTCAGATCGCTTTATGCTAACAAAGGGGCGTACATTACCAAATTTATCAATAACCCCCTGGTAGGTATCCCTGGCCCTGTATTCATCATTTATTGCAGCGGTCAGATAGTTGTTCAGATCCCCTGTCTCGGTGAATATTACAGTGCCACCACTACCACCTGCGGACCCCTGCTCATCGTCATTATCGCTGCAGCCTGCAAGAAACAGAACCATGGCAAGAATAAATATAATTTGTGACAATCTAAATGTTTGGGATACCATATGATTTCCTCGAAATACAATTATTGAATAGAAAAGGTTGCCATGCCAACTGGCTGTTCATCTAAATATACTCTGACAGTCCATAGCCCAAAATATTTATCAGAAAAGCTGCCATTGGAAGCGGCATCCTGAATTGTTGATTTTTTATGTAACTTCATCCAGAAAAATGCACTGTATCCTGTCGCCACAGGCAAATAAAAAGTGTGCATATCCTGACGTTGTATTTGCCCTGAAGGAGTGTGCCAAACTGTGGAGAGCTCATAGTTTCCAGGCACAAGATGCTGACAAAGACTTTGCAGATAGATCTTATTATGGGCGGAAAACTGTTCTTTGACTATTTGTAAAGACTGGTCTGCAAACAACGTTATCTTACAGGTAAGATCCGCAGTGTGCCCAGCACCGACCTGGAAAAGGACAAAGAATATTGTGATAAAAAGTTTTTTGAAAGAATGGCTTTGCATAGCTGCACTAGCGGTTCAAAAACCTAAATTAGCAATTGGAAGGACAGAAAGAGAATCCATTCACATGATTTCCTGTCCTCCCAGATTCTGCACGTAAAATCAACTATTCAAACAGTCACCGTCACAGGTACCATCACCAGGATTAGTACCATCGCCAGGGCCGTTACCCGTACCATCGCCAGGCCCTTCACCACCATTGCCTGCTCCGTCGCCAGCGCCATTGCCACCGCCATTGCCTCCACCGCCATTGCCATTACGTGCAATCAGATTGCTCTCAAGGCTAAAAGCAGATACGTTCAAACAGTCACCGGTACCGGGCCCACTACCGGTACCATCACCAGGGCCGTTACCACCATTACCTGTTCCGTCACCGGGGCCATTGCCACCATTGCCATTGCCGCCACGTGCAATCAGGTTATTGTCAATACTAAGAACAGCTGCATTTAAACAATCACCAGTCCCTGAGCCGCTACCAGAACCATCTCTAGGGCCATTACCACCGTTTCCACTTCCATCACCGGGGCCACGGCCATTTCCAGCCATAGCAGGAGTAGCTAATATAGCGAGTGCTGCCGTGAGAACGAGTGCTTTCACAAGTTTTGTTGAACGTTTCATAGATTGTCTCCGTTAAATTTTCCTAACTCTTATGAATAAGGAAGTGTATTTTTCTGTATTCTAGTTTCTGGCTATTATTCCTTGGTTGTTAGAGGGTTTTGCAAGCCCGAACAGTTCTCCTATCCTTTCCGACCATTACCTTTTCCGGCATTGATTCGCCCACTTAGCCGCATACCATCTTCATCAACCATCCCCCTTTCCTTAGCACTGTTGATGATGTCAGCCACCTGAGATGCTGTAAGAAATTGTGCGGTATAACTCGATTTGTTTAGTGACAATCGATAACTGAAAGCACGCAAATGGTTTCGTGATCCTTTCGCCAGGTTTTGATAAACTATCTTAATATCACGGTTGTCAGTCTGTTCCAGAAGATCGTAGAGATCTTTGACATCAAGATCTTCAATGGTTGCCCCAACCTGAAGGGCCTCTATCACAGACGTTTCTCCTCTGGCAACCAGCGAATGAAATAAATGCTGCAATTCCTTGTCTGTGAACACACCGGTTTTCCCAGTAGCTATTGGATCAACCAAGTTATACTTATCCAGTAGAACCTTTAGTGTATCCATATGCTGCTGCTCGCTTTTAGCAATCTGAGCAAAAGTCAAATGATGCCATTTTTGATAGAGAACTCGGTATACATCCCTTGCCAATTTTTCCTCTTCACGCATTTTAATTAAACCAGCCTTCTCCGCAGAACTTAGATCTTGCATGGGCATTTTTGCTATCATAGCTGGTAAACTGAGCTGCTCACTCTGACTGTTTCCCATACCATTGCCTTGGCCACGACCGCGTCCTCGAGCATCACTATCAAGGGGAGCCATTAACATGCCCACTATCAGTGCCACACTGGTCACAGCGATTAGTTTCTGTTTGACTTGTATTTTCATGATCAAAACTCCAATCTCATATTGTCAGTATCTGAACGAGTAATTCGTTCCAATGTTTCGCTTCACACACTGACTGTTACAACAAGTGTGCCAACGGCGAACAATCTTCACATATTCTTTATTCACAACTAGTTACAACCAATATAGATTTTATACATGGCAACTATTCTCGACATTTCATGTATCACTCGACATGTTTGTCGAACAGGGGCCAGTTGAATTAGAGAGCAAAAAAATGTCACTTGACATGAAAAATACTGAATGCTACACAGGAACAGATGGAGTTAAACGAACGTTTAACTTCGTGACACATAAACAGCGACTAGAATATTATGACAAAACAAGAAAAGACAAAAACGGCGCCAAAAAAAATTATCCTGAACGGCAAGCTGACGAAATTCGTCACCCATACTGTTCGATATTTCGACTCTCAGCAGGATAGTTTACTGGTTGCTATTACATAATTACCCCCATGACGATCAGGATATTATCGATCACAAGGGCGGCTGGACCAGGCAGATGACTATAACGCTCACAAGGAAGTGCGTCCCGGTCTAAACAAAACACGTAAGCAAAATATCCCGGCTACCTGTATCTGCCCCATGCTCACCTCGCCAATGGCTTTCCGAATTTTATTTGCACCTGTTATGGTACATGTGAGAGGGAACTCTGAGAATCCCCGGATATACAGTCCTATATAGACCAGATACTATCATTTTCACATCAGAAGCCTTAAAAAGGGCAGCAGACGAAGACACGGGGAAGCATGTTGTCCGGATCAATTATTATGCTGGACTGTTGGCAACCCTGGCAAGAAATATCACAATTTCCCCAACTTCACGACATTGGTAAAATAACGTCGCTGAAATAATACGCCTTCCGAGAAAACTGACTGATGGGGAATTTGAAAGCATAATCATAGAAAGTTATACATTATTATATCCTCCTCACTATTTCCTGTAAAGTCACACGGCTACGCATATCAAGAGACATCGAGTCTACACACATATGTTGTGCTATCGATCTTATTGCCTAACTTCATATCTTTTTGTATAACTGTATTAAATACACTACTGTGTATTGCCTACAATCTCTCCAAACCTGCAGGGAGCAACAATGAAGTATTTCATCCTATTGGTCTTCTTTCTCATAACCGCCTGTAGCACAACCGGCATTATCCCAATGGACGAAGGTACATACATGATTGCTAGCAGATCCGCTAAACCAGGATTTGGTCCACCGCTAGGTGCCAAGGCTAACATATATGAAGAAGCCAATTCCTTTTGCGCTAAAACCAAACAAATGGTTGAGACAATAAACTTTGAAATGACTGATGCTGGATTTGCTAGACCGGGAACAGTCTCCCTTGAGTTTAAATGTAAATAGCCTCTATTTCCTCACCCTGTTGTGGTATCTTTCATCTTGCCCAACACGGCCTCTTCCTATATAACCTGACAAAAAGCGTATTCTATAGTTTTTACAAAATCTCTTGTTATATGCTCAGAAAGCTATGAACTCTGATATTCACAACAAAGTAGAAATTGCAATTGAGCAATTAGAAACAGCATTGAAATTATTTATAGCCGGAGATTCTTATGTCTCCGCACTTACTCTTGGCGGTGCAGCCGAAGAAATATTGGGTATGGCGCTAACAATAAACGATATTGAAAACTCACTTAAAGAGCAATACAAATTCTACAATCGGCCAGGTCTAAAATGGGTTTTCCCGCCAACAACATGGAAAAAATTCACTACTGATGGAAAAAATAAATTTAGAAATTCTGTTAAACATCTTTCAGGAACAGGTTATTTAACGTTTGAGGCAGACATACAGGGTGAGGCTGTTTGGATGCTGGTTAGAGCTATGGATAATTATAATCGACTTGGATTTAAACCAACTGATTTAATCATGAGTTTGACGGGTGGTTCTATGAGAACATCGTCGGTAAATAACAAACGCGGCAAATGGGACGTTCGTGCCTCGCGCTCTTTATGCGGGCGTTCTGCTCCATTTACGCCGTTCCCTTCTGTTGATAGCACTTTCGTATCAGTATTGGCTCAACGTTACACTTGCCAGCCAAAACCTTATTAAATGGCGAAATGGCATCCACTTGAGGTGCCGACTGTATTATCTGGTGCATACCTTACGGGTGAGTGAAAAAGAGGGAAATAGAGGTGTGCAGGGCCAATATTAATCATTTAAGAGAAACTACAATTTGAGACTATTCCCGAATATGCGTAACAATCACTTTAGTATACAACACGATAACTCATGACTGAGACAGCCAGTGATAAGATCTACAGTTTCACAGAACCCTTAACAATTACACTACTACTGAATGTCAGATTTGATTATGGCATTATATTTATAATTGTCTAATCGAGTATGAACAACCGCAGTTTAAAGCTTCTTCCAGTTTCGGATCATCGCCACCAGCGTCCTCACCCCTGTTCCACTTGGGCCTTTGGGGATATAATCTTTCTTCGTGAACCCCCAAGCTGTTCCTGCAATATCCATATGCACCCAGGGAGTATCTCCCACAAACTTTTGTAAATAGGCGGCAGCTGTTATGGTTCCAGCACCTGATCCTCCGGTGTTCTTAATATCAGCCACATCAGAATCTATCTGCTTTACATACTCTTTATCGAGTGGCAGCTGCCAGAGTGGCTCGCCACAACTCTCCCCAGCAGCTAACAGTCGTTTGATCAGTGGCTGGTTATTGCCAAGAAGTCCAGTTCTGTGATGACCAAGGCTGGTGATGACAGCACCCGTCAAGGTAGCCAGGTCAACCACACAATCAGGGGAATAATTTTTGATTCCATAGGCCAAGGCATCAGCTAAAATAAGACGCCCCTCAGCATCTGTATTTATAATTTCAGAGGTAACACCATTAAAATGTTTTATGATATCGCCTGGTTTTAACGCTGCCCCCCCGGGCATATTGTCCGTTGCAGGTATTATGGCGACCACATTCACATCTGGTTTTTCAGCACCAACCACAGCCATGGCGCAAATGGCAGCCGCACCACCACACATATCATATTTCATATCCTGCATACCAGCTCCGGGCTTGAGACTTACCCCACCGGAATCAAAAGTCAAACCTTTGCCAACAAGCAACACCGTCTGCGCCTTGGGATTCTTAGCAGTGTATTCTAAAATAACCAGTTTCGGTGCTTCCGATGAACCCTGATTTACAGCAAGGATACCGCCCATTTTTAAACGCTTCATTTCGATTTTGCCAAGAACAGTACATTTCATTGAATGTTCTTTCGCAAGCATACGGGCATAACGTGCAAAACTTGCAGGAGTCCAGCCATTACCAGGTTCATTTGCCATATCCCTTGCGACACATGCGGCATTTGCAGCATGTTGAGCATGGTTGATTCCTCGACGCAGGCCTTTCTCTTTCATTGAAGACCACACTGCGATTTTGGTAATCCCTGTAAATTTACCTTTCTTGCCATCTTTCTTTTTGTACTTTTCAAAACGGTAATCACCAAGGAGTATACCTTCCAGCAGTGATTCCACAGTTTTTTCTGCAGAAAGCTCCTCAAGCTCAGGCAAACAGAGGCAGATATTTTTCGCTTTTAGTTCTTTTGCAATGGAGGCAATCTTTCCTCCAGTTTGACGACATCGTTCGAGAAGCTCGGTTTTGCTGTCTTTATGTACTTTGCCAAGACCAAGATACAAAACACGACTGACCAATGCTTTATTTTTACCCTGGCCATAAGCCAAGAGACGATGTCCATCATCACCCTTGAAATCTCCAAGAGCAACAGCTTTACGGAACTCACTTCCACAGACGCCTTTTACACTTTTGGGTTTATCGTTTTTATTCTGCGGAACACAATATACAAGCAGGTCACCACTAAAGCGTTCTGGAGTTGTTCGTGTAAGACTTATTTTTGTAGGTTTCATAACTAATTCCTTTAAAAAACTGGATTATAATCAAAAAAGTGATTGGTGGTTAGATGCCGATAGGTTCGTGTTTCGCTTCTGGCAACAAAAGAGTTGGTGACGGCACCGGTAGGTGTAAAGCGTACTCCCTCCAGAAACTCGCCATCGGTGATACCCGTCGCTGCAAAAGAAATATTATGGGAGTTTATGAGATCTTCTACCCTGAATACTTTCTCAAAATCAGTAATCCCATGTTTCTGCGATTCTTTATGCATTGCATCGGTATCATAATAGATCTTTCCTTCCATATAACCGCCAAGGCAACGAATGGCAGCGGCCACCACTGTTCCTTCAGGGGCATAACCATAGCCCATATAGATATCTGCTTTTTCACCCTGGATAGCAGCCAGACAGCCGGAAATTTCACCCTCTTCAATCAGTTTTATTCGTGCGCCACAGCGTCTTACCTCTTCAATCAATTCCTGATGTCGTTTACGGTTCAGGATACAGACGGTCACATTCTCTGTATATTTGCGAAGCACTCGGGCCACCCGTTTGACATTTGCTGTGGGGGATTGATTAATATCTATTACTTCACCGACTTTGGGACCCACCACAATCTTGGACATTCCAAGGTTTGGTACTGACTGAATGGAGCCCTCTTCGGTAATCACAACATAGGACGTGGAATTATTCCGGCCATCTGCCGCTGCGTGTTGTGCCTCAAGGGCCACAACCATAAGATCCATTTCAGGGCCACCTGCACCCAGGTGCTCAGGTAGTTTACAAATCCCTTCGCGGCCCTTAAAACGATCATTGATCACAGCCCCTTTGATCATCAATCTGTTCAGCGTTTTTATAATCGCTTCTCTTGCATGATTGAGGATATCATCATGTTTGCCAAGACCTTGAAACCTTGCTGCCGTGAGCGCAGCAATCTCAGTTGCCCTGACAATCTCCATGCCATAGTTAATGTTTATCATTGCATATTCCACTAGTTACCACGATCAGTATCACTGGCAAGTTTTGTAATACGTTGTAAAAGGATTTTGGACTGCCGAGCTAAAAACTCTCCTCTGGCAGTATCCTTTATCTTCATTGGATTTCTAAATTCATCAATGAGTTCGATATCGAGGGGAGCAGATTCAAGCTTTAATGCTGCCTCCTTCATCTCTTCAGGTGTAGGCAGGATGATCCCAAAAAGCTGGTAGGGTGTATGGACAAGTGCATGACCGCGGTTATAATAGGCCGCAGCAAAACCTCCATCCACATTAATGGCGACACCATCACTGGAAGCCATCTGTTTACCTTTTAAGTAATCAACAGGTGTGTGTCCAAACACCACACGTTGAATGCCAAATTCGTCTTTCAACTTCTGTTTGAATGTATCCGTCAACAGATTTTTCTTCCAATAGAGAGTTCTTTCGACGTGTGTTTCCGGATCTTTTAAGAAATATCTCTCAAAAGTTTTCATTGCATGTTTCCCAAAGAAAGGTGACTTGGGGCCACACCAGAGATAAAAGAAAAGTGCCTGATCTTTAGCTTCCTGTTTTTCATTAGCCAGGTAGCGTTTTCCAACACGGACAATGACCTTCTGGAGATAATCAAGCAGTGCTCTTCCTGAAAAACCGAGAAATTCTTCAAAACTTCCGTCTTCAACTGAGGGCACAAGGGCGTGAATATTTAAACTGTTATTATGAATGTGATATGTTTTACCCTGTTTGAAAAAATAGCCCAATAAACGTTTTATTTTCGTATTGCGGGTAAACTGGAGGGTAAGGTCGTCGATAATATCCTGTTCTTCAACAGTAAGTTTTGCCGGGTTTTCAAAATCAATGGTGGGAAAATGGGTATCGAGTAATCCTTCCGTATTCCCGGTTTTCAACATTTCAGCTAAACGCTCCAGCCATTTACGATTTTGCATATCATATTCGGGAAAATCATCAATGACCTGTTCTTCAAGCTTAAACTGAATCACGGTCAGGGCTTTCTCCATGGAGCGGCCACGATCAGTACGCGCTTTAAACTTCCCTGTGGCTAGTGCTACCGGATATGTCTTTTCCGCAAATTCAGCGAGTTTAGTACTATCTACGGCCAGCCTTTCCATCATTTCGAAATGATCGTAACGACATGTTATACGCATGGCTTCCGCTACCAGTGATTTATGACCGGCAACAGCTCCCATCCACAGAATATCATGGTTACCGAATACATAATCAACCATATCTTTATAGCTGTATGACGAAAGAATCCTTATAATTTTATCCGGTTGCGAACCACGATCAAAGATATCACCAAGGACAATTATACGATCAACAAGGATCTGTCTAATACTGTATGCTAAATGAGAAATGAGCCTTCTGGAGAGAACGTCTTCTTCAAAAACCTGATCAGGAACGGGAAGACCGGATATCAGACGTTGGATGGTATTCTCAAATTCAACTTTGAAAATATTTTTAGTGCGATTCCGTATATTAGAAAGACGATATTTAAGGATATCCACAAGACAGAAAATAACGTCCTGAGTATCCATAATAACATGATCTTCAACAAAGTATTTCTTTTTACGGATAATCTGGGTGAGATACTGAATTTTATCGATACTGAACGTACTTGGCAGAGCCTCTCGACAAGTCTGGTAAATCATGCCGAAACGTCCACGTAGGATCATCTTGAACCTGTCCCCTTCTCCATGGAGATCACTGATCCAGAGGGTAACAGGGATATTGGAGTTCAGCTCATTTTCGATATGGAGCATCTGGTGGGCAAGTTTATCCAGTTCACTGGTTTGCAGCCGAAAACCGTCGTCTGTCATTACTATCCTCTTACCTGTTCATTAATTATGGAGAACTGTGAGTACTAAAGCAAGATCCATAGCCTGTCCATCGCGAATAATATTGACGAGCACCTCATCTCCCACGGAATAACGCTCAAGCTCAGTACGTATATCATCGTAATTATAAACCCTTGTCCCGGCAATACCGCGTATAATATCACCCAGGACAATTTCATTGCCATACTGTCTTGTTGGTCTGATTCCAGCCTTGTGGGCAGCACCACCAGGTTCTACCCCAAGCACAAGAATACCATCAATTCCTAGGCGTTTTGTAAGTCTTTCATCAGCTAGACTTGCACCAATAGCTGGTTTTATCAATCTTCCGTTTCGGATCAGTTGCGGAACAACACGGTTTACTTCGTCAACCGGTACAGCAAAGCCAATCCCGGCATAAGCACCTGAAGGTGAAAAAATAGCGGTATTCACTCCAATCAGACGCCCAGCACTGTCAAGAAGAGGACCTCCTGAATTGCCTGGGTTAATTGCAGCATCGGTTTGGATCATATCATGAATGGTTCTACCGGTAATTGACTTAATCCCGCGTCCAAGAGCTGAAATAATTCCTGAGGTAATGGTCTGATCCAGGCCAAAAGGGTTACCAATGGCAAAAACTTTCTGACCAACCTGTAGTTCCAGTGACCCCCCAACAGCAATGGGGTGTAGGCGATTTCTGGGCGCTTCAATCTGTAAAACTGCGAGGTCTTTGTCAGGAGCCGCACCAACAAGTATTGCATCCCACGTTGTATTATCAGCCATGGTCACTTCAATTCTGTTGGCATCTTTTATAACGTGATAATTAGTCACCACACGACCTTCTACATCCCAGACGAATCCTGACCCCGTACCCTGTGGTATTTCCACGGCATTTAGAGAAAATAAAGTCCTGCGTAGTGCAATGGTCGTGATATATACAACGGATGGTGAAACTTCCCTAAACAGGTCTATGGTATTTTGTTCATCCTGGGCAAGATCTCCCCTTGCTGTCACTGCTCGTGGCTCAGCGTTCTTATTAAAACGCTTTCTCTCAAAAGGTTGATACAGCAGTGCCATTCCTAAAAACAGAAGCGCAACAATTGCAAGAAGCGACACCTTCCCACTGGAAGAACAGATATGTTTACTTAAGAAGTTCATCACAGATTGAGGAAAAATTTAGCAATCATAAAGTAGGCAAGTACACCTAAAATATCGATGGCAGTGGTCACAAAAGGGCCGGTAGCAACAGCGGCGTCAATATCGAAGCGTTTTAAGATGAGAGGGATAACTGTACCAACTGTAGCGGCCATTGCCATGGAAAAAAAGACCGAGAGTCCAACCACCAGACCAAGCAGTGGGGGATCTGCATAGCCAAAATAGGCCAGAATACCAATAAAAGAGCCATATAAAACACCAAGAATCACACCTACCCGTAACTCTTTGAAGACTATCCTGCGATAATCGCTGATATTGACACTACCGGTGGCAATACCTCGGACAACAATGGTTGAGGATTGAGTCGCGATATTTCCACCCATACCCATGACAATGGGGATAAAGGCAGCAAGAGCCATCACCTGCCCCAATTCTTCTTCAAAGGCTCCAATTATAAGAAGTGCGGCAACACCGCCAATCCATGATGCAAAAAGCCATGGGGCACGGATAAGTGCATTCTCTTTGGTGGATTTCAGAAGAATCTCAATATCTTTACCTGCACCAGCCATCTGCAGGAAGGCTTCTGAAGCTTCTTCACGCATAACATCGATGATATCATCGACTGTGACAATACCAACCAGGTTATAACTTGCGTCAACCACGGGAACGGCAAGAATGTTATATTTGGAAATGACCTGGGCCACTTCCTCCTGATCAGTATCTGTGGTAACTGACAGGACATTGGTCTTCATAATATTTTTCAACTGCCTGTGAGCAGGATTAGTCAGCAGTTCACGAAGGGAGACCACCCCGGCCAGTTTTCCATCACCGTGGGTAATGTAGAGATAAAAAACCATCTCTTTTTCTTCACTACGCTTTTGTACCTTATCAATCGCCTCCCCGACGCTGAGTTCGCCATCAAGATACATAAAATCAGGTGACATTAGGCCACCTGCTGTTTCAGGATGATACTGCAGGAGTCCATCTACCTCCTCCAGTTCCTCTTTCTCCATATGTTTACGGATCTCAGCAGCAAATTCATCCGGCAAAACATCAATAATATCTGCGGCATCATCAGGAGGCATATCACCGATAACATCGGCAAGAAACTGCGGTGTGAGATTTTCCACCAGAGTAATCATGATAGATTCATCAAGCTCACTCAAAAACTCACCAAAGCGTTCAATCTGAACAACAATGTTGAAAACTTCTACGCGTTCATGTTCGGAAAGATGGCGAATCACCCAGGCAAGATCTGCCGGATGGGTTTTCGTTACAAGTCTGAGGAGGTGGTCTGTGGCATTACGGCGATTCAGGCGACGGATCATGTCAAGTAAGACGATGCCTTCGGTACCTATCATTTCTTTTTGTGCTATTGTACTCATGCCTGTCACCATCAAGACTGATATATTTTAGCATTTAGACTAGTTGTCCAAACTTGACTTCTCTATTAATAAACACTACATAATACAATATTTACGCAGACTTCGTCAATTTCTATTCACCCTTACGCTCTTTTTTCCGGTTTTCACCATGTCTGACAACCCAAAAAGCATACAGCTCTCAGCCGATGAGCTTCAGCTCATGTTCGTACAAGCATGTGAGCTTCAGGATAAAGCACACCTACAGGAAGCCCTTTCCATTTATAGAGAACTGCTTCAGTTTATCCCCCAATCGTCTATGATTCATTACAATATGGGGCTGGCCTATTTTGATTTGGAAGATTTTAAAATAGCTGCAGCACATTACAACACAGCAAGCCAGGAGAGCCCGACAGACCCGGACATCCACTTTAACCGTGGCTTAAACCTCAGGCGGCTGTCCAAACATAATGAGGCAATCATAGCATTTTGCCAGGCAATTGAACGGGGAGACAAATCAACAGACACTTTATACAATATGGCATTATGTCATCAGGATCTGAATGAATTTGAGAGTGCTGCAAGCCTGTACGAAACGATTCTTGCCGACAATACAGAGCACCAGTCAACGTTAAACAACTACGCCTACCTTTGCCACAAGACTGACGATCTCAAAAAAGCAGTCCAGTTGTATAAACGACTGCTGCAACTTAACCCCGAGCATACAGCAGCCAAACATATGCTGAATTCCCTTCTTGGCATCACTCCCGAGAATGCACCACTTGACTACGTTGAATCCATTTTTGACGGTTACGCTGAGAATTTTGAAAACAACCTGCTCAACGAGCTGCACTACCGGACGCCAACAGAACTCATACGCTTTTACAGGGAGCAGTTCCCCGACCACCAAGATCGTAAATGCCTTGATCTTGGTTGTGGCACAGGACTAGCAGGGGTGGCATTTGACACTACTTGCAGTGAACTTACCGGGGTTGATATCTCTGATAAGATCATGAAAGTTGCAGAAGAAAAGAATTTATATAAACGCTTAATTAAGGATGACATCCTTAATTTTCTCAACACAACGAAAGAGGTTTTCGACCTTATCATTGCAGCGGATGTTTTCACCTATATGGGTGACCTTACCCCTCTCTTCATGGCCTGCCATCAAAAGAGTAACAGCGAGAGTACACTCTGCTTTTCTGTGGAAGAATCAACGGATGAACCTTTTACCCTGAAAGAAACCGGAAGATTTGGCCATTCCCTCAAATATATTGAAGCGATTGCAGACGAAACTGGCTGGAAAATGCTCTCCTCCCGGCGCAGCAAACTGCGAAAAGAGAAAAATAATTGGATTTTTGGTTATCTGTTTATCCTGCAACGCACCTGACGATCAGAAATAACCACTACGCTGTACAAACCAGCAGATCATCAACCCGCTCCCCATGGACAACAGTCCAAGCATACGTAGATGTTCAGCCTTCATTTCACTGAGTTTACGCAACCACTCCCGCATGTATCCAGGAGATGCAACGTAGGGAATGCCTTCAAGGATTAAAACCATCCCAACAAGTAAAAATAGTAATTTCATACGTTTTTTTCACCAACCTGCTACTATTTGAAGTGATCATAATTCTGATCTATTGCAATTTCAAAGGAGTCCTACTATCATGATACAAGGTATATTCAACCCGAAGAGTAATTCAGATAACCTCTCAACACATTAAAAAAATGAGCGATACAAAACAATCAAAATATAGTGAAGCCGGTGTAGATATTGATAAAGGGAACGCATTTGTTTCCGGTATAAAAGATATCGTTAAAGACACCCATCAAAGCGGAGTATTAAATGACATTGGCGGATTTTCAAGCATTTTTGCCATTGACCCCAACAAATACGACAAACCCGTTCTCGTCACATCCACAGACGGAGTCGGCACCAAACTGGACATTGCAAAACGTTGCAACAAGCATGATACCATAGGCATCGACCTTGTGGCCATGTGTGTTAATGACATTATTGTTGGTGGCGCTACCCCGCTCTGTTTCCTTGATTATTTTTCAGTGGGGAAACTCGAGCTAGACGTGGCAACAGAAGTCGTCAGGGGTATTGCAGAAGGATGCAAACAGTCACTCTGCTCACTTGTTGGTGGCGAAACGGCTGAGATGCCAGGGCTCTACAAACCCGGCGATTATGACCTGGCTGGCTTTGTTGTGGGTATTGGTGAACGTGATAAGATCATTGACGGATCAGAAATCAAGGTTGGCAACAAAATAATTGGACTGGCGTCCTCAGGACTTCATTCCAACGGTTTCTCACTGGTCCGAAAAATATGCTTCCAAGACAATGGGTTTGACGTAACTGATTACATTGAAGAACTTGGAAAAACACTGGGCGAGGAGTTATTAACACCGACCAAGATTTACGTCCAGTCTGTACTTGCCATTCTCAAGAACTTCTCCCTGAATGGCATTATACACAATACTGGTGGTGGGTTTATCGACAACATTCCACGCGTGCTCCCCAATGGCTGTAAAGCTGATATTAACTGCAACTCCTGGCAGCCTCCTGCCATTTTCGACTTTCTTGCAGAGAAGGGTGATGTGCCACGTGAGGAGATGTACCGAACCTTCAACATGGGTATTGGGCTCATGGCGATTGTGAACGATAAAGATGTGGAGGACATTGCTCACCGCTTCAAAGCGCACGGTGAGAAAGTATCTGTGATTGGAGAAATCACCGCCCTGAAGGACGGTGAAGAACTGGTCAACCTGGCATTTTAGTAACTTCTTACTGAACTGCCCTTAGCCCACTCCGCAATCACTGGTTCCGCCCTGAATTTTATCCATGGCGTGAGCCAGAGCGGGGAGTAGCACTGCTATATTTTCTCGTGCCGCTTTTTCACTTCCCGGCAAATTTATAATAAGACTCCTGCCACGAATTCCCGCTTTCCCCCTGGACAATACAGCATTAGGAGTCTTTTTAAGACTTTCCGCACGCATGGCTTCCGCCATTCCGGGAATCTCTTTTTCAAGAACGTCTTCCATGGCTTCAGGAGTAACATCAGTTGGTGCTACCCCTGTGCCCCCCGTAGTTACAATCAGATCTATCTTCTCTTCATCCACCCAGGCAATGAGCGTTTCTGTGATAATCTCTGCTGTATCGGGAATTATTACATAAGCAACTTCGCGATACCCCTCTTCCTTCAGTTTAGAAACAAGATAGGGGCCACTGGTATCCTCGCGCTCACCGCGAGAACCTTTGTCACTCATGGTGAGCACGCCAAAAGAGAATCTATTACAATCAATCTTCATGCAAAACTACCTTCTTTTATTGAGCCTGACTGGCTGCAACTATTTTTTCAGCTATCATTGCCGGCACTTCTTCATAGTGAGAGAATTCTATACTAAAACGCCCTAAACCACCTGTCATAGCAGTTAAATCTGCAGCGTAAAGAAGAACTTCAGCCTGGGGAACCTGGGCATTAATGACTTCTCTGCCCTGTTCAGAATCCATACCCATGACCTTTCCACGTCTGGAATTCAAATCTCCCATAACATCACCAACATGATCCTTACCTACCTTGATGCTCAAATTCATGTAGGGTTCAAGCAGAACAAGACCTGCCTCAGCCGCACCTTTTTTGAAAGCAAGCGAACCGGCAATTTTAAAGGCCATCTCAGACGAATCGACTGAATGATAAGAACCGTCAATGAGGACGACTTTGATATCAACCACAGGATACCCGGCCAGAACCCCCCTTTCCATAGACTCAACAATACCTCTCTCGACGGCTGGTCGATATTGCTGCGGAATCACACCACCAACAATTTTATCTTCAAATTCAAAACCATTGCCAATATTCGAGCTGATTTCGATGGTACAATCACCAAACTGTCCACGTCCACCACTCTGTTTCTTATGCTTACCCTGAACAGTGGCCTTACCTTTGATAGTTTCCTTATAGGGAATCTTCGGTATAGACAGGCCCATCTCCACGCCAAATTTACGCTTAATCCGGGCACCAACAACTTCCAGGTGCACCTGTCCTACGCCAGAAACTAAAATTTCGCCTGTCTGTTCTTCACGTGTTAAGCGCAAAGTCAGGTCTTCATCCAGCATTCTGGTAATTGAAGCAAAGAGCTTTTCTTCGCCACCATCAATGGCAGCAACTGCATAGGAAATGACGGGCTGCATTATGTCCAGTGCGTCATATATAATAGGCGCAGATACATCACATAAAGTATCACCTGTTGTTGTCTCTTTAAGCTTGGCAACGGCAACAATCATACCAGGCCCAACCTCATCGACAGCTCTTTGTTCCTTGCCTTCAGGGAGAAACAACTGCCCAAAACGTTCTTCCGTTTCTTTGCTGGCGTTATAGAAAGAGTCGCCGGAAAGTGTTCCGGAAAGAACGCGAAAAATAGTGAGACGCCCCGCATATGGATCTGCCATGGTTTTAAACACTTGAGCAGAGAATTTTTCATCAGCAGAAGCTACTCTCTCCACAGGCTCGCCAGAGGCGTCAACTCCCATTGCGGCAGGTCTATCAGCCGGGCTAGGCAATATACTATTAATAACGTCAAGTAATGGAGCTGTACCAAAGTTTAAAGTTGCCGCTCCCACACAAACAGGAACCAACGCACCAGCTGCCACACCTGATCTCAAACCTGCCTGAATATCTTCCGTGGATAGTTCACCATCTTCAAGAAATTTTTCGATTAAATCGTCATCAGTTTCAGCAACATTCTCCATGAGACTTTCACGATAAAAAGCAACATCATCAACGAGTTCCTCAGGAATCTCAGTATCCGTTACACCTCCTTCTTTATCAAAGAGATATGCTTTCTCTGTTGCGACATCTACATAACCACGAAAGTTTTCCTCTTCGCCAATTGGGACTTGAAGAACTACAGGCGTAATGGGCAACGATTCCGTGACCTGATCAAGGGTACGCGTAAAATCGGCCCGCTCACGATCAAGCTTATTTATAAACAACAGGGATGGAAGGGATTTGTCAGCAATAAAATCAGCAAACTTAATAGTCTGCCCCTTTACACCAAGGACTGCTCCAATGATAAAGACAGCACCGTCAACCATCTGGGTGGCAACAAAACTTTCATTAATAAAGTTATCATCACCGGGAGTATCCATGAGAAAAACATCATGTTTTTTCCAGGAATAATTATGAAAGGAGGTGTTAATGGAAACATTTCGCTGGATTTCTTCGTCTTCAAAGTCAAGGGCTGCTGTACCTTCGTCAACTTTACCTAGTCGCTTAATCTTCCCAGCAGTGAACAACATGGCCTCCGCCAGTGAAGTTTTTCCACAACTGCCGTGTCCGATGATAGCCATATTTCTAATCTTACTGATATCGCGCATGCATATCTCCCTTATAAAAAAACGGTTGTACCTTCACTCAAACCACAAAAGATTTATACTGTTTTTATCTGATACTACTGTACCTGTAAAAATAGGGTAATTATTATGAAATTACTACTATCCATATATTCAGTAAATCTGTTGAAAGTCAAGTATGTTCGATAATCTCGAAGCCTTTCCACTTCTTTTCCAAAAACTCTACTTCATTCATTAGTTTCAGTGGCAATGGTGAAAAAAAACAAGTAGAGTACTCTGGCTCAGATTTACACCTTCCCCCAATCTTTCAAATACAAACTACCTTTGAAGAAAGAAGCCAAACAGAGCGGAAAAATTGCAAAATCAGCCTCCACGGTATCAGTTGCCGTAATGTGCAGCCGTGTTCTCGGGCTTGTTCGTGAACAGATTTTTGCTGGCATGTTTGGGGCAGGATATGCCTACGATGCTTTTGTAGTTGCTTTTCGTATCCCAAATCTTTTACGTGATCTTTTTGCCGAAGGGGCATTGTCTGCAGCATTCATCACTGTATTCACTGACTATGACACCAATAAGAGCAAGAAAGAAACCTGGCAACTGGCATCAAATGTTCTGGTCTTTTTTGGAATTCTACTTTCCTGCCTGACGCTGCTGGGCATATTCTTTGCTGATTCGCTCGTGCACCTGCTTGCTTCAAACTTCTCTGAAATATCCGGGAAGACCGAAATTACCGTTTTACTGACCAGAATCATGTTACCCTTTCTGGTCTTTATCTCCTTATCGGCTGTGCTTATGGGGATATTGAATACCAAGGGCAAATTCTTTGTCCCTGCCATGGCCTCCACTTTCTTCAATATGGGTTCCATCGTAGGAGGTGTCAGCTTTGCTTTTCTGCTGCCGAGGTTTGGTTATCCTGCAATTGTTGGAATGGCACTTGGTACACTGCTTGGTGGAATAATGCAGCTATGCATGCAAATTCCCACTCTACGAAAATGCGGGTTTCGCTTTACTCCACGGTTACGCATTAACGACCCTGGATTGAAACGAATTATAACCCTTATGATCCCTGCAATAATTGGTCTTTCTCCAACGCAGATTAACATTTTTATCAATACCAATTTTGCCTCTTCCTGTGCTGAAGGATCAGTTTCCTGGCTAAACTATGCCTTTCGTCTTGTCCAACTCCCCATTGGTGTTTTTGGGGTTGCCCTTTCCATTGCCGCCATGCCCGTCCTTGCAAGACACTCTGCCCAAAAAGATATCCAGGGCATGAAAGAGACCATGGTCTCTTCACTAACGATGGTCTTCAGCCTCACCATTCCGGCCACCATCGGTCTTATTCTTCTTGCCGAGCCTATCATTCGTGTCATTTTTGAACGGGGTGCTTTTACATCATTTGATACTATTGCCACCGCCAACACGTTAGCCTTCTATGCCATAGGTCTCTTTGCCTACTCAGCCAACAAGATTCTGGTTCCTGTATTTTATGCTCTTGAAGATACCAAATATCCTCTTTACGGTGCTTTTTTAGCTGTTGGCAGCAATATTCTCTTCATAAATCTAACCATTGATTCCATGCAACATCTGGCCATTGCCCTTTCCGTGTCATGTTCAATGGTGCTGAACTTCCTATTCTTAAGCAGTGTGCTCTATGTCAAAACCAACGGATATTCCGTTTCCTATCTGGTTAGAGGGGTATGCAAAATATGCATGGCAGGTGCTGTTATGGCAGGTTTTTTATTCTGGAGTAGAAGTTTTTTAAACCCTTACCTGACAGGTAATCTCTTGCAATCCGTTTCTGCCTTGGCGTGTATTATTGGAATCGCCGCATTTCTATACGGTGCTCTTCTTCAACTTGCAAAACTCGATGAATTCACCTCTGTTACTTCCAAAATTTATGCTAGATTCAAAAGATAAATTGTCCTTCTCGGTTTTTCAGTGCTTGTCATTTAGGTATTGCGTTCTTACACATATTAAGTAAATGATGGTCAAACAAACAATTTTGTGTACTTTTGCAACTCCTACTACATACATTCAGCTGTACAATCTTAAAACTATGATTTTGCAGTTTTTTATCTTTTAATCAATCCGTCAGGATCATGGTTGGAATATTTTTTAATAACGACAAAACCTCACAATGAGGCCTGGAAACACATATGCAAGCATTTGAAAAGTTAGGTATAAATGAAGACATTCTGAAAGGGCTAGCCACACTTGGCTTCACAGAGCCAACGCCGGTACAGGAAGAAGTAATTCCCCGTATGCTTGAAAAGCAGATGGATCTGGTCAGCCTTGCCCAGACAGGAACCGGAAAAACAGCGGCTTTTGGTATCCCCCTTATACAGCTGATCAATCCGAAGAAAAAACATACCCAGGGTCTTGTGCTTTGCCCTACCCGTGAACTCTGCATGCAGGTGGCTAGAGATCTTGAATCTTATGCAAAATTTGTTTCAGGGCTGAAAGTATTATCTGTTTATGGAGGATCACCTATTGATCAACAGATAAGGAGTCTTAAGAGAGGTGTACAGATTGTTGTGGCGACTCCTGGGCGCTTGAAAGATATGCTAAAACGCAGGGCTGCAGACCTTTCCAAAATTAGTTTCGTGGTTTTTGACGAAGCTGACGAGATGTTGCAAATGGGATTTCAGGACGACCTTACAGCCATCCTTGAAAATACTCCCAAGCAAAAAAGTACTCTGCTCTTTTCTGCAACCATGCCAAAAGAAGTAGCAGCGATCTCCAGAAAATATATGAACAATCCTCTGGAACTCACCATCGGTACCAAGAATGCAGGTGCTGAAAATGTTTGCCATGAGTTCTATATGGTACAGGTAAGAAACCGCTATCCAGCCTTAAAACGAATTGTAGATAACAGCCCAGATATCTATTCTATTGTTTTCTGTCGTACCCGGCGCGAATGCAACGATGTATCAAATAAGTTAATCCATGATGGCTATAATGCTGATGCACTTCATGGTGATCTTTCCCAAGCACAACGAGATCATGTCATGGGCAAATTTCGTTGTCGTAACCTACAGATCCTTGTGGCCACAGATGTCGCTGCGCGTGGCCTGGACGTAAGTGACCTAACCCATGTTATCAATTACAATCTCCCTGACGAAATATCATCATACACCCATAGAAGTGGCCGTACGGGAAGAGCTGGCCGTGCAGGGACTTCCATAGCTATTATAAGTACAAAAGAACGATACCGAATTAAATCCATAGAACACAAAATTCAAAAAAAGTTCAAACAGTGTGCGGTACCATCTGGAGCAGAAATTTGTAAAAAACAGATGCTCAACCTTATGGATGAAATAACCAATGTTAAAGTTGACCATAAACAGATTGAGCCACTCTTTGAAGAGATTGCCGAGAAACTGGAACATCTCGACCGTGAAAAT
>JAFLJS010000049.1 GCA_022712895.1 Desulfocapsa sp.
TCAATACTTGCGTCAGAACAAAAAACATTATATACTACTTAATTCTTCTACAAAATTTTATGTGACAAAACTCCGTAACTCTTTTCACAACACCACTGCATCAGCTAAAGGAGAATTTATGCTTATTAAGGATTGGATGGCAACCACTATACTCACTGTGGACGCCAACACTTCTGTCATGCGAGCCGGCAGAACCATGAAAGACAACAATATCAGACGGTTGCCTGTCGTGGCCAAAGGAAAGCTTGCGGGCATTATTACCGATCGCGACCTTAAAGAAGCATCTCCCTCCTCTAAAACAGAAATCGATCTGCATGAAATGTACTACCTTCTCTCAGAGATGAAGGTACGGGACGTGATGACTGCAGACCCTATTTGCCTCAAGCAACATGATACTCTGGAAAAAGCAGCTGTTGTTATGCTCAACGAAAAAATATCCGGACTACTTGTCACCGGCGATGATGGAAACCTTGTTGGATTGCTCTCTGAATCTGACGTTTTACGCGGTTTTATTCATGCAACCGGTATCCAGAACGGTGCTTTCCAGTTTGTAATGGACATGTCAGACATTGGAGGTTCTGTCTCTAAACTTATCGACGTGCTTCGTCAAAACAGAGCGCGTGTACTCTCCATCCTCACCTCATTTGATGATGCCCCCACCGGCTCTAAGCGCGTTTCAGTACGCGTAATGCCCTATGACGGTGAAGTTGATTCACTGATTAAGGAGCTCGGCGAATTAGAAGGCTATACCATCATCAGCCAGGGAATGGACGAGCTAAGCGATTCCCTTAAAATAAAGTAATATTTTTTTTATTCAACAAACAATCATAAACAGTAAATAAACAAAGGAGATTTACCTATGTCCCGAAAAATGGTCACCATTGATGGTAATCAAGCAGCTACCCACGTTGCCTATGCCTGTAGTGAAGTTATCACTATCTACCCCATTACGCCTTCTTCACCAATGGCCGCTGAGGCAGATACCAAGGCAACCGCAAACCAGCCAAACATCTGGGGCTCTATCCCGGCTGTAACCCAGATGCAATCAGAAGGCGGCGTTGCAGGTTCTCTGCACGGTTCTCTTGCTACTGGTGTACTCTGTACAACCTTTACGGCATCTCAGGGACTTCTCCTGATGATACCTAATATGTACAAGATTGCTGGTGAGCTTACCCCCACCGTTTTTCATGTAACTGCTCGTTCCATCGCAGCTCAGGGACTCTCCATTTTTGGTGATCATGCTGATATTTACGCAGTACGTCAAACCGGTTGGGGCTTGCTTGGTTCGCAGAACGTTCAGGAATGTATGGACATGGCTCTTATCGCCACCCAGGCATCCCTTGCTACCCGTATTCCTTTTATTCACTTCTTTGATGGTTTTCGTACCTCTCACGAGATTCAGAAGATCGAGGAACTGACCAATGAGGATATGACAGAGATGATTGATGAGGATCTGATTCTTGAACACCGTAAACGTGCTCTCACTCCTGATCGTCCAACCATGCGTGGAACTGCTCAGAACCCTGATGTTTATTTCACAGGTCGTGAGACTGTAAACCAGTTCTACGAAAGAACTCCCAAGATTGTCCAGGATACCATGGACAAGTTTGCAGAACTTACCGGCCGTCAGTACCATCTTTTTGATTACTACGGATCTCCAGACGCCACCGACGTTGTTGTTATGATGGCGTCCGGTTGTGAGACTGTATCTGCTACCATCGATCACCTGGTTAGCCAGGGTAAAAAGCTTGGTCTCGTAATCGTTCGTCTCTTCCGTCCATTTGATTGTAAAGCAATGGTTAACGCTTTGCCTTCATCTGTTGAACGCATCACTGTTATGGACAGAACAAAAGAGCCTGGATGCGCCGGCGAGCCTCTGTATCAAGATATTCGTACCGCAGTTGGTGAGGCCACCGAGTCTAATACCGCTGCATATCAGCCAATGATCATCTCCGGACGTTACGGACTGGGATCTGCTGAATTCACCCCTGCAATGGTAAAAGCCATCTTTGACAATATGGAAGCAATGGCTCCTATGAACCATTTCTGTGTTGGTCCAGATGACGACATTGCTGGAACAAGCCTTGCTTATGATGCAGCTTACTCCATCGAAGGTGATGACGTTCATCGTGCAATGTTTTATGGTCTTGGATCTGATGGTACTGTTGGTGCCAATAAAAACACTATTAAGATCATTGGTACAGAAACTGATAACTCTGCACAGGGTTATTTTGTTTATGACTCCAAGAAATCCGGTTCCATGACCACCTCTCATCTGAGATTTGGTAAGAATGCGATTGTCGCTCCTTACCTTATCAGCAAGGCGACCTTTATCGCCTGTCATAACTTCAATTTCCTTAATCAGTATGACATGCTTCGCAACCTGGAAGAGGGCGGAACATTCCTCCTCACCACCAGCTTCGATAAAAAACAGATTTGGAAACAGCTTCCTGCAAATGTTCAGAAAGATCTTATTAACAAGAAAGCAAAGTTCTACATCATTGATGCACTTGCACTTGGCCAGACCCTTGGTCTTGGCGCACGTATCAATATGATCATGCAGACTGCCTTCTTCCTTATCTCTGGAATTATTTCCGAGAAAGAGGCCATCACTGCCATCAAGACTGCTATCAAGAAGACCTATGGCAAAAAAGGTGACAAAATTGTCAGCATGAACTACGACGCCGTTGATGCTGCTGTAAAGAACATCGTGAAAGTTACTCTCAGCAAGTCCACCACCGGACACGAGATGCCTCCGACTGTTCCTGCTGATGCTCCTCAGTTCGTAAGAGAAGTCACTGCCAAAATGATTCAGGGTAAAGGCGATCTGGTTAAGGTTTCCGAAATGCCAAATGACGGAACCTGGCCAACAGCCACCACCCAGTACGAGAAACGTAACATCGGTGTTCACGTACCCGTCTGGGAAGCTGACAACTGTATCCAGTGTGGTCAGTGTTCTCTTGTTTGTCCCCACAGTGCTATCCGTATGAAAGTTGGTAAGATGCCTAAGACTCCAAAAGGTTTCACCACTATTCCTGCAGTTGGTAAAGCATTTAAAGGGCAGAAATTTGCCATCCAGACCTTCACTGAAGATTGCTGTTCCTGTACCCAGTGTGTTGATGTATGTCCTGGCAAGAAAGGAAATAAAGCTCTTGCAATGACAGCAAACAACGACAAGATTCGCGTTGCTCAGGCCAAGAACGTGAAGTACTTCTTAAGCCTCGATGAAGTGAATCCTGCTGATGTGAATCCTGCTACCATCAAAGGTAGCCAGCTCCTTCGTCCTCTCTTTGAGTTCTCTGGTGCATGTTCCGGTTGCGGTGAGACTCCATACATTAAGCTTGTTACCCAGATGTTTGGTGACAGAATGCTGATAGCAAACGCTACCGGTTGTTCTTCCATCTACGGCGGCAACCTGCCAACCACTCCATACTGCAAGAATGAAGAAGGACGTGGACCTGCATGGGCTAACTCACTGTTTGAAGACAATGCTGAATTTGGTCTCGGTATGCGTATGTCTGTCTCTAAACTTGGCGCTCAGGCAACTGAACTTCTTGACACTGCTGTTGCAGAAAAACTGATCACCAAGAAGATGGCTACTGACATCAACAAGGCCGAACAAAAAACACAGATGGATATTGACGCACAGCGTGAACGTGTCGCCAAGCTGAAGGCTAAACTTGAAGGCTCAGACAATATAATTGCCAAGCGCCTTCTCGGTTGTGCAGATTATCTTGTGAAAAAATCCTGCTGGATCTTCGGTTGTGACGGTTGGGCATACGATATCGGATATGGCGGACTTGACCACGTACTCGCTTCCGGCGAAAACGTAAATGTTATGATCCTTGATACCGAGGTATACTCCAACACCGGTGGTCAGATGTCTAAATCTACTCCTCGTGCTGCCACCGCTCAGTTTGCGGCAGGTGGTAAGAAGATGCCTAAGAAGGATATCGGTATGATCTTCTCTACTTATGGAAACGTTTATGTTGCCAAAGTAAACATGGGCGCTAATCCAGGTCAGGTTGCCAAGGCAATTGCAGAAGCGGAGGCGTATGATGGACCATCCCTTATCATCGCATACTCTCACTGCATCAACCATGGTATCAACATGACTCAGGGTCTGCATCAGCAGAAGAAGGCTGTACAATGCGGTCACTGGCCTCTGTATCGTTACAACCCAGATCTTGAAGCAGTAGGTAAAAACCCACTGAGTATCGACTCTAAAGAGCCTACCATGAAGTTTGAAGAGTATGCCATGGGCGAGAACCGCTACAGGATGCTGAGGATGATGAATCCAGAGCATGCTGATGAATTGATGGCTGAATCACAGAAGGATGTGACCAAGAGCTGGAAATTCCTCAAAGCAAGAGCTGCTTCTCTCGAACCAGAGAAGTAAAAAGTTTATCAGAACACCTCAGGTGTTCTGATAAACTTTTCTGAAAAACGAGGACGTAAAAAAAGGGCATTGGAAGTTTCCTTCCAATGCCCTTTTTTTTATTTACAAACTCTGCTACAGCTCAGGATCGACCTCTTCACCACGAGCTTTCTTAATATCTTTATAATCCTCTATCGACTGCTTAACGGTATCCGCTTGATCCTTCTTAATCACTTCCACCCTTTCCTGAACTTTATCTTCACGGATATTCAAGCCTTTCTCAGCACCAAACAATGCTGAAGCAAGATATTTAAAAGAGAAGAGCATCAACTCAACATCATCTTCCTTAATCTTTTCAAGGATTGCATCATCAACCGTATAGGTCTCGAGGAATGTGGATTCAAAAACAAAGCGACGAAAATGATCAAGGTCGGTGGATGTCATAAAGAACATACGTTTAGCCTGATCGGAAAGAGTTGCCTGAAGACCAAAAGATTTACGGCGCATAACAAGGCGCAACCACTCCTTATTCATCTCATCACGAACATCAACACCCTGATCTTTTCGCCACTCAGCAACAGTCCATTCTTTGGCTTCTTCAAAACCTTTGCAATGATCTTCTTTTACAATAAAGAAGAACTTTTCTTCATCCTGCTGATCAGTATCGCCACCCATGGAACCTTGCCCTTCATGGAAATCTGCCATTCCTACGGGATAATAGCGACACGCAGATGGACGGTCGGTATAAACAGTACAACCTTCAGGAGTGACAAATGGACAGGGATTATCTTTCTTATCTTCGCTGAGCTTAAGGGCAACTCCTGGCATATCTGTTTTCTCAAGATAGACAGGGGTGGTATATTCATTTAAAAACTCATGGGCAGGCATGTTCAGACGATTTTTCAGCGTCAGGATATCATAGGGAGTAAGTACAATTTTAATTCCATGACAACAAGCGGTGAAACAACTTACACCGGGATGACACTCAAACTTTAGATGCGACTCCAATGTTAGTTTTTTGGGCATAATATTAGAAGGATTTTCCATTCCCTTCCCAAACAGCGTTTTTTCCTTAGCCAACGGATCGTTTTCACTCATTCCTGCACCTTTTGTTTCGTATTTAAAATATAAAATTGAGAACCTTAATGGTCATCTATAGTGGTAGTATGTTCGTCAAAGCGGAGTCTTTAATAATCGGTTTCAGGGTACACATTTTGATGGGGCAGTCCCTTACAAAAACACTACAATAAACACATAGGTGTTCGCTGTCAAACCTATTTCTATCACGGCTTCCAGCATTTTAAGAATTTGCTTAATTTTATGTCAATTTTCTTGCGGTTTGCACCAAAGGTCCTTATAGTCGTTTACATAAAACTAACTATTTTCCATCTCTTTCTGGATATATAATATGAAACTCTTTGTTCGCCCCGTAGACTTTAGTAAGGTCAACACACTTGTTTACCACCTTCCCGAAGGCCCCAGTCTTGCTCTGCCCCCTGAAGGCATTGAAGAATTCCTTGCACTGGAAATGGACCTCGGTCATATTTGTGATACATCTGAAATAGATGGTGTTGTGCATCTTTTTCCTCGAGGTAACGCCTGAGCATTTTTTCATTCCTACCCTGACAGACGGTCATGTCCACACCAAATACTGCCATCACGCCACAGGTGAGATGGAGGAATATGTCAACAGTGCCATAGCCATAGGCCTTCAGGAAATAGTCTTTCTGGAGCATATGGAAGCTGTAAAAATATTGCCAGGAACAGTTTTATGCCACCTTGACGCAGTTTTGCGCCACCAACCGGGCTGCATTCTTGATAAACACTATTTGAAGCAGATTAGAGAGTTATTGCAAGCTGTACAACAGAAAAGCATGGCGCTTGAAATTAACACTACAGGATTTGGCAAAAGAGGGACACCCTACCCTGCCCCCTTCATCATAGAAGAGGCAGTAAAACTGGATATCCCTCTGGGGGCTGGCTCCGACGCCCATCGACCACAAGACGTTGGGCGAGATTTCAATAAACTCGAAACATTATAGAAACTCGTCCATTGCCGCTTTCAAACTCTTGGCATTAAAGGGTTTCTGTATAATCTTATCCACACCTGCCTCAAAAGCCGCCTTATTGTCATTGGCTTCATTCTGAGTGGTCACCATGATGATGGGCAACTCTTTGGATGAATACTTCTTCCTGACTTGAGCCGACAGTTGAACACCTGAAATCTCAGGCATATTCAGATCAGTAAGCATAATAGCAGCAGTATCATTCATGAAATACTCTATGGCCCCAGCAGGGAACTCAAAGAGGACCGGCTCAAATCCCAGTTCATGAAGAGTCGCCTTATAAATATTCAAAATCATCCGGGAATCGTCAACAGCAACGACTTTCAGTTTAATGCCCGTATCTTCCACATCGCCCGTTATTTTTCTGGCAAAATCTTCAAGTCCATTTTCGTTAAGCAGGGAAATATAGTGTTCTTTTGTGTCTTTATGGGCATGCGGCAGGTACACCAGTGACATATTCTGGAAAAATGCTTCATTTGCCAGACTCAAAAAGACCTTGTCCACCTGGGCATTGACAATGATCTTTGTGATATGCCTGGCCTCATCAGTTTCAGAACGAAGTAGATTCTTAATTCCAGCTGTTAGGATATCAGAATAGTTCTGATCAATGGCACGGGCCGCTGCCACACAGACATGGTCTTCTTTATCTGTCAAGCCGGCAGTTAATGTGTAGGCCCCCTTACGAAGGGGAAGAAGCGCCAATGCTTCATAGGCTGCAAAGCGAATATTGGCATCCTTTGGTTCTTTACCAAGGAGTTTACGAATGGGCATAATTGCAGACTCATCCGCAATATCCCCAAGAACATTCAGAGTGTGAATAATAAAATCTGGATCGTCTTTGAGCAGATTGTCAATCAGTGCCGGAACAGCTTTTGAACCGATACGAATCAACTCCTGCTTTGCATAAATCCGCATATGGGCATAGTGCGAAGCCAGTGTTTCATTGAGCTTTTCAAGAGAGGTCGGATCCTGCACATCTGCAAAAATTGAGAGGATCATATAATCCAACTCGTTATCCGTACCCATTCTCTCACCCAGGCGGTGCATGGCTGAAGGAGATGCAACCTGCCCTAATGCCTGAACGGCTGTAATAATGAGATCTCTATTTGCAGCATACAGATAGTCAGTAAGTGTATTTACTGCCTGCGGATCACCAATAAGCCCTAAGGTTTCAATAATATGGTTTATCTCCGACTCATTCTCACTATTGGCGACAAGATACAATAAAGCAGGCACAGCATCGTCAAAACGTAATTCACCGGCAACATTAATCAGGTGGGTCTTATCTTTAATGCTTGGATCAGACAGGAACTCAATGAGCAGTTCCGGATAAGCAAGCAGACTGGAAAGAAGCGTTTCTTTAATAATCGGTAAAGCATCTGCTATCTCAACATGCTCAGTCATCAAGTGCAACAGAACTGGCACAGTGAAATGGACATCACCACGAGACAACTCGTAAATCAGTCGGTTCTGGGTTTTCAGATCCATGTCTCCCAAATGGGCTAAAACCAACTTTGTTTTTAGAATATCACCAGTTTCTATATTGGCTTGAACTTCTTCGATCATGTCCTGAGCTTCAAATTGTGCCATTAAACACCCTCTTTTCTTTTATATCAAATAGTTAAGTCACTGATACATGGAACGGAGCTATCCGCTCACTACACGTTAAGGTAGCACAAAAACAAAAGAAATGTCCAGAACGAACAGCAAAAAATATAAGAGAACTCAGGAGAGGGAGACAACCCTCTCCTGAGCGGGGATTTTAAGCAGGATACCAATCAATACCTATACGACGAAGCATGGAAAAACCACCGCTTAAAACAAGCGTATTGCTAAGGCCGACACTCTCAAGAAAACTTTGGATCTCAAAAGAGCGGGTTCCTGCATCACAGAGAATAATCAGCTTTTTATCGTCAGGTAATTCCTTGTATCGATTACGGATCTCATTATAAGGAATTGCAAGCCATGTCTCAGCACCGAACTTATCCACGCATGGCCCTGCTTCATTAGGATGCCTGATATCAAGTGCACACCAGTCGGCCTGGGTGGTAAAATCATCCATCCAGCTTAAGAAAGGATCAAAATCAATCTTTCGCAAACGACCATCACACAGGTTGTCCGCAACGTAAGCAACGGCATTCACAGAGTCTATGGCAGCAGAGAAAGGTGGCGCATAAGCCATTTCAAGAGTGCCAAAATCATCAATTGTCGCACCCATGGTTATATAAGCAGCGGCAGCATTAATACGTGCTGATATCCCATCGCCCATGGGGCCAAAGCCCTGAAGGCCAAGGACTTTTCTGGTACGACGATCAAAAACCATCTGAAAGCAGACGATGGCCTCCGTTGGGAAAAAATGTGCTCTGTCGGATGGTGCATTCAGTGCCACGTCAGCATCAAACCCTTCAGCCAGTGCCACATCAAGACTTAACCCGGTGGCGGCAATACAGACATCAAAAGCCTTCATGATAAAACTACCAACTCCACCTTTAAATTTAGTTGGAATACCAGCCATATTATCGCCAACCACACGACCTTCCTTATTGGCAAGGGACCCAAGGGGAGCATACAGTTTTTTACCGGAGACAAGATTCATAATCTCTACGCAATCACCTGCCGCGTAAATATTTGGATCAGATGTCTGCATACGCTCATTGACAACAATTGCCCCCAAAGGAGAAATCTGTAGACCGGCTTCTGCCGCAATTTCAGAGCGAGGCCTAACACCTGCGGCCATGATCACCATATCGGCTTCCAAGGTTCTGTTTGCAGTGCGTAGCCCTGTCACTTTACCATCTTTGCCAAGGATTTCCTCAGCACCCTCTCCCAAAAAGATATCCACACCATTGTCACGCATGTGTTTAGTAACCATGGAAGCAAACGGTTTATCCACGATTCGGGGCAGGATTTGTGGCATAAATTCAACAACTGAAGTTTCAACACCCCATAGATCCTTGAAAGCCTCGGCCATCTCAAGACCAATGGCACCACCACCAATAACAACAGCCTTACTCACTTTCTGCTTTGCTATACGATCTTTTATTTCAATCGCTTTATGCAAATCTGAAATGGTGAAAACACCATCAAGGTCAGCACCGGGAATAGGAAGGACAAATGGACGAGATCCGGTGGCAATCATCAAAATATCATAAGGAAGCTCAGATTTCTCACCACTGGCCACGTCTTCCACCTGGAGAGTTTTGGCCTGACGATCAATAGACACGCCGCGGGTACCGCCCTTTACTGTCACTCCCTTGGCATTTAAAAAGAAATTTTCATTTCGCACCATATGAAAACTGGTGGATCGAAGCTCAGCCTCATCGGAAACATCACCCGAAACATAATAAGGAATTCCGCAACCGCCATAAGAGAACAGCGTATCCTGATCAATTATTGTTACTTCCGCATCCTGCATTAAACGTTTCACACGACAGGCAGCCTTAGGGCCTGCAGCAACACCACCCACAATTACTATTTTTTTACTCATCCTCTCTTCCTCCATATACAAACGAGTTATTTAACCATTTAATGTTATAGACAAATGAACAATATTTACGTGGAAATTACAAGCAGAAAAGTAGATTATCACTGCTGCTTTTGCTGCATCAGATTATCCAGAACCAGTCGCTGCCTGTCATCAAAAAGACGTCGACTGATCAGCCAGATAGCAGTAATTACTCCAAATCCTGTACCGGCTGCAATCAGGAACATAATTAAAATCTGATATTTCACAGCATCCATCGGAGACGAGCCACCCAATATCTGCCCGGTCATCATACCCGGCAAACTGACAATTCCTGCCGCTGCCATGGAATTCACAATGGGTATCATGCCAACACGCATACAATCACGTCTGATATCACCACTGGCTTCCTGCCAACTCTGGCCAAGGAGCAATCGTTGCTCAACCATTCCCCGTTGATTATACATATCCGTTGTTAATCTATCAGACGACAAGGCCACACCATTCATAGTATTGCCAAGTAACATACCAAGCATGGGAATCGCGTATTGTGGCGTATACCATGGATCAACTCCAACCATCACTGTGAGCGCCAGAAAAGCAACGCTGAATGATGAGACAAACATGGAACCGGTACTAATAAAATAGCCTACACTGCCTCGCAGTTTACGGGTTTGCCTAGCCCTCACTTCATACCCCGCCACGAGCAGCATAAAAAGAGACATAACAAAAACCAGCAGAAAGCTACCATTTGCAAACAGCACTTTCAGTACAAGTCCGACAAGGAGGAGCTGTGCTGTCATACGCAAACCTGAAATAACAATTTGTCTTTCAATTCCAAGACCAATTTTCAGACTACAGAAAGCCAGTGCCAACAGTAATGTAGCAGCTAAGGAAAGATCAAAAGCACTAAGGGATATCACATTCATAAAAACATCTCCACAAGTGCTTCACGATTTAGTTGAAAACAGCGGCCACTTAAACGAGCCAGTTGTTCCAGATCATGACTCACCCAAATACAACTACTTTCTTTTTTATCACAACGCATTGCCACAATATCCTCAACCTCTGCTGCCATCTTGCGATCAAGCCCTGAAGTTGGTTCGTCAAGGAGTAAAACTTTCGGGTTGGTTATAAGTGTACGAATAAGAGACAAACGTTGTCGCTCACCAGTAGAAAGCCGACTGATCTGCCACTGAAGTGCATCCAAACTAAAACCCAATCGTTCTAGGAGATGGCAAAAATATGGATCGTCTGCACTCTCTACTCCAAAATGCGGGCCAACTGTGTCATACCACCAGAAGGATTCAGGTGCCACTAAAGCCACTTTTTTTCGCCAATCCTGGGGTGACATAGAAAGACAAGGGGTGCTTTCCAGTACACACTCACCTTCGTGAGCCAGGACATCAGCGATAGCTCGTAGAAACTGGCTTTTACCAATACCCGAGGCACCATTGATACCGCAACACTCTCCTTTTGCCAGGTCAAGACTATAGGGGCCATTGCTTAAAAAGCGTAAATTTTGAATAGTAAGTGCTGTGGGCATTGTTGAAAAACTCGTAAAAAGTACTATTTTGGATGGCTAAGTTAAAAACTTCATATTCGAGGAACGTGCCCCGCAGGAAATGCCCTTGGGGTGCAAATTTGATGGAGTGAGACGTACTTAAGTACGTCGTAACGACAGCAAATTTGGTGTGACGAAGAAGATGAAGAGTTTTTACGACGCCATCATTGCTGAGATTCTCTTTTTTGTGTGACAAACAGAATCTTCTTTCGGGTTAACCAGTCAAAGGTTCCTGTAAAAACGACAAGCATCAGGGCCATCCCGACCAGTGGAACATACAGGATGTACCAGGCACCAATTGTATCACGCAGGAACCGTCCATTATGCAATTCAAAGAGGAAATGGTACAAAGAGGTTCGGTTCTCGAACTGCTCTGCTGGAAAGGGCCTGTCCAGAATCGGTGTATTATCCAGCTTTCGCAAACCATTTTTATAATCAGCGTACCCAGCAAATGTTCCTTCATGCATTATTGCTGCAGCGGCCATAACATCTCCAGGCCTCAATTCCGCCTCTGTGGGTGCCGTATTTCCGTCAAGATCGACGCCAGTCCCATCACTCACATTCCACTTATAGAAGCCACTAAAAGAACCAACAAGTAATTGGTTATTACCTAAAGGTTCCAAGACTGTGGCACCCATACCAAAAACAGGTACAGGTGGTGTCACAGCCACCAAGGGCGGCTTAAAGTTCGGTGCCCCCTTGTACCAACCATCTCTGGTTGCGAGAACAAGAGAGCCATCATCACTAATCACCGCTCGCAATATTTCGGGAGTTTTTCGGGCAAGGGTGGCAAGGGGGATTCGGATAATACTTGAAAAAAGAATCAGTGGTGGTCTGATAAAAGCACCAGATCCTGCAATCAGAAAAAGCAGAAGAGCTATCCAGATCCCGACACTCAAATGGTATGAGTAGAGTGTTGCCAGCCAGCGGTCTTTTCTGCGACGCCTCTTGAACCTACGCTTACGCCAGGGCACAAACCAGATATACAGAGCTGAAAAACAGAGAAAAACAAGAAGGATTGCGGCCACATCAGCAAGCAGACGGCCAGGCAAGCCAAAGAGTTTTCCACTATGCAACTCAAACAGAATACGATATCCGGGTACCCACTGTCCCTTGCTGTCGATCTCAACTGCCACTGGCATGAAGTCGGGATTCGCTTGTGAGACAGATGCAGTATAACAGCCATGGGAACTGAATGCCATAACCTGCCCCCCCGTACGTAACAGATCCACTATTTCCACACCTGCGACACTCTTCACAGGTAACCATGAATCAGCATGCTGGTCCCGATAGAACAGGCCACTGCGACCGCCAGCAAAAAGTCGACGATTCCCTTCATGATTTACAGCAAGAAGTGTTTTGATATCATGCAGGTAAAAGGATTCTGGAAGCCCTTCATTTATCTGTTCAAAAGCAAGGTTGGTACCTGGCGAGTACCATACACCCATCTTACCGGCAATATACATACTGCCATCATCGGCCACCACACTGTCACGAAAAGAAAAACGATTCCAGTTCGCATACTGATAGCTTTCGCCAAGCCAACTTACAGGAACAGACCAGGAACTGAGTAATGATGGGTGATTAATCAGTATTCCCGTCCCACCCATAAAGATAAAAACAGAGAGAAGCACAAGACCTACATATTTATGCAGCCATTTAGAGAATATAAAAAACCGTTGAAGCTTTGCCATAATATCTTGTTCAAACGCATAACATCAAATGGAGACAAGAGTGGAACCAAACCTTTTGTCAACTACGGTAACGTTATGGTAAAAGTGGTCCCTTTCCCTTCCGTAGAAACAACAGTAATAGAGCCATGGTGCTGATCTATAATGTTTTTGGTAATGGCCAGTCCAAGCCCGGTTCCCTTATGTTTATTTGTAAAAAAAGGTTTAAAAACTTCTGCTGCTGTCTCTTCATTCATCCCCATACCAGTATCAGTAATACTGATGGCCACAGAACCATCCTTTCGCACAATATAGGTTTTCACATTGAGAGTGCCACCATCCGGCATAGCCTGGATGCCATTAACAAGAATATTCAGCAATGCCCTATAAAACAGGTCCGGGTCAATGGTTATCTTCCCGATCCCCGGGTGCAGTTCTTTTTTGAGCTCAATTCCTTTTTCTTCAAGATCTGCTTCAACAAAATGGAGAACTTGGGCAATAGACTGATTAATATCAACGGGTTTCAGATTCACCTTCTGCGGTCGTGCAAAATCAAGGAATTCCAAGACAATTGTATTAAGCCGTGAAGTTTCCGCAACAATAATTTCAGCAAGATTTTCGTTTCCGGGTGCCAGCTTTTTTACTCGCTTCACAAGAATTTCGGCTGTTGAACGAATGATTCCAAGTGGACTTTTTATCTCATGGGAGACAGTGGCCACCATGGTTCCGAGCTGTGCCAGTTTCTCGATATCATGAAATTTCTGTTCAAGGGCAAGCCGTTCTCGAACTCTTCCCTCCATAATTTTATTTGCCCGACTGACAATGACCAACAAAACAAGAAACAGGATAAGCATCACCAGCGAGGAAACCAGAATAATCTTTCGTTGAAGACGTAAGATTGCTTTGTACTCATGAGAGAGATTCTGGGTTATTTCAATAACCCCCATAATCTGTCCATCACTTTCACTGCCTTCCTGCATCAGTCGAAATGGAATAAAAGTTTTCAGATTGTAATGCACATCAGGGGTTCCAGGGAACAGACTCAGTATTGTTCCCCTGGACTGAATCTGTGAGTTTGCTATTCCCTGTAATGCTTTTTCGTACTCAATACCACCCTGATCTTTCTTGCCAACTTTCGCCTCAACTGTAGAGTAGGAGATAATATTAACATTGGAATCGTATATTGTTACGTTTTCCATCTTCAAACTGCGTGTAGCGTTACGAACAATCTTATCAAGACGTTGAAACTGATCGGGATTGGAAAGAGCAATCTTGCCATACCGCACAACAGTTGGTAGCACAAATCCTCGGAAAATCTGCTGATTCAGGTTTTCAGCAAGGAGTAAAGAGTAGGCTTCACTCTGACCAAGCATCACATTCTTAGCATTCTTAGAGATTGCCCATGAAAGGAACAGGGTAAAGATCAGGATCACACCAAGGCTTGAAAAAGAGAAGTATTTTACCAACTGAAAGGGCATGTGCCCGGCACGTAGCTGTTCAAGCTGTTCCGGATCATCCGCTGTTGTGTAATATTTAACCTGCTCTTCAGTCACCACAAACTCCACAGCGTTTACAGACAGCTGTATCACAGGCTATGGTTGTTTTGGCCTGAAAACTCTTCTGATACTCCTGCCATAAATATTTCTGTTCTATTTTATGATCCACAATATTCCAGGGGAAGTAGTCATCTGCACCATGCTGCACCAGAGCATACTGCTCAGGAGTTAAACCGTGCTTCTTCATTGCCTGTTTCCACGGGGATTGGTTGATAGCCATGGTAGCAAGAACGTTGGCTAACCTCCTGTCCCCTCTAGACAAAACTGCCTGAAAAAGAACATTTTCCGGTTTATCATGGTTCATGCGCACGTTCGCTTCTTTGCGTAATCCCTTTTTTAGGAAACTGATCTTTTCTTTGAGGGATGCAACCGCCTCTTTGGCAGTTCGGCTTGTGCCTTTTTCCTGCTGTAAGCCAGCAAAGGGGTGAAACTGAAAGGGTGTCCATGGCTTTGGAGCAAAACTATTGACGGAGAGTGTGATTTCACAGAGACGTCCCCTTTCTTTGCCAACCGGAGCCATACGTTCTTTAACCTTTTTGACAAGCGCAATCATCTCCTGCAAATCTTCATAGGTTTCTCCGGGCAACCCTATCATAAGGTAAAGCTTTAATTTATATAAGCCTGCAGCAACTAGCCGTTCAGCGGCAAGGAGAATATCTTCTTCGGTAAGATTTTTATTGATTATACGTCTAAGTCTTTCAGAAGCACCATCTGGAGCAATTGCCACACTTTTGAGATTACTGGCACCAAGAAGTTCAAGCAGCGGGCCTGAAATCCGATCCGCCCGAAGAGAAGAGAATGAGAGGGAACAACCACTGTCTAACAAGTACGAAGAGAGACTTTTAAGCTCTTGTTCGTCAGCCATCTCCATACCGAGCAGCCCAATACGCTTAACAGTTTCACCTCGTTCTTCAAGGCCTTTTATTACAGCATCAGCATTCCACAGACGTGGTGGCCTGTAGATAAATCCAGCTGCACAAAACCTACAACCGCGAGAACAACCGCGGCCTAGTTCCGTTACAAACAGATTAGAGAACTCAGCTTTGGGACTCAGCAACTGTGAATGTGCTGCTTTTTCAGTTGTTGAAACAATAACTTTGGAGATGCGGCTTGGGATACCAGACGCTTCCTGTTTCACCCCACTTTGCTGTCCGGTTTCCTTGTCATAAACAGGCGTATAAAGACTGGGTACATAGGCTCCAGCCAATTCCTTTTGGAAATGCAACAGCAGTTCTGCCCGTTTTTTCTCAGCAAGACAAGTATCAAACAAAGAAAACAGCGCTGGCAGCATCCCCTCGGCCTCCCCCAGCAAAAACAGGTCAGTAAATGGGGCAAGGGGTTCTGGGTTCATAAAGGTGGCAACACCGCCACCGATAACCAGAGGGTTGTCGGCACTGATTATGTCGTCCGAACGCTCTTTCGCAAAAAGCGGGATGTCAGCAGCAAGTAACAGTCGCGCAACATTGAGGTAATCGTGTTCAAAGCTGATTGAATAGAATATGAGCGGAAAATCATTTAAAGGGCGCTGAGTTTCGAAAGAGCGAAAGGGAGCTCCGGCTTCCGGGAGGAAAAACCGTTCACACACGACATCATCGAAAGAATTCAGTAGAGAATAAACAAGCTGAAATCCGAGGCTGGAGACACCGATGGAATAGCTATTCGGATAGAGCAGGGCAACGGGACGTCGCCCTTTCCATTTCTTCAGCCAGGTTCCGCTTTCCTGGGCAAGGAGGCTTTTTTCTACACTGACCTTCTTTTTCTGTCTTCCCCGAGCCAAAGAATCAGTTCGCCTTCTTCCTCAGATAGGTAGGCGTTTCCATATACTCCTCATTCCAAGGTTTCTCACCTCTATTGGGGGTATTTTCTCCGGAACGAATTCCGTGATTTTCAAAGCCATTAAAATTAGAGGAGGGGAATATAGACGAACCACCAGGCGAATTCGGTGCAGCTTGTTGTGAATTCGTAGGGTGTCGCTCAGTTAGCACTTCACTAGTTTCACTTGTTTCACGCGACTGTGACTGTGCGGGGACTGGTACCTGGACAATAGTTTTTTTATCAGGAAGGGATTCACCAACTCCTGTGGCAATGACGGTAACATGTAACTCTTCGCCAAGGGAATCGTCGTACAATGCGCCAATTACGACTTTTGCTTCCTCGTCTACCTTATCCTGGATAAGGGCAGACGCTTCCATAAACTCTGCCATGGTAAAACTTTCTTCAGAGGCGGAAATATTAATCAACAGACCGCGAGCACCATCAATACCGACATCTTCAAGCAGCTGATTATCGATTGCACGATTTGCTGCTTCAGTTGCACGATTTTCACCAACGGCAAAACCCGCTCCCATAATCGCAGGACCGACCTCACGCATGACAGTACGTAGATCAGCAAAGTCTGCATTCATAAGCCCTGGCACATTGATCAGATCTGTAATTCCTTTCACTGCCTGCAAAAGTACCTGATCCGCCATGGTCAGCATATCAGAAAGTTTGGAGTTTTTTTGCATGAGAGAGAGCAGACGATCATTTGGTACGGTGATAATGGTATCAGCGTATTTTCGTAATTCCTGCCAGCCACTCTCGGCATTGCGCATGCGAAATTTTCCTTCAAAGTGAAACGGTTTGGTAACCACGGCAACAGTGAGGGCTCCCAGCTCTTTGGCTGCTCTCGCAACAACAGGTGCAGCCCCGGTTCCTGTACCGCCACCAAGACCTGCAGCTACAAAAACCATATCAGCGCCTTTCAGGCTATCTGTGATTTCATCAATTGACTCCAACGCTGCCAGCTCACCAGTTTCAGGATCTGCGCCCGCACCAAGACCTTTGGTAATACTGGGCCCGATCTGTAAACATACGTCCGCACGAGATATATTTAAAGCCTGCTTATCGGTGTTAGCTGTTATAAACTCAACACCCTGCAAACGATCTTCAACCATGGTATTTATGGCATTACCACCTCCGCCACCAACACCAATGACCTTTACTACTGCAACACCATCTGTTTCAGCCATTCTAAACGGCATATTTTCTCCCATTTTCACGAAATCTGCATCGTTCATAACAACAACCTCGCTGTTCTTGTGATTGCAAAATTTAGATTATAAATCATAGCATTTACAGCCTGCCAACGAAACGTTTTTTTACAAATAATTCATTTTTTCCAGATCACATAATTTTACGGATCCAATCTTTCATACGACCCACCATAGTGCTGTCGCTGTAGCGGTGATCAGCCTGATGCTGACGACCATAAATAACCAGTCCCACACCGGTGGTACAACGTGGCGTATTCACCTCTTCAACTTTACCACCTATCTGCGCGGGATAGCCGACACGAACCGGTAAATCAAATATTTGCTCGGCAAGATCTGCAATATTTGCCAGCAATGCAGTGCCACCTGTAATAACGATTCCACCGTTAATTTTATTTTTCAATCCTGAATTTATGAGATCCTGATTTACCATCTCCAAAATCTCAACCATTCTCGCCTGCAAAATATCAACCAGCACCTTCTGAGTTACCTTTCGTGGTTCACGATTTCCAACAGTTGGTACATCCACCACGTGATTTGGTTTTATAAGGGACGATATGGCACAACCGAAATCCTCTTTCAATCGTTCCGCATCCTGTAGAGGCGTTCGCAGGCCAACGGATAAATCGTTGGTCAGATTGTGACCGCCCAGCCCAATCTCCGTCGTGTGCCGTATGGTTCCGTCACAAAAAACGGCAAGGTCTGTTGTGCCTCCTCCTATATCTATAAGGGCTACACCAAGCTCCATCTCATCAGGACGTAATGTCGCATGGGCGGATGCTATAGACTCAAGCACCATATCAGCCACATCAAGTCCCGCCTTTTGACAACAGGTATACAGGTTGTGTACAGCTGCCATATCAGCTGTAACAATATGGACATTTGTGACGAGTCTCACACCCGTCATGCCCAGAGGGTTCTGAATTTCAGTATGATCATCAACCATATATTCCTGAGGAAGGACATGGATAATCTGCTGGTTTTCTGAAATTTTAACGGTACGTGCGGCAACAATTACATCTTCAACATCCGATTCTCTAATTTCACGACCATTAATGGCTATGATGCCAGGGCTGTTAAATCCCTTGATATGATTGCCGGCAATCCCCACATACACATCGTGTAATTCACAACCTGCCGACTCCTCCGCCTGTGCTACGGCCTGACGAATGGACTTAACTGTGGCCTCAATATTTACCACCACACCCTTTTTCAATCCCACAGAGGGAGCAGTGCCTACGCCAATTATATCCACGGCATCGTCGAAGACTTCGCCCACCACACAACAGATCTTTGTTGTTCCGATATCAAGCCCAACTACCAGGTCACCCGGCTCACGTGTCTCTTCCTGAGGTTCCATTTCTTCTGGAGTAATTGCTATATCATCCATGATATTCTCGTAAACATATCTGTATTGCCAGTGGGCTCATAATTTTTTCCTTTAAATCCATCTATTTATCCCTTCTGATTTCGTGCCACCAAAACCTTATCCTTCTGGTAATCCATACGGATATAGGCAACCTCTTCTAGTCTTGCCCCACCCTTACGCTTGCGATACAACACTTCAAGTACACGGCGTAACTGTGAATATTTTCGTTTTATCTCATCCTTGCCAAAATAAATGGGAAATGGATGTTCCACCAGGTAGAGAATCAACGATCCCGTTTCTGTGAAATGTATTTCCGATATATTTTGGGCAGGTAAATTCGGGTTATTTCTTTCTGCCAATCGTAAAAACAAATTTGCAGCAGCCAGCATCTCTTTACGATCATTTTCTGTGGCAAGGGAGTCAATACCGGTTATCACCGGAAAGTCCAACTCTCTCCCGGGAGCGACCTTTGCAAAGACAACACCCATATTGTTCACATAACTAAACTGTTTCTCCGTCCCTTGTACGAGTATTGCCTGCGGCCGATACTCCTGAATACTTATTGCCAGACCATCTGGCCATATTCGTTTGATCTTGGCATATTTCACCCAGGGATGTTGTAAGAGACGGTTCCGAATCGCATTGGGCTCAAGACTCAGCATATTCATTTCATAGGTAATCCCGGCAAATTTTCTCAAATCCTCACAACCTATTGTCCGGCAGCCGCTAAGCTCTATTTCATGAATACGAAAATAGCGTAAATCATCATAAAGCGAATGCATGGGACCTGTGAGCAACAGATAACCAGCAAAAGACAAACTGCCAAAAAGCAGTGTCAGTTTTAGCGGATAGTGTACATTCCCTGGCTCCTTATTCACTGAAATAGCAGTTTCTTGCGGCTTGATCTTCGTTCCAGATTTCCATTGTTCCCAAAACGGCTTTTTCCTGCTACCCGTATCAAGCCCCCCCGCCTTATAACATGATTTCTGCAATCGCCGAGAGAAGAGAGACCCCGCTTGCGTGGTTTTCATTTTGCCGACAAACAGTTTTCTGATTTTATCAATTATAGAGGGCATACTCTCACATTTCAGTGATGCTTTAGAGAAAGTGTACTTCAGCTTGAAGTTCTATTCCACTCTCTTCCTTAACCTTGTTGACAACAATTTCCATAAGCGCTTTAATATCGTATTCTTTGGCAGATCCCATATTTACAAAAAAGTTTGCATGCACAGGTGATACCATTGCATCTCCACATCGCATACCCTTAAGCCCTGCGCTCTCAATGAGACGACCGGCCGATTCTCCAGGAGGATTCTTAAAAAATGAACCGGCATTTTTCAGTCCTTTGGGCTGTTTCTCTTTGCGTTTAGCGAGATACTCTCTACACGTTGTCTGAATTGTTTCTTTTGTTCCCTTTTGCAGGACAATTTCTGCCGAAACTACCAGCCGTTTTTCGCCAGCTGTATCTCTCTGGTTTCGCCACTTTCTGTATCCAAAATCCAGTTCCCTCCGTGTTATCTTTTCTTCACCATTTGTCTTTGAGAACACGGTTACAGAATCCAATACATCTGCTATCTCACCTGACCAGGCCCCGGCATTCATGACAACAGCGCCACCAAGAGATCCAGGGATACCACTGGCAAATTCCAAACCGGTATAACTCTTTTCAGCACACCAGTTTAGCAGTTTAACAAGTGAGCAACCGGCACCAACCTGTATACGAACGTTACCTGTTTTTGTCTCTTCAAGTAAGCTAATCGAAGAAAGAGTTTTGCCAAACAGCAGTACCACCCCATCAAAACCGGCATCAGCCACAAGGATATTTGTTCCTCTGCCAATAAAACGGTATTTGATTTTGTTACGAGCACAACAGTTTAGCAAAGCTTCCAATTCATTTACGTGCTCAACGACTATTACGGCAGCTGCTGCGCCTCCAATACCAAAAGAGGTTAAAGGAGCTAGGGGGCAATCCCATTGTATCGGATTACCTGCAAGCTCACTGAGCTCTTCCTTAACTCGCTGAACTATCATTTAGCAACTCAACCAGATCCTCACCGGCTTGTACAATATTGCCGGCACCAAGGGTGAGGACCAGATCCCCTTCTTGTAATTCCGGCAGAATTGTTTCTGCAAGACCTGCAACATTTGCTATAAATTGTGTGGTCCGCTGCCCATGTTTTTTCACTTCCTCAAGGAGAATCTCCCCTGATATTTCAGCGAGCGGCTCTTCACTTGCAGCATATATGTCGGTTATCACCAGATAGTCGGCCTGATGAAAACAGGTTTTAAACTGGTCGAGTAAGGCCAACGTTCGCGTGTACCTGTGAGGCTGAAACAGTACGACCAAACGTTTTTCGGGCCAGCCTTCTTTAATAGCAGAAAGTGTGGCTCGAATTTCAGTTGGATGATGACCATAATCATCAATCACTGTAATCCCCCGCCCTTTACCCTTTTGCTGCATACGTCGTTGTACACCCTGAAAACTTTGCAGCGCCGCACTGATCTTCTCAAAAGGAATATCCACTTCCAACCCAACACAGATAGTCGCCAAGGCGTTATAGACATTATGTTTTCCAGGAAGCGAAAAATCGATTCGGCCCAGCACTTTACCATCACGTTTCACGGTAAATGCGACTCGTCCCCTACCTGTTTCGATCTGTTCAGCAGAAACATCAGCCTGGGCACTGAATCCGTAGGTAATTTTTCGTTTTCTGATATCTGGTAATATATCTGCAATATTTTCATCATCGAGACAGAGAATAACAGCACCGTAGAATGGGATACGGTCGACAAACTCAAGGAAAGTGGCCTTAATGTGATCAATATCAGTATAATGATCCATATGTTCCAGATCGATATTGGTCACTACGTCCAGAACCGGGGAAAGTTTTAAAAATGAGCCATCGCTTTCATCTGCCTCAGCTACCAGAAAATCCCCAGTACCAAGTTTTGCATTACCGCCAAGACTATCAACCTTTCCTCCCACCACAATTGTTGGATCAAGACCAGCTTCTGTCATCATCCAGCTTACCATGGAAGTTGTGGAGGTTTTGCCATGGCTGCCGGCAATGGCAATACCGTATTTTGCAAGCCGCATGAGTTCGGCTAACATTTCAGCCCGTTGGATAACTGGAATTGCAGCGTCCATTGCAGCAAGAACTTCCGGATTATCCCTACTGATAGCGGACGAAGTCACCACAACATCTGCGCCAGCAACGAGTTCTCCCTGATGGCCCTTACTGATTCTGGCGCCGAGAGCTTGCAGCTTTCGGGTGGTTGCGGAATCGTTCAAATCCGACCCGGAAACACCGTAACCAAGATTAAGCAACAATTCAGCAATACCGCTCATACCGATACCACCGATGCCAACGAAATGTATTTTTTGTGTTTTATTGTACATAATTACTTAAAGTTTACCGTTCATTTCCGGTGTCAGACATCGTAAACATTCGTCTACTATGCTTTCTGTGGCCTCTGGAAAGCCGCTGGATTGCATGGCCTTTGCCATTTTCTGCAATGTCTCTTTATCGTTTAGTAATGCTACTATTTTCTCAGCAAGCTCTGTTGCATGTAGTTCTTTTTCCACACAAAGCAAAGCACCACCACCCTGAACGTAATACTCAGCATTTTTTTCCTGGTGATTATCAGCAGCATAGGGATAAGGAATAAGAATTGCTGGCCTTCCAAGCACCGAAAGTTCCGCAAGAGTTGTTGCCCCGGCTCGCGACACCAGACAATCCGCTTCTTTATAAATCGCTGCCATGTCAGTAAAAAATGGTTTCACCGTTGCTTCAATATTATTTCTTTTATATGCCGCCTTCACCATTTCAAAATCTTCTGGTCCGGTTTGATGGATTACCTTTATCCCTTTAAGTTCTGGGTGTGTAAGCGCTTCAAGCACCAGTTCATTTACCCGGTGCGCCCCAAGACTTCCGCCAAGCACTAGAAGGGTTGGCTGCTTGTCTGGAATTGCTATCTTTTCTTCTCTGCTTAAATCAAGGATCGCCTGCCGTACCGGATTACCCGTAAGAACAGTTTTTTTCCTGTCAAAATATTTCTCACTTCCTGCCAGAGAGAGGCAAATTCTGGAAACCAGTCTACCAAGTTTTCTGTTGGCAAGGCCTGGAATCGAATTCTGTTCATGAATAATGGTTACCTTGCCAAGTAATTTTGCTGCCAGCACCACAGGTCCTGTAACGTACCCTCCAACCCCTAAAACCAGATCCGGTTTAAAGCGAATGATATGGATCATTGCCTCAATAATTGAAATGGGTAGTATTGCTACACCCTGTAGCAAGGAGAGAACATTTTTCCCTTTCAACCCTTTAGAATGGATAGATTTTGTGGCAAAACTATACCGCCCAAGACTTGTCTTATCCATTTTTCTCTTTGTACCCACAAAGAGCACTTCACTTCCTGGGCAACGTTTACACAATGCTTCTGCTGTGGCAATTGCCGGGAACAGATGTCCGCCGGTACCACCGCCTGTGAGGAGTAGTCGAATGGGACGAGACATCAGGAACCCTGCCCGTTGTCAAGTTCCGGTAAATCCAACACAGCCTGCATAAAAGCATCTCCCCGCTGTCCATAATTATCAAACATATCGAAACTGGCACAGGCTGGAGCCAGTAGCACAGTGTCTCCATCAGTGGACAGATCTGCTGCAATCTTCACAGCCTCATCCATACTTGCTGCTTTTTGGATATGGACACAAGCCGCCAAAGCTCTGTCTATAGAGTCTGCAGCTTCACCTATAAGGATAAGTTCCTTTACTTTTTCCTGCACGGCAGCTTTCAGCACTCCGTACTCTTCCCCTTTATCCTTGCCACCAGCGATAAGAAGAATATTACCCTGAAAACTGGCCAGAGCACTCTTCACAGCCCCGGTATTCGTGGCCTTGGAATCGTTATAATAACTGACCCCGGAACGTGTCCTTACCAGCTGTAAACGATGCGCAGCTAATCTGAATTTTTGTAGCCCCTGTTCCATATCTTGCTGTTTACATCCCAGGAACGATGCCGAAAGAACCGCTGCTTCACTGTTTAACAAGCCGGTATGCGAATCCAGAGCCGTTCCTTCAAGGTTGTATTGTGCTTCTTCTCTACCTGAGAGCGAAATTGTAAACTGTTTCCCGCTCCCGTGTGCTGCACAGCCTTGGGCAACAGTTCCATAACAGTACTTGCGCTGAACAGTTAAAAGAGGTTCCACCTCCATGCACATGGGATCATCAGCACAGAGCAAAGCAATATCCTCTTTTTTCTGATGGGCAAACATTTTCATTTTGATTGCTGTGTAGTTTTCCATACTTCCATGCCTATCCAGGTGATCTGGAGTCACATTGAGCAGAATCCCGATATCGGGACGAAAATCACCCGCAGATTCAAGCTGAAAACTGGAGAGCTCAAGGACCACAAATTCCACACGATTTTCAAGACGCAAATACTCAAGCAGCGGTGTTCCTATATTGCCTCCCACAAAGACTTCTTTTCCTGAACTCTTTAACAGTTCTCCAATTAAAGCTGTTACTGTTGTTTTCCCATTGGTTCCGGTAACAGCCACAACGGTTTCAGATAAATATGGTGCTGCAATTGCCAACTCCCCTAAAATTGGAATATTTTTGTTTCGCAGATCCTGCAATAGCTGAATATCTGTTTGGATACCAGGACTTACGAATATCGCATCACAGGCTTCACAAAATGCCAACGTATGACCGCCTCCTTCAAAGGGAAGGTTGTGCTTTCGAATATACTCCTGGTCTTCAGGTGAAAGGTGTTCAAACGTTCTTGCATCACTAACGGAGACCAAGGCTCCCTGCTGCACCAGAAACTTCATGGCAGCACGCCCTGATATCCCCAATCCCAACACCACAAGCCGGTTTCCCGATTCTATTTTTTGCCAGATTGTACTCATCGCAGTTTCAAAGTTGCCACAGCTATCAGCCCCAGAATAATGGAAACAATCCAGAAACGAACCACCACCTTTGGTTCATGCCATCCTTTTTTTTCAAAGTGATGGTGAAAAGGTGCCATGAGAAATATCCGTTTTCCATGGCTGATTTTAAAATACCCAACCTGTAAAATAACGGAAATCGCTTCCATCACAAAAATACCACCTACAATGGCTAGTAATATCTCCTGTTTGATGATAATGGCGACTCCGCCCAGAGCTCCACCAAGAGCCAATGATCCCACATCCCCCATAAAGATCTGAGCCGGATAGGCATTAAACCAGAGAAAACCCAGGCAGGCACCAACCATGGCTCCACAAAAGACAGCCAACTCGCCGGCTCCCTGCACATAGGGTATCTGTAAGTACTCAGCAAGCACGGCATGCCCTGCTAGATAGGAAAAGATCAGATACACAGAGGCTGAAATCACAGTGGGTCCAGCTGCCAGCCCGTCAAGTCCATCGGTCAGATTTACGGCATTGGATGCACCAACGATTACAAATATGGCAAAGACCACATAAAACCAGGAAAGATCCGGTTGAATATTTTTTAGGAACGGAACACTCAACAAACCATCATACCCCGGATGCAGCCACACAAAAAGACCAACCACCGAAGCACCAAAAACCTGCAATAACAGTTTCCATTTAGCACTCAGTCCATCACTTGATTTCTTTTTTAT
>JAFLJS010000006.1 GCA_022712895.1 Desulfocapsa sp.
CTCCCGGAACTATGGTATCAGCCTCGTCCAGTAGCCGCCTGCCCTTCACAGTGATAAGCTCAATATCACAGGGACCTGCACCAACTATAGCCAATGGCGGTTGTTCTATTGTGCCTTCACCCAACATCATTTTTGCAAAAACAGATGGACGCCCCCCCCCTTTACAATTCAGAAAAGCAGCATAAAAAAAAAGGGTACAGCCTCAATACAGAGACAGTACCCTTTAAAAAATTTTTCTACTGACAAAAACGAAAGCAGACAAACAAGACTTACAGTTACTTAATTGATAGCCTCTGCAAGCTTGGAACCAGCTTTAAACTTAGCAACATTCTTAGCTGGGATATCAATTGTTTTACCAGTCTGAGGGTTGCGACCTTTACGTGCCTCACGACGAGAAACAGAAAAAGTACCAAAACCTACCAGAGTCACTTTATCACCAGCTTTTAAGGTCTCGGCAATAGCTAAGAGTGTGCCGTTCAGTGCTTTCTCAGCGGCAGCTTTAGAAATATCTGCGGCACCTGCAATGTTCTCTACTAATTCCTTTTTGTTCATGCTTCCCTCCCGGAAAAACTATTTTCTTATTTTTCAGGAGCTTTATTAGTAGCGCTCCCCTCATCTCTGATGTTTGTTTAATAAAAGGTGGGGTGATTGTCAAAAGAAAAAAGAAAAAATTGGACTTTTTTTACTAGGCATTACTGCAATCACAAGCCTTTATTATCAAAATGTTACCAGATAAATACAAGTTACAAGTATGCTGTATTTTCAATTCTACCAGACCATTCAAAGCAGTTAACACGACGCATTACAGCCAAAAATATCTCCTTAGAGACGAGGCGTCATATCAAGCAATACTCTCGCAAATCCAAGCTCTTGCATAAAACACAACAGATCGACACGAATGGCTTCGGTAAAAATATTCCGACTATCAGTTGTCGTCAGCTGCAATACTGCATCCTGCCCTTCAACCCGTACCCTGCAAGCAATAAAGCCTTTATCAAGCAGGAACAATTCACATTTTTCAACCAGCTCTAATTTTTCTTTGGAAATAATATCCCCTTCTGGAATTCGTGTGGCCATGCAGGAGTTTGACGGCTTGTCGTGAGTAGGAAGACCTGCTTTTCTGGCTAGGTATCGTATTTCATCCTTGCCCAGCCCAGCATCAAGCAGTGGCGTCTGCACAGCCAGTTCAAGAATTGCTCTAAAACCTGGTCGCTTACTTTTCAGATCATCAGCATTACTTCCATCAAGCAACACTGTGCACTGTCTTCCTTCCGCTTCCAGAAGAAAATTTCTGTACATACGTTTCTTACAAAAATAACAGCGATCACTCGTATTGGCAACAAACTCAGACCAGTTCAGAGGGTGAAGGCATACTTCGACCAGATTATCAGGGGAAGGGTTAAATATTTTAAGGGTAGCAGCGGCAGATTGCCGTTCTCTCTTGCTTACAAGCTCAGATACGGCATGCAGAACAACAATATTTTCCTCGCCAATAGCCGCCCTTGCAGCCCAATAAAGCAGGGAGGAGTCTACACCCCCTGAAAAAGCCACAGCAACGCGTGGATAATTTTTCAGGGACTGCAGCAACTTGCTGTATTTTTCTTCAGCTTCCAGTGGAGAAGCCCCCCTTACTCATTTGCATCGGGCAATAACTCGGCTGGTTCATTGAGAAGAAATTTCCCATCTGCTATCCATGATTTCAGGGTTTCTGCTATTTCTCGTGCCATGGGCAAACTGGAAAGAGGAGCCGTGGGCACCTCTTTACCATTAACCTCAATGGTTCCCGACTTCAACTGGGCGTAACTCACTTCACCATAATTTCTGGCGATTCCATTTGTATAATCGTGGCCGTAATCCACAATCTGGGTAAAGAGTTTGTCGTCTGAGACACCTGTATAAGCTGCCATCTCTGCATTTAATATGGGAATTGGTATGCCAAGGCCAACAGCTATTGTATTGCCATAGCCAAGGATAGAAATGCCACGTATCCAGCGGGCGGACATCTGTTTCATATCGCCCTGCACCATCAATGTCCCGGCAGGACGCATGGGCGTACCGTTCTCATGGCGCGTTGCATGAGGATTATGCTGAGTGCCCTGCCACGTCACGTAACCAATGCCACCGCCTAGAAATATTCTGGTACCCATACCGATGGTTTTATAATGCGGATCATTGAATAGGGGGCTAAGTTCTCCGGCACTGCAATAATTGGCATTTTTACAATTGGGTTTTAAAGTTCCCATATACGTATGCACTACTTTGTCAGACAGGTTTACCGCACAGTTATAATTCTGATAGCCGTTTCTGGGGTTACAGAGCAAAGCATAAGGCAAATCGTCCAGAGTGATTTCCTTTTTCATTTTTCTGCCCTTGTAACAATCTGTTCCATACCCTTTGGCTTCAAGCAAAACTTTCTTGCCAGCGAGCAGATCTTCTATGACATGCCCTCCTCCGTATCGAAATTCACCCGGATATATCTTGTTCAACGGATCATCTTCAGCAGGCTCAGTGGCACCGAGATAAGCATCCACAGCAGCAAGACCACCATAGGCTGGAACTTTATTGAGCCACACCTTGGAGGCCTTAATGGTGGGTGTCATCTGTCCGATATTTATAAAAGCACCGGAGGAACACATGGGAGAGAATGTTCCTGTGGTCACCACATCAACTTCTCGCGCTGCTGCTTCTGCACCTTTTTCTTTTACAATACCTACCATCTCTTCAGCGGTAACAATAACTGCCTCGCCCGCTTTTATTCTGGCGTTAATTTCTTTATATGTTTTCTGAACCGGTTTCTCGCTCATAACACTCTTTCTCTATGCTGTGGGATATTAACAGGCACCAGATGCTTATGCGGCAATATGTGACTGATTCTGACAAAAACTGGATCATATCTCGACATGCAGGCTTATACCAGCCCTTTTTTACAACTTGACAAGCTTTTTTCTTTTTTCTACATTCTTTCAAGTATTTTGCATAAAATCAAAAGACAATCTACCTCCAAAAGCTGGTAAAAAGTCAGCGAAGACGCCATAGGTACCCAAAAGGAAACCCAATGACAGATAAGCTTGTAAACGTCAGAGATGACATCGATAAGATTGATAACAATATTCTCGAACTTCTAAAAGAGCGCATTGCTCTCGCCAAAAATATCGGGCAAATTAAAAATGAGAGTACACGGGCGAAGTGGGATCCTTTGCGTGAACGCCAAATTTACGAACGCTTAATCGAACAGAATGAGGGGACATTTCCAGACAAATCCCTCCACGCCATCTTTCACGAAATTATCACCACCTGTAGACTTTCACAGCAGAAAATTGCCGTTGCCTACCTTGGGCCTGAGGCCACCTTCACGCATCTTGCCGGAGTTAAATATTTTGGTCAGGCTGCAAGCTACCATTCCATGGAATCCATCGACGATGTATTTTCTGAAGTTGAAAAAGGTCGGACACAGTACGGAATAGTCCCGGTTGAAAATTCCATTGAAGGGGCTGTCTTTTCAACACTTGATTCTTTCATGAAGTACAGAACGAAGATCTGTGGCGAGATACGAATGGAGATCTCCCACAACCTGGTATGTCGTTCAGGAGATATAGCTGACGTACAAACAGTGGCTTCGCATGCCCAGCCCCTTGCCCAATGTAGAGAATGGCTGCGCAAGCACCTTCCCTCATGCCCCACACTTCCTGTGTTTTCAACGGGAGCTGCTGCTCAGATGGCAGCAAACAATCCCAATATAGGTGCCATTGCCTCATCCCTTGCCATCACAACTTATGATTTACAAGTCGTGGTTAAGGGGATTGAGGATTACCGTGGCAATACAACCCGCTTCCTGGTAATCGGACAGGAATCGCCATCACCAAGTGGAAATGACAGAACATCACTGCTTCTTGGTATTATGGAACGCCCGGGTGCACTAAATGAAATCTTAAGTGTCATTGCGCGAGCTGGGATCAATCTTGCAAAAATCGAATCACGTCCCATCAAAGGAAAGCAGTGGAAATATCTCTTTTTCTTAGACCTTATGGGACATATTGAAGAAACAAGCATCAAAGACTGCTGCGAGACATTACGGGCACTCTGCTCCTACTTTGAATGGCTGGGCTCCTATCCGCTAGCAGACGAATCAGCCACCGATGCGTGACATCTGACCGCTGCAATTAATCTTATCATCTGCCAGAGTGTGCCCTTTAGGCTTATCAAGGATAGTCTGGCGAATAAGTGCTCGTAGTTCCTCATCCGTCGCACCACCTCGGAGCAGACTTTTCAGATCTGCCTCTTTATCATGGAGCAGGCAGGCACGAAGTCTGCCTGCGGATGTGAGGCGCAGACGATTACAAGTTTCACAGAAGTGATGGCTGATGGGGCTGATAAAGCCAACCTTTCCTTGACGACCATCTGGCATATCCAGCGTGTACACCCTTGCCGGTCCGTCCATCCTACATCCCGACAGTGGTTCTAACACACCTATTTTGCCAATCATTTCTTTCAAATCAGCTGACGAAATATAAGAGGCCTCTTTCCAGGTTGAATCACTGCCAACGGGCATAAACTCAATGAAACGAACCTGAAAGTCTCTGTCCACTGCAAGTCGGGCAAAATCAACAAATTCATCATCGTTCACCCCTTTCATGGCGACCACGTTGAGTTTCACGTCAAAACCTATTCTCTCAGCTGTCTCTATGCCTTTCCACACTTTATGAAACATATCAACGCCGGTGATAGACTTAAAACGCTCTGGCCGCATGGTGTCGAGGGAGATATTCAACTTTCGAATTCCTGCCTCATACAAACCTACAGCTTTATCACTGAGCAGTACGCCATTGGTGGTAAGACGGATCTCTTCAAGGCCCTTGATTTTGGCAAGACTGGCGACAAAACCCATCACGCCCTTTCGTACCAAAGGCTCACCGCCTGTGAGTCGCAGTTTGTTCATACCCATATTGACAGCGATATTAACTATTCGCAACAACTCCTCATAAGTTAGCAAATCTTCATGCTGCAAGACCTGCAACCCTTTAGTATCATCGTCCGGCATACAATATTTGCAGTGCAGGTTGCAACGATCAGTCAATGACAGACGGAGATAAGATATTGTGCGGGAAAAGCTATCCACTAGATCGGCGGTGGGTTCCATTGGCTTTGTTTCAATATTCATAAGGTTATTTTTCAACTTTCATCTTTCTATAAGCAGGTATACGCTGTATAATTGACTTTCCTGCGGATGACATCTATATTGGCATCCTCTTACTCCGATTATTCATTTTCTGCCAGTAATTATTTGACAGAGATTACCCTTTAACAAACGATCGCTTTGGTATAATGCTGATTCTTGGAATCGAAAGTTCCTGTGACGACACTGCAGCCGCTGTCCTGAAAAACGGGGAGACATTGCTCTCTTCTGTTCTCACCAGTCAGGATGCAATTCACACCCGATTTGGCGGGGTGGTTCCTGAGCTCGCCTCCCGCAGCCACCTGGAATCCATTGTATTTATGGTCCGTGAAGCATTGTCCCGTGCAGAGGTCAGCCTCAAGGATATTGACCTTATTGCGGCCACTCAGGGACCAGGACTTATCGGCTCTCTGCTTGTTGGCTTTTCCTACGCTAAGGCACTTTCCTATGCCAGCGACGTTCCCATTGTTGGCGTGGATCATATGGCCGGACATATTCTCTCTGTTTTTCTGGAAGATAAAAAACCTCCGTTCCCTTATATCTCTCTTGTCGTTTCAGGTGGGACAAGTTCCATTTATCTGGTGGAGAGTTTTTCTGATTTTACGCTTCTTGGCAGAACTCGTGATGATGCAGCAGGAGAAGCATTTGACAAAGTGGCAAAACTTTTGGGTTTCGCGTATCCCGGCGGACCTCTCATTTCAAAAGAAGCTAGCAAAGGCAACCCGAAAGCGATTTCATTTCCCCGTTCATGGCTGGAGAAGGGCTCCCTTGATTTTAGTTTCTCAGGGTTAAAAACAGCAGTGCTCAACCACTGCAACAGAGAAAAACAGAAAAACGGCAAACTACAAAAGCCTGATATCTGTGCATCCTTTCAGGAAGCCGTAGTTGAGGTGCTTGTGGAAAAAAGTTTACTGGCGGCACAACAGCACGATATTTCAACTCTGGTACTTGGGGGAGGGGTGTCGTCCAACCCGCGACTCAGAGAGTATATGCAACAGCGTTGTAGTGAAGAATCCAAGGAGTTGTTTATTCCACGTCCTGTTCACTGTACTGATAATGCGGCAATGATTGCTCTTGCAGGATTTCATGCGTATAAGCAGGGACAGGACTGTTCCCGTGACAGTGACGTCTACTCCCGTTCTGTTCTTGTCTGAGATATCATGAACCCTAAACGCTTATCACGCCTATACTATTTAAAATTTAAACGTTTACAAGGTTCTCCTCAATCCCTGGCCAAAGGGACTGCCATTGGTACTTTTTTAGGCATCACCCCTATCATCCCACTGCATACAGTACTGGTCATCATTGTCACGCTACTAACCAGAACATCCACAGTGGCTGCATTTCTTGCCACTCTTGTGGTCTGTAATCCACTGACCTATGTGGCTCAATATTACTTTTCCATTATTATCGGCAATGCAGTTACTCCCTATCACTTCAACTGGGAACGAATGAAAGCTGTACTCGATATTCTTATTGCCAACCCCGGGTTCGCAGAATCTTTACAGACCTTCGTTAACCTTGGGGTGGAAGCGGCAATTGTACTTGTGGTTGGTGGCTCTATTCTGGCATTGCCTTTTAGTATTGCCAGTTACTTCCTGTCCTTGCGTTTCTTTATCAAGATTCAGGACAAGAAACGACAAAAGCACATACTCCACTGATGCGCATATGAATCTATCACGCCTGCAAAAATTTTATTACCTTAAGTTCCTGCGCATCAAGGGAGATCCAAAGTCCATTGCCTGGGGAAGTTTTATCGGTGCTTTTATCGGAACTCTCCCGGTTATGCCGTTTCACACCATTGGCATTATTGCCATTTGTATGCTCACCAGAAACTCAACCATGGCCGGACTTCTTGCCAGCCTTGCTATCTCTAATCCTTTCACCTATATCCCCATCTACTATGTGTGTATGAAGATAGGGAATTTCTTGACACCTTACGAGATGAGCTGGGCAAAAATTGATGCCCTTCTTAATATTATTGTCTCAGGCCATGACTTTAAAGAATCAGTAGAGATACTCAGTAATCTTGGCTCTGAAATTTTTATTGTTATGCTGACCGGTGGATTTGTATTGGCTCTACCAACGGCAGTTATTTGTTATTGTTTCACCCTCAATATTTTTATTAAAATACGAGAAAGACGTAGAAAACGTCATGTTCTAGCCAGTAAACGGAAATAATTATGACACGGTACGGTGACACCAGAAAATCTTTACGTGAAGAGAACCTTGCCCCCAAAAAGCAATTGGGGCAAAACTTTCTTGTTAACAAAGCAACTGCTAATGCCGTTGCCAACTGCGGGAAAATCAGTGAAAATGATATTATCATTGAAGTTGGAGTGGGTTTAGGAGCCCTAACCCAACCCATTGCAGAGCAGGCAAAGCATGTTATAGGCCTTGAAATTGACAGAGGCCTTGTCCGATTCCACAATGAAAGGCAAGACCTACCTGAGAACGTTACCCTGCTCCATCAAGACATTTTAAAAGCTGATTTTGATGAACTCTACAGGCAGAGCCAGGCAAAACTCAAAATTATGGCGAACCTCCCCTACTCCATCTCAAACCCTTTTCTTTTTACTCTTATTGAAAATAGAGAAAAGATGGACTGGGCGACAGTTATGCTGCAAAAAGAGGTCGCTGATCGCCTGACAGCCAGTCCCAACACTAAACAATATGGTATCCCCACCGTTTTATTGAAAAGTTGCGCCACGGTACAATCACTGCTGACCCTAAAACCAAAGGAATTTCATCCACGGCCAAAAATTGATTCAGTTGTAGTGCGCATTGAGTTTAAGGAGCCAAATCATGTAACGGGTGAACCGTATGACTGGTTCCTTTTACAAAAAATCGTACGAACTGCATTCAGTCAGCGAAGAAAAACACTACTCAACACACTCAGTGCAGGAAATTTCTTTAGCAAGCAATGTGACGGAGACAAAAAAAGAGGAAAGCTGCTGACAAAAGATGTCATAAATCAGGCTGGCATTAAAGAGAGTCTACGCGCCGAAGTGTTAGATTTAGAACAGTTTATTAACCTGACCCATGCTTTTTCGGCACAACTTGAAACCTGACAGGAGCTTCCATGCAAAACTTTGTGTTCCACAATCCGACAAAAATCCTGTTTGGTAAAAATACGGTTCCTGCCATTGGCAATGAAACTGCACTCTTTGGTAAAAAAGTACTCCTTGTCTATGGTACAGGATCTATCAAGCAAACAGATCTCTATGAGCGCATCATCGAATCACTGCAAAAGGCAGAATTAACGATCATTGAGCACCCTGGCGTTCAATCGAACCCTGTCCTCTCCCATGTGCATCAGGGTATTGCTCTTGCAAAAAAACACAACTGTCAGGTTGTCTGTGCAGTTGGTGGCGGATCAGTTCTTGACGAAGCAAAAGCAATCTGTGCCGGAAGTACTGTTGAACACGATGTGTGGAAATTCTTTACCGGTAAAAAAAGTGTCAGGAATCCCCTGCCGATGACCAGTGTTCTTACCCTTGCCGCATCAGGTTCCGAGATGAACTCCGGAATGGTTATAACCAAGGAAGAAACAAAACAAAAATTTGGCTTTGCCAATAGACATCTCCATCCTAAGACCTCTATCCTTGATCCCACAGTTACATTCTCTGTTCCCGCTGATTATACCGCATTTGGTGCAGTGGATGCCATTTCCCATGTTCTTGAGTGCTATTTCACCACTGAAGATCCAAGCACTCCCGTACAGGACAGACTTATGGAGGGGCTTGTTATCAACAGCATGGAAAGTTGTAACAAAGTATTGAAGAATCCTGAAGACTATGACGCCCGAGCCAACCTCATGTGGACAGCAACTCTCGCTCTAAACGGGCTGACAGCGGCAGGCCTTGGCAAAGTAGGTTTTCCCATGCACATGATAGAGCATAGCCTGTCCGCCTTCTACAATGTACCCCATGGCGCCGGTCTCTCAGCAATCATACCTGGCTGGATGCGTTTTCATGCTCCTCTGGCGCCTGCACGGTTTGCTCAATTTGCGGAACGGGTCTTCGACATACGAGAAGGAAACGATCTGGAGAAAGCCAGTCGTGGAATCGAACAACTCTGCGCCTGGTTTCATAAGGTGCAATCGCCAGCAACGCTCTCCGAACTGAAAATCCCTACAAACGAGTTTGATGCGATTGCAGCAAACAGTATGACTATTGCCAAAGTTTGGCGCATGCAGGGATATGACACCGCAAAAATAGTCGCTATTCTAGAGGACAGCGTTTAATTGTGCCTGTCCTCCAAAATGCGTGACAAAAACTTACCATGATCTTGTTACTAATTCCCGAAAAGCCCTTTCAGCCCCTGATTTATCAATGATCCGGCATCGTTTGCAGATTTTCCATCCTTCTCGCCACCTTTGTTAAACTGCTTCTGCAAAACATTCAATAAAGCATCTTTTGCCTGGGCCTTTAACAACTCCTCAATGGCAGCAGATTGCTCCAGTTCCCTGAAACTCCCTTTAATTCGATAAGGAATTGGTGTTTTCCCAAGATCAACAAGTCCTGTCTCTTTATCCCGTTCAATTCGATCTGTAAGATTGATGGTAAGCAGATAATCTATCTGTTCTCTCACAAAATCAACATGGCCTTTTCCAGTGACCTTCATCAGATCAGATTCTGCACGCAGATCATTGTTTACAAAAACACCATTTGTCAATTTCCCGCTGGCGGTTAAGGTCGCAAAGCCTGTTGGTTGTGTTGCAGCATTCTGAGTGATAGATTCTTTATTCAGCAAGGCTTTTGCCAGGCGGATAGTTTGCAGAATCTGTAATTTGGCAATCTTTCCATCAGCAAGTGATAGCCTCACTGTACCGTTGGAATTTCGGGTGAGACTATCCTTATCAACACCCATCGTTTTGACATCCACCTCAATATTTGCTTTACCGGTAATCTCTTCCTTACCGGTCATATCCAAGAACATTGGTCCAAGCTCTATGTCATGTAGAGATTTTTGTAGAGTCACAAATGGTGTGTCACGGCTGACATCTATCTTTCCTGTAACCGTTATATTCCCGCCATACAATTTCGCGTCAAAGGACTGCAAGCGAATCAGGCCATCTTCTCCATCTGCAGTTATCAGAATGTCAGACATTCTGAGTTTTGCAGCTTTAAGGGCATCGATTTTGATAACACTGGTAAAGGTGAGTCCTTTTAAAAAAGTAAGAGGGAGCATTTCCTGCCCTTCTTTAGTTTTGGAATCTGTAGTTTTTTCAGTGGAAGGTACTTCCCCTTGAAGCGTTGTGTTTTTCTGTACCATGTATCGATCAAGGTCAAGCTGCCCCAGATGAAGATCTAAGGCATACGCAGGTTGTTGCAGGTTTTTGACTGACGCTTTGGCACTGATTACGGTATCGTCTAGTTGTAATTGCAAATCCTTAACTTCAAGCTGATCGCTGTTCAGCGAAAAACCAAGCGATGCCGACAATCGTTCCAACACTTCAGGGTCAGAAAATTTCGGCAAAACAATGCCCAACTGGGCAAGATGTTTTTTCGGCGAATATTCAGTAATTGACAATGTCCCTTCAATTGCCGGTGTTTTGAATCCGGTCATGGAAAGGGCAGCCTGGGCGATAAGATCGCCCTGCTGGATAACAAATTTATGCAGTTCCACCCTTTCATCTAAAGCATGGATTTCAACATCCCCCATAAGATTCAGATTAATTCCGGATAGAGGAAACCTCTCTCCCTGCAAATTCCCCTTAAAAGTAAAATCATTGATAACAAAGTGCTGATCGGCAAGATTGAGGCTGACATTACAACTGGTTGTGACGGTTGCCCTCAAGGGCTGTTTGTTGCGCTCCAGAAGGATTGTGAAGCCAGCTGAAATCGGAAACGGATTGTTCTCCTGAAGATGGCCAACATTGAGGTTAAAGTTTTCCAGGGAGACAGTTTGCATTGTTTGCAGATCCTGATACTGCAAATTAATATCTCGTATATTGATACCGCCAATATCAATATTTGTAAGGAATGGTTTTTCTGAGTAGGTTTTTGTCTTCTTCTTTTTTTCCTGAGAGTCGCGAAAACTCTCCCTGGCCCGATTTCCTACAAGATCTTCCCAGTTACTGCGACCATCAGCTCTACGAATAAGATTGAGTTTAACTCCAGTCAATTCAACACTATTGATCTGCAGCTGTTTCTTGCTGAGGAGTGGCCAGAGGGCCAGCTTGATTTCCGCAAGTTTGCTTGATGCAAAATGGGTCCCTGCAAAATCTCTACTGGCTCCAAGTTGTATTTCGCCCAGCGAAAAAGCGATATCAAGTGTTGGGGAGACCTGAAGTCTTATATCACCTGGGATTGAGAGTACACGCCCTGTTTGCTTATGAACAATTGAGCTTATCTTATCTTTGTAATCGTTTGGATTTATAAAAAAGGGCAGGGCAAGAATCGCGACGATAAATAGAATTCCAAATCCTGCGGTGAGAATCAACATCCATTTGAGTGTCTTATTCATTTGGGTCTCCATAAGAGCTGGGATAGTTGTACTATTTCACCTTACAGGATACGGGAAGAGTTGTGCAGAAGTCAAGCCTGGTATAAATCTGGTGCTGATTGTTTTCCCTCAAGAATGGTGCATCGCAATCTGCTCAAACATCTTCACCAGTCCGGCACAAAGAGTGTAGAGCGATTTAATGTGCAGATTCACAGCGCAGCATTCATCAAAGAAAATATTTAGATCCGACTCGAGATCACCATCGGGTGCCTGGTAACAGATGCAGATGGGAATATGCGGCAGCGGATGAAGAACCAGAGCAATGTCCGCTTCAAATCCTGGCACCTCTTGACCTAAAAACAGGTCAATCAGATCATTAAAAAGATCAGGCTGGTTATCAGCAAGCTGCTTCAGTGGTGTTTCACAACGACTTTTGAACAGGCCCCGCCATTCAATTCCACCTTTAATTTCTCTAAAAGAGATCCAGCGCCCTGTGACTTGTTGATGCGTCTCATGACAAATATAAGAAAGTATTGGCGCCTGTACCCAGGGTATAATGTGACAGGTTGATTTCATCTGCCCACGACTGTCCACATGAAACTCTTTTCCAAGGGAAGCAATACTGATTATGCCATCCTTGTATGAAGCTCCACGTTCTGTTGCAACTTGCGCCAGATCAAGCTGTGCAATATTCCCCAGTAAACGATCCACAAATTCGGCCTTTCTGGGCTCCATGGTCGAACGTTGCTGAAGATTCACAGAAAGTTTTTGTATGCTGTCTTCACTTAAGTCAGGACAATCACTCAAGCGCTTCTGTCCCCCAACCACAGCAGCAGCAAATGCCAGACAACTGGGTAAGAGACAGCGCTTACAGTTAGACTGCGGCAACAATTTGTAGATTTCAAGGGGTGCAAGTACTTTTTGGGGGGGCATTAGTTCATATGCTCACAAAGCGGGTTAAAAGGTGTTACCTTTATTTTTTTAATTGTAATAGTCCGGCAAGTAACAAAGGTATAGTAAAAAGAACCTATAATACTCCCACACAAACGGCAACATCAGCTATTTTTTTTACTCTGACCTCTTTTCTATTCAACGTCCAGGTAAAATTTAGACAAACTCTCCCCCATGTTCTGTTGCCCCATTTAAATAAAAGCCCCTAACAGTACGATAAATACGCCGGAAAAATGCCAGCTGTTTTCCGTACAGACTAACGCCCGGACCTTGCGACATTAAAACAGGCTGCCGAAGTTGATCAGTTATTTTAGCTGGATTTCCTATTCAAGAACGTGGTACTTAGGAAAAAATATTATATATATTATACCAATTTCCACATACCCTTTATTTTGGAGCATTCCTTCATGTCTGTAAAGCCAACCTACGCTGAACTTATTCAAAATATTGATGACCTTGAGAAAAAAAACAACGAGTTAAAAAAGTTCAAAGCCATTTTCCACTCCGCAAATGATGGCATGGCGATAACAAATCTGAAAGGAAAATTCCTTGATGTTAACGTGAAACTTTGCACCACTTTAGGGTACACCCGCGAAGAGCTCCTGCAAATGCATATCATTAACCTTACGTTTGCTGAACACCAGAATGACTTTAAGAAAAATAGAACCCTTTTGAGGGAAAAAGGATATTTATTTCTGGAAACCATCCTTATCCATAAGGATGGTACACCTGTCTCTTTGGATATTCGTATATCTATACTGCGCCTTGATGATACTCCGGTGATTCAAATCGTTGCCCGAGATATCACAAAGCGTCGTCATCGAGAAAAGATTCTGCACAGCTATAAACAAATTACTTCATTAACAGATGATCCCGTAGCATTTGTGGACAAAGATTATATCTATCAATTAGTCAACAAGAGATCCTGTAGGGATCAGAAACATAAAAAGGATACAATTATTGGTATGTCCGTTTCCGCAATATTTGGGGAGAAGATTTTTCTGGAAACAATCAAGCCACAGTTTGATCGCTGTTTATCCGGCGAAACTGTTCGTTACCAAGCATGGTTTGAACTCGACAATCGTGAACGAAGATACAGAGGTGTCAGCTATTACCCCCATCGGTCAGCAGATGGTAAGATAATTGGTATTCTGGCAATTATTCATACTCTGACCGATTTAGAATTGGCAAAAGAAGAATGGGAAGTCGAGCGTGAACGTTTAGACAATATCCTGCAAATAATACCGGATGGCGTCTATATTGTGAACCACCAGTACATCATTGAATATATCAATCCTACTATCGAAAAAGAACTCGGCCCTGTCAATGACAAAAAATGTTTCGAGTATTTGCACGATCGCACGGGAACATGCACGAATTGCCAAAAAGAAAATGTTTTTTCAGAAAATTCTATCCATCGAAAATGGCATTCAACAGACGCCAACAAAGACTATGAGATATTTGACTCACCTTTAAAAAACGCAGATGGTATTTTTAAAGAAGTTGCTCTTTTTCACGATGTTACCGAGGAAAAGAAGACACGTCAAACCCTGGAAAAGAATGAAATGCTGTTAAGCGGCATTATTAACAATTCTCATTCGCTCATTTTCGTGAAAGATACACAGGGTAAATACCTCCTAGTTAATGACCAATTTGAGAATTACTTTAATACCGAAGTGCAAAACATTGTAGGTAAAACTGATTTTGATCTATTTCCTGAGAAGCAGGCACGTAAAATTCAAGCCAACGATCAGGAAGTATTAAAAAATCGAATGATGGCTCCGTTTGAAGACGTTCTGCAATTGCGTGGCAGCGAGCATGTATTTATTTCAAATAAGTTTCCACTATCAGACTCTAAAGGCTCAGTGTATGGATTGGCAGGGATATCAACAGATATCACTCAACGCAAACAGCTAGAGTATGACTTGCAGGAAAACAACAAACGCTTAACTGCATTAATCAAGGCCTTGCCGGATATTATCTGCTTTAAAAATGGAAAGGGAAAATGGCTGCTGGCAAATGAGGCCATTTTGCAAAAGTTTCAACTCACAGACGTTGCTTATAAAGGAAAAACCGATGCAGAGCTTGCCAAGTATAGTGAATTTTACCATGATGCACTCCTGACCTGCATGGAGAGTGACGAAGAAGCATGGAACAAAGGGACATTCTCCAGAGCAGAAGAAATAATACCAACACCTGGCGGAGAAGATAATTTTTTTAATATTGTTAAAATACCCTTGTTTCATACTGACGGGACACGGCAAGGACTTGTTGTTATAGGGCACGACATAACAGAACATCTCAAAATCGAAGAAAACCTACGTCAGGAATTAGTCTCCCGTAAGCGGGCTGCTAAAATCATGACGGAGAAAAGTAAGGATTTAGAAGAAGCCAATATCGCCCTTCGTGTATTAGTGAAACAACAAAAAGATGTTGCAGGAGAGGTACAGCAAAACGTTCTTGCTCAGTTGGAAAAAACCGTTCTTCCATATATCTCTCTTCTTCGTCAAAGCCAACTCGAAGATAAAGGAAAAGCATATCTGGATATCATAAGCAGCCATGTCTCAGAAGTGGGCAGATCATTTATCAAAAAATTAAGTAATCCTGGCTTGAAACTTACCCAAAAAGAAATTTTAGTAGCCGACCTGGTCAGACAAGGAAAAAGCACTAAAGAAATTGCACAGTTACTCACCCTGAAAGGTCCTTCCGTAGAGACATATCGCAACAAAATCAGGAAAAAACTATCCATTAATAATAAAAAAGTTTCCTTATACAAATACCTGTCAGTAACGTTTGCCTCTGAAAGCTGACAAGCACAAACCGACCAATAGTTAAGACTCTTGCCCCCCCCCAACACAAACCATAGTGTTTTTCGCAATGGTTTGTTCTATGTTCCCACTACGTTGACATTCATTCCCATATTTAGAATATTCTAAATATTATATAGCATCTAGTATCAAAAACCTTGCGACACCTGAACACTCTGACACTCTGCTATGCAGAGGACAGGATTCGGTGGTCTTACTTGTACCCACCAATCCAGGATGGAATATTTTTTTTATGACCGAACGCAACAAAGTTATACTATTTATTGGCCTGATTCTGTCTTCCCTGTCGAGTATCTATCTCTATCAGGGGTACAACCATCATAGCAGCCAAGTCACCCAGGCTCTTCAAGCAACCGAAGACAAATTCAACGCTACCATAGATTTGGTACAGGAATTTTCTTTTGCACCTTACTCCAACCGTATTAGCAATCTGCTCTCAAATTCGCCTGAAATTATCACGGCTTTTGCTGACCATGACAGAGAATTACTCTACCAAAGAGCATTGCCCAAATATAATGCCTTGCACTTCGAAAATAAATATTTTCAGGTAATGAACTTTCATCTTGCAGATGGCACAACTCTATTGAGAATGCAAAACCCGAATTTCTACGACGATAATCTGAGTGATAATCGTCCCATCATCAGCACTATACATCGAGACAGAAAGCCTCTCAGTGGATATGAAATTTCCCGACATGGGCTATTTTATCGTATCGTCCAGCCAGTTTTCCATGACGACAGCTATATTGGAGCCCTCGAGTTCGGCATCAAAGTACATGAGCTGATTGATGTCGTTGCAAAGAAAATTGATGCATCTGTCACTTCATTTTTCAGGAATGACCTTTTACAGAACGCTTCCCACTTTCATGAAAAGAACAACTCTATACAGTTTGGCGATTTCTGCCTCCTCACTTATGGCCTGGAAATCTATCATCTGTTACCAAACACCTTGGACTTAAACAATGGAAACCAACAGATAAATCTGGGCGATCAAACTGTTGTTGTTTATTCACATCCATTGTTTAAAGACTTTCAAGGTGAACTGGTCGGTGGCATTGCTCTCTTGCAGGACATAACACCTTTTCTAATACAACAACGTTATTTTATGAGTAAATCAATTGCACTCATACTTTTACTCTCTGTACTTGCCTTTTTAGGCCTTTACTTTGGATTTGGAAAGATCATGGGTTCATCAGTTGATGAAATCGAAAGATGTAAACAATCCCTGGCAGCAGCAACCAAAGCTAAAAAAGAATGGGAGCGTACCGTTGATGCCGTACCAGATCTTATCACTCTTTTAGATAAGAATTACCGTATTGTTCGTACCAACAACGCCTTACCTGAAACGCTGAAACTTCCCATGGACAAAGTTTTGGGAAGACCTTGCTATCAAATCTTCTGCGGCAAAGCAAAAGCACTTGAATGTTGTGCAGACAAAACGTTTCAAGCGAATAAACGACCATGTAGCAATGAACTTTATTACGAAAAACTAGGCTATTATTTTGATGTTATTCTCTCGCCTCTGTACAACGAAGAGGGGGGCTTCATAGGAGCCGTACATGTTGCCCGCAACATCAGTAAACGAAAGAAACTGGAAGAACAAGTAAAAGAAAACAATCTCTACCTCCGCTCCATACTTGAGGCATCAACGAACACAGCCATTGTGGCAACAGATGCCAACATGCTAATCAAATATTGCAACTCTGCAACTGAACGTCTTCTTGGCTACCCGGTTGACTCCATTATTAACCGGTCTCTTGCAGACATTCATACTCACCAAGGTATTACTATTTCTGGCGGACTTGAAAAGGTCATTGACCAGGTTCAACAATGCGGCTTCCACCACTTTCTCTTACAAAATGACGAGTATACTCTCGATGCGCAGGTATCTTCCCTAACCGATGAAAATGATAATTTCTCAGGAATACTGCTTATGGGCAAAGATGTCACAGCACAAAAAAAAGCTGAAGGCAAATTATTGAAGGCTGAGAAGTTTAAGGCAATCGGCTTACTGGCCGGAGGTGTTGCTCATGACCTGAACAACATCTTATCAGGAATTATTTGCTACCCAGAAATGTTACGCTATCAGTTGCCAGATAACAGTACGATGCAGGAACCATTGCTGCAAATTCAAAAAGCGGGTCAACGAGCAGCCGATGTTGTGGCCGACCTCCTCACCATGGCACGAGGAATCACCTGTACAAAGAAAATTGTTTGTCTAAATGATCTCGTTTTGGAATATCTTGCCTCTCCTGAATATGGCAAGCTCACATCCCTACACCCAAAAATTTCAATTGATACTCAGCTTGACCCCAATCAATGGAACTGCGAATGCTCTACCACTCACATCATTAAAATACTGATGAATCTGGTGACCAACGCTGTTGAGGCAATTGCAGATAGTGGGAGTGTCCTTATTACTACATATAATCAAGAATCCTGCCCTCATCCAGCTGAACATCCACTGAACGATTCGGAATTTGTTGTCCTTCAAGTCAAGGATACAGGATCTGGAATCCCGGAACACCAATTGGAACATATTTTTGAGCCCTTTTATTCTACAAAAACAATAGGCCGCAGCGGCTCAGGACTTGGTCTCTCCATTGTCAGGAATACCATCCAAGACCATGGTGGTGTAACCACGGTATCCAGTGATGAAAACGGCACCACTTTTACTATTAACCTCCCGGTATGTAGAAAGAGTGCCGTTAAAAAAGCCACTACGGTTATTGACCATCTGGAAATGCTGAATGGAAAGGGAAGTATTTTGATTGTTGACGATGATGAAAATCAGAGAATAATTACTCAAAAAATACTTTCTGGATTTGGCTACACAACCCATACCGTCGTCTCTGGAGAAGAGGCGGTTAGCTGGTGCCAAAATAACAGTGTCGATTTGATTCTGCTGGACATGTCCATGAGCCCCGGCATAAACGGCTGTGAAACTTATGAAAAAGTAATCCGCTTCCGGCCAAAGCAAAGGGCCTTGATTGCAAGTGGGTTAGCAAAAGATAGTGAAGTAGAGAGAGCCATTCAGATCGGTGTTAAAGCGTTTATAGCCAAGCCCTATACACTTGAAGAATTAGGACGAGCTATTGGGCTGGCGATGAGCAGTTAATTTTTATACACAATCAGAACTATTTTTTTAATACAGGAGAAACGAGAATGCTCAAAATGAATGACATCAAAATGAAACCTAAGCTGGTAACCTTATTCCTTTTAACAGGGCTTATTCCCTTACTGATAGTTGGCTGGTGGTCCAGCCAACAGGCAGCTGACGCTCTTCGAAAGAGTTCCTTTAATCAACTCGAAGGTATCCGTGGTGTGAAGAAAAATCAGATTGAAGACTTTTTTAGCGAGCGAATGCATGCTGTTGAGATTCTCTCAAAAAGTGCTGACACACATCTAATGTTTCAAGAACTCCTTCAATATCATTACGATATCAATGTCCAAACTGATGGTCCATATGATACCTCCACATCGGAGTATGCACACATATGGAAAGAGAAGAGTGGTGACCTGACAAACTACATGGCCCAATATGGCTATTACGATGTTTTCATCATATGTGCCAAGCATGGTCATGTGATGTATACAGCAGCCAAGGAGGCTGACCTCGGTACAAATCTACGCCATGGGCAGTATAAAAGCAGTGGACTGGCAAAATTGTGGCGTCAGGTGGTGAATACAGAAGAGGTTATCTTCCAGGATTTCGAACCTTACGCAGCGAGTAATAATGAACCGACTGCCTTTGTGGGCGCTCCGGTTAAAGATAATAAAGGCAACGTGGCAGCAGTGATGGTTCTACAAGTTTCTCTTGATGCCATAAATAACATTATGCAACAGCGTGATGGTATGGGAGAAAGTGGAGAAACATACCTGGTAGGACCAGACAAACTGATGCGCTCCGATTCTTTCCTTGATGCCCAGAACCATACAGTAAAAGCTTCCTTTGCCGGGAATGTGGCTGATAACGGTATTGATACCCAGGCGAGTAAGAACGCCCTGGCAGGCAAACAGGGAACCGCAATAGTTATAGACTATAACGGGAATCCCGTTCTCTCAGCATATACACCTCTTCACCTGGGAAACACAACCTGGGCTCTCATAGCAGAAATCGATGAAGCAGAAGTAAAAATCCCTGTGAATAGTTTGATCCGCAGTCTCTTTATGGTGGCCGGTGTTGCAATTGCTTTCATTGCTATGTTTGCCATGCTGATCGCCAGCAAAATAGCAAAACCCTTAAGCCAGGGGGTTGATTTTGCAAAAGCAATCTCAGCGGGTGATCTGACAAGACAGCTGGATATTAATCAAAAAGACGAGGTTGGTATTCTTGTCAATGCCTTAAATGAAATGAGTGGCAATCTCCGCACAATGTTTCAGGACATATCCACCGGGGTACAGACCTTATCTTCCACATCAACAGAGCTTTCAGCAGTTGCCAACCAGATGTCGACAAATTCCGAACAGACAACTAACAAGGCAGGTGGTGTTGCTGCTGCTGCTGAAGAGATGAGTGTAAATATGGACTCTGTTGCCGCCGCCTCTGAACAAACTTCAGTCAATGTAAATATGGTTGCGGCTGCTGCTGAAGAGATGTCCACTACCATAGTGGAAATATCAGCAAATACTGAAAAAACCAGTGTTATTACAAAGTCAGCCGTTGAGCAATCACAAAATGCATCTAAACAAATAAACGAACTTGGTATTGCCGCTCAAGAGATAGGCAAGGTAACGGAAACGATCACAGAGATATCTGAGCAGACAAACCTGCTGGCACTCAATGCAACTATTGAAGCAGCACGCGCAGGAGAGGCTGGTAAAGGATTTGCCGTGGTTGCCAACGAAATCAAAGACCTGGCAAAACAGACATCGGCGGCCACTACAGAGATCAAAGAGAATATCTCCAGAATTCAGCATGCAAGCAAAAATTCAGTTACAGAAATCACCCAGATTACAGGAGTCATAAGTGAAGTAAGTGAAATGATATCCGCCGTTTCCGTAACAGTTAATGAACAGGCTAATGCAACCAAGGAAATAGCCGACAACGTTGCCCAGGCCTCCCAGGGCATTCAGGAAGTAAACGAAAATGTAGCTCAGGCATCATCTGTAACCAGAGAAGTGGCCGCAGATATAACTGAAGTAGGACAGGCATCAAACGAAATCAGTGCTAGCAGCGGTCAGGTGAACACAAGCGCTGGGGAATTGAGTAGATTGGCAGATAAATTAACTGCTATGGTGAATCAATTCAAAGTATAGTGCTACCGTTCCTCCTCTCCACCTGTTCATCATGGAGATATAGGGAGAGGAGGATAATATTGTATTCAACAATTTATAGATATCAAGAAGGTGTAGGTGCTTTGAGGAGTGCCATTAGTTGATAAACTCGTAAAAACCCAGAATTTAGATGGTTAAGTATTTACGCCCGTAGTTAGTTCATATGTTCGCAAAGCGGGGAAAAAGATGTTACTAACAAGGATGTAGCTACACAAAGAAAATGCGCCGTGTGGAAAGTGCAGACCACTAATAAAACCATTTAAGAAAAGTATGATTACCCAACACGATGATAAAGAAGGCTATTGCAAAATGCTTGGGCACTTCCTCACCTTTAATTACTGCAGATCCGTCAGCAACAATCTTCCTTGCAATAAGGTTCTCGACTGCTGGTTCCAGCATTTTGCCATACAGGAATTTATTGATAAAAATTACACTGTAGAGGAACAAGAACTAATATTTACGCCGCAAAAACCCAAGATTCAGAGTCTCTCTGATATTCTGAAACAAGCACAGAAAAGATTGCAGGAGAGCAAATCCTGACAGCTCACCTCGCACACAGCGACTCTCATTTGGGCAATTTATCCACCACCACGCTCTTGTTAAAGGTCATGTACACAATAGCTCCACTCTTTTTTGCCACCCGACACTCCCCTTTATTAGCACTTTTCTTTCCATTGGACTGCGTCACAAAGATAGACACTGGCTTAGTCCAATAGAAATAAAAATAGTTTTCATCGTCAGTTCGTTTGCGGCAGTTTGGAATTTTCACTTTCCAGCTGTCATTCAGATTTTTGTACCTGGTCTTACATTTTTCAACAGCCCTGGCCCAGGAGATTTCATCGCTTGGTGGAGGAAGAGTTTTATTAAACGGCAACCCTTTATACAAAACAGCTATCAAAACAAAAAGTACTGCTGTAAGAAAACATCCAATTTTTGTGTCGAGATTCTTTTTCACTGCATATTCCTCATTAGAATCTAAAAATATTATCAAACTGCTTTTTATAGGATGTATACCCAAATTCTGCCTCAAGTCGCAGAATAAGTCCTGGATTGAGATTCCTGTCGTGTTCCTTTGGAAAAGAGACCTGGGGAGCTATTTCAAAAATAAGCCAGTCCCTGTAAAAACGTTGTCGGTAACGAAGGCGAAACACCGTATCCACCAGATAATAATTAGGACTCGTCTGAAAAGAATTTCCGACATCATACAAAACTGCCCGATCCTTGTTTAAGACCTGAAAAAGAGAAAATACGATACCGTGGTCCAAACCACTTTTTTCCTCATACCAGTCGCCATTGAGGGTGGTACGAAAGAGCAGTGTCTCTGATACTCGCCGCTCTAGATCGTACTCATTTATCGATTCAAGACCATCGTCTGTGTAGTAGCGAACACGACTGGTAAGCCTTCCCTGCCAGGAACCATACTCATAACTACCCCGGTACCGAAGGCCAGCATAAGCATAATTGTAGGATATCCCGGCTGTGGTCGAGATATTCATTTTTTCAGACTGCAGCAAAAAATATTGTAAAGCGGCAGTAATATTTGCGTCATCATCACGTCGCTCAGATCCGCCCGGAAGACGATCAACATCAAAGTCTTCATCATCCCTTGCCGAAAGAAGAAGATTCCAGCGATTATGCATACCTGGCAAATGCAGACGGAAACTCACTCGTGGTTTGAACTCAAAATCCTCATACTTATCCCAGCCCCCATCAAGGCGTAAACGAAAAGTACTCTGATTCGCTTCTGCCTCTGACCTGCTATTGTCGAAAAAAGAATCAAACCATGTTGCGGCAGAGACTAAATACTCTCCAACCAGCTGATGTCTTTCATCAATTCGAATTTCAAGTTCATCACTAAGTAGGGGTATATCTTCTTTGTTCCCCTGCATCACCTCTTCCGCCTGCGTTCGATCCACAATATCAATGGCTCGACCCGGAACAGCAGAAAATAGTAATAGTGCACTGAAAAACAGTGGTATCCCATTACTGTAATTTTTTTTTATCGCCATAACATATTCCTCCTCAGCAGTCAAAGATACAATTATTCTATCCTTGTAATACGATGAATATAGCTGAAAAACAACAGAAATTCTTGACAAACAGGTTACATAATCGCATGGTAGAATGATGAATCAAACACCAGCCCCCCCATTCTCGCTCTCCAATGTCAGACGCTTTATCGCCTTTCGCGCTTTTTTTAACTGTCGCTTTTACTATCCTGTTTTTACAATTCTCTTCCTCGACTATGGACTTACCATAGAGCAGTTTGCCCTCTTAAACACTGTCTGGGCCTTTACCATCGTACTGGCAGAAGTTCCTTCCGGTGCTTTGGCTGATCTTATTGGCAGAAAACGTCTGCTGGTTGCCACCGCATGGTTGATGATAGCAGAAATGCTTCTACTCTCTTTTGTGCCCCTTGGAAATTCAAAACTTATCTTCACCGTTTTTCTAGTGAATCGTATACTGAGTGGTCTGGCAGAAGCTTTGGCCAGTGGTGCAGATGAGGCCATGGCCTATGACACATTGATTGACAGGGGAAACCCTGACGACTGGCCTAAAGTACTGGATGTACAAATGCGGGTGCGCAACTTTTTTTATATAATTACAATGACCGTTGGAGCCGTTGTCTATGATCCCGGCACGGTAAATACAGTGTTGCACTGGTTAGGCTTGCAAACAGAGCTGTCCCAGGAAGTCACCATGCGCTTCCCCATCTATTTAACATTGATCCTTGGAGTCTTTTCTCTTGTAACAACTCTGGGCATGCATGATCCGGTTCTCGTGCAGAAGAAAGAGAGTGGACAATCTGCCATACAACAGATCAAAGAAGTTACAAGAATCACTCTAGGTGCTGGAAAGTGGGTTATGCACACTCCAATGGCGCTGGCCATAATCCTCTTCGGCATGAGCCTTGACCACGTATTACGAATGCTTGTCACACTCAACAGCCAATATTATAGAATTATTGAATTACCGGAAGCAAGTTTTGGGCTGATCGGTTCCGTGATCGCACTCATTGGCATTGTCGTTCCGCGTATCGCCCGCGCCATGAGTGAACACTTCCATATTCTGACAAATGTCACCATTGTTATCATTCTCGCTTTTATTTCTCTATGGGGGATCACCCTTTTTGTTCCCTATTACGGAATGCTGCCCATGATGCTGGTTTTTATCACCATGATGCTCACTTCTTTTTTTACCAGTACCTACCTCAACAAAATCGCAGATCCACAACAACGCGCCACGGTTCTTTCTTACAAGGGATTGGCCTTTAACGCTGCCTATGGCATTATTGGCATGCTCTATGGCGGCTTGATTGTGGGTTTACGGGGAAACTTGCAAGAGGCTTCAGAACCTATGCCTCCTGAGCTTATCGAAGATACAGCCTTCCACCTCTCCCTTGGGTATCTCCCTGGTTATCTGGCCATCACCCTTTTTCTAGTATCCTGCATCTGCTTCTTCCACTTCCGTTCTGCCAGGAAGAAGAAATCACCTGGACAGACACAATAAATACAGATATATAAAGGACATCCAGAAGAATAGAAAAAGCAGAAGAGAGTCCAACCATCGAACAGACAATGAACAAGGAATGCAGCCTAACAACAAGTCAAGAAGATAATATTCTTTGCCTGCGCTTCTCCGGTTCATGGACTATTCGTGACAAGCAATGTCAGCAACTAGATCTTAACAAGATCCTCTTGGGAAAGATTCAAGGCCTGACATTCAACACAACCGATCTCACAAAATGGGACAGTAGAATGCTTGTCACGCTGGTAAATGTCATACAAACAGCAAATGCAAAATCTATCCCTGTTCACGAAGAAGGCTTACCAGCAGGAATCCGTAACCTTTTACAATTAACTCGAAAAAAAGTCCTCACTCCACCACAGAACAGAACCAATAACGCTGGTTTCTTCACCTTTATAGGACTGCAAAGCAGTATATTTGTTAAACAGGTCCTGCAACACCTCGCCTTTACCGGTAAAATTTTTCTCTCTTATATGCGTTTCTATTCAGGACAAGCACGTTTTCTAAAAAGAGATTTAAGTTATTTCCTCTTCGATTGTGGGCCGAAGGCTCTGCCCATTGTTACCCTGATTGCCTTTCTGGTTGGTTTCACTCTGGCATTTATCGGTGCTGTACAGTTGCAGATGTTTGGAGCAGATATCTTTGTCGCCAACCTTGTGGGCCTCACCATGGTTCGTGAAATGGGGCCCATGATGGCTGCCATCATCATGGCAGGTCGAACGGGTGCTGCATTTGCCGCTCAACTTGGTACCATGCAGGTAAATGAAGAGATTGATGCCCTACAAACCATGGGCTTGAACCCTTTTGACTTTCTGGTGTTGCCCCGCATGACAGCCCTTGTCATTATGATGCCCATGCTTGCGGTGTGGGCAGATCTTGTGGGGATACTTGGGGGCTTTTTCATTGGAGTTTTCTCTCTTGATATCAGCCCGAACCTCTACTTCCAACAAACGGTAAAAGCAATCCACCTCAATCATTTCATGGTTGGCATTATAAAATCGTTTTTCTTTGGGTATATTATCGCTTTTTGTGGATGCCTTAAGGGAATGTCCTGCGGACGAAGTGCCGATGCTGTTGGTAAGTCAACAACCTCTGCAGTTGTTTCATCCATTGTTTTTATTGTCATTGCAGATGCCTTGTTCACCTTTTTCTTTAATCTTATTGGAATATAGGAAAAGGCACAGATACAATGACCGACCAAACACCCCTCATCGAAGTAAAAAACCTGACCATGGCCTATGGTGATTTTATCATACAAAAAGATATCACCTTTAGCGTCATTAAAGGGTCAATCTTAACCATCATGGGGGAATCAGGATGCGGAAAATCCACTTTATTGCGGCACCTCACAGGCCTGAAAAGTCCTGCTGCTGGCAACATTTTCTTTTCCGGAACTGATTTCTGGCATTGCTCTCATAAAACGCAGGTGCAACTTCTGCAACGCTGCGGTGTACTCTATCAATCCGGGGCACTGTGGAGTTCCATGAGCATAGGAGAAAACATTGCTCTTCCTCTGCGACAGTTCACAAAACTGTCGCAAGATGAGATACACGATCTCGTCGAACTGAAACTGGCCCTAGTTGGACTGAAAGGGTTTTCAGACTATCTGCCCGCCGCAATCAGTGGAGGCATGCGAAAACGTGCAGGCCTTGCCCGGGCCATAGCACTCGACCCTGACATCCTCTTTTTTGATGAGCCCTCCGCAGGACTCGACCCCATAAGTTCCAGTATGCTTGATGATCTCATCCTCGAACTGCGTGACAGCTTGGGTGCAACAGTTATTATTGTCACCCACGAGCTACCCTCTATATTTGCTCTAGCCGACGATTCTATCTTTCTTGATACTGAGTCGCGTACCATGCTAGCCACCGGCGACCCGAAAATCCTTGCCACAGAGAGTGACAGTATTAAAGTAAGGAAGTTCCTCAGTCGGAACAGTTCTTCATTCAAAAATGGTGCCCATAGCAGCTGATGAAAAAAATTACAAAAAAAGTTGAGCCGACAATGATCGGTGTCTTTGTGGTTCTGTCTCTATCCCTCTTTCTGCTAGGAGTTGTTCTCTTTGGAGGAACCAAATTTTTCAAAAAAGAAAGTCTTGTCATCGCCTATTTTGATGATTCGCTCAAAGGACTCAGTGTTGGTGCCTCTGTAACCTATCGTGGTGTAAGCATTGGCCAAGTGAAAGAGATCCAGCTACAGATCGTAGAAAACGGCAACAACGAACATAAGGTCATTATTCCCATCCTGATTGCTTTAAATGGTGGCCAGAACCTTATTATTCTAGGGCCAGGGGCACAAAATGAACAAAACGTAGACGTTTTCCTTGAATCCATGTGCAAACAGGGGTTACGCGCAAAGCTGAAGACCATCAGCCTTGTCACCGGTAAACGATATATAGATCTCGCCATGTATAAAGGCTCTGTTCCTGTATACCGTGATATACGTGGAAAGTATCTTGAGATCCCCACCCTTCCCTCAGATATGACCCAGGCGCAAAAAACAATTGAAAACATGGATTTTGTGAAGCTGTACGACAAGGTGCTTGGCACATTTGACGCTCTTGATACCTTGGGGAAAAGTCTGTCCTCTGCACTGACTCCAGAAAAAACAGAACAGCTGATGGATGATCTGTTGCGAGCCAGCACTAAGCTCAACACTATCCTTGAGCAGGTGGACACACATCTTGGCCCCATTCTCGATAAAGTTGATAGTGGTATCAGCAACATCAACACCACAGTCAACCATGCAGACAAATTCATCACCTCACTCGATGACACCATTCAACCAGTGGCGGAAGACTTTAGCAAAAGCTTACAGAATCTCGACAATACACTGTTGCAGGCCAATAGACTGCTGCGTCGAGCGGAAGAAACACTGCAACCGACATCTCCACTCTATTTCCGTATGAGTGAAACCCTGCGACAAGTCGACGAAACAGCAAAATCCATACAAAAACTCAGTGATTATATTTCACGCAACCCGGATTCTTTGATTTTTGGGCTCCAGCAAACAGGTGAAGACAATGAGTAAATCGAGTTATTTTCACAAATGCATGGGCATCACTCTTTTCTTTCTAAGCCTGAGTCTATCCGCTTGCACAAAACCAGCCCTTCAAGTGAAGTATCACACTCTGACTCCCCGGGCCAATCATTCCAGCGCACCCGCTGAATCTCCGACAGAAATACTGATCGGTCCAGTACGTGTTAGTTCATTCCTCGATCAGGGGCCAATGGTCAAACAGCGCTCTCCACACTCGTCAAACCTCATGGAGCAACATCACTGGGCCGGCGATCTGGAAGAAATACTATCGCAAATACTCATTCAAAACCTGATCCTTGAACTGAACCATGAAAAAATATACTCCTACCCAGACACCAGTGCAGGGAACGGAATTCGTCTGGCTATCGACTTCTTTCATTTTGAAAAAGATACAAGCGACATGGCTATTCTTGAGGCCAGATGGAAACTTATCAACAACAAAAATCAGAGCATTTTACACAGTGCTACCTCAAGAAAAAGTGCATTACCTGAAAATGCAGATTATGACGCCCTTGCTCAGGGGTTAAGTCTGTGCCTAGAGCAACTTTGTCGTGAAATTGCAGAAACAGTCAAACAGATACAGGTCACTCCTCAATCAACACAAGAGAAACAACAATGAAAGAAGAAAATTCTGAAGGATGTATCAACAGGTTTTTTGGAAATTCAATCGAACGCAGTTTCAAGCAGGCACTCACGCCATTCGAAGAATTCGTACACGCAGAAGCCTCATCAGGCATTCTTCTTATGGTCTGTACGGTTGCCGCCATGTTTATTGCAAACTCTGCCCTACTGCCACTCTATGAGTCAATACTGCAGACAAAGATAACCATAGGCACCGATAGCTACAACATCAGCCACAGCCTCCACCACTGGATCAACGATGGCTTGATGGCACTCTTCTTCTTCACTGTTGGCCTGGAAATTAAACGGGAGATTCTGGTTGGAGAGCTGGCTGATCGCAAACAGGCTATGCTGCCTATTGCCGGTGCCATTGGTGGAATGGTGGTACCAGCACTTATTTATGTTGCACTGAACTTCGGCACAGATGCGATTGATGGTTGGGGAGTTCCCATGGCCACGGATATCGCCTTTGCCCTTGGTGTCCTTGCAATCCTTGGCAAACGTATTCCAAAAGCCCTTATTGGCTTTCTGTTAGCCTTGGCTATTGTAGATGATCTTGGTGCAGTACTGGTTATTGCAGCCTTTTACACTGACCAGATCAATATGTTTGCCCTTGGTTTTACCGGTGTTGCCCTGCTTTGTCTGATTCTCTCAAATATTGCAGGAATCAGACGCCCTCTTCCCTATATTGTCTTCGGCCTTCTTCTGTGGCTCGGAATGCTGGAATCCGGCATCCATGCCACTCTTGCAGGCGTAATTACTGCCCTCACCGTTCCTGCCAACTCTCTTTGCAGCAGTGAACCTTTTGTCAGGCGCATGCGACAACTGAACAGTAAATATGAAGCACTTGGGGATAACAAACTGCATATCATGCAGAATGCGGAGAAACAAAAGGTTCTACAATCCATGGAGAATTTTGTCCACTGTATGGAAAGCCCCCTGCAACGCATGGAACACAAACTACACATCTGGGTTTCCTTTCTGATTATTCCCATCTTTGCTCTTGCCAATGCCGGAATCCCTATCGAAATAGCGACCCTTGGAGCCACCCTTGCCCACCCGGTGACGCTCGGTGTTATTGCAGGTCTTATCGGCGGCAAACTCATTGGAATTCTATTCTTCTGCTGGCTGGTTTTAAAGCTTGGTTGGAGTCGTTTACCACAGGGCGTAAATATGCAACAAATTGCCGGTGTCAGTCTTCTGGCCGGTATTGGTTTTACCATGTCTATCTTCATTGCAGGCCTGGCCTTTTCCAATGAGCAATATCTGCTGAATGCAAAGATAGGCATTCTCGTAGCATCTCTACTTGCTGGCATAGGCGGATATATAGCATTGCTGCTCTCGACCAAAAAAGTGGAGCAATAAAATTTATGGCATTATTTGCAACAGTAACCGACCTGCTCAAAGGCTGCCCACGCAACATCAAACGCCGTCTGCTGCGTGATATTCTGCTTATCCTCTTTGTCTCCTCAGGAGGTATTGGCTGTGTCGTTTTTTTTCAAGGCATCCAAACACAACGTGAACTCTCCAGCACTCTTATCACCGAGGCCAACAGATCCGTTCGAAATAATTTCCAAAACTTTACGGAACCTTTAGGGAACACCATAAATCTTCTGGCCAAATGGGGTGAATCAGGGCTTTTGAGACAGGATGAAGTCGAACTTCTGGCCACCCAGTTTCAAGCTCTTATGGAGATCCAACCCACCATTCATGCCATCACCATGGCCGATTCCAATGGGAATCATATCCAACTAGTACATACCGGTGATAGCTGGCTGATAACAGAGCATCGAAAAGACAAACTGATCATTTCACAATGGCTGGATCGAAAGATTGTAAGCAGTAAGGTGCAGTCAGAAAAAGGCTATATGGCCCAAAATTCAATATGGTACCGTGGCGCCATGACCACGAATACCCAGCAAGCGTATTTTCTGAGTGAGCCATACACTCTGGCGACCAGCCAGGAGCTCGGTATAACTGCCAGCAAACATTGGAAGGCATTTGATACTCCCGATACTGATGTGGTCACCGCCATTTCATTTACCATGTCCGATCTTATGACATTTATGGCCCAATTTGAAGACACCTTAAATGATCGGACTCTTCTCCTGGAAAAAGACGGTACACTACTCAGCAAGTTCAAGCCTGGAATACCACCTGGGGCCAAAGAGAGCACTGCCGGTCCCGGAATATCTGCTGAACTTCTGAAAATAGTTACAAATACACTGGCAAAAAATGTGTCCAATAAAGAAATGGCAACTTCTTTTCGATATAAGAAAAAGATATATTGGCTTGGCCTCAGCCCTTTGCATGAAAACAAAGCAGATATATGGGTGGCAATACTCATTCCGGAAGACGCTCTCTTCAATGACCTTAAGAGCCAGTGGAAACGATTTGGCCTGCTTGTTGGATTCGTTCTGATCCTGGCAATCATTATGACAGTTTTTCTGGTTCGGCGTTATAGTCACCAGCTGAAAGACCTCCCCCAGCAGCATGTTAATATGCACAGTTACGAAGAAGAGATCCACAACCTTATCAAAGCTGGAGAATCCACAAGCCTTGAATTCAAATCGACCATGCGTACCAACCTCAAAACTGGTAAACCTGGTAAAGAAATAGAGCTTGCCTGGCTGAAATCCGTTGTGGCCTTTATGAATAGTGACGGTGGCATTTTACTTATCGGTGTGGCAGATAACGGTGAGGTTCTTGGCCTTGACGCAGATAACTTTGCCAATGAAGACAAGTGCCGACTGCATTTTAAAAACCTTTTAAACAACCATATCGGGGCAGAGTTCACTAGATTTATCAGCCTTAAACTCTTACGAATTCAGGAACAGACCGTACTGCTCGTTGAGTGTGAACGTGTACGGCAGCCCGTATTTCTCACCGTTGGCAAGAATGAGGATTTCCTCATTCGTTCAGGCCCTTCAAGCACTAAACTAACCATGAGCCAGATGGTTAGCTATTTAAACGAAAGATAAATATGCCAACCAGTTACAAACATATAACCAGCCGTTGCTTTGTCAATGCACCTTGGTACGAGTTAAAAGATCGCTATCTCAATCTCTTTATCAAGCATAACATACAGCCTGAAATTGGCCTTGAAGGCTTATGTCTCTACGAAGAACCAGATACAGCATTTAGAGAAATTGCCGAGGTATTACAGGAGAATAAGCTGGCCTGCACGCTGCACGCCCCCTTCTTCGAGCTAGCCCCCGGTGCTCTTGATCCTGAGATTCTCGAAGCCAGTCGCAATAAGTTACGAAAAGCATTCCAGCTAATTCCAATATTCCAGCCAAAATCCATAGTGTGTCATCTCAATTTTGAGTCAAATAAACAGGGCTATAAAGAAGAAGCCTGGGCAAAAGTAGCACTAACAACTTGGCAGGAGTTAACAAAGGTTGCAGCAGAAAACGATTGCCTGCTGATGCTGGAAAACACTTATGAAGACAGTCCACATGCCCATGAGCGTATCCTCTCAAGTCTGCAATCGGATAGTGCCAGATTCTGCCTGGATGTCGGGCACCTGATGAGTTTTGCCAAAAGTCCATGGCAAGACTGGCTTCCCAGACTTTCTCCCTGGCTCGGGCAGATACACCTTCACGACAACAATGGCACGCAGGATCAGCACCTTGCACCCGGCCTCGGCAATTTCAACTTCACTGAGCTTTTTCAGTTTCTAGCCGCCAATAAAATCAGCCCTCTTGTCACCCTTGAGCCACACAGTGAGGAGGATCTATGGGTAGCTTTTGAATATCTGCACAAGACAAAACTTCGCGACCAACTTCA
>JAFLJS010000007.1 GCA_022712895.1 Desulfocapsa sp.
ATATTCATTCTCTGCCAGCTATACTGGACAAAAGGCTGTACGTTCAGAGAGTCAACCACTGGAAAGGTCCAGCCAAGGCGGCCGGACAAGCTGAAAATCCCGCCGTTGGCCGACCCGGCGGAAGAGGCTGATCCAGTACCGTTTTGATAGCCCCGCACCAGATTAAGCTCAATATGGTCCCACTGGGCGCCAATTTCCATGGAAAGTCCTGTTTCCTTCGGGGCATAAACAACAAAGACGCCAGGGCCCATGAGAGTCAATTTCTGGTTTCCACCGTGGGTGGTATCCATGGAGCGCCTTCCATAGAACATGCCGCTACCGAAGCTTAAGCCATTGGTCTGGTGTCTGGTGATCCCCATGCCGCCTTCACCGCCAAAGTCCTCACCTGAAAAGTGATTGTCGCTCATCAGAGCGCCCAGGGTCCAGAAAGAGGTCCAGTGAGTTTTATTAACGTGGAGAGACCCAAGCCCGTCTAAGGATCCGTTCATGGCCAGAAGCACCCTTTTGGGTTTGTTCCTCATAGCCAGGGCTGCATCGTGTGATACATTTCTCAAAAGAGCTGAGAATACATATCCCATTGATGAAACCCATGATCCGATGGGGGCCATACCTGCCAGTGAATTATTAAGCTCTGATACGGTTATGATCCCGGCCGGAGTTTCTGGCTCCGGTTCCGGTTCTGGTTCCGGTTCTGGCTCTGGCTTTGGTTCTGGTTCTGGCTTTGGTTCTGGTTCTGGCTCTGGTTCTGGTTCTGGCTCTGGGAAAACAAACTCAGGGATAACAATCTCAGGAATAACTACCTCAGGGATAACTACCTCAGGAATAACTACCTCAGGAATAACTACCTCAGGGATAACACGGGCCAGAAAAATTTCATTTTTACCGTTAGCATTGGTGCTGTCTCCCACAAACGTCCGCCCGTCGTCTGAAACCCCGGTGGCGGACTTTAAATTCCATCCTGCCATAACGACATTATCGGATTCAAGTACGCTTTTTAAGGATTCCATGCCATTTGCCTGTGTCCAGCGGAATGCTTCATCAGTTCCTGATCCGTTCTTACTCCAACCGACCACCACCGAACCATCGGCACTTAGGTCTAAGGCATCGGAAGAGGCACCGCCCAGGCTGCCCAGATTCGACATGGTATCATTCTCCCATCGGAATGCATTGGTACTGCTCGACCCGACGATAACGGCGCCATCTGAACTTATGGCATTGGCATAGGATTCCTCCCCTGGTGCCACCTCACCCAGACTTACCATGCCCGTGTCCTGGGTCCATCGAAAGGCTTTGTATAAGGGGTTTAGTACGTCATCGTTATGACTTTGGCCCACCACAATTAAGCCGTCTGCACTGACATCCATGGCGATTGAGTGGTTTGTGCCGGAATCCAGGCTGCCCAGGCTTACCATTCCGGCCTGGGTCCAGCGGAACCCAAGCACATTCCCATCACCATCTTCGCTTTTGCCTACCACTACAGTGCCGTCGGCATTAACACTTTCAGCTGTTCCGCCAAATCCCCCTCCTAGATGACCCAAATCTTCCATGCCATCTGCCTGGGTCCACCGGAAGGGGTATCCTGCGTCACCCACTATCACGGTACCGTCAAAATTGATTCCCCGGGCATCGGAAAAAAAACCTGTGGGAAGCCCAACCAGGGAATTATCTTTCCAGAAAAAAGAAGTTCCCGCACTAAAACCGATCACTGTGGTGCCGTCTGAGCTGATGCCCCTGGAAAAATTATTGGCAGCCCCTATTTTTGTAATCTCCGATGCGAATCCAGCACTCCAAAACCATTGAATCAAAAATAAACAAACAAGGAGGCAGCCGGTAATCTTTTTTCTATACATAAATTTCTCCACAAACATTAAAACTTTCCGCGCAGGATAAGTTATTAGTAAAACCCAAACACAACGAATGTCGGACAGTGATATACAAATTGTAAAGGAGAAATCAAGGAAAACACTCAAATATTCATTTAGACTTACAAATATCAGGTTTAATTCTTTAGAAGAAGGATCTGGGAGGGGGCAGGCGCCCACCATTCGACAGTATGCGGTTCTTGGACTATTTAGCCACAAGGTTAGCCTGCTCCTGGCGTTTTTGAGCCCTTGCCGGGGAAATACCAAAAAGTGTTGCAAGCGTTTTCACCGTGGGATGGTATCCGACTACATCCATATAGGCAGCTACAGCATCAAAGATCTCCTACTCTAAAGGGGTGCCCTTTTACTCTTGTGACGGACCGTGTAAATTTTCTTGTTTTGGATTCCAAAACCATTGTTTTATCCGAAGCCGTATTTTTTTTGCTTAACCCTGACGGATATCAGTGTTTCATATGATCCAACTTTTAATAAACCGGGTCATCCCGATTGATAATTCAATATTTAAATGAAGATCCATCGCCTTAGACGAATCCGCTCAGGCATTTTGTTCACATTTATAATTACCAATCCAAATCCCAGGTCTTCTCCTGTTGATCCGGGGATTTGAATCATATCCACCCATTTTTCATGTAATCCGGAACGGACTGCCATTAAGGTATTAATCATAAAATTTGTGCGCCAACATAATTGCTGGTAAATGCCAATAAAGTTGGGTGCTTTTAAATGTGAGCCTCTGATCTATCCTTCGTACCCTCCGTAGATTCCCTGTCCTGGGGCTATATTCGGATTTTAAGTGTC
>JAFLJS010000065.1 GCA_022712895.1 Desulfocapsa sp.
TCAGAGTGAATAAAGGCAATTACTTTGAATTACAAAGTTTGCCCAGTTGACATATAAATATGTCGGTTGGGCCCGTTTGCTTTTGTATATTGTTATTCAGTTTTCAAGGATCGTTCCAGTGTATCCGAAAATTCACTGTGCAGGTGACCCTGCGATGAGGCGCAAATCTAATCGACTTTATAAAAGCTGTCAACGTTTAAATTACTCGTTGTTTGCTTTTTTGTGATTGTCTTTTTGCCACCGTGAGGTTCCCCTCAAGGCCGCGGCAAATTACTCAATTCAGAGGGGGGTGTCAACAGTAAAATGCATAAAAAAAACGCTTTCAGAAAATGAATTCTGAAAGCGTTAAGAAAAACCGTTAAATCAGCTTGATAAAAAACTCACTCTTTTTGACGAATGGTTCGGATATAGTCTTTTGTAAGGGATGGGTGGTCCGCAATAATTGCTACGGCATCTTTGGATAAAGCATTATTCAGGAATTCGTCAACCTGTGCATAGGTCATACCCTGCTCTACGGCGCTCTTTACAGACGTTACAAACTTCTTTTGGTCAACTTTTTTAATAAAATGCGCAAGTATCCTGTGGGGAGATTCATCCTCTTCGCCTGTAGCCTCAGCTTTACTGTCTTCAGCAGGAGCCGTGTTGAGCTTTGCAAGATCGATTTGTAATGTCTTAATGTCACCCGCGAGAGTACCAACGGCCTTGTCAATGATACCTTGAATGCCTTCACCATCATCGTCTTCTTGTGAATCAACATCAGCGATACTTTCTTCAAGAGAAGAAACTTTATCGCTAAGGGGTTTCAGTGAGCCTTTCACACTTTCTAGTTCTGTACTCAGCTTTTTAGAAGAATCGTCAACGGCCCCTACTGTTGCTCTTGTCTCTAACGCTTCCTCAAAAGATGCTGCCTTCTCTTTGAGGGTGGAAATCTCTTCCGATGTAGAATGCAGGGAATCATTAAAGCTGTTCAGTGATTTTTGCAATGTTGCTACTGTGGCGTCTAAACTGTCTAGCTGCTTACTGAGCTTAGCCTGCCCTGTTTCTATTGCCTGTAAGTCTTCTATATTAACAGCAGGACTGGTGGCTCGAACCTTCTTTAAGAAACAACACTTACCAGTGATTGGTAGATCTACAGTTGCGGCAGTACAGATAGTTTTCAATTCTTTGTAAGTCTTTTTAGAGACAGCAGGATCGTATAGGTACAGTATACCAAAATAGATACTGAAGAGTACCAAGACACTAATCATAAGTGCAATGGACAACCCAATTAAAAAAGTGATACCTGAGATCAGTGAACCGATGGTTCCACCAATGCCCCCTGAGTCGCCAACAGCAAATGCATAAATAAAGAAAATACAGAGTGCTAACAGGGCTCCGGATTTGATGAGTGATGTGCGTAACTCTAAATTTTTCATGGATTGTACCTCCTATAATTTCTTGGATCGAAAAAGTGGTTAAGTGATGAATTATATGCAATTTACCAAAAATCAGAAAAGAAAAACAGAAATATCTTTTATTCTCGTGAGAATAACGACAAATGTGGATCTTTGGAAGAAATTACTTTGTCTTGGGATGGAGAATTATTGCCATTGTGTATATGGAAAAGAAAAAGGCCCCTTAAGAATACTCAAGGGGCCTTTCTTTTATAATTATTTGTTAAGAGGATTCTACATAATCGTCTGCACTGCTGTAGATGCGAAATCAACAAATCGCTGAGGCGAGACTCCCATAATAACAATGGCTGCAAGTAGAGCAACAGAAGTAGCATTTACGATCAGGGATGGGGATGCGATATCTGCCCGGTCTTCTGGATCACTACAGTATGTTACCCGCACAACCGACAGATAGTAATAGATAGCAATGGCTGTATTGATTGCAGCGAGGATAACAACCAGCATATATCCCTCTTTTAATGCACCTGTGAGTAGCATAAATTTGCCCATAAACCCAACAAATGGCGGGATTCCGGCAAGAGCAAAGAGTCCAACGGCTAAGGTGAATGCCATAAGAGGAGAACGTTTGTGAAGACCTGACAAATCATCAATCATAACATTCTCTCCTTTATCGGAGACATTACAGATAACAAGAAAGCAGGCAAGGTTCATAAGCACATAGCCAATGATGTAATACATTGCATTGGCGTAACCGGTTATCTGAAAGGTCAGGATTCCAAGAAGTACAAACCCTGCATGGGCGATGCCTGAAAAACCAAGCATACGTTTTACATCTTTCTGCACAAGAGCGGAAAGATTTCCATAAAACATGGAGGCAACTGCACAGAACATAAGCACGTTGATTATGACCTGTCCATCCCCACTAATCTGACTGATAAGTCGTATCAAAAGAGCAGTGGCAGCAAGTTTTGGAACAGTAGCAATAAATGCTGTGGTTTCGTTGGATGCACCCTCGTACACATCAGGTACCCAGAAATGAAATGGGAAGATAGCAAGTTTATAAAAGAATCCAGCCAATACCATCATCATTGAAATAACGTATGCGGGATTAGCCCACATGGTAGAGTACTGAGTTATTATGGTAGCAAGGTCAGTAGATCCAGTGAGGCCATACATATAACTCATACCAAATAGCATAAAGCCTGTGGCTGTAACACCAAAAAGTAGGTATTTAATACCGGCTTCCATCTGTATACGAATTTTACCACTATCATCACGCATGGGAACCATGATGTAAACGGCAAATGAAGAAAGCTCCAAGGACACGAAGATTGAGATAAGTTCAACACTTGAAACAAGCATCATCAGCCCAAGTACACTCATAAAAAGGAAGAGGTAGTACTCTGGATGGATTTTATTGGAGATGCCCTTTAAATCTTTGCCGAAGATCAATACTCCAAGCATGGCACCAGCAATCAGTGTCTTAAAGACCTGTGAGTACAGGTCGACTTGGTAGGCACCAAAAAACAGTCTTCCTTCGGCACTATAGCTGAGAAGGGTAGCGCCAAAGATTGCAGCACCAAGTCCAATGGCGATGTTTCTTGTAAGCTCAGTATTGGTCTTACCAAGACTGACCATAAAGATGATAAGGCCTGCACCCAACAGTGTTAACTCGGGGAGAAATTGCATTTGTATTACCTTCTTCGGTTAAACTCGATTAATGGATAATAAATTCGGTAACTGCCACAGCTGGAGCGGTAAAGCTATGGTAGTTGTTCAAAAGATTTTCAACACTAATATGGATCAGATCAAGGAAAGGTTGTGCGCCAAGACCGATCCAGAAAACAAAAAAGAGGAACGGAGTAAGGGTTACAATCTCACGAACATTTAGATCTTTGATCCAGGATTGATCAGGGTTGTCAGTGCCACCCCAGATAATCTTCTGTAGCATGCGCAACATATAAGCAGCAGCAAGCACAGCTCCAGGGATACAGGCGAGAGCAAGAACCATTGAATGTTCAAATGTACCTGCAATAATCATAAACTCGCCAACAAAACCATTCATTCCTGGGAACCCAAAAGACGAGAGTGCGAAAAAGGCTAAGAATGTGACGAAAATTGGCATGTGCTTGCCAACTCCTGTCGCATCGCGTAACTGTCGTGAATGGGTTCTTTCGTAAATCATACCAATACAGAGGAAGAGTGCACCGGTTGTGATACCGTGGTTAAGCATTTGCAGGATAGCACCTTCAACTCCTTGCTGGTTCAGAACAAAGATACCAAGGGTAACAAAACCCATATGACCAACTGAAGAGTAAGCGATCAGTTTTTTCATATCTTGCTGCGCAAGGGCTGTAAATCCACCATACATAATTCCGGCAATGGAGAGCCACAATACAGCGGGCGCCAGAGTCATGGTAGCCTCAGGAGTTATGGGAATTGCAAAGCGTAAGAAACCATAAGTGCCCATCTTTAGTAATACCGAGGCAAGGATAACTGAACCTGCTGTTGGGGCTTCAACGTGGGCAGCCGGTAGCCATGTATGAAAAGGAAACATGGGAACCTTGATGGCAAAGGCCAGGAAGAAGGCAAGGAACAGAAATATTTGTGCAGTACTCGAGTAGTTCTGCCACATCATATCTGGGATAAAGAAGCTGTATCCGTTGTTGATATAAAGCCAGATGATGGCAACAAGTAGCATAACGGAGCCTGTAAGTGTGTAGAGAAAGAACTTCACAGATGCATAAATCTTTCGAGGACCACCCCAGATACCAATCAGCATATACATTGGGATCAGCATCGCTTCCCAGAGGATATAAAAGAGAACAAAGTCAAGGGCCATAAAGACGCCGAGCATTGCTGCTTCCATAATGAGGAGACATACCATAAAGGCCTGTATCCTTGTTTTGATATAGCTCCAGGATGCAAGAACACACAAAGGCATAATCAGAGTGGTTAACATTATAAGTAGGATGGAAATACCATCAATTCCTATAACGTATTGGATATTTAAAGATTTAATCCAGCTGACCTGTTCCACAAACTGAAATTTTGAGGTGGTAGTGTCAAAGGCACTGACAAGCGGTATGGAAAGGATCGCAGTCAGAGTGGTGATTCCAAGAGCCCAGTATTTGGCAAAGGATTCATTCCTTACAAAGAGCAGCAATACCGCTCCTGCCAGGGGCAGGAAGATTAAGGTGCTCAGAATGTGGGGGTATTCTGGATTGATAAGTAGTTGATCCATTTCCAGTGTTCCTTTATTTCTTATTAGTCCGAAATGTTAATTGATAATTCGGTAGTTATTCAAACAAGTTTTTTTATAACCAGACGTAAGCAACCAGTAGTACCGCTGCAAAAGAGATCGTATAGCAGATGGTTTGCTGAATCTGCCCACGTTGCAGGACAATTGTTACTCTGCGGCCAATGGCACGAACACATCTGGCACTTCCGTCAACCACACCATCAATTCCATTCCAGTCAAACCATGACCAGAACTTTGAAGTTTCCATTAATACGCTGATTCCTACAACTTTGTAGAACTTGGACAGCGCAGTGTCGAAATATTGCAAAGGATTGGTGACAATCCAGAGGAAAGCACGTCCGCCCATGCGGTAAAACCAGTCGAGATCCAAGCTGATTTTATTCACAGGCATGATGTACTTTCGAAGCATAAAGAAACCAAAGGCGGTGAAGGCCATTATCTGAATGGTCTCACTCAGATGGTATGCGTTGTACGGATGATATGTAACATCAGTGTAGGGAAGCATATTGTACAGAAATGGCAGGTAGCAACCAATGAATATACAGAGGAAACCGCCTATGGTCATGGCAAGTTGCATATTCCAGGATGGATCTTTGGCCTTGGCCCAGGTTTCATCGGAACAGTTATTTTTACTGAAGAAAAGTAGGTAGGGAAGTCTCAGTCCTGCTGCCAGGAAAGTACCGGCAGACACAAATGTGAGGGCAAAGCCTGCCCACAGGAGGTGCTCATTAAAAGCGGCAGTGATAATCATAGATTTAGAAACAAATCCTGACATCAGTGGCAAGCCGGAAACGGCTAGTCCACCAATTAACATGAAAATCATGGTACCTGGCATTTTTTTATAGAGGCCACCAAGATCGGTAAGTTTTTGTTTGCCGGTTGCAGTAAGAATTGCACCTGCGCCCATAAAGAGCAGACCTTTGTAGAGAATATGTGCAAAGGCGTGAGCACTGGCACCATTCAAAGCAAGGGTGGTACCTATTCCAACTGCGGTAACCATATATCCAACCTGAGAGATAATTTCCCAGCCTAAGAGTTTGCGTATATCGTTTTCCATGATGGCATAAATAATGCCATATACAGCCATGATGATTCCAAGATAGATAAGAACCTCAAATCCGGCACAGCTTCGAATCAAGGTATAGACTGCTGTTTTGGTTGTGAATGCACACATAAACACAGCACCGATTGCAGTAGCTTTGGAGTAAGCGTCTGGCAACCAAGAGTGCAGTGGTGGTACTGCAGCATTCAACATCAGGCCGATCATGATCAGCCAGGTGTATAATTCAGGATTCTTCACATTTAAGAGATCAAAACTAAGATCTCCTGTGGCCTGATAACGAAGCACAAATCCAAGCAGTAATATTACACCACCAAAGGTATGTATCAGGATATATCTGTATCCTGCTTCAAGTGCTGCTTTATCTCTTTTGGCAAAGATAAGAAAAGTTGAAGCAAAGGCCATCATTTCCCAGAAGAGAAAGAGGGTGATATAGTCAGCTGCGAATATGGCACCTAAAGAGCCGGCAACATAAAACCAGGAAGCCATATGCTGATATTCGTCTTCAACATGCATGCCATAAATGGTACCAATAATGGCCATCAGTGACATGATAAAGGCAAATATCATGGATAATCTGTCAACTCGTCCAAAGGTGAGTTCCCAATCCATAAACTGTACGACACCGTAGGTTCCGGGATGTCCACTAAGATAGAGAACATCAATAAATGTCAGAACAGGAATCAGAATCATATAGGGTTTGCGAAACGGCCCTCTGAACAGTGGCAGCAACAAGGCTCCCACTATCATAATCAGTGCCGGATGCATAAAACTAATTGTCATAATAATCCTCCCGGGTCTGCACACCACTTCTTCCGTACCAACGTGCGACCATGATTACAACGGCGCAGCTGCCAAGTCCAAAGAGTGACCAGAAGCCTGGTATCATTTTTTCAGCCCAGGTATGTGCGTGTGATGTGTCCACAGACATACTCCAGAATACTATGAAAGCCATGGCCACATAGCAGACCTTGGTTACTATTGGTAACCGGTCGGATAGGTAGTCGATTAGATTCGCAATCATCCTGTCACCATCCTTACAAATTGCATCATAAAGTTAGGGAAGATACCGAGCAGCACCGAAATTGTACATGCGATCACGATTGGGATCAGCATGGAGAGCGGTGCTTCTTGAATACCTTGGTAGGTTTCACCTTCCGGACGTTTTCCGAAAAATGCTTTTATGGTAACCGGCATAAAGTAACCGGCATTTAACATGGTTGAAGCGATGAGAATTAAGAGAATACCCATTTGATCGGCCTGAATAGAGCCAACAAGGAGATTCCATTTTGTCACAAATCCGCCAACCGGGGGAGCCCCAATCATGGAAAGTGATGCAATAAAGAAACAAGTGAATGTAATCGGCATACTCTTGCCAAGCCCTCCCATCTCTGAGAGATCTTTTTTGTGATGGGCGATCATAATTGCACCAGCGCAGAAGAAGAGCGTAATCTTGGCAAATGCATGATTAACGATATGGATTAGTCCACCATCTATTGCAGCAGGGGTAAGTAGTGCAACACCTAATATGATGTATGAGAGCTGAGAGATAGTAGAATAAGCCAGTCGTTCTTTTAAGTTGTTTTTTGAAAGAGCTAGAATAGATGCGGCAAGAATCGTAAACCCTACGAAGTAGGCTGTTGGTATTCCAAGGTTCAGTGCATGCATAGTATCCACACCAAAAACATAGAGCATGACACGCGTGGTACAGAAGACACCAACCTTAACGACAGCAACTGCATGAAGAAGTGCAGAGACAGGAGTCGGGGCAACCATGGCTCCTGGTAGCCAGTGATGGAATGGCATCAGACCATTCTTGGCAAAACCGAAGAGGCAGAAGATATACAACATAACCACGATCCAGGATTCGGTATCTCCAGCAAAGAGTCCATCTGAAATGTTATGTGGAAAATCAAGCGTTCCGGTTACAACATAGATCAGAATTAATGCCGGAAGCAGGAAGAGCTTGGCGGTGGTGGTCAGATAAACGATATATTTTTGAGCACCTTCATAACCGGCCTTATCCTGTGCATGGGCAACAAGTGGGTAGGTGCAGACCGAAACGATCTCATAAAAGAGATACATGGTGAAGAGGTTATCGGAAAATGCAACACCAAGAGCGCCAAAAATGGCCAGAGCAAAACAGGCATTAAAACGAGTCTGAGCATGTTCTGCATGTGCTCGCATGTATCCCAGGGAGTAATAAACAGCTATGGTCCACAGGGAAGATGCAACGAGCGCAAAGATCATGGACATACCATCCGCCCGAAGCGTGACAGTCAGGCCAGGCAGAATGGTAAACATGTGATAGACAAGTATCTTTCCATCAAGTACAGCAGGAATCATTGAAGCAACAATAGCAAGCAGTATCAGCGATGCAACTGATGAAACCCCTTCTCGAACGTTCTCATTTTTGCCAACAAAAAGCACACCAATGGTGCCAATCAGTGGAACAAGAAGTGCTATGAGAAGTTTTACGGAATGGACCGTTTGTATTTCCATGACAGGTGTTCCTCTTTCCTAACCTTTAAGGTCGACAATTTCTTCAGTGTCGACAGTTTTATAATTTCGATAAACAGCAACGGTAATGCTGAGCCCGATTGCGGCTTCTGCTGCTGCAATGGCCATAATAAACAGGGTGAATATCTGCCCTATGACGGGATCAGGGGCGGTAAACCTGTTAAAGGCCATGATGTTGATGGAAGATGCGACAAGAATAAGCTCTGAAGCAATCAGCATTCCAACCAGAGTTCTTCGGGTAATAAGCCCGTAGATTCCCATTCCAAAGAGTATTGCTGCCAAAACCAAATAGGTTGTCAAGCTGTTGTGAAGGTTTAACATCGACATTTATTTGCTCCTTCCGTGACGGGCTATGACCAGAGATCCGATAATGGCAATGAGCAAAACGATGGAAACAAGCTCAAAAACCATGGAGTAGGTGGTCAGCAATTGAACGCCTATTAACTTAACAGAACCCATATTAATTTTAGGTATGGCGATAAACTCGGTCTTGAGTCCAAGACCAATCATGCCAAATGTTACAAGGCCTGCAGTGATGAGGCCCAGTGGACCACTCAAAGGACCGGCGGGGCCATGCTTTTTGTTATCTTCAGGGGCTGCCAGCATGATGGCGAAAGCAATGGTGATACAGACTGCTCCCACATAGATGAGTATCTGCATCATGGCTACAAAAGGAGAGTTCAGGAAGAAGTAGATGGCTGCGACACCGACAAAGCAGACAGCAAGTCCTGCAACTGCCCGAACAAGCCGTTCAGAATTACATGCGATTATTCCACCAATCAAGGTGATGGCACATATGACAAGGAAGACAACCCCGGCTGCTTCATCAGCAATCCCTGCTAGTCCATCTGCAGTGAGAACACTGGGAAGCATGGAATTTATGGTATCCATTAGGTTCATGAGTTTCTCTCCTCCAATCGCTTAAGAAGGTCGAAGTGGAAATCTTCCTTGTTAAAGGATGCAAGGTTATATTCTTTTGAAAAGGTAACCGCTCCAAAACCACAACTCTCTACACATTGCCCGCAAAGGGAACAGGTAGTGAAGTTAAGGTCATACTTAGTGAGAACCTTTTTCTTCTTGGTCTTCATCTCACCTTTTACTTCAACCTCATATGCAACAGACTTGGAAGCAAGGCTGATACACCCGGAAGGACATGCACGCTGGCACATTCCACAGGCAACACATTTTGGTTTTCCGTCTTCATCTTCAATGAGTTCAATATGACCGCGATAGCGCTCACTCATCTTGATGGTTTCGAACGGATAGGGAACCGTGACAACTGGTTTGAAGAATTCCTTGAACGTGATTCCGAGGCCAATGGCAAGGCTCTTCAGTCCAAGGAATATTTCGCTAAAATAGGCACCCATATTAAAATACCTTCAGTAATCCTGCTGTGAGCAGCAGGTTAAACAGTGAGATTGGAATAAGTATTTTCCAGCTCAGATTGAGCAAGCCGTAAATAGTGGTTCGAGGAAATGTCCACCGAATCCAGATAAAAGAGAAAATAAGAAGATAAATTTTTAGGAGAAACCACCAGACACCTGGGTAGAGGCCAAAAGGACAACCCCAGCCGCCGAGAAAGAGGATGGTGATAAGGGATGCTCCAATAACGATATTCGCATATTCACCCATAAAGAAGAGGCCAAATCCCATACTTCCGTATTCGGTATGGAAACCTGCAACCAGTTCACTTTCCGCCTCACCAAGATCGAATGGTGCACGATTTGTCTCAGCAAGAGAGCAGATAAAAAATATAAGAAAAGAAATGGGCATCAATGGTTGAAGCATGAAACCGTCTGACATACTGACTGGAAAAATATTCCAGTTCCAGAATCCGCCGGACTGAAGAGATGCTATCTCATGCAAATTCATGGTGCCTGTCATCATAACAATGGTGATAACAGTAATAAGCATGGGCACTTCATAAGAGATATTCTGGGAGACGGCACGAACCGCAGCCATAACACCGTACTTGTTTCGTGATCCCCAACCGGCAAGCAGAATTGCCATACCACCAAAAGATGCAAAAGCAAAGATCATCAGCACTCCGACATTCATGGAGTGAGCAACTATAGTGTTACTGAATGGAATGGTGACAAAGCTCATTATGGCAGGAGCCATAGCCAAAACAGGAGCCACCATAAATAGCGCCTTGTCTGCACCACCGGGGATCATCAGCTGTTTGGTCATCAGCTTGATACCATCAGCAGGCGGTTGCAACAATCCGAAAAGGTTGACGTTGGGGCCAGGTCTACGTTGAATGCGACCTGCACCTCTCCGCTCTGCCAGCACAAGATAGGCTGCGTTTGCTGCGGCAAATGCAATGGCAATGACCACTGCAATAACTGCATTAAAGATTGTTAAATCCATGCGACTTCTCCCTTAACGGTCAATTTCAGGTATAACAAGGTCAAGACTTCCCATCATAGCCAGGGCATCCATGATCATCATGCCCTCACATGCTTCATCAAACAGAGACATGTTGGAATATGTTGGAGAGCGAAGTTTAAAGCGATAAGCATTTTTGGTGCCATCACTCACTATGCGAATGCCGAAACTGCCACGTGCCGTTTCCACAGCCTGATAGTAATCCCCTTTAGGAGGTTTAATCAGTTTTGGTTTTTTCTTAGGCATGATTGGCCCTTCAGGCAATTTATCAAGAGCCTGTTCGATTATACGCAGCGATTGCTCCATCTCATCCATACGAACATTGTAACGTGCTAAAGAGTCACACTCGTGATAGACGGGAATATCAAAGTCAAATTCGGAATAGACAGAGTAAGGCTCATTCTTGCGAACGTCAAAATCCAGGCCGGCACCTCTGGCCACAGGCCCGGTGGCACCATACTTGCGACACATCTCAGCAGAAATAGGCCCAATGCCTTCAAGGCGTTTTCTGAAAATGATATTGCCTGTAACAAGCGCATCATATTTTTTCAGTGATTTTCGTAACCTGGGGATAACAGCACGGGTAGCATTAATGAAATCATCGTCAACATCGTTGTACAAGCCACCAAATCGGAAATAACAATAGGTGAGACGAGATCCGGTTACCGCTTCCATCAAATCGAGAATATGTTCACGATCCTCAATGGCATACATGAGAGGTGTAAAACCTCCAAGATCCATAACAAAAGCACCAAACCAGAACAGATGCGATGATATCCTGTTTAGTTCGACCATCAGAACGCGAATATATTCTGCACGTTCAGGAACTTCAATGCTGGCAGCTCGTTCAATTGCCAGCACATGCGCGTGGGTGTAACCCATGGCACCAAGATAATCAAGACGACTGAGGTTTGGTAAAACCTGGGGGTAGGTCCTGTTTTCACCCATCAGCTCATGCATACGATGAATATAGCCAAGCACAGTTTCTGCTTTAACAATATACTCACCATCCATTTCCATTTTTACCCGAAGAACACCATGAGTTGCAGGATGCTGCGGCCCAACGTTCAGGGTAAAGGTTTCGTCCGATCGGATATGAATTGGTCCACTCATGGTTTGAAATCCTTTAAGAGGGGATGGAAGTCGGCATCTTCTGGAAGCAATAAGGGAATAAGGTGTGGATGCCCTTCAAATTTGATACCAAAGAAATCGTGAGTTTCACGTTCGTGCCAGTTGGCTCCAGGGTAAATTTTGGAGATTGTGGGAATGTTGGGATTATCCCGTGGTGTGCGTGTCCGTATTACGACACGGCACTGATCAAAGTCGTAACGACTGAAATCATAAACAGATTCAAGTTGCTTTTCTTTTATCCAGTCTACACCTGTGATACTCTCAAGGAAAAAATCATTTTTATCAAGTATCATAACTGCAGCAAGAAGTTCACCCGGTTCAAGTTGCACATCGATATCATATCCATGTGCAGCGTGATCACACTCAAGTACACCGTTCACACGTGGTGGTTCTTCTTTCTTGACTGCTTTTTTCTTTTTGCCGTCTTCGGCCGTATCGTTTGCTGCGGCCTCAACCACTGGCTCTTCAATAATTGGCTCAGGATCAGGTAATAGATCCAGGAAAGCCTGTTTTATCGTGTCTTTTATCATGTTTGATACCTCTAAAAGAATCAGGCTTTTTCAGGATTTTTCCAGCGATTCCAGCCAGAAACTTTGTTTTCAAGATCCAGAATTCCCTGTAGAAGGGCTTCAGGGCGTGGCGGGCAGCCGGGGATATAGACATCCACTGGCAAAAATTCGTCGGCACCTAGTACTATTGAGTACTGTCCTTCAAAGGCAAAAGGCCCACCTGATATAGCACAGTTACCAAGAGCCATAACCCATTTTGGCTCGGGCATCTGGTCGTAGAGAACCTTGATTCCAGGCATCATTTTTTTGGTGACAGTCCCGGCAACGATCATCAGATCCGCTTGTCTGGGCGAAGGTCTGAAAACCTCAGCGCCAAAACGCGACATATCAAATCGTGCACAACCTGTGGCCATCATTTCAATGGCGCAACAGGCAATACCGAAAGTGAGGGGCCAGAAAGAGTTGACTCTTCCAATATTGATGAGCTTGTCGGCAGCGGCAAACTGAACAACTGACGATGGTATTTCTTCTAACGGCGAAGGTACGTTCTGCGTTCCCACTTGAAGACTCCCTTGATCCATGCGTATACGATTGCGAGTGATAAGATTCCAACAAATATAACTACTTCAACGAAATCCCGGTAAACTATGCCCATTTCGGCCAGTTCTTTTCCGTCGTAAGCAAGAGCTACAGGGAAAAGAAAAAGAACATCTACATCGAATGCCAGAAAAATGAGAGCATAGAGGAAGAAAACAGATCCGTAGCGAACCCAGGAATCACCAATAGGAACCATTCCGCATTCGATGGCCAGTTTGTTATTATTTTCGAACTGTCTGGTGCCACGTGGCATTAACAGATAAACAATAGCAATAGGCCCAAGAGCGAAAGCAAGTCCGCCCAGAGTGAAGGCCGTGATCCATAAGATACTGTCACGGTAGAGAAAATCAGAAAATTGAAGCTCCATCAAAGGCTCCTTAAAGTTGAGTTTATATGGTGGCTTTCTGATATATGCACAACAAAGTACTTTAAGTACCTTGATCTTGTCAACTTAAAAAATGAATAGTCATTCACTTCAAGCGTGCCATGAATGACGGGTCATTGACGAACAGAGGCAAATTTATTTATTTAGTAAATAAGCAGGAAAACTATTGAGAAAAAGTATATAAATGATAAGGTGCGAAATCCCTAATTAATAAAAATGATACTTCCCATAAGACAAACTTGAGTAGAGAGTCGTTGAATGTCTATCACATTGAGACAACTAGAAATATTTATTGCCGTAGCCGAAACTGCACAAGTTACGAAGGCCAGTAAAAAGCTTTTCGTAACCCAGTCTGCTGTCAGTATGGCACTTGCAGAATTAGAAAACCAACTCGGTGGGTCTCTTTTTGACCGTCACGGGAGAAGCCTTTTGTTAAATGAAAGGGGCCGTTATCTGTTGCCACTCTCCAAGGAAATTATCTGTCAGGTCGGAAACGTTGAAAACGTGATGACCGAGAAGAACGACACTCTGACAGGAAATATCAATGTGGTTGCATCCACAACTATAGGTGACTATATACTGCCATATTTGATAGGCGCGTTTAAGCGGATGCATCCTAAAGTACATATCAATATGCTGGTGCACCACACCCGTTATGCCGAGAGTCTTGTACTTGAAGGAAAAGTTGATGTCGGTTTTGTCGAAGGTCCCGTTAGAAACCCTGACACTGTCGAAAGACTCTGGTTTGAAGATGAACTGGTGGTTATTGCCGGTCCTACAGATCCTTTGGCACACAAGAAGGTTTTTGATGTCGAAACTGATTTCACCAATACGCGGTGGATTATGCGTGAGGAAGGTTCCGGCACTGTAGCTATCTTCCGCGAAAAAATGGTAGACTATCTTGATCAGATAGATGTGATAATGGAAATGGGCCATCCTGAAGCTATAAAAAAGGCGGTTGAATCGGGAGTTGGGCTTGCCTGTCTGTCCTCTCTTGCTGTATGTCGGGAAGTGGAACATGGTTGGTTGAAAACACTGCAGATTGAAGCTGTGGATATGCGGCGAAAATTACGGGTCATCTCCAGGAAAAATTTAAAGATGAACGACTCCCTTGCAGAATTTTTGGCTTTTTGTGATGTGATGTCAACTTGCTCCAAATCAAGAGCATGCCTTTCTTCGCCTTGGAAATTACAATCCCTTCTGGCCAAACAATCTGTTCATCCGAAGAAAAAATAAACGGTGTCTCTTTGGTTGCAACCCGCTTATAATTTGAGTATTAGGCGGGTTTTTTTTTATTTGCATTACTAAAAAAGCTTGCAGAAAGACGCGAACGCGCTATTGCTGTTTGTATAAAACTTTACAAATAATCCATATTCAAGAAGGAAGAACATCATGTGGAAAAGTATCCAACCAGCGCCCCCCGATTCAATTCTTGGTCTGACCGATGAATTTAGAAAAGATAAAAACCCAGAAAAGGTCAATCTCGGTGTTGGTGTATATAAAGATGAGAATGGCAGTACCCCAATTCTGCGTTGTGTAAAAGCTGCTGAAGAAGAACTAGTTAAAATTGAAAAAACAAAAAGTTATCTGCCCATTTCCGGCGACCCTGTATATGCTGCCGCCGTGCAGCGTTTGATTCTTGGAGAGAGCAGTGATGTAATAAAAGATGGCCGTGTGGTAACGGCTCATGCCCCCGGTGGTACCTGTGCTTTACGAGTTGGTGCTGATCTTATCCGTAAATTTAACCCTGTTGCTAAATTGTGGGTAAGTTCTCCAACCTGGGCTAATCATAATGGCATCTTTGGCGCAGCAGGATATGAAATTAAGCAATACGGATATTACAATCCGCAGAACAGGGATCTTGATTTTGATCTTCTCATGAATGACCTTCTCAAGGTTCCAGCAGGGGATGTCGTAGTGCTGCATGCCTGTTGCCATAATCCAAGTGGTGTTGACCTGACGAATGGTCAGTGGCAGCAGGTTGCAGAACTTGCTGCAAGAACAGGCTGGATTCCTTTTCTTGATTTTGCTTACCAAGGTTTTGGTGACGGGGTTGATGAAGATCGTTTCGCTGTCGAACAGTTTGCAGCTGCAGGCATTGACTGTTATGTGGCCAGTTCTTTTTCCAAAAACTTTGGACTTTACAATGAGCGTGCCGGTGCCATCACAGTAATTACACCAAGTGCTGATGAAGCAACCGTTGCCATGAGTCACCTGAAAACAGTTGTGCGTACCAACTATTCAAATCCGCCAGCACACGGCGCTCTAGTTGCATCTCTAATTCTGAATCAATCAGAACTTCGCACTGTTTGGCTTGAAGAACTGGCCGATATGCGAGAGCGGATCAAAAATATGCGAAAATCTCTTGTGCAGGGACTTAATGCCCAGGGTGTTGACGGTGATTTTTCTTTTATCGAAAAACAACGTGGCATGTTCTCTTTCAGTGGCTGGTCTGATGATGTTGTGGCAAAGCTTCGCAAAGATGATAGTATTTATGTTGTTGGTGGGGGGCGTATTAATTTGGCCGGACTGACCAGGTCGAACATTGAATATGTTTGTGCTGCTGTTGCAAAGGCGATGAAGTAGGTAGCCGCACAGGTACCTAAACTTCTTCTGTTCTATGTATAGTAGATCTGCTTTAAAAACAAGCCATGGGCGGGTGCTGTAACTCCAGCACTTGCCCTGTCTTTTGCTGCAAGAATAGTTTTAAACTCTGCTACTGTTGTTCGTCCTTTTCCTGCGTCCAGAAGTGTTCCTACAATATTACGCACCATGTGACGCAAGAAACCATCCCCACTGAATTCGAACTGGTAGATTGTTTCGCCAGTCTTTTGTATGATTGCCTCGTATAGAGTTCTCACACTGCCACGTCCTGTGGTGATTGACTTATCCCTTGAGCCACTGGCCTCAAAGCTTGCAAAATCATGTGTTCCTGCAATTATCTCCATGCATAGCTCAATAGTACCAATAGATAATTTTTGCGGGATGTGGACGGCATAAAGTCGGTTGATGGGAGATTGGATTGTAGCCGTCTCAATGTTGTATAAGTATCTTTTTGAAATAGAGGAGAAGCGGGAGTGGAATTTTTCATCCATTTCTTCGATGGCTAGAATACGTATGGCAAATGGCAGAATAGAGTTAAGCGCTTTTTGAAATGTTGAGCGAGTAACATCTGAATCGGTTTCAAAGTTTGCCACCATTGCCAGAGCGTGAACGCCAGCATCTGTCCTTCCTGCACCATGGAGAAGGGTTCGCTTGTTACAAATCTTGGATAAGGCCTTCTCTATCTCACCTTGGATGGTGACTCCATTTTTTTGCCTTTGCCAGCCACTATAGTCAGTTCCATCAAAAGAAAGAGTCATTTTGAGATTACGCATAATAGTGACCATAGTAGAAAACAAAAAAAAAGAGGAGTAACAGAAAAACTGTTACTCCTCTTCAATAAAACATTATGAAACTGCCAGCCGCAATCTGCGGAGCAGCCATACAAACAAATTAACGCTTAGAGAACTGAAACTTAGCGCGAGCACCTTTCTGACCGTATTTCTTACGCTCTTTCATGCGTGGGTCACGAGTAAGAAGTCCAGACTTTTTCAGAGTACCGCGATGTTCTCCGTCGATCTCAAGCAGTGCACGGGAGATACCATGACTCAATGCTTCAACCTGAGCAGACTTCCCGCCGCCAAGACAGGTAGCCATAACATCGTAGCTTTCGACAGTGTCGGTCACTTTGAAAGGTTTGTCAAGTTTGTGAATCTTAAAGGTTCTACCAAAGTAGGCCTCTGGAGTCATCTTGTTGACTAAAATTTTTCCACTACCAGGAGTGAGCCAAACTTTTGCGATGGCAGTTTTTCTCTTGCCGGTAGCGTAAAATTTATCTTGAGCCATGATTGAATATCTCCGTTATATCTTTATCAAAAATTATATGTCAAGCTCTGCAGGCATCTGTGCCGCATGAGGATGGTCGGTGCCAGCGAACAGCTTAAGCTTCTTTAGCTGTGCACGACCGAGTTTGTTCTTGGGCATCATTCCTTTGACGGCCTTCATCAGGATGTCAGTTGGATGCTTAACAAGCAAGTCCTTAGCGGTGATTTCTTTCATGGAGCCAATGTATCCGCTATGGTGATAGTATTTCTTCTGATCCCATTTTCTACCGGTGAGACGAATTTTATCAGCATTGGTTACAACAACAAAATCACCATTGTCCTGAAAATTGCAAAACGTTGGTTTGTTCTTGCCACGCAGACAATCAGCGATCTCGGTGGCCAGGCGACCAAGAACCTTACCTTCGGCGTTAACATGGTGCCACTTTTTTTCGATCTCGTTGACCGGAGTAAGATAGGTTTTCATTATATTTTTTTGCCTCTTGAAAAAGGATAATGCAAATCGTAATAAAAAAAGGTTCGAACAATGTCGAACCTTAATTGCTTTGACCCGGTCTACATCTGGTAAGCCGAGACAAGTAGTATTTGTACGAAAATGGAGCGGGAAACGAGATTCGAACTCGCGACGTCAACCTTGGCAAGGTTGCACTCTACCACTGAGTTATTCCCGCTCATTTATTCGTTAAAAACGGTGGACAAAATACCCATAACCGATAGGACTTGTCAACAGAAAAAACAAATAAAATTAACATGGATTCGAAAAAGAGTCCAGTGTGAAATGAAAAAAGAGATGGTGATGGGGGATAAAATTGTGCTATACTCTTTCTTTAGTTGATGTTTTTAGGGAGATTGCAGCTTCGCACTTTGCACAGTTTGAGTCTCTAAATCTTTTTTATTTTTTTATTCCTGTTGTGTTTTTATTGCATGACATGGACTCAAGGTGAGGTTTTTGATGGTTGCGGTAAACAAAAGAGAGGGAACTATTCAACGTAAAACCAAAGAAACCGATATTGATTTGGTTCTTTGCGTCGATGGAAGCGGTGATGCTGACATTAATTCAGGCGTTCCATTTCTTGATCATATGCTGACACTTTTCAGTGTCCATGGTTTTTTTGATCTTACAATTAATGCTACTGGTGACACTGAGATTGATGATCATCATACAGTAGAGGATATCGGTATCTGTCTTGGCCAGGCATTTGCTCAGGCGCTTGGCGATAAAGGTGGCATTGGGCGTTATGGTCTCTGTTATCTTCCCATGGATGAAACATTGGTTCGGGTTGTTATTGATGTCTCTAATAGGCCATATCTGCATTATGAGGTTGTAGTCCCGGATCAGAAACTTGGGAGTTTTGATACTGCTCTGGCCCCTGAATTTATGCGTGCCTTTTCGCAGCATGCCGGCATTACTCTTCACGTAGACTTGATGCACGGAGTAAACAGTCATCACATCATAGAGGCCGTCTTTAAAGGGCTTGGCAGGACGTTGAACCAAGCAGTTACCAGACTTGAGGGTTTGAGTGGAAGTCTTTCTTCCAAAGGTCTACTCTAAAAGAATAAACAATGAGGACTTCTATGAATAAAATTATTTCGTGTATATCTATCTGTTTTATTGTGGGTTTATCTGCTTGTACCGGTCCCAAGCCCAGTGATACAACACAGGTTGTGGAGCTTCCTGAAATCAGCTGTGTTGCTGTGCTTCCTGTTGTGATTCCCATCTCTGCCAGTGGCACACTAACTGAAGTCAACGAGCAGGCTTTGAATGACGGAGCTGCTTTTATAGATTCTCTGCTACTTCAAGAACTGGATGTGAGGAGTGAATTTAAGGTGCTTACTTCAAATCAGCTGGACGCAATACTCAGCAACCCCTGGGGAGGACGAGTTACCCAGATTGCCGATATTGGTCGTGCAACAGGTTGTGGGGCGGTACTTGAGACAAGTATTAGCCGCTATCGACAACGTGTTGGCAACGAGATGTCGGCTGAAATCTCTGCCTCTACAGCATTTTCAATGGGGTTACTAGGAGTGAAAAGTGGCATTGTTCTCTGGTCTACTTCTTTTGATGAAACACAAAAGGCACTGTTTGACGATATTTTTTCATTTTCCAAGGCTGAAAAACGGGGATTTAAGTGGTTATCTGTACAGGAATTGTGTGGTGAAGCTGTAAAAAGTCGTTTGGCAGAATTCCCCTATTTTCAGGAATTGAAATTCTGATAACATGCGCTTGCCATCTTGTATGATGTCTCTGGCCTTCATTTTGTTAACTCAAAATGAAGGCTTTTTTTTGTTCATTTTGTAGCAATTTTGATCGAAATCTAAATAAGAATAATTTCTCTTGTATTTTGAGATTCTAAATCATACAATCCTTTTATGTCGATAGGTTCGTTGGGATTTAGGGATTGCTTTAGTTAAATAAATTAGGGGAAATAATGAGTATTTCAGTCAAATTAAAAATCATCGCAGCTGTTTTTGTGGTGCTGATTGTAGCAATGTTTGGAGCAACTTTTTTCACCACTCAAAACCTTTCTGATGACGGGTTATTAATTAATCTAGCCGGCCGTCAGAGGATGTTGAGCCAGAAAATGTCCAAAGAGGTTCATCATTTTATGTATGTTTCTGCCCAAAATGGCGTACCGCACCAGGCCTCCATCGATCAGGCTCGTAAAACCATGAAGATCTTTGATATGACACTAGCCGCCCTGACCACTGGTGGAAAAGCGCCCCTTTCACTTGATCTGGCAACCACCAAATATCGTAAATGTCCTGCCGCAGAAGGAAATATTAGAAGTCAGCTGGATAAAGTTGCCAGCATATGGAAGGGCGTAGCGATAGGTATTGAGAAATCATTGAGTGGAGATGCGTCTGAAGAAAATAATGTATTTCTGCATAAAGAGAATGTGGTTTTGCTTAAAGAAATGAATAAAGCCGTGGGCATGATGCAGAAGGAATCTGAGGCCAATCTCAGTACTCTTCTTACAACTCAGGCGCTGATTGTAGCCATAGGTATTGGTTTTTTTGTGTGGACAATATTTGTTATTCGAGGAATCACAGGGCGTATCAATACCATGAAAAGTTTTTGTGATATCTTTGGAAAGGGTGATCTCACTGCCCGTTCAAGGATTACTGGTGGAGATGAGTTGGCTCAAATGGGTAAAAGTCTTGATGGTATGGCCAACGATCTGCAGAGTGTCATGGCAGACATAAATGATGATGCCAGCAATCTTGATACTACATCGGGTGAATTACTCTCAATTTCCAAGCAGGTCTCTACCGATTGTGAAAGTAGCTCAGGCCGAGCATCTTCTGTTGCTGCAGCCACTGAGGAGATGAGCGCAAATATGAACAGTGTGGCAGCAGCCGTTGAAGAAACCGCAACCAATGTATCAACCATGGCCGATGCCGTAAATATCATGTCAGATACAATTAAAACAATTACTGCTGATACTGAAGAAGCACGAGAAAAAACATCTGAAGCTGTTGCTCAGTCTCATTCTGCTTCACAGCGTGTTGATGAGCTTGGGAAAGCTGCAACAGAAATCAGTAAGGTAACGGAGGCAATTACAGAAATTTCAGAGCAGACGAATTTACTTGCCCTGAATGCGACAATTGAAGCTGCCCGTGCCGGAGAAGCTGGCAAAGGTTTTGCTGTTGTAGCCAACGAGATCAAAGATCTTGCAAAACAGACTGCGGAAGCTACCCTTGATATTCGTTCGAAGATTGAATCCATTCAGGGATCAACGAATAATACAGTCACTGAGATCAACTCAATTGTCAGTATTATTAACACGGTTGATGGTCTTGTCAGTGGGGTGGCGGTAGCACTTGAAGAGCAGGCGCAATCAGCCCTTGAGATTTCTGAAAACGTTGATCAGGCTTCCGCAGGAATCTTGGAAGTAACAGAAAATGTGGCACAGAGCTCTGCGGTATCACAAGAAGTTGCCACAGATATTACTGGTGTCGATGAAGATATTACAGAAATCAGTAAAGCCAGCGATGTGTTTTCTGGTAAGGCCGGTGCATTAAGTAGTCTGGCCTCAACCTTGTCTGAACGAGTGGATCGATTTAAGACCTGATTTTTTAGTGAGAGGCTGGTATTCTCCTTGGGCTGTAACATTCAATTACGATTGTTACAGCCCTTTTTTTATACGAATCGGAAACAAAATATTTTATAGACTGCTATGTTGGCTTCCTCAGTAAATAAGAAAATTGGCCAGGCCATGCACGATTATTCCATGCTTGCCGATGGTGATCGTGTGCTTGTGGCGGTATCTGGTGGGATTGATAGTCTTGTTCTTGCCTGGCTCTTGAAGGTGTGGCAGAAAAAAGCACCCATTAGATATGACCTATATGCTGTTCATATCGATATGGATATATGGCAGGAAGGTATGGAGGAGGCGAATCCTGTTGCAAGTGTTCTTGTCCAGATGCAGAAAACAGGGTTATCTTTACATGTGGAGAAGAGTTTACCGTTAAGTGAAGAAGAGCGGAACTGTTTCACCTGTTCAAAATTACGTCGTAAACAACTTTTTGATCTTGCCAGTCGCTTTAAATGTAATAAGATCGCTTTTGGTCACCATAAGGATGATCTGCTGGAAACCCTTTTTATCAATATGTTTTACAGTGGCAATATCTCCACCATGGTACCTGCACAGCAATTGTTTGGTGGTAGTTTAACTATTATTCGCCCGCTTGCGTATGTTGAAAAAAAGGATGTGGAAATAATCGCAAAGGATGTTGGGTTAGCAGCAGTTGCCAATTTATGCCCATTGTCAGGAGATACCAAACGAGAAGAAGTGCAAAAGATGCTTGAAACGATATATGAACAAATTCCGGGGGCTAAGGCCTCGCTTTTTGCTTCCATGAAAAATGTGCGTGAAGGGTATATGTTGTGAAAACTGCTCTGGACTGTTTACCCTGCTATCTGCGCCAGGCTTTGCAGGTTGCACGCTTGAGTACTGATAATATTGATTTGCAGATTGAGGCTCTCAGGAAGGTGGCTGAGCTTACAAGCAAAATGGATATGAGCAGAACACCGCCCGAAAATTCCATTGCTGTATATAAAGCACTTGCCGAGATAACGACTTGCCCCGATCCATATCGTCAGATAAAGAAAGAGTCCAACCAGCAGGCCCTCGCTTTGCGTCCTCAGTTTGCTGAAATGATAACAAAAGCCGCAGATCCACTGGCCCTTGCTATTCGTTTGGCCATTGGTGGGAATATCATTGATTATGGGGCAATGCACAGTTTTGATGTTAATGAGGCTCTTGATCGTTGTCTACAGGCTGAATATGCGGTAGATCATAGTGATTTGTTACTACAGCGCTTGCGAAAGTTGGATACGGGTGCCAAGCTGCTCTATCTCGCTGATAATTCTGGGGAGATCGTGTATGATTCTCTGGTTGTAAAAGAGCTTGCTGCAATGGGATTGGCTGTGACTGTAGCGGTAAAGAGTGGCGCTATAATAAATGATGCGCTGCTTGCTGATGCTCGTAGTGCAGGAATTGAAAGTTATGCAACGCTTCTTGAAAATGGAACAAGCTGTCCCGGGACTCCCCTTGAGAGTTGTTCCGAAGAGTTTTTAGTGGCATTTGAGAATGCGGATCTTATTGTATCCAAGGGGCAGGGGAATTTCGAAACGTTATCGGAATCACAGACCGAAATATTCTTTCTGCTCACGGTGAAATGTCCGGTGGTTGGTGCACATCTTGCCGAGATCAGTGGAACAACAAAAGAAAATCTGCCAGGAGAAGGTGAGCTGGCACTATATTACTATAATGGGATAAACCACTAATGGCTGATCGTATTCAAAAACTTTTACAACAGAAACCTGATGCAAATTCAATCACCGTTAAGGGTTGGGTACGTACTCGACGGGATACCGGTTCGTTTTCTTTTCTTGAAATAAATGATGGTTCCTGTCTTTCCAATTTGCAGGTGATTGTTGATGGCAGTCTTTCAAATTACGAAGAAGAGGTGACAAAGCTGAGTGCCGGATGCAGTGTGGTTGTGACAGGTGTACTACAGGATTCACCTGCAAAGGGCCAGACTGTGGAGTTGCATGCTGCAACTGTAACGGTTCTTGGCTGGGCAGACCCTGAAACATATCCTTTGCAGAAAAAACGGCATACCTTAGAATTTTTGCGTTCCATAAGTCATCTGCGTCCCCGGACAAATGCTTTGGGAGCAGTCACCAGAGTGCGTTCAAGGTTGACGATTGCCGTAAATCGCTTTTTCCAGGAACGCGATTTTATACAGGTTCATACTCCCATTATAACCACCAGTGATTGTGAAGGAGCCGGGGAAATGTTCCAGGTCAGTGCCGCTGGTGAAAAAAAAGATGCACCGTTTTTTGGTTCACCAGCAGGCCTAACTGTAAGTGGACAGCTACAGGCAGAAGTTTACGCCCTGGCTCTTGGCAATGTCTATACCTTTGGTCCGACTTTTCGGGCTGAGAATTCAAATACCAGTCGTCATCTGGCCGAGTTCTGGATGATAGAACCGGAGATGGCTTTCTGTGATCTTGCGTGTAATATGGAACTTGCCACCGATCTGCTCAAATTTGTTTTACAGGATGTTCTTGAAAACTGTACTGAAGATCTGGCTCTGTGCAATAAATTTATAGAAAAAGGACTCTTGCAGAAATTACAGGACGTGGTGGACAAGGATTTTGTACATCTTACCTATAGTGCTGCCGTTGAAGAGTTGCAAAAGGTTAACGATGATTTCGAGTATCCGGTGGAGTGGGGAATCGATCTGCAATCGGAGCACGAACGTTATCTCACCGAGAAAGTATATAAATGTCCAGTGATTGTTACCGATTACCCTGCATCCATAAAACCCTTTTATATGCGGGTCAGTGATGATGGAAAGACTGTTGCCGCCATGGATATTCTGGTACCGGGTATTGGTGAAATTGTGGGTGGCAGTCAACGGGAAGAACGGCTTGATGTGCTCGAAAAACGGATGAATGATGCCGGAATCGACACAAAAGAGTACGACTGGTATCTGGATCTCAGGCGTTATGGAACCGTTCCCCATGCCGGATTTGGTTTAGGCTTTGAGAGGCTTGTCCAGTTTGCCACCGGAATGAGTAATATTCGTGAGGTAATTCCTTTTCCAAGAACTCCCGGTTTTGCTCCATGTTAACAACGATGGAAAGTAAAGGACAAGGTAATGTCTAAAGGGCCAGCTGTTCAAAAAATGTTTGATGGTATTGCCGCCGATTATGATCTCATGAACCGAGTGATGACCATGGGCCAGGATCAGCGTTGGCGACGATTTGTTGCCGCCAAAGCATGCGATCCACAAGGTGGCTGGGTACTTGATCTGGCAACTGGTACCGGGGATATTGCCTCCTTAATGGAAAAAGAACATCCTCAGGCACAGCATATCGGAGCTGATTTTTCCATTAATATGCTGCGTGAAGCAAAAAAACGTTTTACCTCGCAGAATATCGAATGGCAGGCAAGTGATGCCAACTGTTTACCCTATAAAGATAACAGTTTTGAATCTGTAACCTTTGGCTATCTCCTCAGGAATGTCGATGATAGTCTCAAAGTATTGCAGGAGATCCACAGAGTGTTAAAGCCCGGTGGTCGGGTTGTCTGTTTAGATACCACACCGCCTGCAAAGAATATCTTATACCCTTTTATTCGTTTATATTTTCGTTTTGGTATTCCCCTTTTAGGGAGAATGATTGCAAGTGATGAGGCTGCTTACAGCTATCTTACCGGCTCCACTATGGATTTTTATGAAGCGCAGGAGCTTGCGGATATCTTTTCGGAGGCTGGTTTCACAACAGTTAACTATAAGAAATTTATGATGGGAACCATAGGAATCCACTGGGGAATGAAAAGATGATCGTCCATCATTCAACATCAAATTATAATAACATGAACGTTGAATTATGATAATTACACCACTTAAAACGAACAGTGCAGAAGGTGAGGCTTGCCTTGCAAAGCTCCTCTCCCGTTTTCAGCAGGCCGAAAATAATTGCCGTGATCTTGTTGCTGAAATTATAGAGCAGGTAAAGACACGAGGTGATGAAGCAGTTCTGGAATATACAAGAAAGTTTGATTCTCCCGATCTTACCGTCGAATCTCTGAAAGTTTCTACCAAAGAGTTGCAAGAGGCCTACGAGCTGGTTGATGATGATTTTCTAGCAACCTTAGCCAAGGCAATAGAGCGCATTCAGGTTTTCCACGAACGCGAAATGGAAGATTCATGGATGCAGACCAGGGAAAACGGAACTATTGTTGGTCGCATGGTTCGTCCTGTTGATGCTGCTGGTTTGTATGTTCCAGGTGGGCAGGGTGGGTCAACTCCCCTTGTATCGTCAGTACTTATGAATGGGATACCAGCAGGGATAGCTGGGGTAACCCAGCGGGTAATGCTCACCCCTCCAAACAAAGAGGGAAAGGTGAGTCCCCACCTTTTAGTAGCGGCTCAGGAAATTGGAATTGTAGACATCTTCAAGGCTGGTTCCGCCTGGGGGATTGCTGCACTTGCATACGGTACCGAATCCATCCCAGCGGTTGACGCAATTGTTGGACCTGGCAACCAGTTTGTTACCGAGGCAAAGTCGCAGGTAGCAAATATGCTGCGCATTGATATGATTGCCGGCCCTTCTGAAGTACTGATTGTTGCCGATAAAAGTGCAAAGGCCAATTATGTAGCGGCGGATATGCTGGCCCAGGCGGAGCATGATCCCATGGCTCTGGCTATTCTGGTAACTACGGAAGCAACGCTTGCAGATGATGTGGTAACAGAGCTTGATCGTCAACTTGCAAAGCTCAGTCGTACTGATATTGCAGCAAAATCGCTGGAGGATCGAGGAGTGATCCTAATTGTTGAAAATCAGGAGGAAGCGCTTACGATAGCCAACGATATCGCCATTGAACATCTTGAATTAATGATCGAAGATCCTTGGGAAGCACTTCCACAGATACGTCACGCAGGGGCGATATTTCTAGGGCACAATACTCCGGAAGCCGCCGGAGACTACATGGCAGGGCCAAATCATGTGTTACCCACCATGGGAACGGCTCGTTATTCTTCCGCTCTTGGAGTTGAAACATTTCTTAAAAAGAGTTCTATTATCAGCTATTCTCGGCAGGCCCTTGTGGAAGATGCTGATCATATTCGTCTGCTGGCCGGTCTTGAGGGGCTGACTGCCCATGCTGCGTCTGTAACTGAGCGTTTGCAGGACAAATGAAAAAGAGTTTTGATTTTAAAAGAGAATTGCTTAACGGCTGTGAATCTCTAGGGCTTGCAGAACCTGATCAGGCTGCAATAGAAAGACTCTATTGCTACTACTTAGAGCTCAAGAAATGGAATCGTAAGGTAAATCTCATCGCCAAAGGCACTGGCGATACCGAAATTGTAGAGAAACATTTTCTTGATTCTCTTACCTTGCTGCCTGTACTTACCGGTGAGAATCTACACCTTGTGGATATTGGAACAGGTGCCGGATTTCCGGGGCTCGTTTGTAAAGCAGTTATGCCGGAATTAAAAGTTACCCTTGTGGAACCACGTTTGAGGCGAGTCTCTTTTCTGCGTCATATAATACGAACACTGAAACTTGAGAATATTTTTGTCCTGGAATGCAGGGCAGAAGATGAAATCGCCTTGCCAACGGATAGTGGGTTTACACATATTACCAGTCGGGCGGTGAGCGAGATAAAACTCTTTCTTGCCATGTGTAACAGATTTGCGGTAGCAGATATAAAAGTGATCTGTATGAAAGGTCCAAAATGGAAAGAGGAGTTGGATATCTTTACTGCTTCCGACTCTCAAAAAGTGTTTAGGTTTGCAAGTACAACGGAATATATATTACCGGAAAGTAAGAGTCTTCGGAACGTAATGATTTTTGATTCTACCCACAAATAAGGAAGGAAAATGAAAAAAGTAGCAGTTTTAGCCGGAGATGGAATCGGCCCTGAAGTAATGGCAGAAGCCATAAAAGTATTGGATGCAGCCCAGAAAAAATTTGATTTCGAGCTCAGTTACGAATCTGCTGATGTTGGTGGTATTGCCATCGACAATCATGGTGAAGCACTTCCTGCTGCGACCATCAAGTTATGTGAAGAGAGTGATGCCATCCTCTTCGGTTCTGTTGGCGGTCCCAAATGGGAAAGCCTGCCTCCGGAGCAACAGCCAGAACGAGCTGCTTTGCTTCCTCTTCGAAAGCATTTTGATCTATTTTGTAATCTGCGTCCGGCTCGTGTCTTTAAATCCCTTACAGCAGCATGTCCCCTGCGTGCAGATATCGTAGGAGATGGTTTTGATATCCTTTGCGTTCGTGAGCTTACTTCCGGGATTTATTTTGGAACTCCAAAAGGACGTGAAGGAGAAGGCCCGGATGAAAGAGCATTTGATACTATGGCCTATACACGCTTCGAGATTGATCGTATTGCCCGTATGGCTTTTGATGCTGCCAGATTGCGTGGTAAAAAAGTAACATCCATCGATAAAGCAAATGTCCTCACCACTATGGTGTTGTGGCGTGAAGTTGTTATTGAAGTCTCCAAAGATTATCCGGATGTTGAGCTTGCCCACCTCTATGTGGATAATGCCACCATGCAGCTTGTTCGTGATCCGCATCAGTTTGATGTAATGCTCTGTGGAAATATGTTCGGTGATATTATCTCCGATGAGGCAGCCATGCTTACCGGTTCCATGGGCCTGCTTGCCTCTGCGAGCCTGAATAAAGACAAGTTTGGTCTCTATGAGCCAGCTGGCGGCTCGGCTCCTGATATCGCTGGGCAAGGTATTGCTAATCCAATTGCTGAAATACTTTCCGCAGGAATGATGCTTCGTTACAGCTTTGGACTTGATGCGGCTGCGGATGCCATTGATAAGGCTGTGGAAGCTACCCTTGATAAAGGTATCTGTACTGCCGATATTGCCACGGGCTCAATTAAGGCTGTGGGCACTGTCGCCATGGGTGATGCCATCGTTGCGGCACTGTAGGAATTGTTTTTTAGATAGTTTCTTCAGGGCGCGCAGTCCACAACTGGTCACTGACAAACGTCCAGGCTGATCCCTCACTGCGGGATCGAAGTCTACGCGTATCTGTTTATCTGTGACCAGTTGTAATCCTAACTTGCAGGCATGTCAGGCATTGTTGTTTGCGCCGCTTTCTATTTGATTTTGGGGAGCAACTATCTGAAGGACAAGAAATAAGTACTTTTGGCGCCCACGTACCACGAAACAACTAACCATTCCGTCATAAAGAAATGGTAAAAAAACAAGTCCAATCTTTTCAGATGTCCCTATAAGGAAACCATGGAAAACAATTCTGACTATGTACTGGTAGCCAATCAGGTTTCAATGGAACTAGCACGAAAAATTGCTGATGAGTTGGGTATAGAGTTTACTGCCATGATCCGCAAGGAGTTTGCAGATGAAGAAATTTACCATGCATTCCCTGAAGACATAGATGGGAAGAAACTGGTCATTATTGCCAGTACTCCAGATCAGAATGCCCACCAGGAATTGATGGATTTGATTCAGGGCGGCCGTTATTATAATGCTGATTCCGTAAATGTGGTTATCCCGTACCTTGGCTATTCCACCATGGAACGTGCGAAACGCGGAAGCTTTGAGATTCCCAAAGGTGTTACCAGAACCAGACAGATTTATCGGGCGCATCCTGATTTCGTGGCCTTTGTTGATCTCCATTCTGAAGCGGTTCTCCATGCCCATGGCGGTGATATTTCCACCAAGCATATATGGACTGGTGACTTGGTGGTGGATCATTTACAGAAGATGGCGCTTGAGAACTTTGTTCTGGTTTCACCTGATTACGGCTTTTCCAAACAGGTGGCAAAACTCGCAAGCTTACTGAATTGTGCACACACTGCCGCAGATAAAGATCGATATGATACCGATAAAACTATTGTCGGCCAGATTTCAAGTGTAGTGAAAGGGAAAACAGCCGTGATCTGTGATGATATGATACGTACCGGTGGCTCAATTATTCAGACAGCAAAACGTTGTCTGGATGCTGGTGCGAAAGATGTTGTGGTATTGGCCACCCATCTCGTTATGGCGGGAGAGGCAAGGCAGCGATTTATGGAGAGTCCCATTACAAAAGTTATTGGATCTGATACCTATCCGGGAACAAAAAGTGATGATCTGCTGGAAGTATATACTGTGGCCCCCCTTCTGGCCAAAATTGTGCGTAAACACCTTAAAATGGCAGCTGCTTGAATACTGTTTTGTCAATTCCAAATCATGAACTAAAACTGGCAAATGATTTTGTCCAGTACACCGGAAGCCATATTTTTCTGACAGGAAAGGCTGGTACCGGAAAGACCACCTTTCTCCATAATCTGCAGAAAGTGAGTGCCAAACGGATGATAATAACAGCTCCCACTGGAGTTGCTGCAATCAATGCCGGAGGTGTTACTCTTCATTCTTTTTTTCAACTCCCCTTTGGTCCCTTCATCCCTGGCAGCGAGGGGTATGATCGTAATAGTCAGCGGCAGTTCAGATTTTCAAAGGAAAAGAGACAGATTATTCAGAGCCTGGATCTACTGGTAATTGATGAAATCAGTATGGTACGCGCCGATCTTCTTGACGCCGTTGATTCGACCCTTCGGCGTTTTCGCAGGAACGAACAACCCTTTGGCGGTGTCCAGTTGCTGATGATTGGTGATCTGCATCAGCTATCTCCTGTGGCAAAACCTGCCGAATGGAAGCATCTGCAGCAATACTATCAATCGGTCTATTTTTTCTCCAGTAAGGCCCTTGCAGCAACAGAAATGCTGACCATTGAACTAAAGCATATTTACCGTCAGTCAGATGAGAAATTTATTGAATTGCTTAATAAGGTGCGAACCAATCGTCTGGACAAAGAGAGTCTGCTCGCTTTAAACGAAAGGCATGTTGAGGATTTCAGACCGGACGAAGATGAAGGCTATATAACACTCACTACCCACAACAAAAGTGCGGAAGAATTGAACGTAACCTGTCTCGATGAGTTGGAGGGAAAGAAATATTCATTCCATGCAACCATTAAAGGTGATTTCCCTGAACATATCTTCCCCACCCAGGCAAGGCTGGTATTAAAAGAAGGTGCGCAGGTGATGTTTATGCGCAATGATCTTTCCCCCGATAAGCTCTATTACAACGGGAAAATCGGAAAGATTACCCGTATTATTGGCAAAACAATATTTGTACAATGCCCGGGAGACAGAGAGGAAATTGAAGTTGATCCCGTAGAGTGGGAGAACATCAAGTACATCATTAACGATGAAAATAAAGAAATTGAAGAAAATATTGTCGGTAAGTTTGAACAGTATCCCCTGAAACTGGCATGGGCCATAACAATTCATAAAAGCCAGGGGCTGACCTTTGAAAGGGCAATAATTGATGCGGAAGCCGCCTTTGCACACGGTCAGGTATATGTGGCACTCAGTCGTTGCAAAACTCTTGAAGGCATGGTCCTTCGCACTCCCATCAGCAAAAATGGAGTGGATACCGACGAGGCAGTTCTTGCTTTTGATGCAAGGAGTCTCAACAGTACGCCATCTGAAGCCTTACTTTTAAAGGCAAAAATATCCTACCAGCAGCAACTGCTCCTGGAGTGCTTTGATTTTTCCTTATTACGGAAACGTTTGGGCTTTCTTCTCTACCTTTTGCGTCAAAGTGCTTCCATTCTTCAACTCTCGAAAGCTGAAAATATTGAGAATGTGGAACAGCTGGCTCGAGAAACAATTTTTGATGTGAGTGAAAATTTTAAGAATCAGCTGCGATCTGTTTTTGTTCAATCAGACAGTGTGCCGGAAGAGGATGCACATGTTCTTGAGCGGGCAAGTAAAGCCAGTGGCTGGTTCAGCACTAAGTTTTCAGAAGCTTTTGCCAACTCTGTGCAAAGTCTGGAGTTTGAAACAGATAATAAAGAGCTGAGAAAGAAACTCACCAATGTACTTAATAATACAAAAAAAGAGGTCAGCGTAAAACTTGCAGGCATTGAATCCTGCGGAGAAGCCTTTGTTCCGGGAAAGTATCTGCATGCACTGGCAACAGCTGAAATTGATTTTCTACCCCTGAAAACGAAGAAGAAGGCCGCGCCCAAATATACCGAAGCAGATATTGCTCACCCTGATCTCTTCGAGTCATTGCGCAACTGGCGTTCCGCCAAGGCCAGCGAACTGGATATAGCCCATTTTCAAATATTATATCAACGGGTGTTGATAAATATTGTTGTTGAACTGCCGGATAATCTCGGTTCCTTAAAAAAGATCCCGGGCGTGGGTAAGATGACCATTGAAAAATATGGTGATGAGATTGTTGAACAGGTGTGTCAGTATAGAAAGAAGCACAATATCACATCCCTCCCCACTATCTGATTTTTTCTGGCTCTGTTACTCTGCCAGCGGCATGAGAGTACAATCCTGGAGAATAGATGTGGAATCCATGCGTTTAGCCAGTTCCCGGTTGTGGGTAACCATGATGGTGGCTAAAGAGAGTTCGCTGCATAAATTCCTGATAAGATCAAAAACAAGATTACCAGCACGTGTATCTAGGTTTCCTGTGGGTTCGTCTGCGAGGAGCAGTGCCGGTTTCATAATTAAGGCCCTAGCTAAGGCTGTGCGCTGCTGCTCACCACCGGAAAGCTCATTAATCCTGTGTTCGGTACGATGGTCAAGTTCGACCTGCCCCAGAAGCTCTATGGCAGGTTTTGTCATCTCTTCTTTTGTTTTTCCGGCAATAAGGCCGGGCATCATCACGTTTTCAAGGGCTGAAAATTCAGGCAGTAAGTGATGGAATTGAAAAATAAAACCGACGGATTTATTTCGAAACCTGGAAAGTTCGTTTTCACTTAGGCTGCACAGGTTTTTATCTTTAAAAAGTAACTCTCCACTGTCCGGTGTGTCAAGAGTACCTAGGATCTGGAGCAGGGTTGTTTTGCCCGATCCGGATGCTCCAACAATGGCCAGCATCTCTCCCGAATTGATACTGATATTGACATTGTGGAGAATTTTAATTTTTTCCTCTCCTGACGAGAACTGTTTGCAGAGATTTTTCCCTCTGAACAGTTGCTGGCTCATGTCACTCATGAAAGTACCTCAGCTGGTTTTACCTGAGAAGCCTTCCACGATGGATAGATGGTGGCTGACAAGGTGATGACAATAGCACATACTGCAATGATCGTAACATCCATGGGCAGTACCTTGATGGGCAAGGTATTCATAGGATACACATTTGAAGGCAGTTCGATAAATTGATAACGTGACAGAATCTCACAGAGGCCCAGACCTCCCAAAACACCTAAGGTGGTGCCGACGAAACCGATAACCAGTCCCTGATAAAAGAATATTTTCATGATAGAGCGTGAGGTAGCTCCCATGGCTTTTAGAATGGCAATATGTGTTTCCTTTTCCATCACTACCATAATCAGTGCGGAGATGATGTTCAGTGCTGCCACAAGAATTATGAGCGCCACGCAGATGAACATACCAATCTTCTCAAGTTTAAAGGCGGCAAAGAGATTACGGTTCATGGACATCCAGTCTTTTGCAATAAAGGGCCGCCCAAGAACTTCGACAATCTTTTCTCCAATCTCATCAGCCTGATTAAGCTTTTTTTCGATAACGGTAACTTCAATACCGTGTGCCACATCACCACTTTGCAGAAAATTCTGCACATCGGGAATGTGCATATAGGCAATGCTCGAATCGTATTCGTACATACCGGACTCAAATATTCCCGAAACGATGCAACTTTTAATTTTGGGGATAATACCCATGGGGGTTAAAGGGCCTGACGGTGAAATGAGCCGTACCTTGTCACCAACGGAGACGTGGAGATCACTGGCCAAGGCAACTCCTAAAATAATATTAGGAAGCCGTGGGTCAATTGCTGTAGTCAACCCTTCAACGCTTCCTTGGATCATCTGTTCGGGCAGGGCAATAACTCCTCTGGCTGTGTCAGGATCGACACCCCGTAGGATAACACCAGTTCCACCTCTGGTGCCGCTGAGGAGCGTTTGAGCGTAGAGATAAGGTGTCGCACCGGTCACTCCATCCACGGCCATGATCCGGTCTCTAGTCAGTTCGTATTCAGAGATCTGGCCACCGATACGCTGGACGATGATATGGGAGTTAATACCGAGAATCTGGTCACGAAGTCCGTTGGTGAAACCGGAGTAGACGGCCAGTACAACAATAAGCGCCATAACGCCCATGGTAATACCGGCCACAGAGATAAGGGAGATGAGTGAGATAAATTTCTGTTTATGCCTTGCTCGTAAATAACGTGAGCTGATAAACCACTCAAACATCCTAATTGTCACCCTTTTTCTTCTTTTTCTGCTTCTGTACTTCAGGTTTGAGGTGCGGAAAGAGAATAACGTCACGAATGGATGGTGCGTCGGTGAGTAGCATAACTAAGCGGTCAATGCCGATTCCTTCACCAGCAGCAGAAGGCATACCGTATTCAAGGGCCCTTACAAAATCCTCATCCATTGCGTGATGGATTTCCTCATCATCCCCTTTTTCAGCGATCTGTTTTTCGAAACGCTGGCGTTGATCCACAGGATCGTTTAACTCGGAAAATGCATTGGCAAGTTCACGGCCTGTGATAAATAGTTCAAAACGATCTGTAACATCAGGGTTCTCTTCGTTTCTTCTGGCGAGAGGAGAAACTTCAGTAGGGTAGGCGGTTACAAATGTGGGATCGATGAGCTTCTCTTCAACCAGGAGCTCAAAGAGTTCTGTTTTTGCTTTGCCTGCGCCTGCCTTCTCTTCAAGCTGGATTCCTTTTTCTTTGGCAAGTGCTAGAACCGTAGCATCATCTACAAGGTCGGCAGCGTCAAGACCGCCAACTTCAATTAAAGCTTCATCCATGGTCATACGTTTCCATGGAGGGGCAAGGTTGACTTTTGTTCCCTGGTATTCAATTTCCATGGTGCCGTTTACTTCATCACAGATCCAGGAAATCAGTTCTTCGGTGAGATCCATCATGTCGTCATATGTGGCGTAGGCCTGATAGAATTCAAGCATGGTGAATTCTGGATTATGACGGGTGGAAAGCCCTTCATTCCTGAAGTTTCTGTTAATTTCAAAGACACGCTCAAAGCCACCAACTAGCAGACGTTTGAGGTACAGTTCCGGAGCAATACGCAAGTACAGATCCATATTCAGTGCATTGTGGTGGGTGCGAAATGGCTTAGCCGTTGCTCCACCCGGCACGGGGTGCATCATGGGAGTTTCCACTTCCATAAAGCCGCGGTTTGAGAGGAATTCGCGGGTCAATCGGATAATCTCCACCCTTTTTTTGAAGGTCTCACGACTCTCAGGAGTCACAATAAGATCCACATAACGCTGTCGGTATCTGGTCTCAACATCAGTGAGGCCATGGAATTTCTCCGGCAACGGGCGCAAGGATTTGGAGATCATTATCAGTTTGTCTGCACGAACAGAAAGCTCGCCGACTTTGGTTTTGAAGAGTTTCCCTTCAATCCCTACAATATCGCCAATATCCCACTTTTTGAAAGTTGTAAAGACATCGTCACCAAGATCGACCTTTTTCACATAAACCTGAATTGTACCAGAGCTGTCAGTGATATTGAAGAACGCAGCCTTGCCAAACTTACGCATGGTCATGATACGACCACTGATTGAATAGGTGTAGTTGGTTTCATCTTGCGTTTCAGCTTCAAGATGCACGCCTTTAGGCGGCAGTTCTTTTATGCGGTTGGCAGGTTTGAAACTATTGCTGTAGAGATTAACGCCCAGATCAGCAAGCGCATCAGCCTTTTCACGACGTTGTTTTAATACTTGTGTGTTTTCTTTACTCATGAGATTTGCATATATTTTATTTAATGGTGAACTCGTTAAAAGCAAAATTTTTGATGACTAAGTAAATAACTTCATATTCAGGGAACGTAAATTTGATGGGGCGAGGCGTACTTTAGTACGTCGTTACGACAGCAAATTCATACTCCAAGGGCACTTCCTTCAGGCGCATGCCGAAGAAGGTGGAGAGCTTTTACGACGCCAGCAAAGTGGAATTGATAGTCGGTAAGTCGCATCATTACAGAGATGTAACCTCTTCGTTTACCGGGAATGTTTCCTTCTGTCAATGGTTTTCGGGTCTCTTCTCAAGAAGCGCCACGCATTCGATGTGATGGGTCTGGGGGAACATATCTAGGGGCTGGAGTTGTACCAGGTGAAAACCCAACTCCAAAAGCTCTGCAAGGTCACGGCACAGGGTGGCAGGGTCACAGGAAATATAAATTAATCGCTTGCCGGTAAGCTGCGCTAATTGTGCCGCAAGCCCAGGTACCCCCTGTCTCGGTGGATCGATCACCACTATATCAAAGCTTTTACCATCTTTTGCCATCGCAGAGCATGCATCATGCACAGGTTGCTTGGTAAATGTTGTATTTGATTGCCCTGCATTCTTACTGTTTTTTATGGCACTGCGGATTGCAGATCCCTGTCCTTCAACACCAAGTAGCGATTTGGCCTGCACGGCAAGAGGAATAGAAAAATTTCCCATCCCGCAAAAAAGATCAAGCACAGAATCCGTCTCTGTAACGTTACAGTATTCAAGGACGGTTTGAATCAGTTTCTGATTCTGGCCAAGATTTACTTGGCAGAAGCCACCTGTTTCCCATGAGAGTTCTATTTCGTTCTTTGTGTAGGGGCGGGTGGGGGGCATGGAAAAGGAGAGGACAGATGCCCCACTGGTTGCAAATCCCTTACCACAGAAGAACACGTGTTCAAGGTCTGCGATTTCTTCCATGAGAACTCTAGCATGCTGTTTATCAGCTGGACGTGGCTTCTGAGTGAGATGGAAAACAAGTGTAATCCGTTTGTTGGCTGGGTTGAATAGTAATTCTAGTGCTATGGTCCGGGATAACAAGCGTGTAAAGGCTTGCTGCTGTTGCAGGTTTTGGAGACAGTTGTTGAGCTCCTGTTTTGCAAGTAGACAGGAGTCTATTGATATACAATCATTGCTGCGTCGTTTAAAAAAACCAAGGGTTTGCCAGGTATCAACCTGTAGACGTATTCGTTGCCGGTAGTGGTATTCCTCATCTGAGGCAAGAGGCGGGGTGAGGAGCTTTCCTGCTGCACTTGCCAGGGTCGAATGCCCATTTCTCAAAAGCAAATCTTTTAAAATGTCTTCCTTGGCTTGCAGCTGTTGGGAGTAAGTCATGTGTTGGAAATCACAGCCCCCACATTGCTTAAAATATTTACAGGCTGGTTGTACCCTGTCAGGAGAAGCTTCGATTATTTGGGTTGCACGTCCTTTTTGCAGGTTTTTGTTTGTGGAGTAAATCTTTGCCGAGACGGTTTCGCCAGCAATCACTCCTTCAAGTAGTGTGACCTTGCCATCAGAGTCATGGCTCAAGCAGACACCGCCATGGACATGTTTTTCAATATGGAACTGTTGTGTTGGCATTGTTTAGCGTAAAGTTGTGAAAAAAGGGTTCTCAGATATTGTTTGCAGTTACTGTAATGCTGACAGAATAACAGAACTACACACAATGATAAACCTTCAAAAGGGTTTGTTTTGGCATCAGTGATGAATTGCAGATAATTGATAAACTCGTAAAAACTCAGAATTTAGATGGTTAAGTAAAAAGCTTCATATCCGAGGCGCAAATATTCTATATCATTTCGGTGTACTAAGGTACGTCGTAATGATATAAAATGTGCAGCAACGAAGGAGATGGCGAGTTTTACGACGCCATCAAGGTTGCCAATGTTAGGGAACTCTTAAGGAGCTTTCTGTTACCCGAATAGCATCTGGAAAGCATAGCACTTAAAGACGTGGAGAGTTCTCAATTGTTGAACAAAATGGATTGACTTCCTACATTCTTTCTGTGATAGTTTTTCAAAAGATTCATTCGCACAATATATTCAAAGTTAACAGCAGTGTTGTAAGTTATGAGAATTAAAACGGAAATATTTCAGGGCATCTTCGTCGCCACTTGTGACGGAACTCGTCTCGATGCCTCCTTAGCTCAGGTTTTTTTCAACTCCATGCGTAGCGCCATTGAAAAAGGTCATACGGACATCATATTAGATCTTTCCCTTGTTAAATTTGTAGATTCGACAGGTTTAGGTGCGATTGTTCGCTGCCTTAAGGAAATAAATAACCGGGGTCACCTGGTGCTCTGCGGGGTTAATGCAAATGTTCTCAGTCTGCTGAAAATGACTCACCTCGACGCTGTCTTTCTTCGCGCTGAAACTCGTGAAACATCCTTTGAACTCCTTAGAGTTGAAAAGGAAAAAACCAAAGCGGAATTGACAGCAGCAGCCAGTACAGTGAGTGGTACATTCAAAGGTTTTGACGATTCGTTGTTAGCCTCTCTTTCGATGGAAGATGGTGAGCCGATACTGGAAGTTGATAACAAGGAAAGGAGAAGACATCGCCGGGTTGGTAATAAGCAGATTTTGAGTAGCGATATTATTGTCTATATCACTAATAAGGGTACTGCAAAACGAACAGCTGTTATTATTTTAAATGTTTCAGCAAGTGGTGTACTAGTCGTTTCTCCTTCAAACCATTCCATTGGTGAAAAATTTGTGATGGAAGGACACATTGGTACCCATTTTAAGTTAGAGGAAGATGTGATTATTCGTAACTGTAGAGAAGGGAAGTATGGTTTTGAATTTATAAATCCTTCAGCGGAAACACTAACATTTTTACATCAAATGGTTGGTTCCGTTGTCCTGGATGGAAAGAGTGTAATATGATGTTAGTTGATACCATGACACCCCATGACCATAGATAAGAGTGGAATTGTTACAGGCACATCTGTCATATTCCGTGTTCCCGCACGACTTGCAGATGTCCGTCTTCTTGGATTGTCAGTCCACTCCCTTTTCGCAGACCTTGGCTTTGATGAGGTAGAATCCTTTCAGCTGGAACTTGCTGTTACCGAAGCCGCAAATAACATAGTAAAACACTCATATAAATTTCAGGAAAATGTCAGTATCAATCTGAAGTTTTCCACGACATCGAGCAAGGTCTCATGTATTTTTGTGGATACCGGTAAATTTGAAAACTTTCTCAAAGATAATGGCTGGGATGATGTTGCCACAGATACAAAAGCATTACCCTCCAGCAGCAGGGGGATTTTTATAATTTGTGACGTGATGGATGAGGTGTCATACAGGAGGTCAGGTGATAAGAATATCCTGACCCTTGTGAAGTATCTGAAATGACAAGTTTAACAACCGCATTCTTTTCAAGATTTTCTCTTAGGCATAGTTGATATCCGTATTTGCCGAAATTTCATTACTGATAGTAAAAATATCATCCAGATTCAGGTCATGGATGTTTTGACGGCCATTGACACGGGCTAATGCTCTGAGCTCTTCTGTGGTGGCCTGACAAAAGTTGCTGAATCGGTCTGCTGATGCGGGAATGGAAAACCGTTTACGCAACTCTGGATCTTGAGTGGCAATGCCCACAGGACATTTCCCGGTATTACAGATACGATATTGCTGACAACCAATAGCCAGTAGAGAGCTGGTGGCCAGGGCCACGGCGTCAGCCCCAAGGGCAATAGCTTTGGCAATATCTGTGGAATCACGAAATCCACCGGTAACACAGAAGGTTACCTTTGAGCGGGTTTGGTCAAGATATTTACGAACCCTGCGAATGGTGTAAATTGCTGGCAGACAGATATGGTCACGGATGAAATTTGGTGCTGCTCCGGTGGCTCCGCCTCGGCAGTCCACTGTGATAAAATCTGGATTTGCCTGAAGCACGAATTTGAGATCCTCTTCAATATGTCCGGCGGTAAATTTAATGCCCACCGGTTTTCCGCCAACGGTTTTGCGGATACTACTTACCATCTCTCGCAGATCTTCAGGTCGTTTTATGCCCGCTTGAGAATTTGGCGAAATAAAATCCTCTCCCACGGGAATTCCACGAATCTTTGCAATCTCTGCTGTAACCTTTGAGCCGGGTAAGTGCCCACCCATTCCAGGTTTTGCGGCCTGACCAAATTTTATTTCCACGGCCTCACACTGTTGCATTGCCTCGTTGTTACGACCGTAGGGGGCAGTGCCTATTTCGTAAATTAATTTGTCTACGTTTTTTCGTTCTTCAGGTAGCAATCCTCCTTCTCCGGTTCCTGTGGCGGTTCCTGCCCGTGCGGCACCGATGGCCAGAGCTGTTTTAGCCTCTTTTGATAAGGCCCCAAAAGACATATGGGAAACAAAGTACGGTATGTCCAGAACTAAAGGATGTTTGGCTTCTGTCCCTATAATAGTCGTTGTATTCACCTCCTGGTCTTCATCAAGAGGGAAACGATGAAACTGACTGCCGCGAAAGAGAATCGTTTCAAGACCGGGAAAGGTTTTTCTGGTCCCCATGGGGGAAATCTCACTTTTACCGGATTTGGATATCTTCTGAATGATAGAAAACTTTTCTTCCGATTCGTATTCTTCACGGCTCCATTCACTTAGGTATTCATCGAGTGATGGTGTCTTTTCCGCCTGAGAATTGGACGCTGTAAGAGTGGCGAGTTTTCTGAATTTATCACGGCTTGCTGCACAGATAGGACATTTATGTGGTGGTTGGGGTTTGTCTGTCTCGTATTGACAGATACTGCAACGATACGTAGCGTTAGGCATGGCGTTTGTTTCCTCTGTTGAGCCGTTGTCTTTACTTTTGAGACAGACATGAGATGTTGTAAAAAAGTTTCATTAAATAAGTTATACGAGGAGTAATCAAAAAGATACTTGATTCTGTCTTGGATCCAGCCAAGCACCATGTCCATCCATACTGAGTTTACATTTGCTGTGAACTGACTACCTCGATCGGTATTCACAATCTCTGGCCGGCCATGGTGAGTAAACGCCTCTTGCAATACATCCACAACAGCCGTGAGGTTAGCCGTTGGGATGTAAATTGTGTCCAGTGGCCAAGGCCAAACCTGGTTGCTTCTTCAATCACCAGATTCCTTAACAAGTGAGGATAACTCTTGAGACCAGGATGCTTTTTACTGGTGTTTGGCTTTTTGCAAAGTGCTTCAATACCCAACGTTTCATCAATGTACTGACATGCTTGCGACCTGACAACAAATCCTCTTTGATTAAGCTGGTCACGCAGCATTCGGGCTCCCATAAACGGATATTCCAGATGCTGTTCATCAATGTGACGCATTAGCTTCAGATTAACAGTGCTGATTGGTTTCAGTTGGCTAATAAACATTGCCCCCAATGATACTGACTAGTTGGGCTTTGCGACCGATAGATAAAGCATGACCACGGTCAATCATCTACTATTTTTGAACTTGATTGCAAGGCTGAGTTCCGGAAAACCGAGCTGCCCACTTGTCCCTTGTAGCGCCTTGTGTACGCCCAGCATGGGCGTGAACTCATGGGGTTAAAGTCCCCTGTAAGTGTTCCATGTAACGTTTTGAAACGTAACATAAATTACTAGCCGAAGGAAGCCTAAGTGCAGGTAAGCGTGGTACATCGAAAGTTTACGTCATTATCCGGGGAGATCTGTATTCCATGCAGTATGAAAATTATTCCCAGTAAAACCACCGGTGGGGTTCCAGTATATAAGCATCCTGGCACAGACAAGGAAAGTCCTGCCTTGTCTGTGAGATACGAAATAAAGAAGGCAGACAGGAAATGAGGAAATACGGCGCCACGCTGAGCAATTGGAATGGAGTGAATACAGAAGTCAGCAGAAGCTATAGTAGCCAGGTAAGCGAGGAACGAGACTCCGAACGCCAAGGGTAATGCCTTGGACACGGTGAAGGGCTGAACTTTAAGGAGAGTAAAAGGCCGCCAATGGCCCTATATATACGTTGAACCCGAATGGAGGAGTAATGTTAAGGCGTTAATTGGCGAGATTTTACGTCCGGTTACGGCCCGACAACCTTAATGAAACGCCCCGTGCGCGCCCTAAAAGATGTGCCCCTGGGGTAGAGCCGCATGCGTGGTGTTGTGGGGACTTGGGGGAGAAAATCCCCCGGCTACCCGATTATCTTTTTATTCCGTTTTATGTGTTTGAAGTAACGGTATTATTTTGAAAATATAGTTGTTTGAGTTATACCTGAAGACTCAATGAGAATGAACAGCGTTATCTAATGTGTCTGTTACCCATTTATTAAGGCTTTTACCTGCGTGGGCTGCAGCTGAAGCTATTTCTGCATGAATATTTGGAGGCATACGCAGGGTTAGTTTGCCAGAGTAAGGTTTTTCTGGGGTGCGCCCTTCTTGTTTACAGTCAACCAAATAATGGTCAATAGCATTATAAAAATCTTCAGTCAGTTGTTTGACTGTTTCTCCTTCAAAAGTGATGCTGTCTTTTATACCTATTACCTTTCCCCAAAAAATATTATCTCGTTCGTCAAAGTTAATTTTAGCAAAATACCCTTTGTAGGTCATACTATTCATGGTGTTACCTCCAGACTCGTTAACCAGTCACGAATTTTTTCAACAATATATTTTTTCGCTTCTTTCCCAGGATGTGGCCTATGAGCATATTCTCTTGTACCAGAAAGTTCCAGGGCAACTCGTGAACCACTACCTTCTCTAACTTCACCACCAAGTGCCTTTATCAAAATTTCGATATCACGAAATTTTATACTGGCCTTGGTAGGTTTTGAGAATATGGCTTCTAGTGTTTTTCGATGTTTCCCTTTCATGTAGGGATGGTAGCATTTTGTGACACTATTTTCAAGGGAGAAGATTTATAAAACAATGTGAAATTTTGTGGAAGATAACGGCCAAGCTGTGCGGAGCCAGCGGCCTGGTTGTTGAAAGCTTGCTTTCGGCACCCAGGTTGCTGGGTACCGTTCGAGCGATTTGTTCTCGGTGTACGCTTCAGCGTGCCGGGAACTAATCAGGTCGGTCGGTGTACCGCACAGCTCGGCCGTTCTAGGATGCACGCAGTGCATCCTAG
>JAFLJS010000071.1 GCA_022712895.1 Desulfocapsa sp.
AAAAAGTAGATCATCTTTTTTGAAAAATGAGCCAGCCTGCACATTGCTGCCAAGCTCGGTTATAACCCCTTTTATCTGGCTCACTACTGAGCCCTTGCTGCCCGGTTGTACGGTGCCAAAACCATGGATTGTCACCTGGTATTTTTGCGGTTTTAGAATAAGTGTTTCCACCCGCAAAACCGGTCGTTTTGGTGCACGTCGTTTTTTTTCCTCGGGTGGGTTGAGAAAAAAATATTGGCTCCCTCCGATGGCCACCAGCAGAATACAAAGGGGCAGAATTATACTAATGACTTTCCTGGCAAACGTTTTTTGATGGGTATTCTTTGACATGAAGAAGTTATGGTAATTGGGGGAATTGCGGCTCGCCCTCAACAGGTGGAAAGTCTCCACCAAGGGCCAGAAAGAGCCGGATGCGATTCTGCATACGTTCATTGTATATGGCAAGTACAGTACTTTGTGCGTCAAAGGCACGACGCTCAGACTCAAGAACTGTTACGTAGTTTACCAGACCATTTTGATACTGTTCAAAGGCCAGGTTTTCGGCTCGGGTAGAATCATCCGCGGCATGTTCAAGGAGTGTCTGCTGTTCAGTAAGCCGCTGTTCGGCTTCCAGGCTGTTTTCAACTTCCATAAAGGCTGAAAGGACTGTGTCGGTATAGAGTGCTGCACTTTCAGTGGCTCTTGCCGTACTTTTTTCCTGCAATGCCTCCAGGCGCCCACCGTCCAGAAGAGGCGCTGTTAATCCTGCAAAGAGAGACCAGATTACAGAGTCACCATTGAGAAGTTGGCTGAGTGCTTCTGTACTGCTACCATAGCTTCCGGTGAGACGAAGGCTTGGGAAACGGTTTTTATATGCTTCAGCCACTCGCAGATTGGCAGCAGCCAGTGTATGGCCGGCAGCAAGAATATCTGGACGACGGTTTAGGATGTTTGCTGGAATGCCAGCTGGAATTTCTACCATTTCGCGTGGAAGTGATCCTGCTGCATGGAGTTCTGTTTCAGGATATCTGCCAAGCAGATATTCCATCTCCCGAGTCTGTTTTCGCATTTCTTGCTTTCTGGCAACTACTCGTGCTTCAGTTGCTGAGAAATCAGCTCTAGCCAAATGCAGATCCAGAGATGGGCTGAGGCCCATCAGGTAACCTTCTTCAATAATCTGGAGATTATCCCTGAGGTTTTGCGCCCTCTTTTGAATCAATGCCAACTGCTGGTAATTCTCGAGGAGAATAAACCACTGTCCGGTAATACCTGCAATTAGAGCCAGCCGTGACTCCCGCCAGTTTTCTATACTTATTGCAGCCTCAAAGAGTGCCGCCTGACTACGGTCATCAAGTTTTCCAAGAATATCAAGCTCCCAGCTAAAATCCAAGCCTAGAGAGAAACTGTCCCGGGTGATTTGGCTGCCTTGGCGGCCACCCCTCAGGAATGCAGACAACTCAAGGCTCGCGTCTGCACCGGCTATGATGCTATTCTGGAATGCTATTTCAACGCGAGCAATCTGGGCGTGCAATTGTTGATTGTTTTGTATGCCTTCATCAATGAGTCGTAGGAGGAGAGCACGATTTTCAAGGGGTAACCAGATTCCGGAAACCGGTTGCGCACGATGATTGTTAGACCAGCTATCCGGGAAGGAAGGTGGACTTTTGAGGGCCGTTTCAGGTGGCTGGTGTAAGCAGCCGGAAATGAGTGTGGCCGCAAGAATCCACACTAAAAAAGAGTGGAAACGAGAGAGATATATTTTCATGAATCACTGCCTTTACACACTCTATCTCTCTTTTTGCTGTTATGATATTTAGGAAGGGTCGATTGACTAATTATTGTCATAATTTAAATTTTCTCTACCATATCTAAAGAAATGTTGCTGTAATAAAGTCTACTGGCAGAATAGACTTTACTCCATAAAGTAGTGGTTAGCATTCTGTATGGTCGAGTTAGATTTTGATCACCTTTTTGGGGGAGATTTGCACGAGGCCAGTTGGATTTGTAAGTACTGGTTTTGTCGGGTAAAAGGTGGTAAGTATTAGTGTGTAGGAAGCTGTAGTTTTTTGCCGAAAGGAGGCAAGTTAGTAGGACATGGTGAAGTGTGATTGGAAATTTCCACGGAGCACTAGGACATGAATGAGATAATATTAGCTGTTTTCGGTCTGTTGTTTCTGGTTGGAGCAGTGTTGAGAATTGTTTTTGCACTCTTTTTCCCTGACAGGTTTGCCGAAGGGGCCAGGCGAGTACTCTTGCTGGATGAACGAGATAAATTACTCTTACGACGTATGGAAAAAAACCGAAAACATTTCAAGGGTAACAAGGAGGCTGATAGTGGTTGAAAAGGATCTCCTATATCTTGTTTTGTACCTCTAAAGATTGGATTCGAAAAGAAAAGAGACATGATTGTGCATAATAAGTATTTTGCCTATATAAATGAGAACATAAGCGTGGTAACAAAATGAAGAAATTATTTACTTCAATAAGGTCGCAAAAATGAGCCAAGCTTTGTCATACAGAAATATAGATTCAATCCTAAGAGAGCGTAAAGCAAGAGTGATAATCACAGGTTCAGGGAGCGGGACGGTTAATATGTCCCGGTTGCCTGACAATGGAGAGGAAGTTGGTGTCGAAACTGATTTTGCAGAATATGTAACAGTGGAGATTCATTCTAGTACGGATTTCGGGAATAGATGCCATGGCGAAGCAAGGCACCATGTCTATAAAGGTCCCCCCGGAGACATGGAATTAATTGTTGATATTGGTGAGTTAGTGGAGTTCTCACACTCGAAAATATACGCAATCCACCGAAGCTAGTCTGCTTTTTGAGGCCTCCTGTCTCGAGTGCAGCCGCAACCTGATGCCACTCTAGGAAGAAGATGAGACGTTATCCAGGAGTGTGTTAGCTTTTTTTCTTACGACGTCTGAAGCCTACAAGGCCAGCTAAACCAGTTCCGAAGAGGAAGATTGTTGCTGGTTCTGGCACTGGATTTGAAGAATATGTAATGTTGTCGATAGACATTGCTGACCAATTGGTGCTGGCTTGGCCAAAAGTAAATGGTGTTCCAGCAACAATAGATCCTGCTGTTTCAATCAAGCCAAAAAAACCAGATGTTCCAGGATTGCCAAGGGTTATCCCAAACTGCATTGCCGCTATTGAGAATGTGCTGTAATCATACGAATTGTTTCCTTCGGCTACCCAGTTAAAGCCAAAAGCAGTCACGTCACGACTCAAAACTAAGTCTAAAAATCCGGAATTATTCATACTGTTGAAGAGTAAGTCGTGGTTCGTGCCATCGTCGCGTATTACAGATCGATACACGTGACTTGTGGAGTCAATCGAGAAGTCCCCAAAATCAGTAATAGCCCAAGGATCAAGAGAATAACTTGGGCTCTTCAAGAATTGAGCAGCGTCTGACTCAAAATCATAAACAGTTGTTTGCCCAGCTGCTGCCAGAAAAGCAGCCTCGTCGTTGTAACTAACTAAAACTGCGTAAGAGATGTTTGTGTAAAGGAGAGTTGTTAGAATAATAAACAATAAATGTTTCATTGGTGTATCTTCCCTAATTGTTTTTGGTAAAGTATCTTACTGTTTCTTAATGCGAAATCTGGAGCCTACGAGAGCAACAAAACCAGCTCCAAAGAGAAATATTGTTGCTGGTTCCGGGATGGGATCTGTATCTGCAAAAACCTGGACTTCGGCGAGATGCAGGTAATTAGTCCCTTGAAGCTGTATTTTTACTACATCACCGTGAACATCTGAATTACTAAGGCCTACGTTGAACGAGCTTGTAAATGATGAATTGTCAAAGCTCGACCATACAATGGTGTTTGCAGCAGTATTGAAAATAGTAATGTCAAAATGATCTAAACGATATTGGAGTCCATGGTCGGTTCTGTTCCAAAAAATCAGTTCCTCAATTTTATATACTTGGCCGAGGTCCACTTGCCACCAAGCTTGAGGGTCACTGGAAGTATGAGAAATCGTCTGACCGTCGGCACTCGTAGAATTGTAATCCCAAACACCATTAGTGTCGCCATCGATTGCATTGGAAGCATACCCTGTCCCGGAAGTAAATATTCCAGTGCTGGATTGAGTAGCAACGCCAGATGTAGCAATGTTCATTATAGCAGCATCAGCACTAACCGTAGTGCCAAGTAGCAATATCGCAAGTAACAATCCAATAAACGTTTTGTTCATCTCTTTTCCCTTCGGTTTGCGCAGATATGTTTTGTTATCTTTTTGTAAAGCAAGATGGGTGCCAGTTGGTTCGTGGATTAATACAACGTTATTACGGAATGTTATGGTTGGACTCGACAGAGGCTGGAGGCGGTAACGGCTGTCCGGTTGATATCAACCACCAGTTGGCGGCTCATATCAACCGCTGAATGTATTGTTTGGACATAAGAAGGAGAAGGGGGGAATGGGTTAGGTTGGAAAAAAGTGGACCCCAAATCTCTTTTTTAATAAATAGAGAGCGAGGGTGTTATCATTCCATCAGAGAAGGCTTGCTGTTGTCGGTGCTGTTTTTTTCGGCATAGGTATTAAGGGAAAAAACTGGAAAGTTGGCTCTATCGTTGCGCTGTTGATTTTACTGGCTGGGGAGTGTTTCTTTCCGTCTTCAGTAAGATTTTATAAAGCATTATGGCTGTGTCATGTACATCCGTGTACCAGACGGACAGTATCATCTAGGGGCAACATGGAAGGATGATCATCTGTGGATAGAAAGTTATGACCCTAAAACTAATACGTGCATATTCAGTGAGTATTCAAAAGGGAATCTGTTGCAGGGGAAGGTAAATATTAAGGATTGTAATCCGCTGATTCCTCAAGTTGTGCCGAACAGAGTAAACACTAGTAATTAATAAGTAGAGCAGGTTGCTGGGGGGGATGGCTGAACAGTTTTTCCAAGACCAGCATCATGGTCGAAGGTGGAAGGTCGAAAACTGTACTGAGGTATAAAAATGACGCAAAAACCCAAACACAATGTGGTTCATCCGGTTAATGAGTACCTGTGAATTTCGCTCTGAAATTCACAGGTGCAAATCTTGTCTTTTACCTGCAAAATCAACTTGTTAATCTGCGTACTCATTTACCAAATAAAGTGAGAAGACTGGATCATTCAAGCACTTCAAAGCCAATCTTCACAATGGCATCTTTCACTACTGTTGTGTCCACATCTCCATCGTAGCTTGCCTGGTTTTTTTCAAGATCCACAGTTACATTTGAAATCCCTGCAATGTCATTTAAAGCCTTTGTGGTCGCGGCTACACAATGGGGGCAGCTCATTCCTTTAATTGCGATTGTCGTCATTTTCTTTCTCCTTAAAGTAAGATAAACTCGTAAAACCCAGAATTTAGATGGCTAAGTAAAAAACTTCATATCCGAGGCGCAAATATTTTCTATCATTTTGGCGTACTAAGGTACGTCGTAATGGTAGAAAATGTGCAGCAACGAAGGAGATGGAGAGTTTTTACGACGCCATCAAGTAAAGTAATTTATTAAAACCAGAATCGAATCCCGGCAACAAACCGAAAGTCGTCGGTGTCTTCGCCCTCTTCGCGGGCATAGTCTGCGGTCTGGCCATAGAGATGTGACCAGTTCACGCCGACATAGGGTGCAAATTCACGCCGAATCTCGTAGCGCAACCGTAATCCCACTTCTGTATCGGCAAGTCCAGAGCCAATTCCCACTGCCGGATCATCTTTGCCATAGAAATTCATTTCCACCTCAGGAACCAGGATCAGTCTCTGGGTTAACATGAACTCATATTCAACCTGCAGCCTTGCCGCTGTACGGCTGTTTTCGCCCACAAATAGAGCGGCATCCACATCAAAGTAATAAGGGGCAAGTCCCTTTATTCCAAAGGCGAACCAGTCACGGTCTGGTGTCGGTCGAATATCACGCCTCCAGCCAGCCTGTAAATCCCAGAATGGTGCAATGGCACGACTGTACAGAGCTTGTATCTCTGTCTCCTCAATCCGGCCATCAACATATTCGCCATCTGTTTTGATCCAGAGTTTGTTCAAGTCCTTGCCCAACCACCCTTCAGCATCCCAGACAAGGGGAAGATCACCATCTCCAGCCCGTATTTCAAACTGGTCAACGGTGAGCATGGTCAGAAAGGGATCGTCATCCATTCCACCGCCATGGGCGGTGGTGGTGAATAGTAGTGTTGCTGCAATAAAGAATATATTTTTTTTCATATGTTGTCTCCTCAGCTCACAACCACTTTACGGAACATGGCCAGCATGTGATAGAGCAGGTGGCAATGGTAGGCCCATTCTCCCCTGGCATCAGCGGTCACCAGATAACTGATTTTTGCACCCGGTTGGACAATAACCGTGTGTTTCCGTGGAATACGTTTTCCATCACCGGTTTCCAGGTCACTCCACATTCCATGGAGATGCATGGGGTGATTCATCATGGTATCATTCACAAAAGTGATACGCAGTCGTTCACCGTATTTGAAGTGCAAGGGCTCGGCATCTGCATATTTTATGCCGTTGATTGACCACATGTAGCGGGCCATGTTACCGGTCAAGTGGAGCTGGATTTCCCGTTCTGGATCACGAGGGTCCGGTGTGGGGTAAAGGTTCCGCAGATCCGCATAGCTAAGCACCCGGCGGCCGTTGTTGCGCAGCCCCACACCCGGATCGTCGAGACGGTATTGAGGGGCCTCTGCTCTTGCATCAACATGGGGGCCAAATTCTGTCTTCGCATGAACGTTTTCAGACTTGCTGCCATGGCCTGGGGCACCACGCATATCCATGGCCATTCCTGCCGTTTGCTGCTTGGAATCACTCATGCCCGGCATGTTCGGCATACTGTGTGCCATGGTGTTTATGACTTTCGTGTCATCTTCCATACTGCTCATGTCCATACCGCTCATATTGCTCATATCCATCCCCATATCCTGATGCGTCAAAAGGGGATATGGATCCATTTCTGGAACATCTATGGTGAGAGCCGGATCAGGGGTCAATGTTCCTCTGGCATAGCCGGTTCGATCCATTGCCTGGGCGAAAATAGAGTACGCTCGATCATCTTTAGGGCTGACGATTACATCGTAGGTTTCAGCAACTCCGATCCGAAATTCATCCACGGATACCGGTTCAATATTCTGGCCATCTGCAGCAACTACAGTTATTTTGAGTCCTGGAATACAGACATCAAAGAAGCTCATGGCCGAGCCATTGATAATGCGTAGTCGGACCTTTTCTCCCCGTTTAAAAAGCCCAGTCCAGCCATCAGCCGGAGTTTGCCCGTTCATCAAAAAAGTGTAGGTGTAGCCAGTGACATCTGAAAGGTCACGGTCACTCATGCGCATTGTGTTCCACATACTGCGATCTGTCCAGGTTTGGCCAAGGCCCTTCTCTCTGATATCACGTACCAGATCATCGGTGGTACGTTCTGCAAAATTATAGTAGCCACTCATTTTTTTTAGCTTGGCGTATATGTCAGTTGGCTTTTCATCGGACCAGTCCGAGAGCATGACTACATATTCACGGTCGTAACTGAAGGGCTCGGTTGTTATGGGGTCAATGATGATAGATCCATAGTGACCCGTCTGTTCCTGGAATCCTGAATGGCTGTGGTACCAGAAGGTGCCGTTCTGTGTGACAGGAAAATGATACCGAAAGGTTTGGCCCGGTGCAATACCATTAAAACTGATATCTGGTACTCCGTCCATTTTTGTTGGTAGAATGATTCCATGCCAGTGGATCGAGCTTGATTCCGCCAGATTGTTGGTTACATCAAGGGTAATAGTATCGCCTTCCTGCCAACGTAAAATGGGCCCTGGGACAGAACCGTTGACTGTTGTTGCTATACGTTCTTTTCCCGTAAAATTGACATGCTGCGGCCCAAGTGCCAATTTAAAATATTTGCCTTTGAGCATTGGTTGAGTAGACGCTGGTGTTGATTGAGCAAAGATCTGTTCAGGAGAGATTCCAAGCCCAAGCAGAGCTCCTCCCATGGCAAGCCCTTTGACAAACCTGCGGCGTGGCAGGTTGATCCCATTTTGGGGGGTGAGAATTCTGTTCGTTTGCATCCGATATCTCCAATGGTTTTGAGCAGGGAAAATAGATCTCCCTGCTCAGCAAGTCAGCTTTTACAGTTAATTCTTCTGGTCTTGGAATTCCACGGCTTTTTTCATCATTTCCTTACGGGTGTCGAGCATTTTCTGTTCCATGGTTGCGAGATCTTCCAGAGTGGTTTTGGGGTTACGCATGGCTTCCATGTGCTCAAAACGCATCATGTGCATGTCTCTTCTCATTTCTTTACTGGCATTCATGAACTTCTGCTGGCTTTCGGTGGACATATTCTTCATCATGCCTCCACCCATCATACCCATACCCATACCCTGGCCCATCATCTTCATACTGCCCATGTTGCCGCGCATCATCATACCTTTACCACCCATCATGCCTTTTCCCATCATACCCATGCTAGCCTTACCGCTCATCATGCCTTTTCCCGGCATGCCCATGCTAGCTTTGCCACCCTTCATTCCTTTTCCTGGCATGCCCATGTTAGCCTTGTCGCCCATCATTTTTTTCCCCATCATGCCCTGGTTATTTCCATTCATCATATTTGCGTTCATCTGCTGCTGCGGGGCTATGGTCTCTGTTTCAGTCTGAGCAATCGCTGGTCCAGCCATGAGTCCTAAAGCTAATAGTGATGTGATTGCTGTTGTTTTCATTCCCATTTTCATTGTGTAAACTCCATTGTGTGTAATATTTAAGCTGATAACGTACCAGCTTTTGTTGGTGCTCCAGACTGGAGCGATTTTTTGCAGTGCGGGCAACATTGCCAGCTATTGTTCACGATATGATGACATCCAGGGCAGTGGCTTTTCAGTCCTTCACCGCACTCCGGACAACGCAGATATACCTCTTCCACCGGATTGTGACAGCAGGGACAGATTGGCAGCTGCTTTCTGTGTCGGTGATTCCACAGAAAGACAAGCGCTGTCATGAGCGTGATAATTACCAGCAGCCAGAAAAACCAGCTGTGGTATAGATAACGGCCATGCCATGTGTATCCCCAAGTACAATTCATTACGCTTCACTTGTTATTCCATTTTTTTTGTTTCTTTCCATCGAGCCTATTCAACCGATCTCTTTCGAACTGTCCTGTGATCCCTATACTTCTGGTATCCTGGCGGACGTTAAGATTTAACCAAGTTCTGTTTTCATGCGATGGTATTCATCTTCGTTAATTTCACCTCGAGCATAACGCTCTTTCAAGATGTCAAGGTGGGTAGTCAGACTACTTTCCTCTCCGGAAAAGAGCATTCTGAAAAGCTTTATTACCAGAAAGACGACAAGTCCCCAGAACAGCAGGCTGACTATAAATCCCAAAGGGCCATGAAAGAATAATCCTGGTCCCGAAAACCAGCTACTGTAATGTCCAAATCCTGAACCAAATCCACCGTGCATCATTATGTCGCTCCTCGAAGTAAAAGATTGTGTTGATAACTTGTATACTGCTTCAAAGCATAAACCGTACCAGTATGGACACAATGTGGTATTTCTTTCTATGTTCCAGATATCAAATGGAAAAATAAAGGAAGAGGCTTGAGGGCATATTGTATGCTGTCTGGAAATTAGACAGAGCTGGGGCCGGAATCAGCGCAACTGTCTTGTTTTAAGACAGTTGCGCCGCTACTGATCGAGTGGGTGACGGATATATGGAGGGAGCGATAAACTGACGGATATTGAAGGGTCCTGTAGTCGGATACCCTGTGGGTATTTTGTTCTGCGTAGTACTTATTACGGACTACAAGCCGTATTCTCTGATTTTGTTAATCAAGGTCTGTCGGGCAATTCCCAGTAGTTTTGCGCTCTGGGACCTGTTGCCGTCAGTCTGGTCAAGTGTTGCCCGAATGGCTTCTTTTTCCACATTTTTCAAAGTTAGCCCACTCAGAGCTGTGACAGGAGTATTAGTCATCTGGAATTCTTCGGATAACATCTGTGGCGGTAGCTCTTTGGGGGTGATCTGCTCACCAAGGCAAAGAATTACGGCCCGCTCAATACTGTTTTCCAGCTCCCTTATATTTCCGGGCCATCGGTAGCGAGTTAGCAGAATCAGGGCTTGAGGATGAAATCCTTTAATATCTTTTTTATTTTTCCGGGCATAACGTTGTAGAAAGAAATCAGCCAGTACCGGGATATCTTCGTTGCGATCCCTTAGGGGAGGAAGTTCGATGGGAACCACGGAAAGACGAAAGAAAAGATCTTGCCGAAAGCTGCCCTCTTCAACCATTTTTGTCAAATTCTTGTGTGTTGCCACCACCAGTCGGACATCCACGGAGATTGTTTTGCTGCCGCCCACTCGTTCCAGTTCACCTTCCTGGAGAACCCTTAGAATTTTTGCCTGGGTCTGCAGTGGCATATCTCCTATTTCATCGAGGAACAGGGTGCCTCCGCTTGCCAGTTCAAAGCGGCCCTGACGCAAACTATCAGCGCCGGTAAAGGACCCTTTCTCATGACCAAATAGTTCAGATTCGAGAAGGTTTTCGTTTAGGGCGGCACAATTCACCTTGATAAGAGGCTTTCCTTTACGATTGCTGTTGTAATGCAGGGAACTGGCAATGAGCTCTTTGCCAGTTCCCGATTCTCCGTTGATAAGCACGGTGGCATCGGATGGTGCTACCAGAGATAGTGTTTCAAACACCTTCTGCATGGCTGGGCTACGACCGATGATATTTCCAAAATCAAACTGTTCACCCAGTCGTTTTTTTAACTCCTTGTTTTCCTCACGGAGAACCTCAAAATCGATGGCCTTGGCGACTGTATGCTTTAAGGCTTCAATGTCCACAGGTTTTGTCACATAATCAATGGCGCCGTATTTCATGGCCTCAACCGCCGATTCTACCGATGAAAAAGCGGTAATCACCACAACCGGTTCTACCCGCCCTTGTTTACGTAATAGGTGAATGGCCTCTAATCCATCCATGCGCTGCATCTTCAAGTCCATGAGGATAAGATCAATCTCGTGCTTAGCGAGAGCTGGCAGCACTTGGTCACCGTCATCTACTTCTATGATGTCGTAGCCCGCATCAAGAAGATTTACCTTGAGCATGATGCGGTGGACGGTGTCATCGTCAACAATCAATATTCTTTTCATTAATTTTCCTGTTTTTGGCGTCGTGGTAAAATGAGGGTGATGGAACTCCCTTTTCCGGGGCTGGACTGCACCATAAATGTTCCTTGGTGCTGTTCAATAATCTGATGACTGACTGCCAGACCAAGGCCAGTCCCGGATTTTCTGGTTGTAAAAAAGGGATCAAACATCTGCTCCTGTTCTTGCAATGTCATGCCGGAACCTTCGTCTGTAACTGTAATCCGGAGCATTCCATTATCATCCTCGACACAGGAAAGGGTCACCGTATCATCAGCTTGACTGGCAGCAATTGCATTTTTAAGAAGATTCAACAGCACCTGTAGCAGTAAGTCTCCGTCAGCTTCCAGCGCTCCACCACAATTACTGCTTGCGGCCAGAGTAATTCGAGTCTCCTTAAAATCGTACTCAAGCAGTTTGCTGGTCTTTGTGATCAGCTGTTCCATATCGATCAGGGAGAATTCGGGCTCCCGTGGTCTGGAAAATTGTAGCAGAGTTGAAATGCTTTGGTTTAACCTGTCAACCTCTCCAACCATGAGCACACTACATTCCTTAGAGGCATCATCAACTGCCTTGGAACCAAGATATTGAGCAAAACCGCGGAGGCTGCTCAGGGGGTTGCGTATTTCGTGGGCAATGCCCGCAGCCATCCGCCCCAAAGACGCCAAGCGCTGAGAGCGGGACAGTTTTTCTTCCATCGCCCGGATTTCACGCAGATCACGGAGTAGAAGTACTCCCCCCAGCTTGTTACCTGTCTCATCCAGCAAAGGGGAGCTACTTATCTCAACCGGAATTTCATGACCATCGGGATGCGTAAATGTGTAGGAAAACGAAGAGACGCCATTTCCATTTTGTAGCAAGCCAGTTGGCCAGCCAGCGAACAAGTCCACCGGCTTACGCCCTTTCAGCTCTTTTGCTGCAAGGGGAGCAAACTCCAATGCCCGAGGATTGCACGATACTATGTATCCTTTGGAATCCAGGGTGATCAAGCCATCCGGCATAGATTCAATAATATTTCTGGTATACAATTTCATGTTGGCAAGAGTGGCCCGGGTAACCCACATTCCCTGGTAGAGAAAGAGAAAATAAAAACCACCACTGCCAAGAAGTAGAAGTAGACCGCCCATAAAGAGTGAATGAGTCAGGTCCTGCTCTCGTGCTTTGATAAATTCTCCGGTGCGTAAACCAAGATGAATGACAGCTTGCCCCTCTTCGAGCATTTTAGTTTGCGGAGATTTGATGATTCTTCGATGATTTCCCCTCTTATCCCTTCTCTGAGGCTGAAGAGCCGGTAGGCTTTGAAAAATTGCTGCAACCTCAAAAACGGGGTCTTGATCTTCTCCTTCGACAAAAGAAGTGACCGGCTTCCTGCTTGCAAACACCTGCTTAGTGATGCTGCTGTCAGATGTCATGTCGTGGTTTCCACCAGTTGCCAGCACCTCTCCGTCTTTGCTGATAATGCTAATATAGGCAATACGGCTGGCCTTTACCGTCTCTTTTATCAATGTTTTAATCGGCAGATCAGTCCCCATCATTTCATGCATCATGGTGGTACGGGCACCAGCTTCAAAGCTGCGAATAAGAGTCATCGCTTCGTCAAAAAGGAAGCTCTCCATGATCTTTTGTTCCCGGTTTAAATTGCGTATAGTACTGGTTGCAAGCAGGGCGGCAAGCATAAGAGTGGTTAGTAAAATAGCAAGAAGAGGCTTAGAGAACTGGAATGGGGTCTTGTCAGGAAATTCAGGCATAAATAAATGCTCGCAGGGTTAAATTGTCCGGGAAACTCTCTATGACTTTTTTAGTATAGTATCTGTAGAAAAAAAATGAAATAAAGTCTGATAAGGCTATAGTGATGTTGGTTTGTGATGGAGATACAAAACGAAGACTGGCCGAAGCATATTTTTGCACCCACAACTACAAGTAGTTCTACAGAAGTTGTCTGGAGGATTGCGTACAGATAGGATGTTCCTGGAAAAAGGGAAACCGTTTGCTGGATTTAAGCACGCATACAATTCAGCGAAGAGATAAAAACGGAGATTGAAAGCGTTAGCCTTCATGAACTTAGGTACTTCACTATCGCAATAGGCCTTACACTAATCAATTTTATTTCAAGGAGATAGGAACCCATGATTACGTACCTCTACTGGATAGCTGTTTTTGTTGTTGTCAGTGCTGTTTTTTTCGGAATAGGCATCAAAGGAAAAAACTGGAAAGTTGGCTCTATCGTAGCGATATTGATTTTGCTGGTAGGGTGGGGAGTCTATTATTTTCGTCTTCAGCAAGTTTTCGTAAAACATTATGGCGGTGTAATGTCGATCCGTGTACCTGAAGGTCAGTATCATCTGGGAGCAACGTGGAAGGATGATAATTTGTGGATAGAAAATTATGACCCTAAAACTAATACGTGCATATTCAGCGAGTATTCAAAGGGGAATCTGTTGCAGGGGAAGGTAACTATCAAGGACTGTAATCCGTTGACTCCTCAAGTTGTACCAAACAGAGCAAACAGCCAGTAACTGATAAGTAGGGGAGGTTGCGGGTGGGGGATGGTGGCCGCACAGTTTTTCTAAGATCAGCATCGTGGCCAAAGGCCGAGAACTGTGCAGGAGCATTAAGAATGACGCAAAAACCTAAAACACGTACAACCGGAAAACCTAAAAATGAAATCGACTTATACTGCTAATAGCAGGTGTCAAAATGTCAGCTCCGCAAGAAAAACTTGCACAGTCTCTAGCCGTTTTGAAAAATATTCAGGACAGAGGAATTGTTGCAATTCATACTAGAAATATGACACGTACTCATCGAGAACGTCTGGTCTGACGTGATATAGAAAAAGTGGACACTTTCTTAAGATTGAAATATTGATCTTTGACGAGGTGACAATAATGGGGTCAGAGTAGAATTAAGTATCACCATATCGTTTTATTTTACTCTGACCCGATTTATCTCCCATTTATCTCCCATTTATCTCGACATGCGGTTGACCTTCTTGGTTTCAAAAGTCAAAAAAAAATGGGCATGACTAATGCCATGCCCACTCAAGTGTACCGCCAAGCACCCACCGCAAAACATAACAGAAGCCATACCCCAGCGGGCGGCTCCTATCAGGTTCGTTTTGCGGGTAAAAATATTGGCAGTTTCTTGAGTGGCAAAACTATAGGAATAAAAATCCATTTAATTGTTAACGAATCAAAATTACTACGTCATATTTTATCTTTACCGAAAAGATGAAGGGGAAATTCCTGGTACAATTAACTGCAATTGTCTACTATAGGTTAAAATTATTGAAGAAAATATAAAAAACGATTGATTTTCTAATGGTACCAGGATGATTATCAGAACATTCAATGTTGGGATGACATGACAGTAAAACAATAAGTAGAATAGCAGCCCTGGAACATAGCCACCTGCCCAAAATTGATGATAGCGATGCCATCCCTGAAGAGTTTGACGAATACTGGCAGGAAGAGAAGGTGCTTGCCCTTGGTAAAACCTGTGAAGATGAAAATGTTGACCAGAAACAGTTTCAGGCTCACACTAATGCCTATATCTTCACTGAGCAGGAACCACTACGAGAAGATATCGTCAACGCCTCGTTAATCGCCCTAGTACAATGTAAAACATAAGACTTCGTATGTTCGACATAGTGTGTTATAATTGTTCCAAAACCATGGGGAACTATTATGGCTCCGAGATACCGAGTAACACTTACTGAAGAAGAACGAAGAGATTTAGAGGCTATTTC
>JAFLJS010000074.1 GCA_022712895.1 Desulfocapsa sp.
ACTCAAGTCTAAGGGGGAGTAATTTTCTAATATATAATTTTGTACGGCCATACGTTCCTCCTTCTTCTTTTGTAGAAAAAACAGGGTATTAATGACCTTATTATACCATAAGCTCGATCGTTATGTTATTACGTATATAGGGGAGATATCTTAAGTTTCGTATCGGTGCAAAACAGCATCTGTTTACTAAAACATACAGAGCTTGCCATCATAAAAGGTTATTTTCACCCTGAGGTTCTCCCAAAAAAATCGACCCAGATTGTTTTGTCAATTTGGCCATTCCAAAATGCTTCTTCGCCAATTTTCCCTTTTGAAGGGTTAAACAAAAAACCTAATGCTCTCAACACTGTAGGCTTTTGAGCATATTAATAATACATATCCTGACATCCTTACATGACTTGTACTTTTTACATATAAGCCATTTAAGCTTCATGATCACTTCAGTTTAAATTATTGCTTTTCAAATAGAAAAAATGCTATGATTGGGTACTTTAATTATATTCGACGAGGAAAATATGGACAGTACCCTGCTAGACGTTAAATCGGTCTCTACTATATTAGATATTTCTCTGCAACAAGTTAGAAATTTGTGCCGGGGTGACAAAATACCAGCCCAAAAAATTGGCGGTGCTTGGATTATGTATGAACAAGATATCAATGAATATTATGATGTTACATCTTGTGGAAAAGCAAAAAACCAAAGTGCACAATACACCTCTATAGACATAGAGTCCACTCAAAAACCAATTGCACTGAGTTTTTTTAGTGGGGCCATGGGGCTTGATCTGGGTCTTGAGCAAGCTGGCTTTGATACTTTATTGTGTTGTGAAATTGATAATGCTTGTAGAAAAACTATCACTAAGAACAAGCCTGACATCGCGTTAATTGGTGACATTCTTGACTACAACGCAAAGGACATCAGAAAACTTGCAAAGTTACCGAGTGATCGTGAAATTGATTTAGTAGTTGGTGGCCCTCCATGTCAGGCATTTAGTACAGCAGGAAAAAGAAAAGGATTAGATGATATTCGAGGAAATGTATTTATTAGCTTTCTTGAAATGGCTATTGAACTGAATCCAAAATTTATTGTTATTGAAAATGTTCGAGGACTGTTGTCTGCCCCATTAAAACACAGACCACACAACCAACGTGGAGCTGGTTATACTCCACTACTTCCTGAAGAAAAAAGGGGTGGTGTCTTAAAGTATGTCCTGGATGTGCTCCGGAATGCAGGGTTTGGAGTTAATTTTAATCTCTATAATTCTGCAAATTTTGGCACACCACAAAAGCGTGAACGGGTTGTCATTTTATGTTCACGGGATGGTGAAAAGCTACCCTTCTTAACTCCGACTCATTCTGAAAATGGGGATTTTGAACTTCCGAAATGGCGTACTTTTAGGAGTGCTGTCTCGATATTAAAAAATGTTAAGCACGAGCATTTAGAATTCCCCGAAAAGAGACTAAAATATTATAGGATGCTTAAGCATGGACAAAATTGGAGAAATTTACCAGTTGACCTACAGAAAGAGGCACTGGGGAAAACTTATTATTCGGGAGGCGGTCGAACAGGATTTTTTCGTAGGATCGATTGGAACAAACCAGCTCCTACATTGGTAACTCATCCAGCAATGCCTGCTACAGACTTAGCACACCCAACAGAAAACAGACCGTTAAGCGTACAAGAGTATAAAACATTACAGGAGTTTCCATACAGTTGGAAAATAGAAGGGAGCTTGATTGAGAAATACAGACAAATTGGCAATGCAGTTCCTTCTGGCTTGGGACAAGCTATAGGGAGATTGCTTATTGCGTATATGACCAAAAAACCAATTATAAATTATGACGGTTTTAAATATTCACGATATAGAAATACCGACACTATTAATTGGGAAAAGGAGATATCAAAACAACATTAGCAAAATTAGTGACCGAGAGCTTTCAAATCTTCCGTGGTCGTTTTTCCAACTTTTTTAAATATTTCAATCAGTGAGTTATAGGTTCCAGCCTCCCCAACAAATTCCCAATATTCTTTTCCGATCAGGACACAGGGGTCTAGCCTCATGTTGAAAATTTTGGATGGCACCCCCCCAATTGTAATCAGTTCGACTTGGCCCACCAGGATTATAATAAAGCCCCAAGTATGTGTGATAGTCAGGAGAATGGGCCTTGAGCAGCAACATGTCTTTCTTGGCAATTTCTGTTTGGTCAATATTTGGTTTTACAGTCTTGAGAGATATAAAGATTTCAGTGTCACCCCTTTTAATCCATAAGTCAGAGATAACTCGGTGAACAACGTAACCACCTTTTTGATGGGCTTCTATTTTCTTTAACTCTTTTTTCCAATCTGGAACAGCATCACCACTTCTCAATGATGCTAAAATCCTTCCTATTTCATCGACTGCCCCAGTGTTAACGTTTGCCATAGTTTCTTTCTGGCGAACACACATAGCACCACTTGCTTCAGCTAAAATTGCAGAAATTGCTTCCATCGGCCCTTGACCAAAAGATGTGGAAAATGACCTTTCAAAAGCTGACGCTTTAATCAATTTCTTGGTCAATAAGGCTTCATGGAATGGTCTCTGTGTGGTATCTTTTCCTACTCGCGTTATTGCCCTGTCTACACAATCCTTTAGAATTTCAGTGATTTTCTTACGTGTCGCTTTTTTCATGTACGATGTTTCCTGTTGTCGAATTCAACTACACTAAATAGTGCTTGTTAGATGGAAACAGAAATCCACTGACTTTACAAGAGATATTCCCAAGCTATACGCAACTTGAATTTAAGCTATGGTTTCAGCACGTTATACTTTAAGCACGAATAGCGATTGGAAACGGCAAGCCAATTTATGCAGTTTTATTATTTGTCTCTTCACAATTAGAATCGAATACATAAATTGTTAATTATATTTAGTTAATATTTTATATACCCGATTCCAATCTCAGCCTTGTGCATAAACAAAACCGACGCTCTACTCTATACGATCTATAGAGAACCAAAGAAGAAAGAAGATTGTGCACATGGGTAGTACGAGAGAGGGAAAGGTTTGAGGGTACTTAAATTACCCAGGTATTGATCAGCTTCCAGATTTAACCCAATTAAGCATTGATCCACCGGTTCATTTTGATGACAAGAGATTTTAAAGAGAAAAACCCCCTTGAACATAACCACCTACTCTTGCAATTCAAATCGATCAAGTCAAAGTTTAAGGGAGAGATGATAACTACAATAAGGCTTAAAAAACCAGCCTCCTTTTCAAGTTGTTTTTTTCTTTCGTGCGTCCCTAACCAGATAGGAATTTCCTTGTCCACGCTTGAGCTCAAACAAGTCAATGGCCTTAAAAAGGCTACTTAGATTTTTATAACCATAATTGCGACTGTCAAAAGAGGTCTTGTTCGATATATGCGAGCCGACTGGACCAAGAGCTGCCCAACCGCTATCTTCCTCGGTTGCTTCAATTGCTTGGCGTAGTAGATTTATAAGTTTGGTATCAGATTTAATATTCTTCGATTTTGTTTGTGTGGTACCATCCTTTCTCGGTTCCTGATCTAAAAATAAAAATTTAGAGCATGCGTTCACAAATGGTGAAGGAGCCTTACGTTCACCGAACCCTAGCACGACCTTACCTTCCGCGAGAGCGCGTGTAACCATTGGAGTAAAATCACAATCGGATGATACGAAACACATTACATCTATATCCTTGGTATACATCACATCCATTGCATCGATAACAAGAGCAATATCCGAGGCATTTTTCCCTTTTGTAAGATCATATTGCTGCACTGGTTGAATTGCATATTCGTGTAAAAGCTCTTCCCAAGATTTCAGGGTAGGATTCTTCCAATTTCCATAAGCCTTTCTTATTGTTACAACGCCATACTTTGCGACTTCGCTCAAAACGTCTTCGAATTTACTTGCGGGTGCATTATCTGCGTCTATAAATAATGCGATCTTTTGTTTTGATTCATTCATTTCAAGTTGCACCTCTTTTTTGGATTTACAGAAGATATACTAACCAGCAGGCCTAGGAGGATTGTCTTATACAAAACCGCTTGTGGGTCGTATGGTGGCTACTCCCCCTCCCGCTACTCGATTACGCTTAACTTTTTTTTGAGGTAATAGCTTGAAACGATGAAATCTGCCGCTTGACCTTATCGCTTTTGCATTTCGGACAGGTAAAATTTTTCCTTTCATACTCTGAAAGAGTTACAGCTATGGAAAACTTATGATTACACGTTTGGCACATGAATTCGTATACAGGCATTGGCAATCTCCTTTTCAGCTAACCATTATTCTTAATTAAATTTTATGTTATGAGATGGCTGTCTGTCAAGGACCAGTATGGTACTTAATGAAAAGATTCTGCAATACGACTATATTGCATTTATGAAGAAGCAAATGACACTTGACGGATGTTTTCATATTAAAAAAAGGATAAAAGGATAAAAATGAGAAAAATTTACAAATTGACTCACCCTAAAATTAAAGTCGATAGACTGGTGGAAGGTATAAGACACGATGTTAAAAAATACGTTAAACGAGAGCGTAAAAAAACATTACCGCAGGGCGTCGATTATTGGGATTTTGACTGTAAATTCGGCAATACGGTTGAAACGTTGCAGGAGATTCACCTTGCCGAGATGAATACCTATATTGATCGAGCCAAAGAGCAGGAGCTTGAGTCATTTTGCATTGAAATTCAAGTACAGCCAGGGCACAGAACAAAAAAGTCTAACACCTGATGAATTTGTCAGGAGACAAAAGAACAGGGGGAGAACTGGTGAACAGTCAAGGTGGAAAATGGGTTGTATTTCCATGAAGTTGAAAAAACTTGGAATGAATAGTTGGTTTAAAGACCATGCTCGAAAATCCTGTGCAACTGACCATCAAATAGCCAGGGTAATGGTGGTTGACAGGGGGCAGTATACTGTAAGATCTGAGCATGGCGATGTACCTGCAAAGGCAACACGCAAATTCATGAAAGCGACCACGTCGTCCATCGATATGGCATGTGTCGGAGATTGGGTATGTATGGATAACCCGGGCTCACAAGAGTATGCGAGCATCCATGCTGTCCTGCCCAGGAAATCATTTCTGCGCCGTAAATCAGCAGGCAAGGGTACCAAGTTGCAAATGATCGCAGCAAATATTGATGTGATTTTCATTGCCCAATCGTGTCACTACGATTTTAATGTGAGTAGGCTTGAACGGTATCTGATGATGGCGACTGAAGGCCATGTGGCACCAGTGATTATTCTCACCAAAACGGATCTGGTTACGACAGATGCATTGCAACAACTGATAACGGAAATTCGTGACGAAGGGATTACCGCCAGGATCATTGCTCTCAGTAATGTCACAGGGACTGGCTTGAACCAGGTGAAAGAGAGTATGGAATTCGGAAAGACATACTGTCTTGTTGGTTCCTCCGGAGTTGGTAAGAGTACGATCATCAACCGACTCCGGGGCGATGACACATTGAGAACACAGACAGTAAGTACTTCCGGAGAAGGGAGACATACGACGGTTCGTCGTCAACTTTTTGTTCTTGAGCAGGGTGCTTTGCTAATAGATACCCCTGGAATGCGAGAGATTGGTATACTTGCCGTCAATGATGGGAGGACGGATGATAACTTTTCTGACATCCAGGACCTTGCCTTGCAGTGCCGTTTTACCAATTGCGGCCACAGAAAAGAACGTGGATGCGCAGTGTTGCAGGCGATCGAAGAAGGGACACTGCACCTGGAACGTTATCAGAATTATGTAAAGCTCAAGACGGAATCAGAGCACAATGAACATTTAAGTTCTCATAAAGGCCGAAAAACCAGACCGTCTGGCCATGTTATTCACCATGTAAGGAAACGCACGAGTAAATCATGAGGCCTAAAGATTGCCTCAAATCTTCGACCCGGAACAACCAATAACTATGAGTAGAAAAGACAAGCAACGCCGCTATAGAATAATACTTGAGTATGACGGTACCAATTTCAGCGGCTGGCAGAAACAAGTGGATGCCCGCACTGTGCAGGGGGATGTACTGAAGGGGGCTGCGCGTGTTTTTGGTAAAGTCCCGATGGATCTTCAAGGCTGCGGGCGAACCGATTCAGGAGTTCATGCTCTTGAATATGTGGCCCACCTTGAGGTTGCAGATGATATGGGCCCGCATGAAGTTGCAAGAAAGCTCAATGAAACCCTGCCCAAAGATATCGCCGTAAAGTCGGTTGAGGCAGCGGGCTTACGTTTTCACGCACGTCATAACTGCATAGCCAGAAGCTATATATATCAGCTGCGCACAGAAAAATAGGCCTTTGGCAAACGTTATGACTGGTGGGTTCATGAGAAGTTGGATCTACCAGCTATGCAGCATGCCGGATCGCTTATGACAGGCATGCATGATTTTGCCTCTTTTGCCGAGAAAAAGGAGCTTAAAAGATCAACCAAATCATTGATTCATAAAGTTGAGGTTTTTACAGAGAAAGAAATTCTCAAGATCCGGGTTGTCGGGTCTCATTTTCTGTGGCATATGGTTCGACGAATGGTTGGGATTTTGGTCGAGGTTGGCTGTCACCGCCTAACAGAGGCAAATATTAAAAATATACTCGAAGGGCACTCTGATGTTTTACCATCTCATCATACTGCACCAAGCGCTGGCCTGTTTTTCGAGAAAGCCTTCTATGACAGTGAGGGACTGGCAGATTTTTTGAAGGAGTAATTTTTGTAATTCAGAACGTTTCAAGATAATCATCATAAGTATGATTATCTTGAGATCTGACGTGATTGAAAATTATTTCTGAAAAATGGCCTTGGACAGCAGGCCCAAAGAGAACAAATAGAGTCAAAACCCACTGCTACATACAGTTGCCGCAAATGGACACTTTTCAAAAAACAGCGTAACCTGAGATTCGTTTAAACGTTCAGATAACAACCTACAAGATTATTATTCCCTTGTGACACCTAAAGATTTCAATGAATTTTCCAGTTGGCCGATCTGTTTAAGGTTTTCGGCCATAATCACAATCGCAAAACCACCAGTTCCTGGTAACTCTTTGCAGTTAAGAGGAAATACAGAGTTCAATTTATTACCGTTGTAAATATGTGGTGCCAAACGATCAACAAGTTCTGGAAAAGAACATGGAGTGGTTTTGGTTTTAATAAATTTCCAGAAAGGCACAGGAGTTGCGGTCAATTGCTCAATGTTGTGTACGACCATGTTCACATAGGACGATCCATTAAAACGGGCATTATTTTCCACTGGAAATATCCCCTCTCCTGAGACGATATAATCAAGCCCTACCACACCACAATATCCGTTTTCTGCCATATGGCTAACGATACGATGTGAGCTCTCATAAATAACGTCATAGACGTCCTGGTTTGGTTGCTGTCCTTTTACGTTACCAATATGCACCATACCTTGCTCGCATATCTGATCCAACATGCCAAGGTGGTGAATGGCTTTGTCTCGACCTATTACCCATTGATCATTTGGAGTAGAGGTTATGAAGTTCAAAAACGGTTCAATAAGGACCTGTTTTTCTCCACTGTCAGCGATTTCACGATATAAACTATCCAAATTGGTACCTGTCGTCTTATATAACGACATCCCAAACTCACCCAGAGTACCACGAATTATAACTGTTTCATGATCTCTAAGATAGCGTCTGACCATGCTTTTCATTTCCGAGCGATTTGTATTCTCATCCGGATGAAAAGTAAATGTTCCTCCCTCAATCACCGGAATGGTTAATTCTCGGCATATGGCTTTAAACTCTGCCTTATCGTTATATTTCAGAGAAAGCGCATGCGAGGAACCAAAAAGATCAGCGCCAAGAACGTCCGCTGCTTTTACTTCCAAATCTCCACTGAACCATGGCGTATACACTGGTTTCCTGGTCAGCTTGTTAATGACCTTCAGCACTGGATCTGGATCTTCGATAATTAGCTCAGATAGGCTCTGCTCAGCGGAAGTGGCATTATATTCTACGATATGGTTGGGCCCCAAATCACACAAACGGAGCCAATCATAGTAATCCCGGTCCAGTGTGGTTCGCAAAAGCACCAGATCATCAAAACTAGCTGCGGCTAATGCCCTATCGCATTTTGAACGTACTGAAGCATTACGCCGTGGAAACTGGGAGAAACTATCTGCCCCGTAGATTACCAGTTCTTTTTTATCTTCAGAGATGCACGTTCTAAAAGGTCGTTGGTCTGTCATGATATTTTGTCGATATATAATAATTGCCAGCCATATATTACAGTCAGAATCAAGGTGTAAGCCATAAGAGCATAATACCACCGACCAGTAAATTTTGGAGTACGAATGGGGGCAACGTTCAAGGCAGCCAATGCCACAATTAGGAAATAGAGAGCAACAGTGAATATAGTTGTGTTAATCGTGTAGCTAAAGAGGAAAAAAAAAGCCAAAATGATAACATTATTATCCAGTGCCAGCCCCATATAAGTTGACTTGCCCACCAAACCGAAAACATTGAAATAACTGAGCCGAAGCACTCCAGCCGCTATAATCATAAAAGCTCCCGGTAGAAACCAGGGGCTGAAGTGTCCGTAGCTTAACAGGACAATGGCTGGGCAGATACCGAAGCTAACAATATCAATCAGTGAATCGAGTTGTCCCCCAAACTCCCGCTGTTTATCGTTGCGCCCTTTCAGACGCCGCGCAATAATACCATCTGTCCAGTCAAAGAATACAGCCCAGATCAAGCCGATCATTGCGGCAGGGAAAATACCGAGAATCGCAAAATAAATCGCCAGCACTGCACAGAAAAGTCCTACCAACGAACAGATGTTTGGTAAATCTTTGGCAAAAGAGAGTATGGAAACAGGTGAATCCTTCGGATTCGAATTATCCATTATTTATTCTCCGAACCAATAACGTCGCGTAACGTTTTAACCAACCTTTCATTTTCTATCTGGGTGCGACTGGCTATGCGAAGATAACGATCGGATTCGGACATTGTCTTACCTTGGCAGTGCTTTACGTAGATATTGTGTTGAACAAACAGCTGCTCAGTGATTTCCGGGCCTGACGCAGCATGGTCAGGGAGACGGCAGAAAATATAATTAGCATCGGGCCGATAGACAATCATTCCGGGGATCGTTTGAAGTTGTTCATAAAAATGATCCCGATCCACCTTGACCTTGTTACAACTCTCAACAAACTTCGGTTGGTACTGCGGGGCAAGACGCAGGAATTCTTCTGCAAAACCATTAATATTCCAAATATGGAGGCCTTGCCGAACCTTCGTCGCAAATGCAGCGTTGGCAGTAAGCATGTAACCAATTCGAATGCCACAGATACCATAGGCCTTACTCATGCTTTTGAATATGGCAAGATTCTGGTACTTCTCAATTTCATTTTCAAGAGTTTCTTTCTCACGATCATTGGCAAAATCAATAAAAGATTCGTCAATAATAAGCATACAATCATGGTTTGCTAATTTCTTTAACAAGCGAATAAGTTCAACTTTTGGAACCAGTAATGATGTAGGATTATTCGGGGATACAACCACTGCCAAACCAGCCTGGCATCGAATGGCCTCAGAGGCAAATTTTTCGATATCTAACTGAAATGAGGGTGCCTCAAGGGCAAATTCAACCACATTTTCAGGAAGCGATGCATTGGCATATTCATTGAAAGATGGAACTGGAACAATCAATTTACGCCCCATCCCGGCAATAATTTTGATAAGCTCAGCTGCGCCATTACCAACGACAAGATGCTCCGGTGACTGGCCAATTAACGTACCCACCAAACCTGCCAAATCTTTCTGGGCCATTGGATAGTTTAATACTAATTGATGTATTTTTTCGCTAAGATGACTGAAGAACTCCTCCGGTGGAAAATAAAGATTGTAGAGATAATTGTGATCGATAAAATCATGGCGCCAATAACCGCCATGTTGACGTGACACATAATCATAACGTTCCTGATCTGTGGAGTATGGATTAATCATTTTTTTCATATACTAAATGGGTTGCGACACTATGGGTGGTAACGTTGACATCACTGAAATGGGCACATTTTTATTAGGAGGACAGCGAGTCACTCTTTTGTTTCGGCCAACGGCTGGTAGTCGTATAGCGGCTTGAAGAAAAGCCGGATCTACTTGATCGTTTAATTCACGACCAGGCAAACGTGCAAATGAAGGCTCATAGCGTTTACATACCAGGCCGGCAGCGAGTAAATCAGCTCTGGTATCGATTTCATACCAGCGGTCAGCATCAAAGTAAACAGGCTTAAAAGAGAGACGACGTTCTCTGACCATATCCGCAAAAACTGTTTCGTAGTAGCCATTCACCATATTATTGGAAATATGATAATCTAATCGTTTACGTACCTGTTGCCAGGTCTGAGAGGAAAGGCTGTAAATATTGACAGTTTTGTAATGGCTGTTATCGGGATGTTGAACGTTCTTTTGAAAAGCATTAACCTGTTGATTGTTGATAGTTACAGTCGTGCCATTCATCCATGGCTGCAATCTTGATACGGCGATTCGATCCGGCAGAAGCAGACTTCCAAGCATCTCTGGATCAAAAACAAGATCACTTTCAATCAGTAGAAATGGTTCTTCTATTGCTTTTCTTGCAAGCCACAACGAATAAATATTGTTGGTTGTTTTGTATACCGGACTGGATATATAAACGATCTCCATGCCATAGGCTTTTGTTCCAAGAAAATCACGGATAGAGTCGCCCTGGTGCCCTACAACTATGACAAGTTTGTTAAAGTTGTAGGAACGCAAGGCATCAAGCAGGCGCTCAAGAATAGATACTTCATTGACGGGGACAAGACATTTGGGCATTTTATCAGTTAGGGGAGCTAAGCGGCTTCCGGTACCTGCCGCCAACAACAGGGCTGTACGTACTTGTTTTCCCCCAAAGTTTGCACGGCTGGACAGTTTTTTCATATTTCAGTTCCTTTTTTATGGTTATAAGCGGAGATTGGTTAAACGACCACATCGATGATGCTAGGAGGTGAGCGGAAAGAGACGCACTCTCCTGTCACGTATTTCAAGCGATAAAAAAATAATATCAGATGGATATAACGAGCAGATGGATATAACGAGCAGATGGATTAACAAAAAAACAATTTGGAACATCAAGGCGACGGTGTAGTATACAGGGGAAAAAGGCATGTGTCAATAGCTATGCTGGTTCCGTGCTGCAACCGCCCACGTTAACGGGTTGATGTTTTGTTGTTTTTACAATGCCACAGGGCATTGAACGACACGCAGAGTTTGCCAATATCCTTTGAGGATCGAACTGCTTAAGAAAAAATAAGTGCTTTATTCATCACACCAGCAGCCCTTATTTAATCCGACAATTCTCGCAGAAAGAATTATCTGGACTGCCACGGAGTATGTGGATCACATGGGGTCTATTGGGGAGCACTTAGAAGGTACATTATCGTACCTAGACAGTTGATGTAATGTAGGATTAAGACAAAAAAGAACATTCCTGAAAGGTCGAATCAGGCGATCAAACACCATGGCAGAAGTATCTCAATACAAATCTTAAAAAGAATAAGGGCTTGAGATAAAGGCGTTCCTTCCTCTTACACCACGCACCTAACAGGATGATATATAGACGTAATTAAGAGACTGTAAAACGCCTAAATATTACAAAGCAACGACTTATGTAATTCAAACCTTTTAACATGAGGTGGTTACTGAAAGTGAAAATTGCGCAAAAGAAAATGCTAGAAAATTTGGTCATCGTAAGAGTCAACCAATTTCAAGTCAAATTTACGACATGTTGGCTAACCTTGACGGCAAAGCATCTTACAAGAGAGGTACTAAAATAGAACTGACGTGATCCACGTAAAAAAGAACACTTTCCTAAACTGCTTTATTAAAAACCATCATTTTGCAAAACTCTCTCGGACCGAGACAGTCGACATAAGCGACTGATACCAAACCAGCTAATATTGGCGGGCAGAGACTTCTTCTCCATAGGCCTAAAAGTGGTTAAGAACGAGATATTTTGTTATTTCGAATAAATTAAGTGAACGTCTCCTGAATTATGTTCGAGACACAACTATTTCCTCTAAGCATTGCTGTCAAAGAGTAGTCCTAGCCCTGTATCTGGAGTTGCCTGTTTCAGCTTAAAACAAAGAAGGCAATTGACCTTCGGGTCGTATGAGAAGATCACTTCCCTGGAAAACACGAAAAACTATTCATCTTCCTGAGGAGGAAGATTTTCTTTTCCCTCAACAGAAGCTTCCTGCTGCTTTTCAAGCTTACGCTGTTTTTTTTCCTCTTTTTTCTTTTTCTTCGCCAATTCTTTCTGACGCTTCTCGTATGAATAATTTGTTCTGGCCAAGGCGTTTTCCTATTAGTGGTTTATGCTCGAAACAAAATCATTAAAAAAAAGACCAAGCTCAATGCAAGGTCTTTTTTTCCTGTCAAAATATTACCTTACTCTTTGACAACATTCTCTGCAGCTGGTCCCTTGGGGCCATCAACAATATCAAAGGTCACTCGTGCGCCTTCATCGAGAGATTTGAAACCGTCACCCTGAATTGCTGAATGGTGAACAAAAACATCCTTTCCGCCCTCTTCTTCAATAAAACCAAAACCTTTTGCATCATTAAACCATTTAACTGTTCCTTCTGCCATTTTGTACTACTCCTTTGTGCTGGTCCACTCAAGAACCTTTTTGTTATAAAACCGAATCGTCAAAATACGACCCGGAAACAGTTTTGTTTTCAAAACTGGATTGATACTACCACGCTACGGTCAGACTCAAAGAAGAATTTCAATTTTCTCTTAGCAGACCTATCTTTTTGCCAATCCTGAAGGATGGCTATTGTTGTTCTTTTCCTTCTCAGGCAGCCTGTCGGGCCACAGCTCTAAGGTTGGACTCTTTTTTATAAACCAGTTTTTTTCCTAGAGAGCGCTCAAGAGCTCTGGTCATTTTGTAATCGTCTGGTGTTGCAAAGGTGAAGGCCGCGCCGGTACAACTGGCTCGCCCTGTACGCCCTGTACGGTGGGTATATGTTTCAGGTGTTGCCGGCATGTCAAAGTTAATAACATGGGAAATCCCAGAGACATCTATACCGCGAGCAGCGATATCAGTAGCCACCAAGACATTATATGTGCCATTTTTGAATCCCTCCAGAGCCAACTGCCGTTTCTGCTGCGAGAGGTTACCCTGAAGAGAAGTAGCCTTGCAACCTGTTTTCTGTAGTTGATAGGCAAGATTTTTGGCCTTATGTTTCGTTTTGGTGAAAACAATAGCAGTTGTGATCTCTTTTTGTCGCAGAATCTTTTTAAGCAGGTTGCTCTTGTTTCTTTGTTCAACCTGATAAAATGAATGGGAGATTGATGCCATCGGTTTGGTATGGTTGATCTGTACGGTGACTGGCTCACTGAGGATATCCTCAGCCAGGGACCGGATCTCTTTGGGCATAGTGGCAGAAAAGACAAGAGTCTGCCGTTTCCTCGGCACTTTACTTAAAATGCGTCGAATGTCTGGTAAAAACCCATGATCAAACATGTGATCGGCCTCATCCAAAATCAGCATTTCCACTGTGGAAAGATTGATGGCCTTCGTGTTTACCAGATCAAGAAGGCGGCCTGGGCAGGCTACGACGATCTCTGCACCGTTTCGGATCTTATTAATTTGGGACTGTTTACTGACTCCACCATAGATAACTATGCTACGGAGATGTGTCTGTTTAGCCATTTTACCTATGTAATTATGTGTCTGCTCGGCAAGTTCCCGGGTAGGAGCAATGATCAGGGCTCGAACTTTTCCCTTTGGACCGCTATGAAGACGCTGCAGGATCGGGAGAACAAAGGCTGCCGTTTTACCTGTGCCTGTCTGGGCAAGGCCGAGAAGATCACGTCCGGCAAGAACCGGAGGAATGGACTTCTTTTGGATAGGACTAGGTGATACATACCCGCTATTATCAAGGGCATTTTGGATCTGGGGGTGAAACTGAAACTCTGTAAAACTCATTAAAACTCCTTCGGGGAATAAATACATAATGGGAAAGTGATTTTCTTTACCCATACTCTACAATACAGCTCGCATGCTGCTGGTGCGTTAACAATTAATTAATAATAATTATCTAACACACAATTAAATTTTTGAATATCGTTTTTGAATGCTTTCGGGAAAATTCTGCCTCTGGAAAATAATTGAAACATTCCAATTTAATCATAGTGCAGGTTATCGCTGTAGACATATAGTTTTTTCGTAGCTCTTTAGGTAATTAGCAAATAATAGACGATGAGAACAACTTAGGCGGGAAAACGTGAAAAGACATGCTTTTTTGCGCAAAGTACAACTCAAACCACTTCCACAACATACTTTGTGGAATGTTTTTTTTCAAGTAAAAAAATAACCAGCTTAACGATTCCTCAAGCAGACGACAGAAAGCGATGTGATATCGTATTCTTAATGGGTGATCTTTTTTAAATCGCATCTCTTTATTTCTTTGACTCGAATTAAAACTATACCGTAAACACAAGTAATCAAAAAACGACCAGGGGAAATCTCTGATATCCATAGCACCGAAATGGTAAAAATACTTCCCAATTAGGCTTTAAAGCTTCTGCCCGTTGCACGTAACAATAACCATGCCTTTTCTAAAATCAACATTTTTTCACTTTAAATGTAGGTACCTGAACTTTTACATTTTCAAACCATTGTCTACATCGGTTGCTGCCTGGAAGGTATTTAGTAAAATGTCTACATTTTCCCTTGAGCTTAATACAAATACTTGGATACCGTGGGATGCGTTCAGCGAGTCATTCCGTTGCAATGGAGTGGGCTTCTTCCCAGGAGTTTTCACTTCAACATAGAGCACCGTACCACCGGGAGCTGTAATGACACAATCGGGGATACCTTTCTTTTTAGGGCCAGAAAACTTCTGACACGCCCAACCTTTCTCAGTACATTTTTTCTTGAGATAGTTTTCAATCTCTCCAATTGTGATTTTCTTTTTCATAGTAGAAGGTACTGATCCTGTCTTAAATTGTTACAAGTTTACTTTCTTCCTGCTCTTCGAATCTTCTTTATCTGGTATGGAGAAGGAATATTAACCGCCCAGAGAGGTACAAAAAAGTATTTCTAAACTTTTGTTGAGTGGAGAGATTAACAAATACCATCATCCTCAACAGTCCCCGAACAATAACAAATAATCACCGTATGACATTGGCCCGCGAACCATTCATGAAACAATTTCCGTACACCTGAACCATGGCATAACTTAACCGAGGAAGAACCGATGGAAAAGTAAAAACACTCCAGAGACGCGACAATTTGCCACATTTACAGAGTACAAATCGGTGGTACAGTACCACACTGTATGACAACATGTCTGCGATGTCGTCGAGGCATCAAGAACTATTACACAGGTTGACACAGCCTTTCCAGCATGAAAAGAGCAGTGAAACTACCACACATCTTGTTGTTCTTATTACCTGACAAATTCGTATTTTCACCTGCCATTGCAGCAGACTACATGTAGTACATTGACATTCATCTACACAATTACACAACCATCGCCATTAACTTATAAATTTTAGAAAATCTTCAAACCGCATCCCAAGGAGAAAATAAATGATCGCTCGTCCATTATTTATCGCAACACTACTCTTCAGTCCAGCTAATCAGGTTTTGGCAGAGGATGTAAAACAGGAACTGGATGAGGTCGTTGTTACCGCCTCAAGGGTTGCAGAAAAAATAAAAGAGGCTCCAGTTACCATTAATGTGATTAGTAAACAGGAGATGGAAAAAGTTAAACCCAGGAATGTTGAAGAAGTACTGAAAAGAATACCAGGTGTTAACTCCAGTAATCTCGGCGGAGAATCTGCGCTCACCTCCATTAGAGTTCCAACTCATTTCACCAACCCATACACCCTTATTCTCGTCGATGGTGTACCAACTTCCGGTTACGGTTCCGGTGGTGCCAGCAGTTTTAGCGAAATAAACAGTGACAACATTGCAAGTATTGAAATAGTTAAAGGTCCAGCCTCTGCCCTTTATGGCAGCAACGCCATTGGCGGCATTATTAATATCATCACTAAAAGCCCTTCAGTCGAACCACAAGTCAAACTCTGGACTGAAATCGGCAGCTACAATCAATGGCATAGCGGCCTCTCAGGAAGTGCCTCTGGTGAAAAAGTAAGTTTCAATGTTGGTCTTAACTATATCAACTCAGACAACTGGCGCGATCATTCAGCTGTTGACAAAAAAGCTGGTAATCTAAAGCTACAGTACGTCCCCTTTGAACAGTCACTAATAACCTTCAAGCTTGATTATGTTGACTTTGACAACGAATCCAGCGGCACACTCAAAGGTGATGATTTTGCTGCCGACTGGCGACACAGTTACAATACATTTACTTATTCAAAGCTTGAAAAGGTATCGCCACTGCTCAGTTACACCCATTTTTTTGATGATGCCGAATTTAAAACAACTCTGGCACTGCGTAATCTGGACCAGGAAGGACTTCCCAGTTATAGCATTCGACCACAAGGCCCCGGAATCTATATGGGTAGCTTAACGGAAACTGAGGAAAATGATATTGATTTGCAATTTCTGTACAGTAAGAACCTTAGCTTTCTGCAAGCAAAAGTCATCACCGGTATTGATTTTGAAAGAGGTGACACAGAGAGTGATACCCATAGTCTTTCGATCACCTGGGACAGATCTGCCAAACAATACACTGACTACAGCGAAGGACCGCTGAGCAAGTCTTACGACGTGACAACAAAAGTAGGAGCCCCCTACCTCCAGTTTCAATTCTCGCCCATAAACAATCTTAGCCTGATCGCTGGCGGTCGTTATGACTCCCTCAAGTATGAAGTGGATGACAAACTGGCAACAGGTGACAGCGGTGACATGGATTTCTCCAATTTTAGCCCGAAGATCGGTCTGACCTATGACGTGACACCTTCCGTGAATACTTACGCAAGTTATTCTGAAGGTTTTGTGGTGCCAACCACCAGTCAACTGTTCACCTCAAGCTGGGCCAGCAGCGATCTGGAACCGGAGCAGGCCGACAACTACGAAATCGGTGTACGCAGCTCATTCTGGCAACAGAAAGTTGCTCTTGATGTGGCACTGTATTCCATGGGAATAACAGATAAAATCGTCAGCAAAGATATCAATGCATATGTGAAAAAATATGTAAATGCGGGCGAGACATCACAGCAGGGAGCCGAAATAACGCTGGATCTAAAACCCGTTAATTACGCGGGATTAACGTTTGCTTACACCTATGCCCGTAACGAATATGACAAATATATCACCGGTGGTATTGATTACAGCGGGAATACAATGGAAAGGTCACCTGAGCATCGTCTCAATGCCAGACTTGCCTTTGTGCCCACTGAAGATTTATGGATTGAGCTTGAAATGGATGCCATCAGTTCACAATACTCAGACCCGGCTAATCGGCACAAGTATTCCAGACCCACCCTCTTTAACCTGCGAGCCAATTATGATCTGCAGGACTGGTCATTATGGTGCAACGTCCTCAATGTAACAGATCAAAAATATGCGACCTATGTCAGTTACAGTAGCAGCGATGATGAGACGACTTATTTTTCAGGCAGTCCCCTTACAGTTATGGCCGGGGTTTCGTATACCTGGGGGAAGCGTAAATAATGACTGCCAGGGTTTATATTCTAATCTTTCTGCTCATCATGTCAGGAGGAACGATGCCAGTGAATGCGGCTCTGCAAGTCGAGCCATTGCAGCTATCACTCAACGCCTTTCCTTTCAATGGTGAGGGGTGTGGATATTGTCCGGTTCCGGAAACCATCTCTGACACTGGCAAGGCCGGTAGACGCTCAAGGCCAGTCCAGGAGTCTGAACATCGTCCCACACCACAAAAAAAATATCATCTCACACGACTTCGTACTTACAACAACGTAAAGGCCTTTGTTCGACGCCCAGACGGCACACTTATTGAACCAACGGTCCGGGTTGGTATGAAACCCGGTCTTTCTTTTGCCACTCCCATGGGGGATGGCCCGGTACATGGCGCCAACAATGTGTATGTCGTGGAACAGAGCGTTACAGAAAACAGATTGCTGGTACGAACAGCACAGTGGATAACCATGCACCATAGCTGTGGCTGGGGGCATGATGCTAAATTTGACAGCACCCGAACAACACCTCAAACCCTTGGCTTCATTCCCCTTGAGGTGCACATCGACAAACTCTGGGATACCAATTTCCATGCCAGCGTAACATCTGGTGAGCAACTGCTTGTCACTGTTCTCTTGTATGGAAAACCGGTTGCAGGTGCCCAACTTACACTCACCACCGAACAAGGATGGAGCAAAAAGATAAACACCAACGAAAATGGAACAGCCTCGCTGCAGATGATTCGCGATTACTATCCTTCATCCTGGGACAGATTTCGTCGTGGCTACAGAGGGAAATTCCTGCTAACTGCTGAGTATGACGCGGAACAAGCCGGCGAGTACAACAATAAACCTTATGAACAAATCAGTTATATTGCATCACTCCCCTGGAAATACTCACCATCCAAGCAAGACTATTCATCTTATCGCTACGGACTCCTCATTGCAGCTCTTACAATGACTGTCTCCGGTATCGGTATTTACGCCTACCGTGAACGACGCAAGAAACCATATAAAAGGATCTCTTTTGATGAATAAGCTGCAAAGAGCAATTAACAATTCACGCATCAGCTCTTTCCGTTTCATCTTCCAGATTGCGGCTTTTATCCTCCTGGTCTATGGAGGCTCTCTGGCCATTAATATTGGCGATCAGCTCCCGACTTTTGCCTGTGTTTTTGAAGATGGCCGCGGAGGTTCCTGTTATTTGATGGGGTTTCAGCACCAGATGGCTACTCCTTTCAACAAGCTTTTCAGTGGCAGGGGAATTGGCATAATGGTGGGGCTGCTGACGTTTATCGGTTTCTTCATCCTTTTCAATAAGGCTTGGTGCGGCTTTATCTGTCCACTGGGAACGATCCAGGACTGGATTACTAAAATCCGTAATCGCTTCGCCATCCGCTACAGCAGTTACCCTGACCCGGTAAACAAGAAACTCAAGCCCATCAAATATGTACTGCTAGCACTCTTGATTTTGATCCCCATGGGTATGGGCAACAGCCTGGCAGGTCTGCCCAAACTCAACCACGACTTCTCCGTCCCCTTTTGCATGATTTGTCCGGGGAGAACGGTACTGCCGCTCTTTGTGGGAGATATCTCTCAGCTGGCCATTGATTTCAGTTCCAAAACCAAAATGGTGCTCACTGCCCTTGGTATGGCGGTGACAGGTCTATTTTTTGTTGGTTCCTTTGTCAAAAAACGTTTTTTCTGCCTCTTTTGCCCGATGAGTGCTTTTCACTATATCTTTCACAAAGCCGGATTGCTGCGTCTCACAAAAAACGGTGACAAATGTACCCGTTGCGGCAACTGTTATCGTGCCTGTGATGTTGGGATTCGTGCCATTGCTGATGATATTGAAAGTAAAAACATCGTCACTGATGATTGTATGATCTGTTTAAAATGTGTTGAAGTCTGCCCGGAAGAGGGATGCCTTAAAGCGAGTTTCCTTGGGCTGTCCATATATGAATCAACCGAGGAGGGATTTTTTAAAAGAATGAAGGAGACAGGCCATGGAAAATGAACGTAATGCACTGAGACAAAAAACAACCCGTATCCACCTGGCCATGGAAGCCGAGGAAACCCTGAGGCGCCTTAAAGCATTTCCCGATCCGCCAGAGGCCATGGATTATTTTTACAATATGTTCCAGGATCGTTTCAGTAATGACTCCATCCTGCCCAAGGGCAAAAAGATAATAGGCACTATGTGTGTCCAGGTTCCCGATGAACTCATTCACGCAGCGGGTGCAGTACCATTCCGACTCTGTAGCGGAGCTTTTTCTTATGATCAGATCGGAGCAGAATTTATGCCGGCCAAATCCTGTCCGGTGGTACGAGCCACCTGTGGCATGCTGCAAATTAATGATACTCTTTGGGGAGACAAAATAAATGCAGTGGTGATTCCCACAACCTGTGATCAGAAAAAAAAGGCTACAGAGTTGCTTGGTGATTTATCATACAGTGTCTATTCCCTTGAAATGCCGTCCAGTAAAGAAAGTGATGCGGCAAGATTTTACTGGCAGGAATCGGTGAAACAATTCGCCCTGGACCTGCAACAGATGACCGGACAAAAAATCACAAAAAAGCGGGTACAGAAGGCCATTGCCAAAAAGACACAAGCTACTGAGCTGTACCGACAGTTACATGAACTGAGAAAAGCTGATCCGGCCCCTCTCTTTGGCAAAGATATGCTGCTGGTTAGTAATGCATATTTTTTAGACGATATTGACAGTTGGATGCCAGCGGTAAAAAAAATGATCGAAGAAGTTAAGCAGAGGAAAGCACAAAATTTCTCCGCAGGGAATCGCCATGCTCCACGTATTTTACTCACTGGTTCCCCTCCTATCTTCCCCAACATGAAGATCCCTATACTCATTGAAGAGTCGGGTGGAATCATTGTTGCCGACGAAGTGTGCTCTTCCTCACGTTTGTTATACGACTCTGTTTCCTATGACGAGAACAGTCTCAACGACATGGTATCAGCCATCGCAGACAGATATTTAAAACCCTGCACCTGCCCCTGTCTTACCCCGAATACTGACAGGCAAAGAAAACTGCTGGAGATGGCCCATGAGTTTGCAGCAGACGGCGTTATTTACCAGGCATTCTCAGGCTGTTTACCCTACGAAATGGAACAGAACCAGATTGCCAAAATATTGGAGAAAAAAGGAATCCCCATGCTCTATGTCGAGACAGACTACAGCCCTGAAGACCATGGCCAACTGTCAACCAGAGTTGAAGCCTTTATTGAATCCATCAAATTTCGTAAAAGAAAAAAGAGAATCTGACATGCAATATTTCGCTGGAATAGATATTGGCTCCACAAGTATAAAAATTGCATTGATTGATGCAGAGAAAAACTTAAAAAGCAGTTCTGTCTGTCCCACTGGCAGTCTCTTTCACAAAAACACCCTTGCAGCATTTGAAGAGCTTCTTGAGCAGGAGAATATGCAACGAGAGGATATCAGCTATATATTCTCCACCGGCTACGGAAGAAAGCTTTTCAAAGAAGCCGATGAGTCCATCAGTGAAATAACTGCCAACGCCATAGGTGCCAGAGAAGTTGGAGTGAAAGCGGGAAAGGTTAAAACGATCATTAACATTGGCGGCCAGGATGTAAAGGTCATCAGCCTGGACGAGGATGGCCATGTTAAAAATTTTGTTATGAACGATAAGTGCGCCGCAGGTACTGGTCGCTTTCTTGAAATGACAGCACGGAACCTTGAGGTGGAAGTAGATGAACTTGGTACCTATCATCAACGCTCAACGGCTGTTCCTCTGACTATTAATAGTACCTGTACAGTTTTTGCCGAATCTGAGATTATCGGATTACTGGCCAATGACAAAGGAAAATCTGAGATTATTGCCGGTATCCATTACTCCATTGCCAAAAGGGTTGCCCGTCTGACCAGACGCTGCGGAACAATTGACGATGTTGTTTTGTTCGATGGTGGGCCAGCCTTGAATAGCGGCCTTGTTACTGCCATTGAAAATGAGTTGATGCGTAAAGTTCTGGTACCTGAGAAACCTGAGATAACCACAGCCTACGGGGCAGCACTCATTGCCCTTGATACGCATCTTTACTGTGAAGACGAGGTCATCAATGCATGATGCCGTGAGTTTGATACTGCTGGGGATGGCATACGGCGCCACGATATGTAGCTTTACATGCATGCCCTACCTGGCACCATATCTGATGGGTACGGGCAAGGGGTTTAAAGACGGACTGGCCTCTTCACTGGCTTTTTTTTTGGGGAAAATATGTACTTATGGTGCGTTGGGTGGCCTTGCAGCACTGTTTGGCCAGGCACTCACCCTGGATCATTCTTATAACAAAATTATGGGAATCGCCCTTCTTTGTGTCGCCACAAGTCTGCCTCTTGTTACGCGGCGAGGTTGTAAAACCCGATGTCAGGTGGTTGGCAAGCGAGGCTCTTTGTTTGTCCTTGGTATTGCATCAAGCCTTGTGCCCTGCCCCCCTCTGGCAGCCATATTTGTACTGGCAGCCAACAAGGGATCATTGCTGGTCGGGACTGCATATGGCCTTTTATACGGGATCGGCCTGATGCTCTCACCCATGCTCATCGCCGGGGGAGGATTGGCCATGATTTCTGGGAAAATCAAACAAGAAGCAACAGCTTTTGTCCCGTATATGCAAGGGATATCAATGCTTGTTATGGCCATGATGGCAATAAATATGATACGGGCTTAACAGAAGGAGAAACCACTTTGGAATGGCTTAAATACACTATTGATTACGGAATCATCGGCCTGTTGATACTCATGAGCTTTGCTGCAGTAGCCATTGGTATAGAACGCAACCTGTCCTATAAAAAACTGAAAATTGATAGTTTTCAGGATAAGAAGAGCCTTGAGCTTGAACTCACCAAAAAGCTGCATCTCATAGCCACCATCGGCAGTAATGCCCCCTACATAGGGCTGCTTGGCACAGTACTTGGCATCATGTTGACTTTTCACACCATGGGCACAAATGGATTTATGGATACTGGGCAAATTATGATTGGCCTGGCTTTGGCACTGAAGGTTACTGCTGTTGGGCTGCTGGTGGCTATCCCGGCGGTCACCATTTACAACCTGCTGCTTCGTAAAGCAAAGGTTATGATCATGGAATGGGAGGTGCTCAATGGATCAGAACGGATTTGATTCTATAAACGTCGTTCCACTGGTGGACGTCATGCTGGTACTGCTCACCATAGTACTCACCACCTCAACTTTTGTGGCGACAGGGGCAATCCCTGTGGCCCTGCCAAAAGCAGAAAACAGTATTACTGAAACACTGCCCTCCACCACCATTGAAATTGACCGTCAGGGAAATATCTACCTCGACACAACTCCTTCGTCAATAATTCACCTCAGGACTACCCTGATGCGTTTTCAACGATCTAATCCTATTTTAATCCGGGCTGACAAAGATATCAGCTTGCAAAAATTTGTAGATGTCATGGACATTGTAAAAGGATTGGGATTTAGAACAGTCAGCCTACAGACCAAATCATCCAGGTAAAAGAAATGGGCTACGAAGCAGCGTTACAGGTTTCCACTATCGGGCAGATTGCTGCAACGGAGAAAGATCATAAACTTTGGGGCGTGGGAATCTCTTTTTTCCTTCATATGCTGGCTGTTAGTTCTGTTGTGGCCATGAGTAGTGTTTTTTCAAGTCTTACCCCGCCCTTACGAATTGATTTCAGCATGCATAAGCCGTACACAGTCACAAAAGTTAAAAATGTAACAGCTACCACTGCCCGTATGCCAGAGCGTGCAACTGTCCTGTCACAGCAAGTGACTCTACCGCCAGAACCTGCGCCTGAGAAAGTACAAGAAGCGGTACCTGTGAAAATCACGCCACTGCTGACTAAAAAAAAGATACCCGTAACAGCCGCCTCACTGGTAGTAAAAGAAGAGCCTATTCCCCCAAAAAGCGTGGAAGCTCCATCCCAGCCAATGGCTGAAATCGTCCATGACCAGGGAATACCGCACGAAGAATCAGTAGTTAATAATAGCATTATCCAGACTGCGGCCCCCGAGCAGAAAGGAGTTGTGTCAGTCATGTCACAAGAAAAGCAGTACCTGAAAGAGCATTTTCTTTATATCAAGGACAGTATTCAGGGCAATATTTCTTATCCCCGCATAGCGCGAAAGATGGGCTGGCAAGGCAGAGTCCTTATTTCATTTATTATCTGTAAGGACGGTTCGGTGAAAGATATACGAATAATCGAAAGCTCAGGCGTTAAAGCATTAGACAACAATGCGGTGAAAGTGATTCAGAAGATAGCTCCATTTCCAAAACCTCCTGTGGCCGCTGAGCTTATCATTCCCGTGACATATAAGCTGAGCTGAGATGGAAAACCCTTTTTCTATTCTGCGCGAGATTTCTCCACCGCGCCCCGTACTGAAACCGGGTAGGGATGACGGTCCCTAAGAAAAATAGGCATATTGTTTCTGGCATTTCTAGCAGCAGCCATATCGGGATAAATCCCATAAAAGAGCATTACAACAGGGGGATCTGACGGTCGCTTCAGCATCACAAGCTTGCTAAGCACATTTTGATAGTCAGGTTCTGCAAGTATCCGTTTAAGGTTTTCTTCTGCCTGCTCAGACTGCAGGGCCATCAGCTGAATACTGAAACTGGTCATTTCTTTACCCGCTAACCACCTGTCACCTGCAATCACAAGGTTTGCAAGCGCAGGATCAACCGAATAAGACGCTTTAACCGGAGCAGCGACTACCACCTTCACAGGTGTTTCCGGTTCTATTGGAACATTCTTTTCAGGCTGCAAGACCATACGCTTTGTCTTGTCCACAGAAATTTTACTTTTCCTCGTAAGCTGTGGGAGCACCACTTTTGTCTCTTTTTTTTCCACAATCTCAACTGGAGATATAGCCACGGGATATCGCGGTGTTTCATCCTCATCCTTCACCGTTTCCTGCTCAGAAACAGTAGGCTTTGCAGTCAAGACTTCAGTTAACCCATCAACAGCAGCTACAACTACAGAGCTCGGAGGGGCTTCCGCCTCTTTCAGCAAGGGCTTTGGAATATCTATAATTACAATTTCTTCTGTGAGGAAATTATCTTCCTCCACCACGCTGATCTCCTCCTCATCACTGCCCAAAAACACAATCAGCAGCAAGAGAAAACAGACAACTATTCCAGCAAACAGAAACTTTGGCGGAAAAGGAAGTCGCCCCAATAATCCGTTGGAAACAGGCAACAAAACCTCTTCCACACCATCATCACGTACATGATCGAGGAGTACCAGGAAAGAAGTATCCGCACTGGACGACTTCAGCGATTCTTCTGCAAATACGTTAATTAGACATAGATTCCCACGCCCCATAGATGCAATTTTACCAGCAGCTTCTCTTGTAAAAACTTCTTGCGCCGTTTCACCACGTAAATCCTGCACACAGAAATTCAAATATTCCCATGTCTCATTATCATCCAGTGTCGAAAGAAAAAACTGCTTTTCACGAACCTCATTAAATTCACATAGTTCCAGCTGATCAATATTTGTGCGAAAGCTCTTTCTTCCTGCAAAAAGAAGTTGCAAACCTCCCCCATCCTCTGTCACATCATCAAGGATTTTCCGCAGACGTTCAAGGGTCGCAAGGTACATATTTTCAGCTTCATCACTGATAATAAGTATTTTTTCTCCCCTTGACCGCAGAGCTGCCGCAAGATCGAGAAAAATTCTCCTGGCATCAGCCCGGTTGGTTTCCGCCGGATATTCGACACCACATACTTGAGCGGCTACCCGGACAATGGCCTCAAAAGATCCAACAATTTGTGGCAGGTAAATTACCTTATACGAGCTTGCCAGTTGTTCCTGCAACATTTTGCAAAGCATAGTTTTCCCGCTTCCCTCTTCACCGATTAAGGTGACGATATCCACAGGCTCAGCCAAGGCTGCCTTCACATCATCAAGAACTGCGCCTCGTCCACCCCCAGTAAAAAAACGGGCAGTATTGCACTCTTCCGGAAACGGGGCTGGCCCCCCGCCATCTTGTTCCACATCAATCATTTTTTTTTACCTTGCAATAGTATTCCATATTGTATTTAAGAAACAAAAACACAGTGGAATAGAATCAGTTCCGACATGGCTATGAGAAACATTCCTCTCAATGATATACGGGCTCTCATAAACTCAGCTGATAAATTACTTTATTATAATGGAAATGTATACAGAACAGAACCACTGTTCAAGGATTTTATAGACATGCTCACTCCTTTTCTTATCTCAATCATTTTTCTACTCGCTGGATTCATTCAGGGAATGACTGGCTTTGGCTCAGCCCTTGTCGCCATCCCTCTGCTCAGCCTTTTTCTGGACATCAAAAGTGCAGTACCGCTTTGTATCCTGAACAGCCTTGTCATCACAACCTATTTATCACTCAAAATGCGTAAGAATCTGGATAGAAAAAAGATCCTTCCTCTCTGTATTGCCGCAGTTCCAGGTATTATCGTTGGCTCGACACTCCTTAAACAGGTTGACTCCGACATTATCAAACGCACTCTAGGGGCCTCACTGGTCGGCTACTCTCTGTACAGCCTTTTCTTCACTCCAAAAACTCGTAAACTTCACAACTTCTGGTCATATTTTGCCGGATTCTCTTCTGGTGCCATAGGCGCGGCTTTCAGCGCCGGTGGACCTCCCACCATAATATATACAGCGATGAATGATTGGAAAAAAGACAGTATAAAAGCGACGCTGAGTGGATTTTTCCTGTTTAATTCTTATCTTATAGCTACGGTGCATGCAGTAAGTGGGCTAACCACCATTGAAATATTCACCTATTTTATGATCTCAGCACCAGTTGTCCTTTTAGGTACTGTTTTGGGAAATATCTGTTATGGAAACATTCCTCATGCCCTGTATCTAAAGATCATCTTTGCCTTTTTAACCTTAATGGGTATCATGATGATTGTATAAGCAACTCAGGTGGCGTATCTCCCTTAGTTGCCTGTGCCCACTTACCCCTTTTTGTTGTTTTTGAGGCCATTATAAATGGCTAACTTTTACTTTGGAAGACTCATGAACGGAGCTGAACTGCTGGTAAAATGTCTGGAAAACGAAGGTGTTGAAATTATTTTTGGAATTCCTGGCGAAGAGAATCTGGTGTTCCTTGAAGCACTTCGCAATTCTACAATCCGTCTTATCCTCACCCGCCATGAGCAGGCAGCTGGCTTTATGGCAGCTACATATGGTCGCCTTACCGGAAAGCCCGGGGTCTGCCTCTCAACCCTGGGCCCTGGTGCCACAAACTTTGTGACGCCTGCGGCTTATGCGCTTCTCGGAGGAATGCCTGTCCTTTTTATCACAGGGCAAAAACCGATCAAAAAAAGCAAACAGGGACGATTCCAGATCTTAAATGTGGTTCGCATGATGGAGCCCCTGACAAAATTCACCAAGCAGATTGTCAACAGTGGGACCATTCCCTCCATTATCAGAGATATTTTCCGTATTGCCGTAAATGGAAAATCAGGCCCTGTCCACATAGAATTACCAGAGGATATTGCAGCAGAAGAGGTGGATGCGAAACCATTTCCCGTGCAGGTCCCAGACTATCCAGTGGCAAACGCTGAGACTATCAACCACACGGCAGAACTACTCAAGCACTCCAAATATCCCCTCTTCCTTTTTGGCGCAGCTGCCAACAGACACCTGATTTCTCCTGTGGCCAAAAAGCTCATCGATAAAACTGGTATACACTTTTTCACAACCCAGATGGGCAAAGGAGTAATCGATGAACACTCTCCACGATGCCTTGGCACTGCCGCCCTTTCAGATCATGACTATCTGCACTGTGCCATAGACCGGGCTGATCTTATCATCAACGTCGGATACGACGTGGTGGAAAAGCCACCATTCTTTATGAATACTGGCAACATGAAAGTTGTCCACCTTCATTTTGCACCTGCTGATATTGATGAAATCTATTTTCCACAACATGAAGTAATAGGTGATATTCGCCATTCTTTAGTTGCCTTGCTGGATGCGCTATCAGATATGGAAAAGAGGGATAACGAGTATTTCCATAGAATCCACATCGAAATACTACAGCATGTCTTTACATCACACGGCCATAATTCCTTCCCCAGCACACCACAGAATATTGTCAGCGATATTCGTCAAGCAGTAGAAGATGATGCCATTGTTTCCCTGGATAATGGTATGTACAAAATATGGTTCGCCAGAAACTTCAAAGCAACCACAATCCATTCACTTCTTCTCGACAATGCACTTGCCACAATGGGTGCTGGCTTCCCGGCAGCCATTGCCGCAAAGATTGTCCATCCTGAAAAACAGGTTATTGCCGTTTGTGGTGACGGAGGATTCATGATGAACTCACAGGAAATGGAAACTGCCGTCCGACTCGATTTACATATTGTTATCATTATCTTACGGGATGATGGTTACGGAATGATCAAATGGAAACAGAAAGGAATGAATTTTCCTGATTTTGGCCTTGATTTTAATAACCCGGATTTTATACAATATGCTGAGAGCTACGGAGCTCAAGGGTACCGAATCACGGAAAATGGAACTTTCAGCAAACTTCTTTCACACTGTCTGAACGAACCCGGTATACATCTCATTGAAGTACCTGTTGATTATTCTGAAAACGAAAAAGTTTTTCTTGAGGAATTGAAAAACAAAACCTGCCTATTATAGGACATAACTACCGAATATACCTGACATATGACTAAACTGTTCTCTCATTATCGCCTCCTTGCCTTTAACATCTGGCTCCTGGCTGTTGTCTGCTCACTTGCCTGGAATACTGTCGATAACATCCGTGAACGTGACTCCATTGCCCATGAAACAGCCCGGGCTTTTTACAAACAGATCCTGGCCGCCCGCCAGTGGAATCTGCTCCATGGAGGAGTCTACGTCTACACCACAGAGCATAGTCCACCGAATCGCTACCTGCCTGTAGATAAACAAACGATACAAGACAGCAACGGGAAATCCCTAACCCTTATCAACCCTGCCTATATGACCAGACAGATTGCTGAGATAAACGAGGAGAAAGGCCCCGTTCAGTTTCATATTACCAGCTTGACCCCTCTTCGTGACGAAAATGCACCCTACCCCTGGGAAATTCCTTGGTTACAATCCTTTAATAGAGGAGAAAAAGAACAGGGAGCGTTCGTAATAGAAAACGGTCAAGAGATTTTTCGCTACATGGCACCCCTTGCCTTTACAAAATCCTGCCTCCCCTGCCATACAACCCCAGAGCCCCCTGACACCATACGTGGTGCAATCTCTGTCAGTTTCCCCACCCCTTTTAAAAAATCACCCTGGCCACTGCTCCTCAGCCATTTATTTGTGGGACTGACAGGTCTTGCTTTTATCTTCTTCTTTGGTGGCCGACTGGCTGAAAGCAGGAGAAATATCCTGCGAAGCAACAGGGAACTGGCAAAAGAAATTGAGGAACGCAAAGAGACAGAAAAAGAACTACTCTCTGTAAAAGAAAACCTGGAACAGACTGTTACTCACCGTACTGGTGAGCTCCTGGAGATCAACACCACCCTTGACAAGAGAATCCGGGAGCAACAACGCGTTGAGGCAGCTCTGGTCTCTATCAATGACGAATTTATTCAGATTTTCAACAGTGCTCCTGACGGCATGCATGTCATTGACAGGGACTACAATGTTATTCGTGTTAACCACGCATATTGCAAATTGGTTGGCAAGAAGCAAAACGAAATTCAAGGTCACAAGTGTTACGATGTTTTCACCGGAAAACTCTGTCACACGGAACAGTGCCCTCTCACCCAGATCAGTAAAGGTGCAAAAAGGGTGGAAGTTGACGCAAGAAAAACCAGAGCTGACGGTGAAATCATTCCCTGCGTTGTCACTGCCACACCTTTCCGTGACCCCGGTGGAAAGCTCACAGGAATCATCGAAGTTACCAGGGATATCAGTGACTGGAAAGACATTGAACGTTCCCTGTCTGCCACCGCGAAGAACCTGCGCCTTCGAAACACAGAGCTTGAGGATTTTGCTCACGTTATATCACATGACCTACAGGAACCCCTAATGCTCATCCAGGCATTCAGCGAAAGGATACGAAAGAAGTGCTCCACGGAGCTTCCAGAACGGGGCCATGATTACCTGAAACACATTGAACATTCCACCCAGCGCATGAAGAGCCTGATTGATGGTCTGCTCCTCTACTCCAGAGTCAGCAGTAAAGCCAGCCCATTTGAATCGGTTAATCTGCTAAGTATAACCAATTCAGTCCTTGATGATTTAGCCCTGAGGATTGAGAAACAAAATGCCATTCTATGTGTGGATCCCAATCTGCCATCCATTGAAGCCGACCCCCTGCAAATGCGGCAGCTCTTTCAGAATATTATTGGCAATAGCCTCAAATACCACCATCAGCAACACAAACCCGAAATTTCCATCGAGTATAAACCCTTTTCAGATCCTACCCACGACCAAAGTTACATTCGCATAACCATCAAAGATAATGGCATTGGCTTCGAAGAAAAATATCAACATCAGATCTTTGATATTTTCCGACGTCTGCATACCAGGAAACAATTCCAAGGGACGGGGATAGGACTCTCCATTTGTAAAAAAATCGTTGACCGGCACCGAGGAACGATAACTGCACAGGGCACCCCCAAAAAAGGAGCCGCATTCACTATCACCCTTCCCCGAAAACAACAGACCCATAACACTGACCCCTTCAGTGACAATAGCCTGGTAAACAGTATCATCAACAGACGCTAACTAGGCAGTTTCCCTGAAAAACTAGTATTAATACCTATTGCCCCACAGGCGGTAATCTTGTAGAGTGGGAGCCTGTCTATATGAAAAAAACAATTGTTACATGTTACAACCCTTTATCCGATGAAGGTTGGAAATGATGCCACGACTCAAACGACGCACGACCACAACTCTTCCCAACAACACCAAAGAACGACGTAAATTCACTAGATTTACCCCCAAAAATGGAACAATGGCTGTGACCAGTCACGCTCTCGGACCTGTGATTGATATCAGTATGGGAGGGCTATCTTTCCGGTATATGGACGACAAGAGCGAAAATACCATGACAGATTTCCTGGGTATTTTTCTTGGTTCAGACAACATCCTGATCGATAGAATTCAAAGTCAGGTGGTATCCGACAAAGTTACAACTCAGGGTACTTCTTTTTTGCAAACCAGATCCCGGCAGCGCTCAATTCAGTTTATCAGCCTGACACCGGATCAGCAAAAAGAGATTGAAAGCTTCATCCTCACCAAAACTCAATGAGTTACCTGATAAACACCTTGAGCTGATTGACAAGTCTGCCACACCTAAGTAGACTTGCGACATGGCAATTTTCCAACTGAACGATACCTGCATCTTTCCTAACCCAGAACTCGCAGAAAAAAATGGTTTGCTTGCCATCGGTGGAGATCTCTCCGTAAAAAGGTTGCTGTCTGCTTATTCTCAGGGTATTTTCCCCTGGTACTCAGAGGGAGACCCCCCTCTCTGGTGGTCCACCAACCCCAGACTGGTTCTCTTCCCGGACGAATTTCACGTGTCACGACGCTTGCTCAGGACATTACGCAATACTGACTTCCAGACAAGTATTAACAGAGATTTTGCGGCAGTTATACACTCCTGTGCTGATGTACGGATGAAAAACCATGAAGGAACCTGGCTCAGCTCGGCTATGCAAGAAGCCTACATCGAACTTCACCATGCTGGTTACGCCCACTCCGTGGAATGCTGGCTGCATGATGAACTCGTCGGCGGCCTCTACGGTGTGCAGCTAGGCGGTATCTTTTTTGGTGAATCCATGTTTACCCGTAGGAGTGACGCTTCCAAAGTGGCACTTGTTACTCTGGTCTCACATGTACAGAAACAGAATATACAAGTTATCGACTGCCAAATGACAACCGAACACTTGCTCAGCTTTGGTGCCCGTGAGATCAGTGGTCCCACATTCCGCCATCTCCTCGACAAACACATACAACAATCAGACTACGAACAATTATGACAAAAAAAAATAATGATGTGCCTTGCGACGGTTGTGGAAAAGTAGCAGACCTCCAACAAACCCACGGTAATGAGTTCTGTAGAGATTGCCTGGAACTGGCAACAGCAATACAGGAGAAGCCACAAACCATCAAACGAATTTGCAGTTTGGTAAAATCTGACCTGTACCAGAAAACAGACCCGAATGAAGGTGGCGGTTGTCAGGAAAACAAACTCAAAGATCTTCCTGAAGTCCTTGATGCAGTACGGTTTAGAACAAGAGACAGGGAAAGAAACACATGGTATGTTTCAGTTAGTGAATTGGAAGGTGAGCCCGTGGAGATATTCGCCTCCACTGCCTTTGACAGAGACGACCAGCTCCAGTCACGTATCTCCAACCTCACGACCATTACCAGACTGGTGTCTCTGATCCTTCGCAATGTTTTTCTAGGCGAGGTACTCACGCTTGAAAAAACAATCAAACAACTCAAAAGAAGTTCCAGACAGAAAAATGACCTGCCGGATATGCTGACTACGGTTTTACAGAGTTACAGAAAGGATATGGCCGAATAGCAGAAAGGAAAGAAAACCACCTCAAAACAAAATTTACTTACGCACACGTTACATCCATACGATTTTTTACAACCCCATCCTGTTTCTGGGGTTTTTATGAGTTTATCAAGTTTTAAACTAAGATCTTTTCACAGTGAAAAA
>JAFLJS010000008.1 GCA_022712895.1 Desulfocapsa sp.
ATTACTACTCATTTCTGAGAAACTCGCAAAAACCCAGAGCTTAAATGGTTAAGTAAAAAACTTCATATCCGAGGCGCAAATATTTTCTATCATTTTGGCGTACTAAGGTACGTCGTAATGATAGAAAATGTGCAGCAACGAAGGAGATGGAGAGTTTTTACGACACCATCATTTTTAACTCCCATAACAGGACACTCTATGACACTTTCACCCTACGAAGCAAAAGAACTTTTCCAATGGTTTACCGACAAAGAAGACTTTCTGGTACTTGATGTACGAAACGAAAAAGATTTCAACCGTTTCCAAGTTGAATCCCCTTATCCGTTTAATATGATGAATGTCTCCTATTACGATTTTATGGAAATTGAAGAGCAAAGTGTTGCCAAGGTCCCCAAAGGAAAACCTGTCCGCATCGTCTGCGCAAAAGAAGGTTCTGCCAAATATGTTGGAGAAATCCTGGTCAAACACGGATTTGACGATGTGCGTTACCTTACAGGCGGCATCAAGACATGGGGTAACCTCCTGGTGCCACGTATTGTGCATGACGAAGACAATTACAAGCTCTACCAGTTTATTCGTCCTGGTAAGGCGTCCTGTAGTTATGGCATCTGTACCGATACAGAGATGATGCTTGTCGATCCCAGCCGTAATATCGACTTTTATATCAATTTTGCCAAAGAAAAGGGCTGCAAGATTATCAAAACCTTCGAATCCCACCTCCAGGCTGACTATATTGCCGGCTCACGCCAGATCGCTGAAAAAACAGGGGCTGATTTCTTTGGGGGAATTGACTTTGACGGTACCAAAACAGGCGCTAAAAGTGTAACTGACCAGGAGATTCATAATTTCAGTCCCGGTGGACCGGATGTGAAAATCCTTCTCACTCCCGGGCATACCCCCGGTTCTCTGACCTTTATTATTGATGACACCTACATGCTTTCTGGAGACACCGTCTTTATTCAGTCCGTCGGCCGTCCAGACCTCGGTGGACAGGCTGAATCGTGGTCAGTAATGCTCTACAATACCCTGCAAAAAGTCGCAAAACTGGACGATTCACTGCTGGTGCTTCCCGGTCACTATATGGACTGGAGTGAAGCGGATGAAGATCTGATTTTCTGTCTCACCTTCCGTCAGGTGAAAGATCGTAATAAAGATGTATTTGCCATGGATGAAAAGGCTTTTGGCCAGTACATCAAGGACAACATGCGTCCACAACCACCTGAATACGCCCTTGTTCGCCTTGCCAACGCTAATACAGAGCAGTATGACGATGAGAGACAGGAAGAACTGGATCTTGGCAAAAATGAATGTGCCGCAACAGCTTACGCCAAAGCCCAAAAGGATTCGTAACACTTTCCCATGTTCTTTGTTTACTGAAAATTTGTATCCATCGTCACAGGCCTTAATGTGCCAGAATGGATACAGTTTTTCATTTTTCGACTATGAAATCTTTCACAGACCCATCACTAAACTTTTGTGGATAATCACACCTCCTTCCGCCTACAATATATTGTATTTGCACTAGTCTCTGCTTCGTTTACAAATGTCTATATTACTCAACCAGTATTGCCGATTTTGCAGACCGAGTTTGCGGCCGATATGGTGTTGGTTTCTTTTAGTGTTTCAGCTGTTATCCTTGGTATAGCCATTTCCAATCTTCCCTTTGGGATCTTAGCCGATAAAATTCCTATTCAACCCATTATTCTCTGTGGAGGTATTATGGTTGTCATTGGCGGCCTGGTTTGTTCCCTCACAGAGAATTTTTGGATCTTTCTGGGAGCTCGTTTTTTCCAGGGTCTTTTCATTCCATGCCTTACGACTTGCCTTGCTGCATATCTTGCCAAAACACTTCCCATTGAGCGGTTGAATATTGTAATGGGCTCGTATGTGTCTGCGACAGTACTCGGAGGATTGTTCGGTCGTCTGCTCGGAGGCTGGATTCATCCACCATTGCACTGGCGCTATGCTTTTCTGTCAGCAGCACTACTCACCATTGTCGCTACCGTTACTGCCGTGCGTGGATTACCAAAACCTACAGATAAGAGGAAACGGCAACATGACTCAACAGGTTATTCTGAGTTGTTAAAGCGTTGGGACTTATTGCGAATGTATTTGTGTGCCATGGGAAGTTTTGCAATTTTCTCATCTGTTTTTAACTACCTGCCCTATCGATTAAGTGCGGAACCTTTTTCTTTTTCCACTGAAAAAATAACCCTACTCTATCTTGTTTATATTGTAGGTATCTTCATCGGGCCGATCTCTGGCAGGATAAGTAACCGTTTTGGCAGTGGAAAAACCCTGCTTACCGGAAGTATCATGTTAGGTGGATCACTGCTATTGATTCTTTTGCCTTTTATACCGGCAATTATCACAGGACTCCTTGGTGTTTGTGCCGGTTTTTTCACCATTCATGCCGCTGCTGTTGGGGGCCTTAATCGTAAACTTTCGAGTGGTCAAGGGCGTGCAAATGCCCTCTACGTGATGTTTTATTACCTTGGGGGATGGTTTGGTATTACAGGCTCAGGATTTGCGTACCGACAAGGCGGCTGGAGTGCTCTAATAAGTATTTTACTGTTGCTTTTGATTATTCCCATTGGGGTCGCTGCTGGCGAACTTAGAAGGGAAAGACACGAGACAGAATAGCGACAAAGAAAACTCTACGGATTGGCAAGATGACAGATTTTAAAAACAACCCGATGTTCAAGTACTTATTAGTCTTAACCGTCAGCTCGACCATCGGCCTCCACGTATGGCGTACCCTGTTTGACAATTTTGCTATTAATGTCATTGACCTTAACGGTAGCCACATCGGCCTTCTTCAGTCAGTCAGAGAAATTCCCGGTTTTCTTGCTCTGCTTGTGGTCTATGTCCTTCTGCTGGTCAAAGAACATAGACTTTCTTCCATTTCTGTTCTTATTCTTGGTGTCGGCGTGGCCGTCACCGGCTTATTACCTTCATATTATGGACTTATCTGCACCACGCTCCTCATGAGTTTTGGGTTTCACTATTTTGAAACCACCAATCAATCCTTGACCCTGCAGTACTTTGATAAAATGACTGCACCAATAGTTTTTGGGAAACTGCGCAGTCTGGCATCTGCCGGGAACATTGTAGCCGGGGCAATGATATTTACTCTGGCACCTTTTCTCAACTATACACAAATGTATCTGCTTTTTGGTGGTCTGGTAATTGTTGCGGCTCTTTGGGGGCTGAAACAGAATCCAACACGACAGGAGACTATCCCCCAGCGAAAGACTATGGTGCTGAAGAAAAAGTATTGGCTCTACTATGTACTTACTTTTATCGCTGGAGCAAGACGCCAGATATTTATTGCCTTTGCTGTTTTTCTTCTGGTGAAAAAATTTGAGTATAGCATACAGGGAGTTGCCCTGCTTTTTCTGGTCAATAATGTTGTGAATTATTTTCTCAGCCCTCTCATCGGCAAGGCTATTGTTAAATTTGGTGAGCGGAAAGTTCTTTCTCTGGAGTACACGGGCCTGATTATAATCTTTATCGCTTATGGCCTCGTTGAATCAAAGATCATAGTCGCTCTTCTTTATATCGTTGATCACATCCTCTTTAACTTCGCCATAGCTATCCGAACTTTTTTTCAAAAGATTGCTGACCCGGAAGACATTGCACCCTCAATGGCCGTCGGCTTTACCATCAATCACATCGCTGCCGTTGTCCTACCTGTTCTAGGTGGGCTTATGTGGATGATTGATTACCGAATAGTCTTTTTTACCGGGGCATTGTTAAGTTTTATCTCTCTGCTCTTTGTTCAGCAGATTACAGTTCAACTCCAAATTAATGCTAAAGAGAATTGATTCTTTCTTAAAGATATAATAGAATTTTCAGATTGAAGATTGCACCCTGTTTCGGTATTCATGAGCCGGATACGTACCAAGCATCAGCACACGCTTTGCAAAAAAACTGAGTTCTTGGAATGCCAGTTGCAACGACGGTTCATCAATGTGCCCTTCAACATCTGCATAAAACCTGGCAACCTTGAAGTGCTTATCAACATAACTCTCAAGCTTTACCATCTGCACACCATTGGTCGCAAAACCACCCAACACTTTATAAAGAGCTGCCGGAATATTGCGTACTTCAAACGAACAACTGGTAAGATACTCTCGGTTTTTTTCCATGGGGGAAATAATTGCCTCCGGAGCGAATACCAAAAATCTTGTGGTATTATGATCCGCGTCCTGAATATCCTTTTGTAAAATATCAAGCCCGTAGATCTCTGCTGCGAATTCAGAACTGATTGCCGCCTGACTTGTATCGTTCCACTTTTTGACATCAGAAGCAGATTTCGCCGTATCAGCCACAACGTGTCTATTAAAACCATGCCTATCTATAAACCGTTTACACTGGGGAATTGCATGGACATGACTGTGTACGTCCGTCACATGCTCTAATTTTGCACCCGGAACTCCGAGCAGGCAATGTCGGATCAACTGGAAGTGTTCACCGATGATATACAGTTCCCCATTCGGAATAAGAGTATGCACGTCGGCCACACGACCTGCTAGGGAATTGTCCACTGGAATTATAGCAAGGTCCGCTTCACAGTCCCGAACAGCGCGAAAAGCTGCCTCAAAAGAGACACATGGCACTGTTTTTAATTCCGGATAGGCATTTTGACAGGCCAGCTCGGAATAGGCTCCGGGCATTCCCTGGAATGCAATTGTCTTATACTGTTTTTCCAATCCACACACCTAGGTACTAACTAGTTAGCTTGCCGAGTTTGCGAGACACCTATCTCAGGTATTTGTCAAAATTTTCCGTATAATCGGCAAAATGTTCATCCAGCATTTTCTGATACTCGGCCATTAAATATTTGCATGCCTCTTCCTTTCTTGAGGCCAATTCCGCAGCAGAGTCCGAGTTGGAGGCAACAAGGAAGGTGTTGAACCTGGCGGCACTGTAAAGTATCGTGGCACTGACCTTACCAGAGTTAATGCCTTTTTCCTGTGCCTGCTCATTGGCCACGGCAATATGGGCATCTGCCATTTTGTAAAATTCTTTGTCTTTTTCAGTATCATTCATTTGATTTTCTCACATATGATGGACTCGTAAAAAGTCCGGAAACAGGATGGGGTTGTAAAAAGCTTCACATGCGTGGCACGAAATATTTCTATCATTTCGGCGTACTAAGGCACATCGTAATGATACGAAATATTTCAGTAACAAAGCAGATGAAGAGTTTTTACTACTCCATCACATATTAGTTATTAAAAGACCGCTTCCCGTGTGACCAACCACTGCTACAGCAGTCACTTCCAAAAGATCAACAGGTGCAAGCATCATCTTATCACACAGGGTGTATTATACCAAGAGACCAGAGTTAAGGATAGGAATGACCAGGAAAAAGCAGCTCAAGGAGACAAGGTATCTCCTTAACGTTGGCGCATCACTTTTCCGCAACGGCTACTTTTGTAACCATTTCCTGTCCACAAAAGTAGACAAAGATCACTTTTGTGGACAGATCTTTCAGAAGCATCCCCACCTCATTAAAATGATATCTGAACAATATAGCATTACAGAGCAATTCAGAGTTATTTGCTTCTGATGGCATGTTCTTTGCTGTATGATAAACCAGCGATACATCATTATTTTCCACACGCCCCTTCGGATAAACATGAAAAACACGAACCCATTGCTCAAATATATATTAAAAAGATTCAATATCCTCATAATACTGTGTGTTGTGATTGGAATGTTACCCTACAAGATTTCTGCAACCTCAGATGTCCCCACCCCCCCAAAAGAGTTTCCTATCTACACCTATCATACGCACCCTCCTTTTATAATAACAACTGGCCAGGGCCTGAGTTATGACCTTGCTGCATACCTGTCCAACAAGTCCCATGGACGCTTTCAATTTACCGTAAAACCGATGTCACGACCGAGGGTCAATAAAATGCTTGCCGAGTCAAAAAAAGGACTCGTTCCCTGGGTGAATCCTGCCTGGTTTAAAGACAAGCAGCAGAATAAATATCTGTGGTCGAAAGCTGTACTTATGAAGGATGGTAACAGCCTTATTTCAAATCAAAAGAACAGAGTTCTTTATGACGGCCCCTCTTCACTGGACGGCATGATCCTTGGAGGAGTGAGGGGCCATGTATTTGCAGATATTGATACCTATAGAAAAACAGCCGGCAACATACGTCGTGTGGATGCCGAAAGACACATTGATAATTTCAGGAAACTCGCCAAACAACGTATTGATGTAACCATCACCCCCCAATCTGGTGCAGAATATTTGATCAAAAAAAAGGGCTTTCAGGATCAACTCTTTATCTCTCCCATGATACACAGTCAATACACAAGACGGGTAATAATCATAAGTGAGCAGATCGATACTGGGATTTATATTGATACGCTTCTAGAGAAGATGATGACCGACCCCCAATGGCTTAAAATTATGCACAACTATCGATAGCACCAAGAGGCACACCTAAATGAAATTAAATGTCTTCCGATTCCGCAGCACCAGGACCGCTTTTATCCTTCTTATGGCACCTGTACTCATCGGTCTGACCCTGCTGCTTATTTTTATGGATACCTCTCACGACCATAAAGAATTCCAACAACAGCTTCAATCAACGGCAAACCTTCTCACAAAAAGTTATCGTAACCTACTGGCAGACCCTCTCTGGAATGTGGACACTGAGCGTGCCCAGCAACTACTTGATACCATAGCAAATAACTGTCACGTAGCAGGGACGATTGTCTTTGATGACACTTTCTCTCATTTTGGCAGTAATGGAATTCTATCCGGACTTACACACCAGGAAGTGCTGGTACTCACAGAGCTTATTGAAAAACAGCAATATACTTTAAAAGATCTTTTGCTAATACACACTAAAGACACCAACTCACTGACACTGCCCCATGGAAGTATATTTAGGACTACAGATATCTTTTTCACCACAGACGCTGGGGGGGGGGAAAAAGTAGGCTCCATGTTTATTGTCATGACAGCAAAAGAAAACATATCGAAATTCAATTCTAGATTGAAACATGATGTGTTTAATATTCTCATAATCACAGCTGGTCTCATCCTTACACTTTTGTTTGTCTACTCACGAACGACATCTCTTCCTTTAAAACGATTACACGATGTTATTCTGGCCATTCAGAATGGGGATGAACACGTTGTTGTCAGGTGGGAGAGCAATGATGAGATTGGTCAAGCGATCAGGGCATTTAATGAGCTACAGACGCAACAATTAAAATTCAAAAGAGAACTAATCAAGAGCAAGGAGGAGTGGGAAAACACCTTTAACTCCATCACCGACATCGTTTCTCTACAAAACACCGACATGCAATTTGTCAAGGTCAACCAGGCTGGATGTATAAGCCTAGAGCTCCCCGCCGACGAGATCTTGGGAAAACATTGTTATGAAATTTTTCATGGCTCGGATAAGCCATGTACCGGCTGCCCAGTTCTTGTAACAAAAGAAACCTTTCAGCCATATAGTGCTGAAATATACCACGAGAAACTGGATAAAACATTTCTTGTCTCAGCAGCTCCAGTAATCGACCAAGATGGTCAATTAACCCATATCACCCATGTGGGCAAAGATATCTCCGACTACAAAGAATTAGAAAAAGAAAGGCTCCGACTGGCATCTGCGATTGACCAGGCATTTGAAACTGTAATGATTACCGACGTTGAAGGCTTCATCCAGTATGTCAATCCAGCCTTTGAGAAAACAACTGGTTACAGCTCCAAGGAAGCTATTGGTCTACACGCCCATTTCCTTAATAGTGGTGCTCAATCACCATCTTTTTATGAAAAAATGTGGCATACAATCCGCATGGGAAATACATGGAGAGGACATTTTACCAACAAACACAAAGATGGTTCCCTACTTGAAGAAGAAGCCACTGTTTCTCCAGTGAAAGACAGTAATGGTAAAATCACAAACTTTATTGCTGTAAAACGTGATGTCAGCAGAGAGATCTCACTTGAGAAACAACTGCGCCAGGCGACTAAGATGGAGGCAATTGGCACCTTAGCCGGTGGTATTGCCCATGACTTCAACAACATCCTGGCTGCCATTCTTGGATATAGTGAGATGGCACGAGCACAATTACCTGCTGATGACCCGATCGGCAAAGACCTGGATCAGGTCATCAAAGCGGGACACAGAGCAACAGATCTGGTAAAACAGATCCTTACTTTCAGTCGTCAAGGGGAAGAAGATCTAAAACCTCTAAAAGTTCAGATCATTCAAAAAGAGGTCCTCAAACTGCTGAGGTCATCATTACCAGCAACTATTCAGCTGAAAGAGTCCATTGACACAGGATGCGGTTCAATATTGGCTGATGCCACCCAGTTACATCAGGTATTGATGAACCTCTGCACCAATGCAAAACATGCTATTGGCTCAGAACTGGGTACCATAGGTCTCTCATTATCCGAAGTAGAGATTTCAGCAACTAACACCATTGCTGGCTGTCCACAGTTAGTCCACGGTTTCTACCTTGACCTTGAAATCAGCGATACAGGTTGCGGTATGGACAGCTTAACACAGTCTAAAATATTCGATCCGTTTTTCACCACCAAAGCAAAAGGACAGGGAACCGGGCTGGGACTGTCCGTCGTTCATGGGATAATCAAACAGCACAAAGGGGAGATGACTGTCAGCAGTGAGCTTAACCAGGGAACTGTTTTTCATATATACCTGCCGGTAATTGATCACCAGGAGGTGCAAGCCGAGCAAGTTTTACCTGAAGCAATACCTGGGGGGAATGAGCAGCTACTTCTCGTTGACGATGAGCCAGTTATTGCCCATATGCTAGAGAGGACACTGCACTCACTGGGATACACTATAACCGTTTTCTCAAACCCTATTGTAGCGTTAAACAGCTATACATTAAATCCTGACGCCTACGACCTGGTAATCACTGATATGACCATGCCGGAAATGACAGGAACAACACTTTCCCAAAGGTTACTGGCTCTCAGCCCCGATCTCCCCATTATCCTGTGTACAGGGTTTAGTGAGGCTCTTGATGAGGCAAAGGCCAAGTCACTTGGTATTCGTGAATATGTTACGAAACCGGTTGATAAGCGTACTCTGGCAAAGGCAATCAGAAGGGCTTTGAGAGTAAGCAGTTAAAAACAGTTGTGTGATTACAATTGGCCTCTTTAAGCTCTGACTACTCTGTGCTTTTGGATGAAATCCTTGAACTCATCAACCGGCAAAGGCCTGGCAAGGTAATAACCTTGTACTTCATGACACCCTTGCTTTATAAGAAAATTCAGTTGTTCTTCTGTTTCAACTCCTTCGGCGACCACTTTCATTTTCAAATGGCGGGAGAGGGATATAATGGCCTCAACAACAGCCCTGTCGTTGGCATCTGTCGTGATGTCCATGACAAACGTTCGGTCAATTTTTAGAATATCCAGGGGGAAACGTTTGAGATAATTCAATGATGAATAGCCAGTGCCGAAATCATCAATGGACAGCAAAATCCCAAGGTTTCGTAATTGCCACAGGGTTTCAATTGTTCTCTCAATATCTTGCATAATCGTGGTTTCAGTTATCTCTAATTCAAGCATTCCTGCATCAATACCCGTCTCCTGTATGGCATTTTTCACCATCTCAACCAGATTCTCGTCCTGAAACTGTCGTGCGGAGAGGTTCACAGAGACACGCAGGGAGTTGAGTCCCTCCTGTTGCCATTGTTTTGTCTGCTGGCATGCCTGATAAAGTACCCACTCTCCGAGAGGAATAATAATCCCGGTTTCCTCAGCCAGTGGAATAAAATCAGCAGGATTGACCATGCCGTCATCGGGATGCTGCCAGCGCACCAGGGCCTCCATACCGCTTATTCTCCCCGTGGCAAGATCCATCTTGGGTTGATAGTAAAGCAAAAACTCCTCTCTATCCAAGGCGTAACGTAACAGTGAGGTTAACTGCAAACGCTTAACAATGTGTTCCTGCATGGAAGCAGTAAAAAATTGAAAATCGTTTTTCCCGTTACCCTTGACGTGATACATGGCTGTGTCTGCATTTTTTAACAGAGTATCTGCATTGTCACCATCATCAGGAAACATGGTGATACCGATACTTGCTGAAACAAAAATTTCATCTCCCTGTATATCAAAGGGGGTTGCAAGTTCTTTCAAAATCTTGTTGGTAATAGTGGTTACATTATCTACAGTTTTACAATCTGGCAGGAGCACAACAAATTCGTCTCCCCCTAGACGAGACACTGTATCAGTCTCCCGCACACAATACAGAAGTCTCTCCGCCACCTGTATCAGGAGGATATCACCACTCTTATGGCCAAGGCTATCATTTACTGCCTTAAAACCATCCAGATCGAGCAGGAGGAGTCCTAATGGCTGGTTGTTTCTCACAGCCCTGCTCAACGCCTGTTTCAGCCTGTCATTCAGGAGACGACGATTGGGAAGATCCGTCAGCTGGTCGTACTGGGCGAGGTATTGCAGCTTTTCATGAGACTCTTTGGCCACAGTAATATCCGAGAAAACAGAGACATAATTAGTGAGTTGACCATGCTCATTTTTAAGTCCGGTAATGGTCATCTGGGAAGGGTAAACATCACCATTTTTTCGACGATTCCAGATTTCACCATACCAATGCAATGTCCCGGTAAGTGACTTCCACATAGCCTGATAAAAGGCATCATCATGATGCTGTGATTTCCACATACGCGGCTTCTGCCCAAGAATTTCTTTTTCGCTATAGCCAGTTATTTCACAAACTGATTTATTAACAGCGATAATGCGACTGTCGATATCAGTAACAACAACACCTTCGGCAATATTTTCTAAGACATTGGCAGCCAGTTGCAGCTGCTTTAGATTCGTATACTCAAGTATTTTCCTTTTGCTGGCCTGCACAAAAGTGATGGTCAAAAACATGATCAACACCAATAGGCTCAAGGAGTAAATAATCCTAAGCCCCTGTTGTTCATGCTTGAAAAATACCGATTTGCTTCTGACCGTTAGAAAAGCAACCATCTCATGGGTTACAGGGTGAAAAATTGGAATAGTAGTGAAAACCATATCGATGGTCTGATCATAAACCGACATGGCCATACCACTACGAGCATTAACAAGGATTGCGTCGGTTGTCTCTTGTTGCGGCTTGAGCTCTTTAATCTCTTTATGAGATACTTTTTTAAGGGCTGCTAGAACATTTTGATCATAAAGATACCCTTTATGGTGTGACCGTTTGTAGAGATTACTCTGGCCTCCTATGAGAGTTTGTTTATTGATATAGAAATTACTCAAGACAACATATTGCTTCATCAGAGCAGAAGTCAGGATTTCCGGACCAAAGGAAATCTCCATGCTACCAAGGTGGGTTTGGTCGGCAGCAGTAATGGGGAAAACAAATCGGTAGCTGTGGTACGTTGTCCCCCCTTCAAAACCGGAGATTGCCCGATGCTCTCTATTCACATACTCAACTGTTTTCCGAATCCCTGTTAAATTGTCGCCAAACGTATCAGGTCGGTGAAGACGCAAGAATGATTCATTAGTCTGCTGATGGAAATGAAACTGTCTTAACTTGCCTTCCTGTTGTAATTTGTCAAAGCGTGGCTTTATTTTGGAAAATAATTCTTTCCTTAATTGTTTTTTTTGTTCTTCATCGGCAGTGAGTAACTTGCTGAATACATCACTGATATTAAACCGTTCAACCATTCCAGACTGAATGTTCTGGGCGAACTGTGCGTATTGGTCGTAAATAGTATTGTAGGCGAGCTGGTATCTTTTGCTGATAAGTTGCAGATGTTGCTGTTGATTATAATTTTTTCTACTGTCTAATAGAAAGAAAAAGATACTGACCAGAACGACAAAAGTAAGTACCAAGACGATTTGCAGGTTTGTGCTTTTTATTTTTATTACTTTCATAACAGTTCTATTGGCTGTTTCTTGTACCCAGCAAACAGCAGACTATCTCTTCAATTATAGCCGCTAAGAGAGCACATTAGACTCATTATATGCTACCGTGTGGCAAATAATCAAATAAGAGTTACCTGCCGAAAAGCTAACCTTCGATAACCAACCAAAAGTTAAGGATTATTCCTTGTTTTTTTTATCCTTTTGAAGCCGCTGTCTTTGGAAAGTGTCACTTAGTCTGTGATTGAATATCTTTCTAAGAAAGATACACTCGTAAAAACCCAGAATTTAGATGGTTAAGTAAAAAACTTCGGTTAAGCTTTTCCCTGAATCTTTTCATAACAAGTTACATAGGACAAAAAAATCGTAAAAAGAACAAAAGCAACGTGTAACTGAACGCAGACAAACCGGTGGCCAAAACGACAATTGTTCCTGCAAGTTCGCCATCTGCCCCCATTTTACTAGCCATAATATAGGTAGCGACAGCCGTTGGGGCACCTGCCATGAGCAGACCAATGGCAAAATCAAGACCTGTTACACCAAAAGCCACCATAAACCCGACGGTTAGCAGTGGCAGGAACAGCAGTTTCATTACTATTGCAAGCCCAGCCTTTCCCAAATCACCTTTTACATTCTTCAATGAAAAACTGTTCCCGATGGAGAGCAGTGCAAGAGGCAAGGTCATACCTGCTGCAATATTCAGCGTGCGATCCATTATAGTTGGCATTGGCAGTTGAAAAAAGCTCCAGAGCAACCCTGCCAGAGAGGCGAGGATCAGTGGATTTAATACTATTTGCTTTGCGATCTCTCTAAAATCAGTACGCTGTTGCTGCTGGGGGAGAACCAGTGCCAGAATAGCAAACAGATTCAGCACAGGTACCAGAAATCCCAACAAAATACCGGCCCTGGTCAATCCCTCATCGCCATAAGCATTATAGACAATGGCAAGACCAATATATGCCAGGTTGCCCCTGAATGCTCCCTGGCAAAAAGAACCATGCACAGGTGCTGGATACCTTCGCCAGCAACCATACAAATACGCCACCAGAAAACAGCTGGCCACTCCTGCACTGGTTGCCAGTACCAGCTTGAAATTAAAACTTGTGCTGAAATCTGCAGTCCCAATGCTATAAAAAAGCAGAATTGGCAAGCAAATATAAAAGATAAGCCCGTTGGTTTGCTGAAAAAAATGGTCATCAACCAGACCCGTACGGCGTATGGTATAGCCCAGCGCAATTATTAGAAAGACTGGCAGAACAATTTCAATTATACTCCACATGAAATTGTATGTAACACGATCGTTTTAAAATACACGTGAAAAGTACCGGTTTTAATTGGTACAGAACGACTTAAGCAGAGAGCAACCATGTTTTTACATAATTCAGACAAAACAGCCCTTAAACTGAAAGAGCAGGAAATCAGCTATCCAGAGCTGCACAGAAAAGTTAATTATTATGCTGGCCTGTTTTCAAAAGAGTGCCAACGGGTTCTTATCTTCTCCGAAAACAGACTGGAATGGGTTTATGCTTGTTATGCCGGCTGGCATAACAACTGTACCGTTGTCCCTGTCGATTACCTATCAACAATTGAGGAACTCAGCCACATTGTAACAGACTCAGTTCCTGAGGTTTTTTTCTGTTCCAGAGAACGTGAACCGCTCCTGAGGAAAATGGTTGAAAGCCTTGACTACACACCTCAGATTCTTGTGTTTGAGGACATTGAAGAATCGGGCACTGCGCACGATGTCTCTTCTCAGCAGGACACCACTCACACCCCGGACATAAACAGTACATGTCTGATTATTTACACATCAGGAACCACCGGCACGCCCAAAGGGGTCATGCTCTCCTATGAAAATATTTTGGCTAATATTGACGCAGTCTCCCACGGAGTCGAAATCTATTCACAAGACGAACGGGTCATGCTTCTCCTTCCCCTGCATCATATTTTCCCCTTGCTTGGTTCTATGATGGCCCCTCTGTACGTGGGTGCAACCGTGGTCATCTGCCCATCCCTGCAATCAGAAGATATTATCAATACTCTTCAGGAAAACAAGATCACTATTCTTATCGGTGTGCCGCGATTATACAAACTAATCAGCAAAGGCATCATGGAAAAAATCAACCAGAAAGCCGTGGCCCGACTACTCTACAAATTTGCAGAAAAAGTGGGATCGCTAACACTTTCTCGAAAAATATTTGGCTCTGTCCATAAAAAATTCGGCGGTGAACTCAAATTTCTGGTGGCGGGTGGTGCTGCCCTGGACCCCGAAGTAGCGCAGATATTCACCACCTTGGGTTTTGATGTGCTGGAAGGTTTTGGTATGACTGAAGCGGCTCCCATGATCGCCTTTACTCGCCCGGGACAGGTGACCATTGGTTCTGCCGGTACCGCCATGAGTTGCACAACCATCGAAATCCGGGACGGTGAGATTGTGGCATTCGGTAAAAACATCATGCAGGGCTATCTGAACAGGCCCGAAGAAACAGCAGAAGTGTTACGAGACGGCTGGCTCTACACCGGGGACCTTGGGCACCTCGATAAAAAAGGTAGAATCTTCATTACCGGCCGTAAAAAAGAAATAATCGTTCTGGCAAGTGGCAAAAACATCAATCCAGTGCTAATTGAGCAGAAGCTTGAAAAGCTCAGTGAGTGTATCAATGAAGTGGGTGTCTTTGTCAAAGATGACGTGCTTCAGGCGGTTATCCGGCCAGATTTTGCCAGACTCCGAAGTCAGGGAATTCAAGACATTAACGACTTTTTTCGCTGGAAGATCATAGATGTCTACAATAAAACAGTCTCTTCACCTAAGCGCCTGCGCACCTTTACACTGATTGCTGAAGAGCTGCCCAAAACCAGACTTTCCAAACTGCGCCGCTTTCAGCTACCTGAGCTGGTTGGTGCCAGAAAAAAACGAAAAAGTGACGCCAAGCAACCTGAGTTTGAAGAATATTTGATTATCAAAGGGTTTATTGAAAAGCAAACAGACCAGGACATCCTGCCTGACGATCATCTCGAAATTGACATCGCCCTCGACTCACTAGACCAGATCAGCCTACTCTCTTTTCTCAAATCAACCTTTGGGGTGGAAATTAGCGAAGAAAAACTAATGAACCACCAGACAGTTCGCCTGCTCAGTGAGTTTGTCCATAAGAAAAAAGAAAAAATTAGTATTGAACTGATCAACTGGAAAGAGATTTTACAGGAAAAGGTCGACCTCCGTTTACCCAAGACATGGATTACGGTCAATTTATTCAACAAAGCCAGTAAACTCTTCTTCCAACTCTACTTCCGTTTCAAGGGAGACGGCCAGGCAAACCTGCCCGACACGTCCTGCATCATCGTCCCCAACCACCAGAGTTTTTATGATGGATTACTGGTGAGTTCTCTACTCAAAGGTAAGCTTGCCAAAAACACATACTTTTATGCCAAAGAAAAACATGTGGCCAATCCACTTCTTCGTTTCCTGGCAAACAGGAACAATATTATTGTAGTAAACATAAATTCAGGCTTACGGGAGTCTATACAAAAACTTGCGGAAGTATTGAAAAAAGGAAAGAATATTATGATCTTTCCGGAAGGTACGAGAAGTAAAGACGGAAGTGTCGGAGATTTCAAAAAACTCTTTGCCATTCTCAGTACAGAGCTTGGGGTTCCGGTGGTTCCGGTAACCATCAATGGTGCATATCAGGCACTGCCCACGGGATCTTTTATTCCCAGACCTTTTTGCCCGATATCAGTCAGCTTCCAGCAACCGATATTTCCGGAAGGACACAGTTACGAATCCCTCACCAAACTGGTACACAATCAGGTACAGGAGCAACTACGCTAGCTAGTATGGAGGAATACAAAGAAATTGACGCCTGGATACTTACTCAGCCATTACACGCTCAATGGCATACCTCAAATCTTCAAGTAAAAATGGTTTTGTCACCGCTGCCTTAAAACCATATTTTTTATGGTCCGCCATGACCGGATCATTTGAGTAGCCACTGGAGACAATTGCCCGTGCATCCGGGTCAAGTACAAGAATTTCCTGCATGGCTTCTTTTCCTCCCATGGCCCCTGGAACAGTCAGATCCATAAGAATAATATCAATGGGTTTTCCAATCATTTTCCGCCTGCGATACGTTTCAACAAGTTTCTCACCATCTTCAGCCTCCAGGGTTTCGTGGCCAAGTCTCTTTAGCATAAGCCGGGCAACCTGACGGACTGGTTGCTCATCATCCATGATGATGACCGTTGCAGCGTTACTTGTTGAGGAAAAAACGTTCGGACTCTGGCCATGAACAAGTTCTTTACCCGAAACAGGCAAATAAATGATAAAAGTGGTACCGACCCCTGTCTGGGACTCAACATTTATATAACCGTGGTGATTCATTATTATAGAATGGGTAATAGCAAGCCCCAACCCGCTTCCCTCTTTTTTCGTTGTGAAATAGGGGTCGAATATTTTTTCAAGATCCTTTTCTGCAATACCACTGCCATCATCTTCTACACAAATTTTGATATAAGCATCCTTATCCAGCCACGTGGGCCTGCCAGGACTGTCCGCTGGTATATTTTCACCACTGATTCTGATCCGTCCGCCATCTGGCATAACTGCTTTGGCATTAATCACCAGATTCTGGACGACCTGGGCGATTTGTCCCGGATCGATATCAACCAACCACAGATCTTTCGGCAGTGTAAATTCACAGGACACGACACTGCCATGGAGAATAAAATTTGTTGCTTCCTGAATGGTATTGCCAATTGAAGTGGTCTGTTTTATAGGATTTCCACCCTTGGAAAAGGTGAGCAGCTGCTGGGTGAGATTTTTTGCCCGCAGAGATGCTTTTTTTGCCATGGCAAGCAATGGAGAGACATCAGCATCGGGCGCAACTAACATACCGGCCATCTCAATATTCCCAAGGATTGCTGCCAGAATATTGTTAAAATCATGGGCAATACCACCAGCAAGAATCCCAACAGCTTCCAACTTTTCCACTTTAAACAGCTCTTCCTTTGCCCTTCTTTTTTCTGTTACATCTCTAAAAACAAGGACTACTCCAACAATAATTCCACGCCTGTTAAAGATAGGTGAACCACTGTTTTCCACGCTGTAATGATTGTTGTCTTTGGCGACAAGTCCGGTGTTGGTTGTCTGCTCGACAGCTAAGCCGGAAGCCAGCACCTCCGTCACAGGGCTTTTACAAGGTTCACCGCTCTCCTCATTAATAATTTTAAAAATCCGTTCCACTGGCTGGCCGATAGCTTCCTGTTGACTCCACCCGGTAAGTTGTTCGGTCACACGATTGATTAAGACAACTTTTCCCTCGAGATCTGTTGTAATAACCCCATCGCCAATACTACGCAAAGTCACAGCAAGTTGTTCTCTTTCCTCATCCAATGCTCTTTCTGCCAGCTTTCTCTTTGAAATATCCTGAAAACTTTCCACGACTCCTAATAACTTACCCGATGAATCCAGAAATGGTCTGGCTGTGATAATAAAGACTTTTCGCTTTCCATCTATCTCTTTTTCCACTTCGTGTATAACTTCATCAGCGCCTGCAATAATCTGCTCTAATGGACAATCATCAGTGTTACAAAAAGAACAGGGACGTGAGTCGTAACACCTCGTGTTATCCTCATCAACGCCTGGCCAGATATCCCAGTAGCCACTGTTTGCCATGGTGACAATATGCTCAATATTTGTAATACAAAGGGGATTTGAAGCATTCAGAACATTTTCAAGGGTGCTATTTGCCTCCTTCAGTTCTCCGGTACGAAGAGAAACCATATCCTCAAGGCTGTGTTTATACCGTTCAATTTGAAGATGCACTTTTTGGAATCGTTGAAAATAAAGGCCAAAGGCAAAAATAACGACAAAAGCTATGGAGTTACTGGCACCGCAATAGGGAGACATAGCTCTCCATACGTTCTCCATACCATTCATCAGCAGAATCTGTTTGGCCAGATGCCCAAAAGAGCGTGATATTGCAAAAAAAACAATGGCTATAGTTAAAAGAAAAATATAGTTTAGAAATGTATCATCAGGTTTTTGCCGAATTCTTTTTCCAGCAAGAACTACACACCAGATAGCAAGAATCAGAACCCAGGCAGAGCCAAAAATATCGATAAGTATGACAGGAGACCAGGAAAGTGTCATCTCTCTCCTCCCCATTTACGAAGAGCAAGGAGCAGAAAGACAAAAGATGGGACAAGAAGCAGGTGATCAAGTTGACTCAAGTAAAACCAGGCATCTGCAAAATCATTAATCGTGAAGGCAACAAGCTCCCCATTAAGAAAAACAAACTTTGTTTTATCTACTGATTCAGCCAATGCATGTGCAGAAAAGGTCAGTACATTCCACGCAATAATGAGCCATAAAAACATCTTAAACTCAAACCAAGCATATTTTTTTAGCTGTATACGCTGTAGCCTGAAGAGCAGATAAATCATACCACCAGCAAAGAGCAGATGGCCGATCTGATGCACAACCAGACCTTCAGCGCCTGCATGGGACTGCACAGCCCATGCAGGAGTCACTGCACAAGTCAGAATCACCATAACACTCAGAAATACAGACAAGACTCGACTCACCCTATAACCTTTTTTCATTTTGGGGGTAAAACGCAAGACGTTGGTTTCCTACAAAACCACTTATATGTTTATATGTTGACAAAATAAATGATTTGCAATTCACCTCTTTTATAGAGGCTATCACATCAAGGAACTGAAATTCAAGGGAGAGGGGGAAAAAAACGTTTATAACACTGAGTGACACAGGCACACGGTACAAAAAGTCTTCGTTTGAGAAAAAGTGTGGCCAAATCAAAAAAAATATCTTAGTTATTTAGAATAATCTGAAAATTAACAAATTGTTTAATCAACTTTCACCTTCACATTAATCAGTCAAGCCATGAACAAATTAACGTTTCTCCTCCTCCCCAGTTTATTCCTTTTCCTGACGGCATGTAGTTCTTCAGAAGTTGTCTACAAGGGTATCAAACACCCGCAGACCAGCGCTACAGAAACAACTTTCGAGGAACATACTATCCCCGATGGCTGTTCTGCCTTTGCCCACCTGCTGATGAACACTAAAGCAAATTCACTGGGCAAGGATCTTGGTGAAGCAATGCGGACTGAAGCTATGGATAAAGGAGCGAATCTCGTTCTGATTGGACTTGCCCGGGAAGATGAGGATGCAGGACTTGATACAAACAGATTTGATTATTATGGCCCTGAATACAGTTACAATTTTAACAGAACCTGGCTGGGCTGGAAGTTTGGTTTTAATGAATGGAACGATGGCGGTGCACTAATCGGATTCGGTGCAAATGCCTCGGAGAGCAGAGAAACCATATTTCCACACACTATGATGATTCAGGCTGTTTTTTTACGTTGCGAAGCAAACTGACCAACCACCGTAAAAGCCCTTTCGCAGCACGATAGCTGTAGAACTAACAGTTGTGGAGAACCCAGTTTTCCATTTCCACAAAAGCCTGTCGTATCTCATCCATGCGGCTGGCAATGGTGGCAATATCTCCATCTCGGGCAAGATACTCAAACTCAAGGGCCAGATTGGACAGCCGCCAGGCAAAAATAGTAACACAGGCGCCTTTCATACCGTGGCATGTTTCACGGAGCCCTTCGCTGTCTGCATTCTTAATTCCTCTCTCAAGGGCCTGAACCCATTTGGGCCCACTGATCTTACAAAGATGTTCCAGTAACTCGACAACGATCTCACTATTACCATTGCAGTTATCAGTCAGCCGTGCAAAATCCAGCACAATGTCTGGGCGATCAGTCATATCAGGTCTTTGAGGAGGCATCTAAAAAAATCCTGTTTTTTCAAAAGGTTCGATGGTACTCTTTCCCTACAAGGCTAACAGATCTGCCCATCAATGCATAGCAAAAAAGATACCTACCACACTGCGCGTAATCCATCCTGTTTGCGTAACAGATCAATCCGTCTTTCCAGATCAATTCGCCATTCGGCATGGATTCGTGCAGCCGATGGCGCAATTAACTCTGGCAAACCATATACCAATCTATCAGATGCCCGACTGGCTTCAATAACTGCTTCAATGGATCTTGCACCAAACTTATAACGACTGAGCAACAGGCGAAGTAAAAGTCCGGAAGTCTTACGTGCCGCCGTCTTCCAGTGTGTATCCATCTGATGGGCAATGATAAATGCACGTTTGAGCAAGATACGACGCAACTCATCAATATCGTCAGCAGTAGCCGAATCACGGAGCAAGATATCCGGTATTTCGATGCCGTCAATATCAAGAACCACCCGTAACCGACTCATAAAGTCTGGTATTTTCAGGGTCTTCATCAGAGCCAGTGCCTCAGGATCGGTGGGGTCAAGCAATTTCTCCATACCGGACCAGCTGGCCTTCACACCACCGGCAAAAACGAAAATAGCACGTCCGATAAAGTGTGGAATACCATTTACATAAGTAACGCCATCCTGCATGGCGGGCAGAAAATAACGTAAATAACCAAATTCATGTCCATCATAACGGCAATCAAACTCGTCCCAAAACACAATTGGCACTTTTCCTCTGGCCACAGAGGCTCGAACCGGTTCAATGGCTGAGTTAACCTCATTAGGTGAAGCAAACTGGGTCAGATTAAATTCAAAGAAATCGAAGGGGTCACCATCGTAGCCATCAGAAATAACACGAGCGACTTCTTTAACAGCAAAGGATTTCCCAGACCCAGGCGGGCCAAAAACACCAAGACAAAGAGGACGTAGAACACTCTCTTTGGAGACATAGGAATCCATAACGTTCCGCAGAGTAATCACCGGATCAATCTCTGCCGGGTCAGTGGTGCGCAAATGCCCGACTTGAAAAATCGGCAGATTACCAAAACCATTTTTACGATTCACTTCCTCTTTCAAATCGTGAAGAACAGAGACAATTTCGTCCATATACCCATGGGATCCACCCCGAGCGGACACATCAAGAGCGGTAGATGCTTTGCGGAAGTAGAAAAAACTGCGTAACGCTCTTTTCTTCTCCTCAGACCATGTCTGAGAAGCAACAAGGTCAATAATTACTTCAAAATCTGACGAGAGGGGTGGTAATTCAAAAAAGGACGGATCCGGACCATACTGCATAAAAGAGCAGGCATATCCTCCCGGAAAGCTCTTGGCAAAATCAAGATTTGGAAATTCCAGAGTCTCTTTAAAATAATAGCCATGTTCATAGAGCTGGCCCCAGTTTTTCAAGACTCTTTTGGAAAAATCATAAAAACAATTTCTGCTAAAATCAAATTTTCCAAAACGCATGGCATCCATAACCAGCATGGCAGGCAGCAAGGTGTCATAACAGGGAACTGAACCGCGTTGACGAGGAGAACTTTTCTCAGGCAGGCACCCCTTTCGATGTCTGAAATAAACCGCATTCGGACCTATGTACAACAATCCGTGAGGAAACATTTCAACAACGATATGGCAACGAAATTTCCCAATACGCTCGTCCCACAGTCCGACCTCCTCAGTGCGTAAAGCACGGAGACACATGGCAACAATGGTTTCCCAGTTTACAGAACAATCCATCTCCATACGGGTGGTTTCCAGATCTGAGAGCCGGCAAAACAGAACAAACTTATCATGCAACTGTTTCGCCCATTCCCCCCAATGGGCAACACTGATGCCCATGGCTATGGCCCACATACCAGGGTTACGGTCAAGATCATCCTGAGTCAGCTCCGGCGGGTGGCCGGAATCATCAACCACCACCAAGCCATCATTGTTTGTAAAAAGATCCCTGTTGGAATCATCCACAACAAAATCTTCAGCAGAACTTGAACGCCCGCCTGGTGGCAGATACTGATTCACCATAAACCAGCCGTGATCTTCACGCTCAACACTTATATTCTTATGCTTCCTGAAAATCTGAAAAACATCCTTCTGCTCACCATAGGTAAGCGAGTGGATTCTAGGGTTCATATCCGATTCTGAGACATAGGCCGACAACCAGGTCAACAACTGTTCCAAACGGCCATATTCAACGGAGACATCACCTGCCATAAGCTCAATATGATCACCGGGATTATACCCATATGCAGGTAAATTCCCCTCTTCCAGCAGACTCACCTGCTTAATGGGAAGATTCCGAATCTTCACATTAGATCCCAGAAGGGTTATTTTCTGATCATATTCAGCCATGACATTGACTCCGTAAATAAAATACAAAAAGGGAGGCAAAGCCTCCCTCGTGTGATGTACGATCTGTTCCTACAACAGACCCGATTTATCAAGGGCAAAGACAGCCCCTTTATAGGATATAACAATTACCGCCACATATCCAAGCAACATTAGCGTAGTCATTTTTTCTCCTTATTGTCTAGTATATTCAAGGCACAGGCTGCATGAAAAAAACGAAACCTTAAACAGCCCGCAACCCTCCGCATTGTATTAACATCTGTAATGAACAAGGTACTCACTAATATGCTTCCTCATCCAAAGCTTCTTCAACGGTTAGCTTTTTCGCATCCATCAATTTCCAGAGGTAGGCGATATAACCCACGACAAATGGAATTGCCAGCGCAACGTAGGTCATAATGGACAGTGTGTACTGACTGGAAGAGGCATTGTATATGGTAAGACTTGACTGTAGATCAAAAGTTGAAGGATAAAAAGCGGTTCCGTTAAATGCGGGCAGACAGAGTACCGTCAAGCCAACGAGTACAGTTCCGAACCCTGCAAACCAGATCCCCTTATCACTGTTTTTAAATGCGCCAGCAAGTACTCCCCAGATCACCAGCCCTATTCCACCAAGAAGCATAAGCAGGAGGTGAGGCAAAGCTATAAGATTAAAGAAATACTTAAAGGATACCATGGACACCACACCATCTGCGTCCACCCCAAACCCCTTGCGCAGAAGGATTGAGACAACAACAAAAAGGAGAAATGGCAGGGCACACAAGAAGTTTGTCCAGACAGCTTTTCGCAGACGTACTTCTAGTTCAGATACCGTACTGAAATCTATATTATTCAAAAGATAGAGCGCCCCTAAGACCCTTGCATTGAAAACCAGAAACAGTCCGAGGGAAAGATTAAAGAGTGAAAAGGCAGCCTCAAGGCCTCGAAGGTTTACACCCCCAATAGTGTATTGCCAGGTCACTTGATTCATATCGTTCAAAGAGAAACTGGAACCAGTATAAAACGTTCCAACAGCTGCACCAATAAGCAACACACCGACAGAACCATTTATAAACATAAACAATTCGTAGGTCTTGCCCCCCCAGACATTGGATGGCTTACTACGATACTCGTAACTTACTGCCTGGATAATAAAAGTGAAAAGAATCAATACCCATACCCAGTAAGCGCCACCAAAACTTGTAGCATAAAACTTAGGGAACGAGGCAAACAATGCGCCACCAAACAGAACCAGAGTGGTAAAAGTAAGCTCCCATTTCCGCCCCAGTGAGTTAACAATAAGTGCACTCTCCGTATCTGTTTTAGCCATCTGCCACAGCAAAGTCTGTCCACCCTGAACAAAATTCAGGAAAAGGAACAGTGCACCAATCAGCGCACAGATAACCCACCAGAGTTGTTGCAGTGTTGCATAATCTAAATTTGATATCATCTTAATGTCCCTCCGGTCCAATGGAAATCTGTTTCAGCATAATGGAAATCTCTGCGAACAACAGCATTGCAAAAACCACTGCAAACATTGCAAACGTAATTTGAACAGATGTGGTGGAGAGATTTGTCGTAGCTATCTTTACAGGCATTAGCCCCTGGATTGCCCAGGGCTGGCGACCGACTTCTGCCGTTACCCAGCCCGCCTGTTGCGCCAGCAGCGCAAGAAGTGCGGTGAAGAGTCCAACGGGGAGTAACCAGCGTTTTTCTGTAATATTTCCTTTTACGGTAAAGAACAGAAAAGCACCAAAGATAACAGGAAAAAGAGAACCTAAAATAGCCATTATATGAAAAGAATTAAAGACAATCGCCACAGGTGGAACGGCCTCTTCCGGTGTATCCAAATAGCCGTAACCCATATATTTCTGATTCACGTTAAAACGTTCCAAGGCTGCGGCGGCGGCATCTTCCTGGCCAGCTCTTTTAGCCTCTTTAAATGCGGCGAGATCAGAAAGTGCATGACGCCCTTTTTCCATCATGGTGTTGACTCCCATGATATTCTCTTTTTCATTTCCCCAGACCAGATCGTCGATTCCAGGAACAAATGAACCAAATTCACGATTGGCAAGCAGTGATAACATACCCGGAATTTTTACTTCGTAGAGAAATGCATCCTGAACATCACCAGGTGCTTTTGCATCATTAATAATTCCCATACCAACAAGCCCTGCACCTCGCTCGCCTATGTATAGACCTTCCATGGCAGCAAGTTTCATGGGCTGCTTCTGAGCAACTTCATATGCTGCTTCATCACCAGTGAATCCAACAAACATTGAGGCTACAAGGCCAAAAACAGAAGCCACAACTATTGATCTTTTGGCCATTTCCACATGTCGTCGCTTAATAAGGTACCAGCAGGAAATAGTCAAAACAAAGGCAGAGGCCATAACAAAACCGGATGAAGACGTGTGCGTCATCTTCGAAATGGCAACCGGATTAAAAACAACCTCGGCAAAACTCTCCATTTCAAACCTGGCCTGCTCAGGATTAAAAGCCATACCAACCGGATTTTGCATCCAGCCATTAGCAACAAGAATCCAGACAGCCGAAAGGTTGGAACCTATGGCCACCATCCACGTTGAGAAACAGTGAAATCTTTTGGAGACCTTGTCCCAGCCAAAAAACATCACTGCAAAGAAACTGGCTTCCATAAAAAAGGCAAAAAGTCCCTCAATGGCCAAAGGTGCTCCAAAAATATCACCCACCATCCAGGAGTAATTAGACCAGTTAGTACCAAACTCAAACTCAAGAATAATGCCTGTAGCCACGCCAATGGCAAAGTTAATACCAAAGAGCGTCATCCAGAAACGGGTAATCGTTTTCCACTGTTCATCACCTGTTTTGAGATAAATGGTCTCAAAAAAGGCACAAAGAAATGACAGGCCAAGGGTTAAAGGTACAAATATCCAGTGATACATTGCCGTAAATGCAAACATTGCCCTCGACCAGTTCACCAGACTGGGATCAACATCAATCATTTTACTCCTCCTCTATACTAATTATTGTCAGCCACCTGCCTTGTAATCTGCTCAAGGACATGGTTGGCACGCTGTTCGTCAGTTTCAAAATTATGTTTCAGATAGTTTGGGAAAAAGAAAAGTTTCAAGACTGCAAACATCACCAGCAGCTTGATAAATATAATCTTCCACAAGGTCTTGCCCACAGTCATGCTCGAAAAACCGTCCTTGTAAAAATCGAATACTTTCTTGGGTGATATACGCACTGTTTACTCCTGGGAAGAACTGCTTATTGACGCAGGAAACACGGGGATACACGACTCCTTTTCAGCAAGCTCAGCAAGACTTACTGCGCCCAGAGTCTCACGTAGCTGATTTCGTGCCTTATCCCAAACCCGATGCACACTACAACTCTTACTGAGAGTGCAACTTTGTGGGCGATCAATACAATCATTAAGAAATATTTCACCAATCATCACCTCCACAACCTGCAGCAAAGAGACATCTTCCGGTTGGGGAAGTAAATAATAGCCACCTTTTGGGCCCTGCCGGATAATGATAAGCTGTGCCTTTGCCAGTTCCTGGGCAATTTTTGCCAAGAAGTGACTTGGGATATCAGCACGTTCACAAATCTCCTGTTTGGAAATAAGAACACCCTGTCCTTTATGTGCCAGATAAACCATGCATCTGACTGCATATTCACCTGCCCTTGTCAGCCTCATAGAGTTTGCCCTTTTCGGTAAATAAGATAATTAATGTCTTATTTATCACATTTGCAAAAAGTTGCAAAGTTTTTTTCCATTTTTTTCAGTACTGTTTGGCAGAAATGGTGCCGCCAGGAAGTGAAATAGGGGAAAGGAATGCAACAACAGACGCGAGGAGCCTGAAGCCAAAAGGACTAATTTTTCAGAATGTACAACCGACAACAGTATGCTCTTCCATCACATCTGTAACATCTCCAGCAAATCAGCCTTCTCCGTAAGATATTTTCTATAGGCATATTCCATCTGCACAAGGCTTCCTGTGGAACTAATAATGCCGGACGCGTCTCCAGCACGAAGAAGTATGCCACGAAGGGCAATAACACCAGCCTCCTTTCCCTCTCCTTTTTCCAGCAGATCCTGCGCCACCACCCACCTGCATAAGAGGTTTGCCAGAATTAGAATCTGTTCCACGCGGCTACAAGAGGCGATACCATTGTAGTCATGATGCACCCTGACCATTTGCTCCAACTCTTCTGGAAACATCCAACGATGCAATAACATAGCTCCCAGCTCATCATGCCCACAGCCAATCAGATTAAGCTCCACCACCAGCCCATCTTCTTCATCAAGTGTTTCATAATGTTCAAAACCATCGATTTCCTCAAGAAACTTCTCAATGACGATCAGTTTTCCAACATCGTGCAGCATTCCACCAAGAAAGAAGATCGAATCTCCTTCCCCTAGCTGCCGGGAGATAGTTTCTGCAGCCAGACCACATTCAAGAGAATGCTTCCATACTCCCACCATCATTGTTTTTTGTACGCCTTTCGGATTTTTAAATGCCTGAAACATCACCCTAGACAAAACCAGACTTTGCACTTCGCTCTTCCCCAGAAGCAGCAGAGCATGCCGTAAAGAATCGACCTGCCTTCTCACCCCGTAGAATGCGGAATTTGCCAGTTTTAAAACAGAGGTCACAAGCGAAACATCACTCCGCAATACTTCCTCAAGATCTCCGGCAGTAGTCTCCGAATCCGCAACCATATCCAAAACCCGCATGGCCACACTTGGTAATGGCGCAAAAGCATCTATGCTGGAGACAATCCTTGCCCGTAACACGCATCCACTCGAATTATCCTTTCGCAGCATCCTTCGTCTCCTCTCCTTGCCGCTTAGCACTGCCCGACGCTGTCATTTGGAATTCTTCCAAAGTTTTCAACAAAATATCAACCAGAAATGGATCAAACTGGCTTCCTGAGAATTCAGTCAATTCAGCCCTGGCCTCATCAAGAGTTTTTTTATCCTCTTCCGAGACAGGTGAAATCATGGCAACAAATGCGTCCACCAGCGAAAAAATCCTGGCCGCCATGGGAATCTCATTTCCTTTCAAACCGTCAGGATAACCTTTACCATCAAAATGCTCATGGTGGGCATACAAAATCACCCGTTCCGAGGCAAAAAAGTCAAACATTGTGGTCAGCTCCCGAAGCATTAGGGGCTGATCAAACAACATCTCTTCCTGCTCATGATTAAGCGGGCCAGATTTTGCCAACGAAGAATCGTGAATGTAGCAGCGAAAAAGATCATGCAGTTTAATAGCTCTCCGGAAAGAATGCATTAACTGCTCAGGTAGATTGAGCTGACCGCCGAACTGATTGAGCACCTTGCCAAACAGTGCATTACGCTCCACCAGAAGGTCGTACTCCCTGGTCTGGGAATGCACCATGGCCTCAAAGGAGGCGAGGGTCATGGCTCGTGCTTTTTCGATGGTTGCATTAAGACGACTCTGCTGGGACACATCTATCATGTCGCTCAAATGATCATCACTGCCCTCAAGACCGCCACCACTGGGAATATGATAATGAACCACTCGGTTTCGCCCTTCTGCCTTGGCTTGATACAGAGCGTTATCCACATAGTCAACAACCACTCGTGCTGAATCAGTTTTCTCGCCAAACCCGGAATAGACACCAATGGAAACAGTTACATAACGTTTATGACGTTTCAGACTAAAAGGAGTTGAGGCAATGACTTCCCGTATATTTTCAGCAACCACATCCGCCATGTCCTTATCAGTGTTCGGCAGAATGATCAAAAACTCCTCCCCGCCATATCGTCCGAAAATATCAGAATCCCGTAGACGTTGCTGGACACGATCAGAAAATTCATTGAGGACATAATCACCGAATGGATGACCACAGGTATCATTGACATCTTTAAAAAAGTCGAGATCGAGGAGGAAGACAGAAAGGGAACTGTCATAACGCCTTGCTCGTGAAACTTCTCGAGCAAGCTGCTCCAACAGATAGTTGTGATTATAAAGTCCCGTCAGACTATCACGAATAGCCCGCTCTTCCAGCTTCAGGTTCTGTTCCTGAATTTTAGCAGTGGCAAACGCCAGCTGTCGCTGCCTGTCATCAAGCTCAAGAAAGACCTTCACCTTGGCCAGGAAAACCGCCGGGTTGATCGGTTTACTTAAAAAGTCTACACCACCTGCGGCATAGGCCTGTTCGAGCAATGCCCCACTGTCCATCTCGGTTGCCTGAAATATAACAGGTATAAAACGTGTTTTTTCAATTTTATTTAATTGACTGGAGACCTCAAAAGACTCGAGGTTGTCAGGAGCAATGGCAAACAAGATAAGGGCAAAATCATACTGGTCCGCAAGATCAATGACAGAGTTTGCAGAATCACTGACTACAATCTCTACATCTAAATCACGTAGCACATCTTGAATACTCTGCTGGTTTAGTGCATCTGTATCAACAAGCAGTATGGATTGTTTTTCTTTTTCAATCATAACAACTATGAGTAGCTACGGTACTCCGAAGAAAATTAATTAACGCCACCAAGTGAGAATCAGTACTTTACACGTCCTTTTCGACTTTTTTTTGAAAAGAATTAAGCGAAAACACACCGCACCACCCATACATATGCTTCTCAAGGAGAGAGCTTCACATGGAGCAGCAATTTAGCGCTCATTACCGATACGAGTAATATACAATACATTGGAAACCTGCGCTTACCAATATACCTTATTTAAGCCTATCACAAAAAGATATAATCACAAAAAAATAACGTATCCTGGTAAGTTTTTTTCTCCCCTCGTACCACACTCCGCTCGCTACATTTCACTTGACTTTAATGTAGAGCACACTATAAACACTGGTGTAATCTTGTTACTCGCAAAACAAGAAAACACCACGAGCGCACATTTTCAGCAGCAATACAAGTCGATACAAGATGTAACCATGGTAGACGAAACTCGAAAGAATGCCCCAAAGTCTGATTTTCGGGAACGGCTGGGGAGTACCATCCTGGAGGTCTTCTCGGAAGCTGACTTCCACGCCGTGGGTATCAGGGATATTGCCCAAAAGGCCGGGGTCAGCTTTGCCACTATCTACAAATACTATGGCAGTAAGGAACAACTGGTATTTTCTTTTGTGGATCAGTGGATGGGTGTACTCACCGACCGAATTATCGACCACCTCCACGGCATGGCCGACCTCAAAGAAAAACTCCGAAAAATATTCTGGCTGCAACTGGACTATTATGAACGCCACGAAGAATTTGCCAAAATAATCTTCCTCACCCTGCCCATGAAAACATGGATGAGTGATGAGAGTTTTGAGCAACACCGAATGTTTGATCTTCTTATGGATGTCCTGCGACAGGGACAGGAAGAGGGAATTTTAAATGACCAGATCGACACCCGTATTCTCTTGGACTTTATGATGGGTTTCGTGCAACGCAGTTTTATGATGTGGATACAGAGAGGAAAAAAAGAACCACTCTCCAGCCAGACAGATATCATGTTTGATATGATCTGGCAGGGTATTCAACCTCCGCATTCCACAGATAAACAACAGGCAGATAGCAGAGCCATAGAACAATTAAGCTGACACCGGTAACTGACAAAAATAACCGACAACCCATAAAACCACAGCACTCGAGGGAAACATGGTACAATTTAATTCGTTATTTCAGCAGTCAATTGAAAAACCTGAGGAATTCTGGGCAGAAGCTGCAGAAGGTATAGACTGGATACAAAAGTGGGATACTGTCCTGGACAGTTCGCGGCCTCCTTTTTACCGCTGGTTTTCCGGTGCCACAATGAACACCTGTTACAATGCCCTGGATCGTCATGTCTTGGCTGGCCGTGGTGAACAGACTGCCATCATTTATGATTCCCCGGTAACAGATACCATTCGGAAAATATCATACAAAGAGTTACAGGATGAAGTTGCTCTCTTTGCCGGCGGCCTAAAATCGCAAGGAGTTGAGAAGGGTGACACCGTTATTATCTATATGCCCATGATCCCCGAAGCAGCCGTTGCCATGCTCGCCTGTGCGCGTCTTGGCGCCATACATTCTGTCGTCTTTGGAGGTTTTGCCGCAAGCGAGCTTGCCATTCGCATTGATCATGCCCGACCCAAAGTGATCGTCACAGCCTCAGGCGCTGTTGAAGGGAAAAAAATCATTGCCTACAAACCTCTGGTGGACAAAGCCATTGCACAATCTGACCATCAGGTTGAAAAATGTATCCTCTTTCAACGGGATGTTATTTCTGCAGAGATGCTAGAAGGCAGAGACATTGACTGGCTGGAGCTTGTCAAAACGAGTGAGCCCGCAGAGTGCGTGGAAGTGGCTGCCACCGATCCACTTTACATCCTCTACACATCCGGCACTACCGGAATGCCTAAAGGCGTCATGCGAGATAATGGCGGGCACGCCGTGGCGGTTCACTGGTCCATGAAAAACATATATGACATTGATGCTGGTGATGTTTTCTGGTCCGCATCTGATGTTGGCTGGGTGGTTGGACATTCCTACATTATTTACGGCCCCTTACTCAAAGGTGCAACCACCATCATTTATGAAGGAAAACCCATCGGCACTCCCGACGCCGGAGCCTTCTGGCGTGTAATTTCAGAGCACAAAGTAAAGACCCTGTTCACAGCACCCACTGCCTTTCGAGCCATCAAAAAGATGGATCCTGAGGGCAATCTTCTTGAGCAGTATGACATGTCCTCCTTTGAAGCGCTGTATCTTGCCGGTGAACGACTGGACACAGACACTTACTACTGGGCCGACAAGCTGCTCAGCGTTCCAATTATCGATCACTGGTGGCAGACGGAAACCGGTTGGGCCATTGTCGCAAACTGCCGTGGCATCGAAGCGCTTGAAGTGAAAGCAGGTTCTCCGTCACTGCCCGTTCCCGGTTATGATGTCCGGGTGGTGAATAATGAGGGTAAGGAACTACCGGCAGGAGAAGAGGGTAACATTGTTATCAAGCTTCCTCTTCCTCCCGGCACCCTTGCTACCTTATGGCACAACGAAGACCGCTTCCTATCTTCGTATATGGCCACCTTCCCTGGCTATTACGAGACAAGTGATGGTGGCTATATTGATAAAGATGGTTACGTATTTGTCATGGGACGCATGGATGATGTCATCAATATTGCCGGACACCGCCTGTCAACTGGTGCCATGGAAGAAGTCATTTCAACACACCCCGACGTTGCGGAGTGTGCTGTTATCGGCACCAATGACCAACTTAAAGGACAGCTTCCCCTTGGACTTTTTGTCTTAAAAGAGGGCGTTGAACGTGATCCCGAGGATATCAAGGCGGATCTTGTAAAGATGGTTCGGGAAGAGATTGGCCCTATTGCCTGTCTGCGTGAGACATCGGGTGTAAGCCGTTTGCCTAAAACACGTTCCGGTAAAATTTTACGGGGCACCATGCGCTCAATTGCCAACGGCAAAGAATACCGAATGCCTTCCACCATTGACGATCCAAACAGCCTTGAAGAAATAACAGACACTCTAAAGAATATGGGATACCCCAAACAATGAAAATCCACGAGTACCAGGCCAAAGAGCTCTTCCGTCGTGCCGGAATCTCCGTCCCCGACGGCAAAACCTGTTCAGAGCAGTCAGAAATCCCTGCCATCATTACCGGGATGAAAATGCCGGTGGCTGTTAAGGCACAAATTCTGGCAGGAGGACGAGGCAAGGGTGGAGGTGTGCTTCTTGCTAAATCTGAAGAAGAGGCGGTTGCTGCGGCACAAAAGATCCTTGGCATGCAACTAGTCACCAAACAGACCGGGGAAAGTGGTACTGAAGTGAAAACCATTCTCCTTGAGCAGGGAGTCAATATTGCAAGGGAGTTATACCTTTCCCTCCTGATTGACAGAGATCGTGGCGGGATCGTAATCATTGCCAGTCAGGACGGAGGCATGGATATTGAAACCGTTGCCGCAGAGACTCCTGAACGTATTATTAAGGTGCATATCAACCCGCTCCTTGGCCTGCAAGGTTATCAGATTCGGGAATTGATCTTTGGACTTGCGCTCACAGGAGCTGTGGCCAAAGATTTTGCAGCTACTCTAAAAAAACTCTACACCCTCTTTGTCAGCTACGATGGCTCGTTGGTCGAAATCAACCCACTGGTCATCACCAGAGAAGAGACTGTCATGGCGCTGGATGCCAAAATGGATATTGATTCCAACAGCCTCTTTCGTCATCCTGATATTCTGGAAATGCACGATAACAGAGAAGAAGACCCGTTAGAAGTTGCCGCTGCGGCCCATGGACTCAACTATATTCGCTTGAACGGCACCATTGGCAGTATGGTGAACGGGGCGGGACTCGCCATGGCTACCATGGATCTTATCAAACAGGCGGGTGTGGAGCCAGCCAACTTCCTCGATGTCGGAGGTGGAGCCAATGCCGAAATGGTGGAAAACGGATTTCGTATTATCCTGGATGACCCCAATGTACGTGGCATTTTCATCAATATTTTTGGAGGAATCTTGCGTTGCGATATTCTGGCCGAAGGAGTGGTTGCCGCAGCAAAAAAAGTACGTCTTACCCTGCCCGTTATAGTGCGCATGGAAGGCACCAATGTTGATGAGGGCCGCAAGATCCTGGCTGAATCGGATATCACCCTGACCAGCGCACGGGATTTAAAGCATGCAGCAGAACTTCTTGCTGCAATCTAAGCGATCACAAATATCATGCGAAATTTTATCTCATCTTTACTCTTTGGCCTTTTGATCATTTCCCCCTGGCACTGTTCAGCAAAACTGGTCATTGCCGACGGAGGAGCTTCCGGATATCTAATAAAAAACAATCTGGCCGCCACCAGTCTGGCTGTGAGCATGGGGGCCGACATTATCAAGCTGGACGTTACACTCAACAAGGACAATGAAGTGGTGGTCTTCTCTTCACCTTATCTGGAATATGCATCCAATGTGGCTGAAGTCTTTCCCAAACGCATTCGAGAGGATCAACACTACTACCTATTCGATTTCACCATGGAGGAACTGAGACAGCTTAACCTCCTAGACCCTGCAAATCGATTGCCAGCTTCTCCACGATTTACTATCAGTACCCTTGAGGAACAACTCTCCCTTATCCAGAGCCTTGAAACAAGTCTCAACCGTTCAGTCCGCATTGCAATAACACTTGTAAAACCATGGATACACAAAAAAGAACAACGTGACCTCACCGGCCCTGTTCTCTCCACCCTTCTGCAATATGGCCACACTGGTCAAGCTGACAAGATACTGCTCCTCAGTTATGATGTGGAAGAACTACAGCGTATTGCCAAACAGTTGTTACCTGCCTTTCAAATGCAGATCAAACTGGTACAGCTCATTGACCAGCCAGACGGTCAGGAATATATGGTGGAAGAGTGGGGAGAGTACAAGAGTTACAATTATGACCTGCTTTTCAGCAACAGCGGCCTACGAGCACTTGCAGGATCTGTTGCAGCCATAGCGCTTCCCAAAGATATGCTGGTGGATTCAGAGGGGCAGCTTAAACATACAAACTTTGTAAACAATGCCCAAAAGCTGGAAACTTTGATCTTCACCTTCCCCGTCCAAAAAGACACTGAAACACGATTGACATTTGGTGGAAGTTTTGAGGAAGAGTTAGAATTTCTTTACTTTACTGTAGGTGTTGATGGCATTTTCACCGATTATTGTGATGATGTCAGTCGTTTTCTAAGCAACAGAGTACAGACACAACAAAGCGACGACGATAATGCAACTCTCTTTCCACCCACGACACCGGCAGTAACTGCCCCAGAGAACCTCACAAGTCCACTAGACATGGAGAATTAACAGATGTCCATATTTATAGATAAGAACACAAAGGTCCTGGTACAGGGGATTACAGGTAAAGAAGGCCGCTTTCACACACAGCAGTGCAAAGCGTACGGAACGAACATAGTTGGCGGCGTAACTCCCGGAAAAGGCGGCCAGGATGTTGACACTATCCCTGTTTTTAACAGCGTGGCCGATGCCTGTCGTAAAACAGGTGCCGATGCCACCATGATCGTCGTCCCTCCGCCCTTTGCTGCCGAGGCGATACTTGAAGCAGTTGATGCTGGGATTGCTCTTATCATCTGCATCACAGAAGGCATTCCGGTTATGGATATGCTCCGCGTAAAAAATGGAATGGCTGGCAAAAAAAGCCGGCTGATCGGCCCTAACTGCCCGGGAATCATCACTCCCGGAGAGTGTAAAATCGGCATTATGCCAGGCCCCATCCACACCGCTGGCGGCCCAGTGGGTGTAGTTTCAAGATCAGGCACACTCACCTATGAAGTCGTGCATCAGTTGACAGAACAGGGCCTTGGCCAAACTACCTGTTTAGGTATTGGCGGAGACCCTATAAATGGCACAAACTTTATCGACTGCCTTGAGGCCTTTGCAAACGACCCTGAAACAGAGGCTGTGGTCATGGTCGGTGAAATTGGTGGCAGTGCAGAAGAAGAAGCAGCTGCCTGGATAGCTGCCAATATGAAAAAGCCGGTGGTTGGATTTATTGCTGGGCTCACCGCTCCTCCTGGCAGAACCATGGGACATGCTGGTGCTATTGTGAGTAATGGACAGGGAACTGCTGAAGCAAAACTTGCTGCCATGCGTGAGAATGGAATTGTTGTTTGTGAGTCCCTTGGTGAATTGGGAGAGATCTGTAAATCTACTTTTTGCTAACCATGATGGACTCGTAAAAAGGCCGGAAACAGGATGGGGTTGTAAAAACTCTTCATCTGCCATTAAAAATAATAGATTCATCTTTTAAAATAACTATGAGCATCCCATACAGAGTATTAATTGGAAAACCCGGCCTCGACGGCCACGATCGCGGTGCAAAATTTATCGCCCGCGCCCTACGTGACGAAGGCTTTGAAGTGATCTACACAGGTATTCGTCGAACTGCTGCTGAGATTGCAGCCACTGCCATTCAGGAAGATGTCGATGTAGTAGGATTATCTTCCTTGTCTGGAGCGCATCTTCGACTTTTCCCGGAAGTTATCAAGGAGCTGAAAGACAGAGGTGGAGCAGATATTCCAGTGCTTGGCGGTGGCGTTATTCCAGACGAAGATAAAGAGCAACTCCTTGCTGCCGGACTGCGTGCCATCTTTACCCCCGGTACCCCTGCGGCAACAATAATTCAATCTTTCAGTGATGCCTGTAAACAACAGTAACTCATTACTGAAAGGTCTGGCAGCTAGAGACCCCCGTGCCATCGGCAAGGCTATCTCCATTGTGGAGAATAATGGTCAAGGTGTCACAGAAATCCTTGCCGGTCTTGACCGTAAATGTATTGAGGAAGTTCTGGTACTGGGCATCACCGGACCTCCCGGAGCTGGCAAATCAACGCTTACCTCCAGCATGATCAGTCAGCTTCGATCCGATGGCAAACGAGTTGGAATAATTGCTATTGACCCGTCATCCCCCATCAGCGGCGGAGCCATATTGGGAGATCGAGTGCGCATGATGGAACACGCACTGGATACAGATGTGGTTGTCCGCTCCATGGCGACCCGAGGCAGACTTGGCGGACTCTGCGCCTCAGCAGGAGCCACCGTTCGTATTATGGCGGCCTCAGGATGTGAAGTAATTATCATCGAAACCGTGGGTGTGGGACAATCGGAAATGGACATTGTACGCCTGGCTGATATTACCCTTATGGTTCTGGCACCCGGATTTGGCGACGATATCCAGGCAATGAAAGCAGGGCTTCTTGAAGTGGCTGATTTTCTCGTGGTCAACAAATCGGACCTGGGAGGCGCTGAAGCCCTTGTCATGGATATGAAACAGATCTTTGCGACAAAAGAAAAAGAGAGTGACATTGCCCGCGTCCTGCAAAGCATCGCTTCTGAAAATACCGGGATCAAAGAACTTCTGGACGCAGTGCAACGCTTCACAACATATCTTACGATAAACAATTTAAAAAAACAGCGCCGTAAAAAGGCCATGGAAGGTGAAACACTGGACTGGGTCTTTGAGATGCTGCGCCCCACATTGACCCGAAAGCTGGTAGAACAAACCGGACAGGAACAAATAGATCCTCGAGTTCGGGCAAAAGAGCTCATTCAACAAATGCTACCCATTAACTATCACCGGTGATGAATGGTAAGCCGGTATAAGTATACCTTGTGGGTGGATGTAACGTATTGATAAACTCGTAAAAACCCAGAATTTAGATGGTTAAGTAAAAGACTTCATATCCGAGGCGCAAATATTTTCTACCATTTCGGCGTACTAAGGTACGTCGTAATGATAGAAAATGTGCAGCAACGAAGGAGATGGAGAGTTTTCACCCTAACTACGGGCATAAATACGACACCATCACGTATTGACATATAATCTTATCTATATTTATTTGTTTTTTATTGCAGCCTTCATGGAGTAAGGCACTAATACTATGAATAATAACAGCAAATTCAACGATTGGCAGGAAAACGAACTGGCTGCGAGCCTGAACCGTTTCCCCGAGCGTAAAGAAGAGTTCAAGCTCCACGGTGATGCAGAAGTACAGCGTCTGGCAATGCCCAAAGTAATCGACGAGCAATACGAAAAAAGTCTTGGTTTCCCCGGCAAATACCCCTTCACCCGTGGTGTCCAGCCCACAATGTATCGTGGCAGATTCTGGACCATGCGCCAGTACGCCGGTTTTTCCAGCGCTGCGGAATCAAACAAACGTTACCGTTATCTTCTCGAACAGGGAACCACTGGTTTGTCAGTGGCCTTTGACCTGCCAACCCAAATTGGCTACGATTCTGATGATGCCATGTCCCTTGGTGAGGTTGGCAAAGTTGGTGTAGCCATTGATACTTTAGCGGATATGGAAGCTCTCTTTGCTGACATTCCACTGGCCGATATCTCCACCTCCATGACCATCAATTCCCCGGCCATTGTACTGCTCGCCATGTATATCGTGGTGGCAGAAAAACAGGGAGTACCTGCTGAAAAACTCCGCGGCACGATCCAGAACGATGTTTTGAAAGAGTATGTGGCAAGGGGAACGTATATTTTCCCTCCACGTCCGTCCCTTGGGATCATCACCGATATTTTTCAGTGGTGCAGTTCCAACATGCCTCTTTTCAACACCATTTCCATCTCCGGCTATCATATTCGTGAGGCTGGATCGACTGCTGCTCAAGAAGTAGCCTTTACACTGGCAAACGGTATTACTTACGTGCAGACTGCCCTGGATGCAGGGTTGGAAATTGATCATTTTGCCAAACGCCTGGCCTTCTTTTTCAATGCATCCTCAAATCTCCTGGAAGAAGTAGCCAAATTCAGAGCTGCCAGAAGGCTCTGGGCACGGATTATGAAAAACAGATTTGAAGCACAGCATCCGGCTTCCATGATGATGCGTTTTCATACCCAGACTGCGGGCAACACCCTGGCTGCGCAACAGATTGATAACAACATTGTCCGTGTCACCCTCCAGGCACTGGCGGCTGTCCTTGGCGGCACCCAAAGCCTGCATACCAACTCCCGTGATGAAGCATTGTCCCTGCCAACAGAAGCCTCGGTACGCACAGCACTGAGAACGCAGCAGATCATTGCCCATGAATCCGGGGTGGCTGAAACAGTTGACCCTTTTGCCGGTTCCTATTACATGGAACAGCTCACGGATGACATTGAACTTGCAGCAGAAGAGCTGATTGCAAAAATTGATGATTCCGGTGGAGTTGTTTCCTGTATTGAGAACGGTTTTATAAAGAGCCAGATTGAGCAGGCCGCTTACGATTACCAAAAAGACATCGAATCGGGTGAACGGGTCATTGTTGGTGTGAATGCCTTTCAAATAGAGGGAGAGGAAAAACCTGAACTGCTGCGAGTGAACCCCGAAGTTGAAGAGGCACAGGTTGCACACCTTCAGAGTGTGCGAGCACAAAGAGATCAAGAAGAAGTTAATCGTAGCCTTAGCGCTCTCAAGCAGGCTGCGGAATCGGGAGACAACCTTATGAATCCGATCATGGATGCGGTTCGTGCCTACGGGAGTCTTGGAGAAATATGCACTGTTCTTCGCTCTGTTTTTGGCGAGTATCGAGATTAGCAAGCCAATTGTGGAGAAATTTCCCGTTCAAAAACTAACAAGAACACTACTATTAAATAAATCACTTTCATACTCATGCTGAAAAAAATAGACCATTTAGGAATCGCAGTACATTCCATAGAAAAAGCACGTAAATTCTATGAAAACGTGCTGGGACTCAACTGTGAAAAGGAAGAGGAAGTCACCTCACAAAAAGTTCGCACCGCATTTTTTGTACTTGGCGAAACCCATATAGAACTTCTCGAACCGACATCCGACGACAGCCCCATAGCCATTTTCCTTGCAAAACGCGGCGAAGGATTGCATCATGTTGCTTATCGTACAACTGATATCGAAAAGCAATTGCAGGCAGCCAAGGATCAAGGTTGTACTCTTATCCATGAAACACCTATCACTGGAGCCGGCAACAAGCAGGTGGCCTTTCTTCATCCAAAATCCAGTCATGGGCTACTCACCGAATTTTGTAGCGAGGCACAATAATGAGTGATGCACTGAAACGACTCTTTCAACTCCGTTCCGAGGCACGACTTGGCGGCGGTGAAGCACGCATTGAGAAACTCCATGCTCAGGGGCGGATGACAGCAAGGGAACGTATTGACTCCCTCCTTGATCCAGGTTCCTTTGAAGAATTTGATATGTTCAAGACCCATCGCTGCCATGATTTTGGTATGGAAAAGAAAATCTTCCCTGGAGATGGCGTGGTGACGGGCTATGGAACCATCGACGGCCGACTTGTGTATGTCTATGCACAAGATCCCACTGTCCTTGGCGGTTCTCTTTCTGAAACCATTGCCGAAAAAATCTGCAAGGTGATGGATCTGGCCGTGAAAAACGGAGCACCGATTATCGGCCTCAACGATTCGGGGGGGGCTCGTATTCAGGAAGGTATTGAATCTCTTGCCGGATATTCTGATATCTTCCTGCGTAACGTCATGGCTTCCGGTGTTATCCCCCAGATTTCAGCAATATTTGGTCCCTGTGCTGGTGGCGCTGTGTATTCTCCCGCTCTTACTGACTTTGTGGCCATGGTCAAAAACAATTCATACATGTTCCTTACCGGACCCAAAGTAGTCAAATCAGTCACCCACGAAGATGTTACAGTTGAAGAACTGGGTGGAGCTGTTATGCATTCATCCCGTAGTGGTGTCTGTGATTACGCGGCCGATTCCGGAGCGGATTGTGTAAGATATGTGAAAAAACTGCTCTCCTTTCTGCCACAAAACAATGTGGAAACCCCACCACGAATTGCCACTCAAGATACCCCGGACAGACGTGCCGAGGAACTCAACGACATCATTCCCGAAAATGCTGCTGAACCATATGATATGAAGGATGTTCTTCTGGCAAGCATTGACGACCGGGATTTCTTCGAGATAAAACAGAACTTTGCCCCCAACCTTATTGTCGGTTTTGCACGTTATGATGGCCGTTCAGTTGGAATCGTTGCCAATCAACCCATGCATCTTTCCGGTGTACTGGATATTGACTCATCGATAAAAGGAGCTCGTTTTGTCCGTTTCTGTGATTGTTTTAACATTCCAGTTGTAACCTTTGTTGATGTTCCCGGATTTCTGCCAGGTACCGCCCAGGAATATGGTGGGGTTATCCGCAACGGTGCCAAAATGCTTTACGCATACGCCGAGGCGACTGTTCCCAAAATCACCGTCATTACCCGTAAAGCCTATGGTGGTGCCTACTGCGTTATGTCTTCCAAACACCTGCGAGGGGATATCAACTACGCCTGGCCAGAAGCAGAAATTGCTGTAATGGGTGCCAAGGGAGCCGTTGGCGTATTATACGGTCGGGAAGCGCTAACCCAGGAAGATCCTGCTGCCTTTCTTGCTGAAAAAGAAATCGCCTATCAGGAGAAGGTTGCCAATCCTTATGTTGCTGCTCAACGTGGCTATGTTGATGACATTATCGAGCCTGCCAGAACCCGTTTTCGCATTGTAAAAGCTCTCGGTATGTTGCAGAACAAAAATGATAGCAATCCAATGAAGAAACACGGCAATATCCCCCTATAACGAGCGACCCATGTCTTTTACAAATATTGGTATCCATAATCTGCTACGGCCTGAATTCAATGCCTTCCAATTTTCCCTGATGGGAATGGGGCTGGTTTTTGGCGGGCTATTGATCATTGCCCTCTATATCGTTTTGCTTCCTAAACTGCTTGCCCTTGCCGAAAGAAAGCCAAAAATGCAGGATGCTATATGCACTGATGAAAAGTGTAAACAGGAAGAAGAGGAAATCCTCCTGGCCATTGCCACCGCCCTGCATCTGCACAGCAACTTCCCTGAAGGTGAAGATCGCATCACCTGGAAGAGTCATGGCGATATGGAATCTCCATGGCTGGTCTCCGGCCGCATGCGATCACTTAAAAGCCGACAACAAGTTAATCCCTGGAACACCTAATGAAAGAATATAAACTGACAATAAACAGTAATAAATACAATGTTATCATCAAGGATGTCACTGATGATGCGGTACTGGCTGAAGTCAACGGAAAACAATATGTTGTTGACCGGGAAACCGTGGTAAACAATGCACCGCCAGCAAGAACTCAACCCGAGGCCCTGCTTCCAGCAACATCTGCGCCACAACCTGCAAACCCTGTAAAAGCAGGAGCTGGAACCATCCCCACCCCCATTCCCGGACAGATCATCAGTATCAATGTGACAGTCGGTGAAAAGGTGCGTTCTGGACAAAAGCTCCTTGTTCTTGAGGCCATGAAACTCGAAAACAGCATCACGGCCACCATCGATGGAACAGTCGAAGAGATTCTGGTGACAGAAGGTGACGTGGTTGCCCAGGGTCAGACCCTGGTTATCATTAACTAGCACTGGTTTGCAGTAAATAAGGCCAGTATAAGTGCCTTGCTTCTGCCTGTAACCAGTTAATATTATTTAACTCTCATAAATTCTTGTTTTTTGTTGCAAGTTTCATGGAGTAAGGCACTAAGGAGATAGTGTGAATCTGCTCAGTTTTTATAATAACTCCGGTTTTGCCCATCTGGAATGGACAAACCTATTCATGATCACAGTGGGTATAGTCTTTATCTATCTTGCCATCACCAAAGATTACGAACCCCTGCTGCTGGTACCAATTGGTTTTGGTGTTATTGTCGGCAACATCCCACCCATCGAGGGCATGCCGCTTTCTGTCTATGCGGAAAATTCTGTTTTCTACTATCTCTATCTAGGCGTTATGAAAGGCATCTATCCGCCCCTGATTTTCTTAGGTATTGGAGCCATGACTGATTTTTCCACCATGCTCTCCAACCCGAAGCTGATTCTTCTTGGTGCTGCCGCCCAGATTGGTGTCTTTTTGACGTTTATTGGATCGCTGTATCTGGGATTCTCACCGGAACAAGCTGGAGCAATTGGCATTATTGGTGGCGCAGATGGCCCCACAGCCATATTCCTGTCCTCAATGCTGGCCCCTGAGCTGCTTGGCCCCATAGCCATTGCTGCCTATTCGTATATGGCGCTGGTGCCCGTCATTCAGCCACCTATTATGTATCTCTTTACCACCAAAAAAGAGCGCCGGATTCACATGAAACCGCCACGAATTGTTTCTAAAAAAGAGAAAATTATATTCCCAATCGTGGCCTTTTTAATCTGTGCACTGATTGCACCCGGTTCCATGACCCTGCTGGGCATGCTCTTTTTTGGCAACCTGTTAAAGGAATCCATGGTTACAGAACGACTTGCCAATACCGCCAGAAATGGACTTATTGATATTGTTACCATCCTCCTTGGCTTTTCAGTGGGTGCATCCACTCAGGCCCAGACCTTTTTAACAACACAATCCATCCTGATCTTTGTGTTGGGCGCAGCTTCTTTTGTTGTGGCTACCAGTGGTGGCGTTCTTTTTGCCAAGTTTATGAACCTCTTCTTAAAAGATAAAATCAATCCGCTTCTTGGTGCTGCCGGGGTTTCTGCTGTTCCTGATTCTGCCCGTGTTGTCCATCAAATTGGTTTGAAAGAAGATCCGACCAATTTCCTGCTGATGCATGCCATGGCTCCCAATGTGGCTGGTGTTATCGGTTCTGCCATTGCTGCTGGTGTACTCTGGTCAGCGCTAGGCAAATTTTAAGAGTACCTGTTCAGAGACGACGCACTACTTTTACTAACTTATTCCTGGCACTTAAAAATGACTATTCCTTCACTTAAACTTGGCGAATTTCACATCTACTGGCTCAACGGCGGTCACTTTCGTCTCGATGGCGGAACCATGTTTGGCGCTGTTCCCAAGGTACTCTGGGAAAAAAAGTGTATAGCCGACAAAAAGAACACCATCCCCATGTGTAATGATGTGCTTCTTGTCAAAACACCTGACCACAACATCCTCATTGATACCGGTATTGGCAATAAGCTAAGTGACAAACTGCTCTCCATCTTTCAGGTAACAAAAGAATGGTCACTGATCACTGAGCTTGCTGAAGTAGGGCTAACCCGCGCAGATATCGATCTGGTACTGCTGACCCATTGTGACTTTGATCATGCGGGTGGAATTGTTATGCAGAGCCAGAACAAAGAGGAGTTAAGCTTCCCCAATGCTGTGCATTACATACAGCAGAAAGAGTGGGAAGATGTGGAACGGCCTAACAGACGTGCACAATCCACTTACTGGCCTGAGAATTTTTCCCTGCTAAAAAAGAAAGGAAAACTACAGATTATTTCAGGAGACAGGGAGGTCATAAGCGGCATAAAACTCATCCATACCGGAGGACACACCCGTGGACACCAGATGGTGGAACTGTGTTCCAATGGAGAGACAGCCGTTCACTTAGGGGACCTTTACCCCACCCATGCCCATACAAATCCACTCTGGATCATGGCCTATGATAATTTCCCTCTGGAAGTTATTGATCGCAAGGAAGAATATTTTAACTATTACCAAAAGCTGGATAGCTGGTTCACGTTTTATCATGATCATACTGTGAAGGCATGTAAGTTGGATGAACAGGGACTGGTTAATTTTAGCAACAATGATTCCCTCATAGCACCGTAAGGCAATATATTTACAGAGAAGTGATACGAATTCGATTTCCATCGGGAAAGAAGTCAATTGTTCCGCTATTACGTAACTTCTTTGTCAACCTTGATTGACTTCCATTTTTCTATCATATAAAATCAGGGAATAAGCAGTTTGGAAATATGATGGATGCCTCACCACTCCATGAAGAGTCGCTTTACAAAGAACATTTAAGACGCCTACTATGAAGACAAAATGGAAAATCATCACCTCAGTTATGTTGATATTTCTGTTTTTCTGTACATGTTTCACCATCGTTTTTGTCCTGCATAGTCAGGATGAGCTAGACACTTACATTACTCTTCGTGTTCAAAATATTCGTAGCGTTACAAGCATACTGCACGAACAGAACAGCAACTCCTATCGCAAAAGAATCAAAAGTTTTTTGAATTCTCATTTATCTCTGGATAGAAATGATATTCTAAAGGCTTTCGCCGATCAGGATAGGGACACACTACTCCAGCTAACGACTCCTTTCCTTACTCTTTTCAAAAAAGAAAACCCTTATTTCACAACGTTTAGTTGGGTTCTACCTGATAACAAGGCATTTCTGCTGGTACATAACCCAAAGAGATTTGGTGCTGATGTCAGTAAAATGAGACCAGATGTTGCCAAAGCCAATAAAGAGCATCAGCAGTATTCCGGCTTTAATGCCAGCCCCGTTGGTTTACAGTACAGCGTTGTTAATCCTGTAAGTTATAAAGGAAAACATATCGGAGTGATGCAGTTTGGACTACAGGATAATGTGCTTATTGATGCTATTTATAAGAAATTGCATATTCCTGTTGGCCTGGTTATCCCAAAAAAGAACTTCCAGTATATAACGCGCTCAAAAATACCCACAATTACAAACGATTCCTTTGCTATCCAGTCATATCAGATAGATCTTTTTACAAAAGACTTTGACACCATTAACTGGACTCTCAATAAGCAGCGAGTAGTCATACAGGGAAAGGAGTATGTCATTGTCAAAACGGTTGAATTGAGTAATTATGCGGATAAACTTCAGGGACATATCTTCGCAGCGTTGGACATATCAGAAAAGGTCGCAGCAACACAGACAGACATTGCATTGATTGTCATTGTCAGCTGTATTCTCATGTTGCTCTCTTTTTTGATTTTATATTTTGGCTACGGTTCCATGGCTCAGAAGATAATAGATCTTCAGGTAGTAGAGAAGATAAATAGAGAGCTTGAAGGCAGAGTTATTGATCGAACCAAAGAACTAGAAGAAAGCAAAAAACACCTCAAATCGTCAGAAAAGAAACTTCGTCAAATAGTCGAGAATATAACAGATGCCTATTATGAAATGGGCCTTGATGGAACGATTTATTATTGCAGCCCATCGAGTCTCACTGTTTCAGGGTATTCCCACGACGAACTTATCGGACATAATTCCAGCATGTTATACGCAAACCCTGACGACAGAAAGCTACTACTTGCAGCTCTTAAAAATGAAGGCAAAGCCCAGGATTTAGAATTGCTCTTCAAAAAGAAAAATGGTGATTTGTATGATGTCTCCTTCAATGCAGACTTCTCTTTTGATGAAAAAGGTAAACCGATACGCTTGAATAGCACCATTCGTGACATAACCACGATCAAAAAAGTAAAAAAACAGATCCAACGCTCTAAAAAGATGGAAGCCATCGGCTTAATGGCAGGTGGAGTTGCCCATGATCTGAACAATATACTCTCCGGGATCGTTGGGTATCCTGAGTTGCTGTTACGGACCTTACCCAAGGAAAGTGATTTAAGGCAACCCCTCGAGGCTATCCAGGAATCCGGTCAACGAGCAGCAACGGTAGTTGCAGATTTACTCACTGTTGCCAGAGGTGTGGCCAGCTCCAGAGAATCCCATGACATTAACACTTTGATTCGAGAATACCTGCATTCACCGGAATGCTTAAAACTCAAATCACACTTTCCACGGGTGGCTTGGCAGGATCAGCTTACTGCCGTTCAAACAACCATATCCTGCTCACCTGTTCATGTGAAAAAATGTCTCATGAACCTGGTAATAAATGCGACTGAAGCAGTAAACGAGAAGGGAAACGTTACAATATCCACCTGTAACCTGAATGTCGATGGTACTACAGCCCCTGACTTGACTGAAGGTGCATATGTTATTGTCAGTGTCCAGGACACAGGCCCAGGTATCGCTGAAGAAGATCTGGATCATATTTTCGAACCGTTTTACACAAAAAAGGTCATGGGCCAAAGTGGTACCGGCCTGGGATTGTCTGTGGTCTGGAATACCATGGAAGATCATGATGGAAAAGTCACAGTGGAGAGCGATGGAAATGGAACATGCTTTCAGCTCTATTTCCCGGTAGAGAGAGTGTGTGATACTGCACCAGCATCCATTAATACTGTAGATATAAGAAGTCACAACGGAGAGCATATCCTAGTTGTGGATGATGAACCGCAGCTGCGCGATATGGCCAGCCAGATGCTGCAATCTCTTGGTTACAGGATTGACACGGTCTCTTCCGGTGATGAAGCCATTACATTTGTCAAAAACACCGCAACCGACCTGATTGTTCTCGATATGCTGATGGAACCAGGTCTGAATGGTCGACAAACGTATGAGGCGATACGTCAGCTGTGTCCAAATCAAAAAGCAATTGTTGCCAGTGGATTTTCTGAAAGTAACGAGGTAAAGGCTACTATGCAACTTGGTGCCAGTGGGTTTATAAAAAAACCGTACACCATAGACACGTTGGGTCGGGCAATTAAGAAGGCATTGGTCAGTTAACAGAACCGTACTGGTGATAGAAGAGCAAAGCTACCTGAGAAGAGAAATTTTGCTCTTCACCCAAGCTAATTAGTGAAGCAAGAAAAAGATAGCCCGCCTAAGTGCAGATAATTGATTTGTCCCAGTTACGAGAATATCCCGCAGTACATTTAATTTGCGTTCCTACTGTCCAATTACAACCATCTCCTAAAAACGATGCGACCTGGATAGCCTGGGACAATGCTTACAGGGCTGGCATAGACACTACATATCCAGAAGGAAGATAAGTGACCTGACATTAAAATATCAATTTTCCTGATTCCAGTTCGTAACGAAACAATTATCGAGCGAGCAACTGTCTTGCAACATCTGTTCGGCCAAGGCCTTAGTTGCGAGAATTGGTAATGTTTCAAATCAAAACACATTTCCTGACCACTCACCTGGTAACTTGAATAGCGGTATTCACCCGGATGCTCGACCATTCCGCACGTACAGGGTTACACGAGAAAAGATACTCCTGCTGCTGGACGAGCAAGAACGGTTTAATCTTGATAAAAAATCTTCCCTCATGATATCGTAAGACTATATGCTTTATAGAAGTCCCAAACAGATTAGACGTCCCACTATTCTTAACGAACAATATCCCGTATGACCTTTGAAACCTGCAACTCCAGAGAAGGATTGCTCGACTCTGACTATAAAATAAATCTACTCACTGCTCTTGCAACGTCAGCTGAAAAATTAACCGGCGGCCAAGGGTGGCCCGATGGTGTCCACCATCTCCTGAAAAACCTGGGTCAAATAACAGGAGTCAGCAGAGTCTGGATCTTCCAGGTTATGAAGCTCACCAGTAAACAAATTACCCAGGATTACACCTTTGAATGGGCCACAAAACCGGAATACGTGCAAATTGGGATGTCCAGATTCTCCATGTCCACGAATACACTGGAAGACATTGAATATAAAAATCTGATCGAAAGTCGAAAAAGAGGGGAATGGCAGAAAGTTATAGTAAAAAACCTCGATCCTGGATTGCTCAAAACAGATCTGGAATCCCAGGGGATCAAATCGATGCTCACCATTCCAATTTTCCTGCAAAACAGATGGTGGGGAATATTGGGTTTTGATGATTGCGAACGGGGATATGACTGGTCACCAGCAGAGGTTGCACTCCTGAGAATTGGGAGCTCTCTTATTGCTAATGCCGTGCTCAATACAAGGTTGGACGCCTCCAGAAAACAGTTTTCTCTCCTGCAAAATATCACTGACAGCAGTCTCTGGTCATTAGACTTTCAAACGCAGCATATCCATCTGAGTAACAATCTGTCTGACATTAATGTCGGCCTCTCGGTCGACAACGAACTTCCCCTGCGAAGCATTCTAAAAATATTGCACCCGGATGACAGAAAACGATTGCTGCAGTTTATGAGGAGCTATAATTTAACGAAAGACAAAAGCATCAGAATTGAACTCAGAATCCAAAGTAAAAACAGATTCTACAAATGGATTGAGCTTGTTGCAAGTATTAGCTTTGACACACTCAACCGACCAGTGCAATGTGCAGGTATTGCCATTGATATTAGCCAAAGAAAACATGAGGAAGCGAAGTTACGGCAGGAAGCGGCCACTGATCCGCTCACTGGAATTATCAATCGAAGAATATTTCATGAATCATTCAGACAATTACTGAGAACATCCGAGCAAACCCGAAGACCGCTCTCGCTGTTCGTGCTCGACATTGACTTTTTCAAATATGTAAACGATACCTGGGGACATGATTGTGGAGACAATGTCCTGATTCATATGGTGAACATTATCAGTCGTATGCTCAGAGAAAATGATGTTTTTGCTCGTATTGGCGGAGAAGAGTTTGCAATTTTACTTCCAGGAATAAATAACCAACAGGCAGAAAAGATAGGTAACCGTATACGAAAAGCTATTGCGGAGTCACCTTACCTATACAATAAAGAGACTATTTCAATCACTGTCAGCATAGGCTGCACTACGCATCACTCTGACAGCAAGCAAGAAATAGACGACATTCTCATTGCTACAGATCGGGCACTCTATAAAGCAAAGGGAAGTGGACGCAACAAACTCTGTCAGTCAAATAGTCGGCCATCATCTTTATAAAACATCCCTAATCGCTGTCGTCTTCGTTCCAGTATATCTCCACCGTTTTTCCACAGAGCAAGGAGTTCTTCCAATTTATGCTGTTTTGTCACTTCATTCCAGGGCAGAGGTGTCGGGTGCGGTCCCGGGGTAGAGTCTATGTTTACTTCTGGAAGGCGTAACAGATAGGTATCAGCTCTCACATCGAGTAAAATCTGGGCAATACCCAGATCACCAATGGCCCGAGCTGTTGCCTCATCCGAACGAAAGAGAATGGAGAAACCACCCCGATAGGGATTTGGACAGTTTACAGCCCGAAGCACCTGGCAGCCCCATCTTTCGAGATACTCAATAAATGGCTGCATTGTTTGCGGATCTTCTACCTGTATCCCAGGGAACGTATTTGCTCTCTTTGTCATCCTGTACAGACACCATGTTGGATTTTCCATAAAAGTACTGGAGTCAAGGTTAACAGAAAGTAGGCAATCATTCCAGAGATTACCACCCAGCCACTTCGTCGCATCTTTTGCTCTGCCCAGTCTGCTAATTCTGGTTGCGATAAAACAATGCCTGGAGCAGCAAGCAGTTCAAGGAATCACAGAAAAGTCACCATTACGCCAGAAAAGATGCCTGTAACATGAGAGATTTACTCTCAACTATTGCCGATCACGCCTTGTATAGTATATAGTTCAGAAACAAGTTGTTAAGCAGGTTGAGTAAAAAACCCTAGTCTCTTATGTTTTAAATTTCAAAAACTAATCTTCCACCCAGTGATTTTATGAAAAACACAACAGTTTTGAAAACCGTTTCCCTTTTGGCTCTCTCCAGCCTACTTCTTGCGCCAATGCTCTATGCACGCCCCAGTACTTCAGTAAAAAGCACACTGAGCAGAGCTGAAAACAGAGATGGAAGTACAAAAAACAAACTGATTATGCCCTACGCCTTTTCCACCGAGAGTATGGGATTCACTGCTGGTGTCGGTGGTGGGACAAAAGGATACGGGCAGGACCAACTGCTTTTAGGTGCTACCGCTTTTTACAGCGTTGATGAAGCAGTGGGCTTGTTCCTCGGAATGTGGGATTATCAGCCATCATTTGCCAATCGTTTTTTCCTCAGTGCACAGGGCATGGTTTCCCACTTTCCAACACAACGGGCATACACAAAAATTGCCTTTGATCCCAATGTCATTCGTCCGGGAAGTAACGATTCCGACATGGACGCATACGGTGAGGACAGCGGGTATAGCAACTGGACTGATATCAAGCTTGAATATGTCCTCCCCATCGGATCGGCTAAAAATGACCCCATGCTGCACAATGAATTAAAAGGCGGCCTGCTGCAATCCGCTCCCATGGGGGGAGAAACATGGAACCCTCTGGAGACTGGGGTAACCATATTGTTATTAAAACAATACAACAGATTTCGAAGTTTTGAGCTGGAGCAAAAAGATATTGACGCAACCGTACATCCTATACAGGCCGGCATTGCCTATTATAACACAGATTTCCCCGGAAACCCCTCTACAGGCTCAAGCCAGTACTTTGCAGTAACTCATGATTTTGGCTGGCTCGAATCTCCTGACGACTGGACTTTTATTGAATTTGAAGCAAGCAAGTACTTCTCTTTAGGTGAATCCGACTGGGCAAAACAGCGCGTTATCGCTCTCAACATGTGGACTGGTGACAATACCAGCTGGACAGAGGAGACAAACGCTGACGGCACCATTTCTGTGAACCATCGTGCACCCTTTTATGAAGGTTCAAACCTGGGTGGCTTCTATCGTATGCGCGCTTACCCAACAGATCGATTCAACGATAAGGCCGTTATTTACACCACCGCTGAATATCGCTACACGCTGGACTGGAATCCCATTGGCAATATTTCCTGGCTTAAATTCCTAAGAAGCGACTGGTTACAGCTTGTTGCTTTTGCGGAAGGCGGACGTGTTGCCAATGATTACAACGCAGACCTTCTTAAAGACTGGAAATTTGATGGCGGAATCAGTATTCGTTCCATGTTTTCCGGTGCTGTGGTTCGTTTTGATATTGCCACCTCAGATGAAACGACTTCGGCATGGGTTATGTTTGGCCATCCATTCTGATGGCGTCGCGTTTATACCCTTTTTTCGGGTGAAAACTCTTCATCTTCTTCGTCACCACAAATTTGCTGTCACTACGACGTACTATAGTACGCCTCGTTCCATCAAATCTGCGTTCCTCGAATATGAAGCTTTTCACTTAGCCATTTAAAATTTAACTTTTTCGAGTTTATACAAATTCTCTCTATGCGTGCAGTTATTCAACGGGTTAGCAGTGCCTCTGTAACAGTCGGTTCTAAGAATACAGGTGCAATAGCTTCAGGGCTCCTTGTGTTCCTGGGAATCCATCGTGATGACGGGACTCAAGAGATCAAATGGATGTCCGACAAAATACGAAACTTACGTATATTCGAAGATAACGAAGGAAAGATGAATCGTTCCCTCATCGACACAGGAGGAGCCATGCTCGTGATCTCCCAGTTCACCCTTTATGGTGACTGCCGCAAAGGACGACGGCCCGGGTATTCTGCTGCAGCCCCACCCGAACAGGCCAATGCGTTATATGAACAATTCATCACCCACGTAACAGCAAGTGGCATTGAAACTGCCAGTGGAAAATTTCAGGCACATATGGAAGTGAGTCTCGTGAATGACGGTCCTGTCACCCTTCTTCTCGATTCTAACAAAATATTCTAACTACAAACAACACCTCAACCATTTAAAATATTATGACCTATACTACAGGCACGAGCTACAACGGATTTACCTTGAAGAAACACCAGTATGTCAACGAAGTACAGGCCGACGTATATCTCTTTGAACATGATGTTTTAGGCTGCCCACTGCTCGCCATCAAAAACAGCGATACCAACAAAACCTTTTCAGCAGCGTTTAATACCATTCCCACTGATTCTACCGGTGTTGCCCATATCCTCGAGCATTCGGTACTGATGGGATCAAAGAAATATCCGGTGAAAGATGTTTTCGGAGAGATTAACAAGGGAGGACTCACCACATTCCTCAACGCCATGACCGGAGCAGATATTACCTACTATCCTTTTGCCACCCGGAATATGAAAGAATATTTCAATATTATGGATGTGTATATGGATGTGGTTTTAAACCCCGAACTTGCAAAAAGTACCTTCGAACAGGAAGGCTGGCATTATCATCAGGAAGAAGCCGATGGGCCGTTGCAGTTTCAGGGCGTGGTCTACAACGAAATGAAAGGCGCTTTCTCAGACCCTATTCGTCTAATATTCCATCATATATTTGGTGGACTGATGCCAAACTCCACATATGCCCATGAATCAGGAGGAGACCCTAAAAATATTCCAGATCTGAGTTTTGAAGAGTTTTGCGATTTCCATAAGACTCATTATCATCCGTCCAATGCTACCTTTTTTATCTATGGTGATGCAGATCTTGAAGAAGAACTGGCCTATTTACAAAATAATTTTCTCAAGGCCTTTCCTGATAAAGGAACACGTGCGGAAGTTGACCCCGGCAACAGTATCAGTCAACGCACTTATATTGAAGACAGCTACGCCATAGACTCCAACGAGACGGCAGGAAAGACTTTTCTGGCTGTGGCCAGCTCAGTGTCAACGGTTCAAAACCGAGAGGAAAATGCGGCTTTTCAAATCATTGCCAATATCCTTTTTAACTCGGATGCCTCTCCCCTCAAGAACACTATTATCAGTAATGGTGTCTGTAAAGACTTTGGGGGCTTCTATCTTTCCACATCCAGTTACAAAACCATGATGGTCACTTACCTTGTGGGCAGTGATCCTGAAAAACGTGACACGTTTCTTGAACTCTACAATAAAACACTGACCACCATGGCCAGTGAAGGTCTCGGCTACGACCTGATCCTGTCTGAACTGAACAAATATGAATTTGGTGTACGGGAAGAGGGTTGCAAGGCACAACGGGGGCTTAACCTGGTGGGCAAGGCGCTACCCGCATTCAAATATGGCACCGACCCCTATGACGCCCTACAGATTGATGAGCTTCTGGCGACCATCCGCAAGAAAGCACTGGAAGACAACTACTTTGAAGAACTGATCAAAAAATACCTGCTCAATAATCCAGCAACTGTTGTGGTCACCCTGCGACCTGATCCTGAGAAACAGGCCAGAGATCAGCAAAAAGAAGCTGCACGACTAGAGGAATACGGCAAGAACCTTGACACAGATGGCCGGGTGCAACTGATTGCCAGAACTCTGGAACTCATGGAGAATCAGCTGCAACCAAACGATGTGAAAACGCTGGCTCTTTTGCCGCAGTTACAACTATCAGACCTTGAACAAGATCTCGACTTTCATGAAGCCGAGATAAGAGAACTTGCAGGACGTGAATACATTGTCAGCGAACTTGCCACCGAACATATCTCTTATATTGATATCGGTTTCGAAATATCCTGTCTGCCATCAAAATTCCTGCCCTGGCTTGATCTTTTTGCCACCATCGTCACCGAGATCGGCACAAAAAAAATGGACTACATGCATTTCGCCAGGGAAATTGGTACCATTACCGGTGGTTTCTCCCACGCTTTCCAATGCCATGTGAAAAAAGGAGATAATGGCAATTTTCGTCCCATCCTCTGGTTTCAGATGAAATGTCTACCCGAATATCAAGAACGTGCCATGCAGCTCTTGAGCAATGTCTTTAGCGGCCTCTCTTTGCAGGATAAGAATCGTATCAAAGAGATTGTGACCAGAGAGCACGCCTGGGCGGAACATGAAGCCCAGAGTGAAGGATACGGCCTCGCCGCATCCCTTGCCTTTGCTCAGTTGAGTCCTGCTGGCGCATGCAATGAGATGGTGAGTGGCGTGACAAACTATCGTACAACACGGGATCTTGCCAACAATTACCCTGAACAGGAAGAGAAGTTTCTGGCGGGCCTTGAAGAGATGGGCGGTTATATTTTTAATCGAAACAATCTGATTCTTGGTATCACTGCAGACGAAACGGAAGTTGCCTCTTTTCAAAATCTTGCCTCGGGACTGATTACTTCCCTCCCGGATACAGTTCACCCAAAACAGGAACTGATTCTACCAAAGCTCCCCAGGCATGAAGCTCTTATCACTTCAGCTGAGGTCGTTTTTGCTGTACAGAGTGGCAATTTACTTCCTCAAGGAGCTGGTTATAATGGACACTTTGAAGTGTTAAAAACCTACCTGTCTCGAGATTATCTCTGGAACAGTGTACGGCAGATGGGTGGGGCTTATGGCTGTTTTATTCAGTTCAGCCATATCAGCGGAAATTTTGCGCTCATCAGTTACCGAGATCCACAGGTGAAAAAGACTTACGACAGTTATGCTGCAATTGCTGATGTTGTCACAAAACTTGACCTACCTGCTGAAGTATTGCAGCAGCTGATCATTGGTACCTATGGCAATTTCACACCACTGCAGGCCTCTGCCGGAAAAGGAGCACAGGCCCGAAGTGAGTATCTCAACGGCGTGACAACCGAATCTAAACGACAGCGTATCCATGAGATTATTTCTACTTCTAACAAGGATATGCGAATATATGCTGAGGCCTTTGCCACCATGCAGCAAAACAGCTATAGAATGATTATTGGCAACAGGAAAAAGATAGAGGCGGATGCCGCTCTATTTGACACTCTTGGGGAATTATGACAAATAAACATTTTGATAAAGCAGCTGCAACCTGGGACAACAAACCACGCCGGGTACAACTGGCAGAAAAAATAAGTGCAGCCATTGCCAAACTACCACTCAACACCACCATGAGCGGCATGGAATTTGGCTGCGGCACAGGTCTGGTGAGTCTGGCCCTGGCGCCAAAGCTGAAAAAGCTGACAGCCCTTGATACTTCACAGGGCATGCTGGATGTACTACAGGAAAAAATTGATGAACAGCAACTGGACAATATGCATTGTCTCAACGCGGATATCTTTCAGGATGCATACAGGGAACGATATGATTTGATTATCTGTTCCATGACCTTGCATCACCTTGAAGACGCGGCTGGTCTACTCAAGCGTTTTTCTGAGCTACTCAATCCTGGAGGATATCTGGCGGTGGCAGATCTTGTTACTGAGGATGGATCATTTCATGATCCGGCAGTAAAGGGTATTCATCATGACGGATTTTCGACTGAAGCACTGGAGAAGACTCTGACGGCACAGGGTATTATCAATATCCACAGCGATATAGTGCATACCATCAAAAAAGAGACCACGCAGAAGGAGTATCAGATTTTTTTGCTTACAGGTCAAAAGAAGTGACCACTTCCCTCTACAGAGGGTACTTAGTATAATAAGCCAGAAACAAGAAAGGCTCCCATAGCAGAACCTGTCAAAGGAGCCTTTCTTTAAGCTATTTATATATCACGAGTTATTAACATTCCTTCCGACGTAACCTGCCACCAGCAAGACCAACAAGAGCTGCACCAAAGAGTAACATTGTCGCCAGCTCTGCTCCCGCTACGTCATTGGCACATCAGGGAGCATACGCCACAATTACATTAACTCAACTTTTCTCTCAAAGCCTGGACAGCCTCATCTTCCAAATATTCGCCAAAAGGCATCATTCTATCAATGGTTCCATTAGGACAAATCTCAATAATTCGATTGGCAATAGTTTCTACAAACTGATGGTCATGGGAGGTGAAGAGAATAACCTCAGGATACTCAATAAGCCCATTATTCAAGGCTGTAATAGATTCAAGATCGAGATGGTTTGTCGGTTCATCAAGGATGAGTGCATTGGCATCAGAAAGCATCATTTTCGACAACATACAACGAACCTTCTCGCCACCAGACAGGACGCTGGTTTTTTTCAGGGCTTCTTCGCCTGAAAAAAGCATTTTCCCAAGAAAACCTCTGGCAAAAGTTTCCCCTTCTGTTGGCGGCGTATAGTAACCAAGCCATTCAACAAGTGTGATATCCTTCTCAAAAAATGCACTGTTCTCTTTGGCGAAATAAGAATGACTCATGGTCACTCCCCAGCGAAAACTTCCGCTGTCCGCTTCAAGCTCTCCTGCTAAGATCTGAAAGAGAGTGGTTTTCGCCAGATTATTTCGTCCGGCAAAAGCAATTTTCTCACCTTTATTGACAATAAGATCTAAATCTTTAAAAATGACCTCACCCTCAATTGATTTGCTCAACCCTTTGATTTCGAGGATAATATCCCCACAGGGACGTCCTGCTTTGAAGTGAATAAAAGGATACTTCCTGGATGATGTTGGCATCTCTTCCAGCGTAAGTTTCTCAAGCAGTTTCTTCCTGGATGTTGCCTGTTTTGCTTTGGAAGCATTGGAGGAGAAACGCCTGATAAACTCTTTTAACTCCTCAGCTTTCGCCGTTGCTTTTTTGTTGGCATTCTGTTTCTGTTGCAAAACCATCTGGCTTGCCTGGTACCAGAAATCGTAATTTCCCACATAGATCCTGATCTTGCCAAAATCAATGTCCGCCACGTGTGTGCATACCTGATTAAGAAAATGACGATCATGGGAAACAATTATGACAGTATTTTGAAATCTGCCAAGAAAACTTTCCAGCCACACAATGGAATCTATATCCAGATTGTTTGTGGGTTCATCAAGAAGCAAAATATCCGGGTTACCAAAAAGTGCCTGGGCAAGTAATACCCGCACCTTCTCACCACCCTCCAATTCGCTCATCTGTTTGTGGACAAGATCATCCTTTATACCAAGCCCGGAGAGCAATACTGCGGCTTCTGATTCCGCCTCATACCCATCCAGTTCTTCAACCTGGGACTCAAGTTCACCACTCCGAATACCATCCTCTTCCGTAAAGTCGGCTTTGGCATATAAGGCCTCGCGTTCAATGAGCAACTTATGCAGACGCTCATGACCCATGATCACAGCATCTAGAACTTTGATTTCATCAAAGGCAAAATGATCTTGCTTGAGGACAGCAATACGCTGTTTGCTACCAATGGAAACCGTGCCGTGATCCGGGTCGAAATCACCTGCCAGAATCTTTAAAAATGTTGTTTTTCCTGCACCATTGGCTCCAATAAGGCCGTAGCAATTTCCCGGCGTAAATTTTATGTTCACGTCCTGAAAGATCACTCGTTTTCCGTAGGAGAGTGCAACGTCTATTGCTGTAATCATGTTTTTCCTTATATAGTGATGATAGTTATGCTATTATTCCCATCCGTACACACACAGTGCAACCCTCAATCTTTAAATAATATCGAGAATTCACCATGAATGACAAAATAGAGCAGGAACTAAACACGTTTATCGAAGAATGGAAAGCAACACCTGATAAAAAGAGCAATAAGTCTACTTTTTTGCGCTTTAAAGACTATTTAGCTGCAAAAGATGGCGTCACGCTGGACTTTATTGCCCGGCCGGGAGTCACCTACTCCCTGCGGGCCGTCCATAAAGCACAAACAAACAAAGACCTGTTTGTGATGGTCGATGTAATTGAAGACGTGGAACGCTGGTTATCCGTTTGTTTTTATGGCGATATGATCACGGATCCGGACCAAAAGGGGGACATGGTTCCTGGCGGACTTCTTGGGGAAGATGCCACCTGCTTTGACCTGGAAGAGCTGGATGAAAGCCTGATCAGCTACATCGAGAAACGTCTGGACGAAGCTTGTGAAAATTGCCAGTAAGTGCAAAATCTGCACGATAGCCTCTCTACTATATGGCTTGCTGCCCGCAGCAGGTTTTGCAATAAGCCCTACTGAAATACGTGAGTGGTTAGCCGCCCACAATACCTATCGCCTTAGCCATGGGGTGGCACCACTCAGCTGGTCCACAACACTTGCAGAAAGTGCCCGGCAATTTGCAGACACCTGTCCATCCGACCACTCTCAATCCGGATATGGAGAAAACATTGCTTGGGCTACAAACATCAGGAGTCCACAATCCATTGTCAAAATGTGGTATGATGAGCAGAAAGATTATAACTACGACAAACCGGGATATATATCAGGCACTGGCCACTTCACGCAAATTGTCTGGAAAAGCAGCATAAAAGTCGGCTGCGCTTACGCAACAAACTGTTCAACCAACTGGCCAAACATGAAAAATACCTGGGTTTGTCAATACAATCCGCCCGGAAATTTTGCCAATCAATTTGCAGAGAATGTACCCAGGAAAAATTTACAACCCTACAACAGAGTGCCCAAATAAGGTGTAGTTGCTAACTTGACCTGGATAGTACAGATAGACTCTGCCTGACACTCACAGTGGCAGTGTTTACCTTTGGGCAAGCGTGGAAAAGGTGAACATGCTATTAGTCTGTTCATATTTCTTTCCAAAAAATCCTGTTCGAAATATTTCAGCTATGATTGTAAAAAATTAGAAAACATTTTTTTATTACGTATATTCGGGAAGCATCTCAACATCCCTCTATCCAGTAGTGCGAATTATTGCCCCTGCACACCTCTACTTTGCTCTTTTCCTATTTCCAGTAAGGTGTGCATCAGAAAGATACAGTAGACATGTAACGTTTAAGGATTGCATGAAACTGTAGAACTTATCACTGGCCATTAACAGCAGAAGGTGGAAACAGAAAAAGCAGAATCAAATGAATGATCCTGCCTTAGGGAGAAGAAGTTTTTTCAGGAAAAAATCACTTTTTCTTCTTACGAAGCCTTGAGCCTATAAGACCAACTAAGCCTGTTCCGAAAAGGAGCATTGTTGCTGGTTCTGGGACAGGATCTATTAATGTCATTGTACTACTTATTGTATTTACTCGTATTGTGTCTGATACATCTTGCCCACCAATCACATCTCTGCCCGTAATTAAGCCGCTAAAAATTTGATCAAATGCAAACATAAAACTATAGTTTTCGTAATTTGAAGAGAGTTGTGTCCACGTATCAAAACTTGTACTAAACCCAGTTACGACGTTCCAGTATTCACGGCCCTCAGAACCTTCCATCTGGTTAATAAATGTAGTTAAATTGTTATCTAGTGTAAATACAGCATCACCTATAAAAGTTTCGGCACCCTCAAGCCCTGTCTCTGTAAAAGATATCGACCCATCACTAGTCCAATAAAAATGCCGCTCAGTACCCGCATCATCATAAGTGGCAGAGATATTGATTGTATCACCTATGTTCCATATGCTATTTGAAGCCACTCCACCTAACTCTGTAATTCCTAACTCTAGAGAAGCTGTTACTATCGTGGCATTTGTGTTCATAACACCACCAAACATCAACGCAGCAATTCCTAATCCGATCAGCAGTTTCTTCTTCATTTCTCACGCCCTCACGTAAAATTTATAAGATTAATTCTTATAGCATAAGAAAAGACCTTTCCACATCGGTATAAATACCTATTTTTTGATATAAAATCCAACTGCTACGGTGTAGCACTTGGGCTGACGTCTTAATATGTCCAAATTTTTAAAAGGAGGCAGTGGCAAGGTCAAGAGAAGGGGATGTAAGTTAGGGTAATATGTTTCCTGATATGCGTAACGGCCAGACAATAAGTGAAATAGTGCAGAGCAGATAAGAATGGCCAGTGGAAATATTTGCAATTTCACATAATGATTAAACCTTACCCTCAGCCTATACAGCTCCAGTTTGAAGATCAATTTTTGAGAGTTAAAACATCTCTTCCCAATATTGATTCAAGCAGTATCCCAACAAGAGAACATGCCAATGGCAAGCTCTGGAATTTAAAAAAACTCGCAAGTAAAGACTGCTGATGACTGTATCCTGTACTTCTTTCCTACCATGGGCTCAGCCTTCCCCCTAAGACCGTTTTTTTTGCAGATACAAGAACCTTATCACCCGTTACACACGTCCAAAACTGGACTACCCGCAACAGCGCCTATCAATAATAGTATCAAGGCTTACTTTAGACGGCTCCCGATCTTTGCCAACAGCCAAAGCCCGTATAAGAGCATCAACAGCATCCTGCAAAACTGTACGGGAACAGGCCAGATTAAAACGAAAAAAATACTCACCATTCTCCCCAAATGACAGACCGTCGAAGACCATCAGCTTTGCGTCATGTCTGATAACATAGGCTAACTCTTCATGACTCAAACCTGACGCCTGTAAATCCACCCAGGATACAAAACTGCCCTCAGCCTTACTCACTCTGGCCCATGGGACCCTGGTGGCCAATTGCTCCCTGAATATCTGATGATTCCTTTCAATATAGGTAAGTACTGCACCAAACCATTCTGTTCCATATGCATAGGCTGCCTCTACCGCAGTGCTCGCCATGATATTTGCCCTGGACAGGCCCATCACTCTGATCTTCTCTTGCAGGGTTTTCCTCTGCTCAACATCTGGAACCAGTACAAAGGCAAAACCAAGCCCCGTCATATTAAAAGTCTTATCCGGAGAGATTAATTGTACAAAACCCGGCCCTCCATGCCTTACTGCATTGGCAAGAGGAGTATAGATATGCCCACTGAAGATAAAATCGGAATGAATATCGTCTGAAATCAGGACAACACCGTGATGGTGACACAGTTCAGCAAGTTGTTGCAGTTCATCCATCCTCCATACCCGTCCAACAGGGTTATGAGGGTTACAAAGGAGCATCAGCTTTGGACTATCATTCACAAACAACGTTTCAAGGCCCGTTAAATCCATGCGCCATGTCAACAACTTCTGATCATACAGAAGTGGATTCAACAGTAGTTGTCGGGCATTGTTTTCCACCACTTCAAAAAAGGGTGGGAAAACAGGTGGCTGAATCACCACTCCATCCCCTGGTTTACTGAAGGCAAGAATTGATAAAGCAATACCATTCACAACGCCCGGCAGATGAAGAATGCTCTCTGTGTCCACCGTAAAACCGTGTTGTTGTAACTGCCATGCAGCAAAAACATCGTTCAGACTGTCAGCTGTAAACTCATAGCCAAATATTGGATGCTCGATCCGCCTGCGCATTGCCTGCAGGATGTGTTCATCCATGGCAAAATCCATATCTGCAACAGAGAGAGAGGTCAACCCTTCACGGGCAATTGTACGAGATCCCCATTTGATACTGTTTGTCTTCGTTCGATCAATGGGAGTGTCGAAATCAAATTTTGGGTTTTCTAGGGTCATTTTTGCCCTCTATTGTCATTTCTGCTTGCGTTCTGAAGGGTAAGCAGGGGAAAGAGAAGAGTTACGAGCAGGCCGAAACCTTTTGTTTCTGAATTTCTTCACTGGCGTTCCTCTATTTCACTTTTTGGCAGCTAAATAAAAAACTATTTTCTTTTCTGGTTGAATAAATATCAACTTAACTACCGTGGGCCGTGTTCCATGGTAATAGATACTCCAGGGATACACAAAAAACTCTGCTGAACGCAATTCCGGCTCCTTTGGAAACCAGGGGATTTCTGTAGAAGGCAACACTTCTCCAACAAAACCCATTGCATCCGTCAGCACGCCGCTAAGTGTATCACCCCGGAACCATCCGCCCCCATGCTCTTTCTGTTTTAATTCTTCTTTGTCAACGTGGCTGATGCGTATGGCATGTGCCTCAAGGGAATCGCCAGAAAAAGAGCTGGCAGCAATATAGCTATGCAGAACCTCTTCCGTCCTTTCTTCACCCAGTTCACACCAGTTCAACACGTGACGAATATCATGGTTCGATGCCGTTTTGGTGCTGACCTTTCCGGGGCCAAATTGATAGGCAATGGCGATGGCAACCACAACAAGGCAGCCCGCACAGAAGATTCCCCAACCGAGCAGGAGACGATTGAGAATACGTTGGAATCGAGTCATAATGATATGGGTACGTTTTACAAGGTTTTGGCACCACAACAGGAACCCTATTATGGTTTATTTCGGAAGTTGTGAGCAGACAATTGCATTGTGATCGGGCTCGTACAGTCGCTAAAATTCGCGGGCAAACACCATACTCAGCGATTTCCAGCACTAGAAATACCATATGTCATGTTGCAGTGGAAGCATTTCCACGGAAAACATCTTATTTAAAAGGCTTCTCCTGTCCCTGGCCAACCGCTGTAAATCTTGATTGTTGACCAGTTGCTGAGAACCTTTTATGGTCACCTCTCCATACGGATGTCATAACCGGGTCAAAACCAAAAAACAGTTATTGTCACCCAGGTTGTTCAAAAGAATTAGAATAAAACTCAGGAGAGTTTCATGCAATTTGGCAGTGATAATCAGGCAGGCGCCTCAAAACAGGTACTGGAAACACTGGAACGTGCCAACACTGGTTTTACCCACGGATACGGTGATGACCAATGGTGTGCCAAGGCAAAAGAGGCATTAACACAGGTTTTCGGCTGTGAATTGGAAGTATTTTTTGTCGCCACCGGAACAGCGGCAAATTCACTGGCCCTTTCCTGCCTGGTAAAACCCTGGGAAACGTTTATCTGTCATCACCAGGCCCATGTTCTGCTGGATGAGTCAACTGCTCCTGAGTTTTTCTCAGGAGGTGCCCGTCCCGTGCCAATATCCCATAGGGCAGGAAAACTTGAACCCAGACATCTTGAGCAGTTTTTCCAGGCGGTATCCCCTGAAGTGCCACACAATCCAGGCGCTGCCGCATTAAGCATCACCCAGGCCAATGAAGCCGGGCTAATTTACACAGCAGCAGAAATCAAAGCTCTCTGTACTTTGGCCCATGCCAATAAGCTGCATATACATATGGATGGGGCACGTTTTGCCAATGCTGTTGCAGCCCTTGGCTGCGCACCTGCAGACATAACCTGGAAGGCCGGTGTTGACGTACTTAGCCTTGGTGCGACCAAATGCGGAGCACTGGCAGCAGAAGCGGTCATCTTTTTTAATCGTGGGCTTGCTGCAGACTTTATCCACCGCAGAAAACGATCAGGCCATCTTATTTCTAAAGGACGCCTTTTCGGTGCCCAATTTGTGGGCTGGCTGGAGGATAATCATTGGTTGAAACTTGCGAAACATGCCAACAGACAGGCGCAACAGCTGGCAGAGACTCTTGCTGCGTATTCTTCCATTCAACAGGTTTGGCCATGTCAGGCCAATGAAATATTCCTGATTATGCCCGCACAACTGGCAGAAAAGTTGTCTGCTGCTGGTGCTGAATTCTACCAGTGGCCCGTCAATGCTCTTCCAGCCGGAACAGCCCTCAGCAACTCTAATGTTTTTGTCCGCCTGGTGACATCTTTTGCAAGTAGCGATGAACACATCTCTGAGTTCTGCGAGATCATCCGCACCTATTAGCAAGGCATACGGGCTATCGTTCAATATCTTTTTGCCGATCAGGAATTACTCTGGCGCGTAGATCTCCACATCAATTGACGTCCATTTAAAATTATTGCATGTACCCGCGGAGCATGATGTAACGGCAACGATCATATCCATTTCTGCCCTGAGCTCGACATAAGCACCAGCTTTTGATCTTGCCGGTTGTATTGTAATTGTTCCCTGCTCTGAAATATCGATACTCATAAAGAGATTCAAAGGGATGCTAACCAGGGATTCTTCTATTGTAAAATCCTTTAGACTGGTGAGCAAGTTCTCCAGACAATTTGGATGCGCCTCTGTCACCCCATAGCTTTTCTCAAACATTTTCTGACTGCAAGGTGGGTACAACATAATGTGGCCACCCACTTGGTCAGCAATAATCGTAAACATAGGATTACTGCTGTTCGAGTAAAGGATATCCCCTTTCGACAAGAATAATTTTCCATTGTAATCCGTCGTTTGCCCAGAAGACAAACATTCTTGCCTTTTCTTTTCCGCAAAACAGAACAAATCTGAGACTTGCCCACCTTCCACATCAATAACCCGGATTACCTGCCCATGTTTTATGGTGAAGGCAGTACCCGATTGAGGTGTAATATGATACTGCCGTATCGGAAGAGGGGGAGGGTTCGTTTTCATTTATAGGACATCCAAATCTCTGTCACATATCAGGGACCAGCAATTACGTTGTCGCCTCTCTAAATCTTTGCAAGATCACAAGAGCCGGTTTTATAACCAGCGTCACTACTAATATCCCTGTCGCAAGCACTCCCACAGTAATTAGTATTTCGTTTAGAGTTGGGGCATAATCAACCACTTCACCCATGGGTGATGGCACAAACCCCGGAATGATAAGACCAAAACCTTTTTCAATCCAGATACCGGTGAACAGACTTATGGCTGCCGGCATTAAATATTTTGGATTACATTTTGTCGGATCAAAGGCAAAAAGCAGGGTTCCGATAATATTGAGACTAATGGCGGTCCAAATCCATGGCACCAGGGCATCATGGCCATCAAGTCCGAAAAACAGGTACTGAGCGGAAAGACTGTGATGGGTTGCATTGTAGAATTCTTTGAAAATTTCGGAAAAAAGCATCAAGAGATTGATAATAGCCGAAACCACAATTATCCTTTTCAATTTAAAAAAGACCCTATTATCAATAAAATAACTAGTTTTTTGTTGAATAGTAATAAGTACCATCATAATTACTGCTGGCCCCGCAGCAAAGGCAGAGGCCAGAAACCTTGGCCCCAGCAACGGATTATTCCAAAAAGGTCTTGCAGGCAAGCCCTGGTAAAGGAATGCCGTAGTCATATGGATGGAAACAGCCCAGAAGATAGACAGAAAAACAAAAGGCTTATACTTCCAGCCCGTCGGTTTTTTATTATTGTAATTACAGTACAGGATATACAACGGAACCAGTACGTTCAAAGCCAGATAGCCATTCAGTACCAGCACATCCCAGGCCAAGATGGATGAAGGCCAGTTAAACAAGCCAATTCCTGGTATCATATGCCATACTTTCAGTGGCCCGCCCATATCAACGGTGATAAAGATCAGGCACATCACCAGTGCACCAACTGCCACGCCCTCGCCTATGATTACAACTTCATGCAAATCCTTATCCTTTAAAATATAGGCAGGAATTATCAGCATAACGGCTGCTGCTGCGACACCCACAAAAAAAGTAAAGTTAGAGATATACAATCCCCAGCTCACAATATTACTCATTCCGGTGGTGATTAATCCATTCTGGTACTGATTGGCATATGCGTATGCACCTGTGCCCATAACAGCCAGCAGAATGACAATATAGATCTTGAATCCTATTCCTCCGGACAGCGCCCAACGCATACAGTCCGCAATAAAAGCACCAAGGCCTTTTTTGGAGTTGGTAGTCATTATAATTTATTCCTTAAAGTTGATGGCATCGTATTTATGCCCTTTTTTCGGGTGAAAAATCTTCATCTGCTTCGTTGTTGTTAATTTTCTATCATTGCGATGTACCCTAGTATACTGTAATGATAGAAAATTAACGCGCCTCGCATATGAAGTTTTTCGAAGTCTACGCTTATCTACTTTACCATCTAAGTTTTAGGTTTTTACGAGTTTATCAAAAACTCTCTTTCCAGCCAGCTCTGGCTATCAATCCATGAAGTACCAGAATTTTGGATCTGTTCCCAATTCTTCCTTAAACCGAAAGACTTTCTTGTGTTTCAGGACGTAACGGATCTCACTATCGGGATCGAGGAGGTTACCAAAAACCCTGGAACCGGTGGGGCAGGCGTCGGCACAGGCGGGTAATTTCCCCTGCCGTGTTCTCTGTACACAAAAAGTACATTTTTCCATGGCCCCTTTCATGCGTTTACGGTTACCGAGATAGTGCTGTTTTGTATTTATCTCTTCTTTTGGCACTTCAGGCTTGCCCCAGTTAAAACGGCGCCCCCAGAAGGGGCAGGCTGCCATACAGTAGCGACAGCCGATACACCAGTCATAATCGACAACAACAATGCCATCCGGCTCACGCCAGGTAGCTTTTGTCGGGCAGGCTCTAATACAGGGGGCGTTTTCACAATGAAAGCACTGGATCCCCATGTAATATTTATTTTCAACGGGTACTTCATGATGATACTTACCATCACCACTTGTTGGATCCTGTTGTCCGGAATCCATTTCGAAGATACGGATGTATTGGGTTTTTGAGTTACGATCAAGATTGTTCTCTTGCACACAGGCCTCAACACAATCCATATAGCCTTTGCAACGAGAGATGTTAAAGGCGTAGCCAAACAGCACCTTTTCCTGCGGTTCCTGATTGGACATCTGGATGTCCACCCCATCCTGGAGTTTTGCCAGTTTTTCAAGCCGGACTACTGTTTCATCTTTTTCTTCCGGGGTCATCATGCGGTAGTTTTTCTTAAAATACTCTTCCCACTTGAGCCCCATCTCTTCCGTTGATTCGCTGGTTCCAACACATCCTCCGGCAACCAGCCCGGCTGATCCAGCCGCCGCCGCAATGGACAGCTTTTTCATAAAGGATCTGCGACTAGTCTTCTTTTCTAATATATCGATTGTTTTCATCTGGCCTTCTTTTTTCCTGGAATCCATGGCCGCCCCTATTGATCCAATGGCAGAGAGTAGGTCTCCGGCATTTTGGTTTTAAAGGCAGGGGAATGTGGGCTATGACAACTGGTACAGTTTCGTATCACTCGTTCTCCAGCCCAGTACACATCTCGTTTCCCGTGGGCACCGCCCAGCCAATCCCGTTTTTGACGAAAATGACACTGACCGCAAAGCTGGTAGCTATGGTCAAAATCGATCTTTTTCCCTGAAGAATCGGCGAGGAAATCTCGATTATCTTCATCATGACACTGTATACACGCCAGCCCATCATCCCCTTGACCGTGATTCATCACAATATCTCCGTGGGTGAAGAGAGCAGCATTTTTGACCAATACTTTTTTATCAGTATGACAGACGCTACAGCGGAATTTGTTGATAAAATCCTTGCGAGCCAGCACTCGAAATTGCCCGCCCTGCCATTTTTCTTTGCCCCGCACCGTTTTGAGCGGCAGTTGATATGCGCTATCAATTGCCATGGAATCAAATGGTTCATCGGCATCATGGATACGATCCATCACCCCACCACCAGAGGCCATGGCGTTAAGACTTGCCACTGGCACAAGAAACAAAAAAAGTAGGCCAGAACGTAAAAATATTTTTTTCATAACGGTTCTCGTCCTGATTATTTGTCTCTGGAAAACTCTTTTCTGATCTCTGTTGCTATCATGGGAACATGGCATTGCCTACAATTACCACGTGCCCCATGCTCTACCCTGATTTCGGCAACAGCTGCATTTCCTGTATGACAGGCAATGCAATCCTCCCGAATCTGTAGACTATGGGGAATTGGCGGGGGCGAACCTCCCATTTCTGACAAACCAAGTTTAGGCGGGTTTATAGATTGCCACTCCGTTTCCACAAACAGTTTTTCTGTGCGCTGTGGCACATGGCATTGGGCGCAACTCTCATATTCGGGATGCGGGGTAACCGGAGCATAGGCATCCTGATTCGGATCATATCCTCCACGTTCGTGACAGGCGAGGCACTTCAAAGTATCGCCTGAAAACGAGGTTGGCACATCATGGGGCACCCTTGGTGGTGAGCCAGGATACTGACGCAGCACATAGTATTCGTTCAAGGTACGGGTACCATCTGTGCCAGTCATGGCCGCAAGAGGTGTATTGTCAAAGCGCTTAAAGATTTTTTCGCCGTCTGAATCGAAACCCTGTGGAATACCAGGTGCTGCATTTGCTGACAGCACCATAAAGGTTCCGGTTAAGCAGATAGCAGCAAAACCTGTGGCAATTTTGCCAAGTTTTTTATCTGCTTTTGTCATTATGCTTTCTCCAGTCGAACGGCACATTTTTTATAATCGGGCTGCTTGGAAATCGGACAGAACGCATCCAGAGTAACTTCATTGATTTTATAAGATTCATCAAAGAACGGTACAAACACCATACCCCGCGGCGGAACTCCACGACCATTAATGGAAGCCTTCATGGTAATCTCTCCACGTCTCGAGATTATCTTCACTTTCTCACCATTTGCGACACCCATATCTGCCGCATCATCAGGATTCATCTCAACATAGGATTCGGGCATAGCGTTATGAAGCACAGGTATCCGACGGGTCATGGAACCGGTATGCCAATGTTCGATTACACGACCGGTATTGAGCCAGAAATTATACTCCTGATCGGGAGACTCTGCTGCCGGTTCATAAGGGCGCGCCCAGATCCATGCCTTCCCGTCTTTCTTGCCATAGAAATCGAAATCTGTGCCTTTTTTACAGGCCGGATCATACTTGCTGTTAAAGCGCCAGCGTGTTTCCTTGCCGTTGACAAAGGGCCATTGCACGCCGGATCGTTCTTTAAGGACTTTATAGGGAGCCATATTGTGTTTGGGATTATCATGAAAACGTCTATATTCTTCCCATATTTTTCCAATATACTCATCCTCTCCCCATGGAAACTGCTTCTCAAAACCAAGTCTTCTGGCAACCTCGATAATCTGCCAGGTGTCGGACATGGTATCACCGGGACCGGGTACAATACGATCAAAATGCTGGGTACGACGTTCGGAATTACCATACAACCCTTCCTGCTCAACCCACATGCTGGCCGGCAGAATTACATCGGCAACATCAGTTGTTGGTGTTGGATACACATCAGACACAACAATAAAGCGGCCCTCTTTCAGACAACCGTCTCTGTAGCGTTTCAATTTGGGCATGGTAATCATAGGGTTGGTCACCTGAATCCACATAAACCGGATATCACCACGATCAAGAGCACGAAACATCTCAACGGTATGGTAGGTAGGCTTAGGATCGATATTTGACAGTGGCACATCCCAGATTTCAGCAGCCATCTTCCGATCTTTTTCCTTCATCACAACGCCATGGGGTAATTTGTGAGTAAGGGTTCCCACCTCACGCACGGTACCACAAGCGCTTGGCTGGCCGGTAAGCGAAAATGGACTGTTGCCGGGAGTGGAGATCTTGCCCGTGAGCAGATGAATGTTGTAAACCAGATTATTGATCCAGGTGCCCCGGACATGCTGATTCATCCCCATACACCAAAAAGAAGTAACCTTCTTCGCCGGGTCGCCATAAAGAGATGCCATATACTTGATATCTCTAGCAGATACACCAGAAATTCTTTCTACTTTTTCAGGGGTATAGTCTTCTAAAAAGGTCTTGTACTCTTCAAAACTGATATCTTCAGGTTTATCTTTGAATTTAAAATGATCTTCAGTACCATAACCAATGTTGGTCTTGCCCTTGTGAAAACTGGTGTGTTTATTAACAAAATCCCAATTCACCCAGTCATTACGTATAATCTCATAGCAGATGGCATTGGCGACTGCCAGATCTGTATTGGGTTTGAAGAGAATTGACTTATCTGCCGCCTGACTGGTGCGGGTGGTACGTGTGGCAAAGTCAATTATGGTCACATTATTTTTACGTTTGCGACTGGCCAGCATCCGTGAAAAAAGAACCGGATGCATCTCAGCCATATTATTACCCCAGGTAATCATGACATCGGCTTCCTCAATATCTTCATAACAGCCCATGGGCTCATCAATACCAAAGGAAGTCATGAAACCGGTCACAGCACTGGCCATGCACAAACGGGCATTAGCCTCAACATTGTTGGTACCGAGACATCCCTTGAATAACTTTGAAGCAACATACCCGTCAGGAATGGTCCACTGACCGGAACCGTACATGGCAACGGAGTCCTTACCATGTTTTTTTATGGTCTCCTTCATCTTGGCAGCAATTACGTCCAATGCCTCAGAGATTGGAACCTCAACCATTTTGCCATTCCTACGGATTTGCGCTTTTTTTATCCGATCCTTTCCATATAAAGCCTGCACTGAATGAAAACCTTTCACACAGCATAAACCTTTATTTACACTACAATTGGGATCTCCTTTCACTGCAACGGCGCGGTCACCGGACATTCCGACAAGAACACCACAACCGGTACCACAGAAACGACAAGGCGCTTTATGCCAATTAATTTTTCCAGACGCCCCCTCCTGTTTCTTCCACTCAGCAAAGCTAATTCCTGGAAAAATTGATCCGGCAGCGGCAAGAGCACTACTGGCAGCGGCAATCTTAATGAATGATCTTCTGGTTGTATTCATGTTTCCTTTTCTACTCCCCATTGTATTGTTCAGTTATCTATTGGTGATGGATTCGCAAAAACTCTCCATCTTCTTCGTTGCTCCAAAATTGAAACAATTACGCCGTACCTTAGTACGCCGAAATCATTTCAATTTTACGCGCCTCGAATATGAAGCTTTTTACAAATCCATCTTCAATTTTGACTTTTTACGAGTCCGTCATTGGTATTAAATCGAATTTATTCCGCGCTATGCCCAAAGGTCATGCTTAAAGATTGTAAAGACGGCAGGTTTTTCAGTGATTTTTGCAGTGTCTCTTCTGTCTTTTCGTCGGGGGTATCTGTGACAAGCACGACCACCTCTTCATTATCGGACGGGATGATCTCACAACCCTCCATTGTTGACAGGTCTGTACATAATTGCTCCTTTGCTCCTGCCTCAGGCAGAACCAGATAACTCAAAATCGGCATAAGAACTCCATCGAATTTTTTTCTTCTCTCTTTCGCAAAAAAACCTCACAAAAAAAGCCTATCACAATTTAGATTACGAATCCAAACTATTTCCCACGTCGTGGTACAATTTGTAACCCACAGAACATTGCAAGATCCGCACCAATATACTTTGATATGCATTTTCAGATGGTTAAGAAATTTCAGTGAACGCAAGTGTTACTGCGTGGTACCGCGCCCAACTCGGCTACGCTACCGATCGGTAACAAGGCTCGAATGAGAATTCGAGTCTGCCACCCAGAGAAATGTTTATAAAAAATTCGTACTTAGTGCTTAGAATATGAAATGGACAATATCACAATCGCCAGGATAAACTTGGTGGGAAAAGACCGAGGAACAACAGTACTGATTTGCATCGGCCAGCTACTTCGCTGGCCTACAGCATGCTGCCAATTTAAGAAATTGGTATCGCGTAATTATAGCACTCTATGCAACAATAGTATCGACAGATACGTACTCCATGTTGAAAGCTTCAGCCACACCCTGATAGGTTATCTTGCCCTCAACAATATTGAGCCCCTCTTTCATGGCCAGGCTTTCCTTAACACTCCTCTTCCATCCTTTATTGGCAAGGGATACTGCAAAAGGAAGTGTAGCATTGGTTAATGCCATGGTGGACGTCAACGGAACTGCTCCCGGCATATTGGCAACACAGTAATGGATGATTCCATCAACTTCATAAATAGGATCTTTGTGGGTAGTAGCTTTCGATGTTTCAAAACATCCTCCCTGATCAATTGCCACATCCACAATCACTGCGCCAGGTTTCATGGTTCCAAGCATTGCTCTTGTAATAAGCTTGGGGGCTTTAGCGCCATGAAGAAGGACCGCACCAATAACAACATCCGCCTGTTCAACCAACTCACGTATCTTTGCAGGCGATGACATCAATGGCACACAGTTTTTGGGCATAATTTCTGACAGATACCGAAGACGTGGCAGACTGGTATCAAGAAGGTACACTTTAGCTCCAAGACCGCATGCCATCTGGGCGGCATGCGTACCAACAACACCTCCACCAAGAACAAGTACTGTGCCAGGATCAACACCAGGTACACCGCCAAGCAAAAGTCCACGTCCCCCCTGAGCACGTTCAACATATTTGGCTGCTTCCTGGACAGCCATCCGTCCAGCGACTTCACTCATGGGAGTGAGAAGGGGAAGTGTTCCGTCATCATCTTTAATTGTTTCATAGGCAATACAAACAGCTTTTCTGGCTATCATTGCCAGAGTCAGTTCTTCCGATGCAGCAAAATGAAAGTAAGTAAAAATGATCTGCCCTTCCCTGATCATCTCATATTCCTCAGGTTGCGGCTCCTTGACATGCATAATCATTTCAGCCCAGGCATACACTTCCGCAGGTCCATCAGTAATTTTTGCACCTGCTGCAATGTATTCCTCATCAGTAAAGCCACTTCCAACGCCGGCACTTTTCTCAACAAGTATCTGGTGACCGTTCTGCACCATGATCTCTGTACCGGCAGGAGTCATACATACCCTGCTTTCTTCAATTTTAATTTCTTTTAAGATTCCTACCTTCATAACAAGTTCCCCTGACGTTAATTGATTGCTATCTAAATCCTGCACGGTAAATCTGAAGAAGTAAAGCTCGTAATCAGATATTGTGCTTTTTCAAACCCATCGAATGATAAATTGAATTCTACCCGGAGTAGTTTAAAATTTGATTGCTTTCTTCTACCTTTTGGCATTAAATCTGGTGGATAATTCTACTTTTGAGGAGAAAACATGCAGAATACATCAACACTTCGCATGGACGAGCTTGATCGATCCATTTTACTTTCCCTGCAAACAGATTCCAGAATCTCAAATGTTCAGTTGGCTAAAAAAGTGGGATTATCAGAATCCGCCTGTTTGCGGAGAGTAAAATCCCTTGAGAGCAGCGGTATTGTCGACCGTGCAGTGCTATTACTCAACCAAAATGCACTGGGGTTTTCGGGAACAGTTTTTGTTCGAGTAACACTGAAAGAACAACAGCAGGAAACGCTACAATCTTTTGAGAGTGCGGTTACCAGTATCGAACAGGTGATGGAGTGTTATTTAATGTCAGGGGATGCTGACTATATGCTTCGGATTATTTATAGAGATAATGAAGATTATAAGAAGATTCATTTAAAGCTGACGAATCTGCCCGGAGTGCAGCGAGTACATTCTTCTTTTGCTCTTAGCACGGTGATTAAGAAAACCGAACTTCCCATTCATACGACTATTTCTTGACCAAGCCCTGACACTAATACCGACGACACCAGCTTCACACAATATTCCACACTATCCCTGTCACAGGCCGTTACCACAAGCATCTATAATCAGACGACATATGATGAAACGTGTTTCAAGCTTTTAATAACACTGTTGCTCATTTACTAACAACTTCTTTCCCCTTGTTCCTTTTCCCAATATCCTTTATTCTGAATATCTTAAAAAATAACCAAAAGGAGACCATATGGAATACTCTTCTGAAGTAAAAGAAATGTGCCCAATAACTCAGGGCTGCAACCACGGGCCATCACCCATTCCCCAGGAAGGGGGCTGGACTCAGGCCAAAGAGATCAAGGACATCCGGGGCTTAACCCACGGAATAGGCTGGTGCGCTCCCCATCAGGGTGCATGCAAGCTGACTTTGAATATTAAAGATGGCATTATCGAAGAAGCTTTGATTGAAACTATCGGCTGTACAGGAATGACCCATTCCGCAGCCATGGCATCTGAGATCATGCCTGGCAAAACCATCCTTGAGGCCTTGAATACAGATCTTGTCTGTGATGCTATCAACGTGGCCATGCGGGAATTGTTCCAGCAGATCGTTTATGGTCGCAGCCAGTCAGCGTTCTCTGAGGGCGGACTTCCCATTGGTGCCTGCCTTGAAGATCTTGGCAAGGGCTTGCGCTCAGTTACCGCAAGTACTTATGGTACAAAACTGAAAGGCCCTCGTTATCTTGAAGTGACTGAAGGGTATGTTCTTGAGCTGGCACTTGATGCCAACAATGAGATCATCGGCTACAAGTTCGTTCATCTCGGTCGCATGATGGATGCCATCAGAAAGGGTGAAGATGCGAATAAAGCTATGGAAAGTGCCACCGGAACGTACGGTCGCTTTGCAGATGCTGTGAAAACTATTGATCCGCGTGAGGAATAAGGAGAGCTATCATGGCATTATTTGAAAGTTATGAAAGGCGGATTGACCAGATCATTCCAGTATTGATGGAATATGGCATCAAAAGCCTTGAAGAAGCCAAACAGGTTTGTGACGATTACGGTGTTGATGTCGCTAAGATTGTAAAAGATATTCAGCCCATCTGTTTTGAGAATGCCTGCTGGGCATATATTGTTGGTTCTGCCATTGCCATTAAAAAAGGTCAGACCAAAGCTGTTGATATTGCATCAACCCTAGGTGTTGGTTTACAGGCATTTTGTATTCCAGGATCTGTTGCTGACAATCGTCAGGTCGGTATTGGACATGGCAACCTTGCCTCTATGCTTTTGCGTGAAGAAACTAAATGTTTTGCATTTCTTGCAGGACATGAGTCTTTTGCCGCTGCAGAGGGCGCTATTGGTCTTGCCAAATCAGCCAACCACGTTCGCAAAGAACCTCTTCGAGTAATCCTTAATGGTCTTGGTAAGGATGCAGCCTATATTATTTCACGGATTAATGGCTTTACCAGTGTCGAGACAACATTTGATTACACAAGCTCCGAGCTCACCATTACAAAAGAAGTTCGTTTCTCTGATGGCGAACGCGGAAACGTCCGTTGTTATGGTGCCGATGATGTTCGTGAAGGTGTCGCTATCAATCATCATGAGGGCGTTGATGTTTCCATCACCGGAAACTCCACTAATCCAACCCGTTTTCAGCATCCTGTTGCCGGAACATATAAGAAAGAGTGTATCATACAGGGAAAGAAGTATTTCTCCGTAGCCTCCGGTGGTGGTACCGGACGTACCTTGCATCCCGACAACATAGCAGCAGGTCCTGCTTCATACGGTATGACAGATACCATGGGAAGAATGCATTCTGATGCACAGTTTGCCGGTTCTTCGTCTGTGCCTGCCCATGTTGAGATGATGGGACTTATTGGTATGGGCAACAACCCTATGGTTGGAGCGTCGGTTGCTGTAGCAGTAGCATTGCAGGAAGCAAGCTAAATAAGTAACCACAAGCACTGTATCTTCGTTGTTTCACTGTCTCCGCATGGGTAAAACTATTGCGGAGACAGTGAAACTGCAAACCTGTAGCACTTGTGATCAATTATCTTGAAAGATCTGCCTGTTGGTTTTTGACAGATTCGGGATTAGGTTCCTACTCCGTAGTAGTATCTGACTCAGTGGCATCATGCACTTTTGCTTTCCCCTTCTCCCACAGCTCTTTACTTTTACTTTTTGTTTTATCCCAAGCTTCTGTTGAACCTTCTTTTGTCGCTTCCCAAGCTTCCTTGGAACCCTCTTTGGTTGCATCCCACGTGTCTTCAGAACCTTCCTTAGTGGCTTGCCATGCTTTCTTCGAGCTATCCGCCGTCGCATCTCCCACAGCATGAGCCGCTTCACCAATTTCACCACCAGCTTTACTCCACTTGGATGGTTCAGCAGGTGTTCCTTCCGCTACAGTCTCAGAGGCCCACGAAGACGTGGCTCCTATCACTCCTAAAAACAGAACTACAACTATCATTTTTTTCATAACCAATCTCCTGTTAAGTATATTTTTATATAGGGAAAGTTCCTTGTAGCAGCCGATACATACACGCACTTATCATGTGACAATACGACTAAGGACATCTTCTTCAAGCATGACCCAGGGTGCACCCCCTGCTCGGTGAGTCCCCCCTTCTTAGAAGAGGGCCCGTCAAAGAGACGTGCTGCAAGCAATGAATCGTTGCCACTAGCTTACAGGATCTGACTCAGAAACAATTTGGTTCGATCTGACTGTGGATTATTAAAGAACTCATTTGGCTCATTTTCCTCGATAATTTCACCAGCATCCATAAACAGAACACGGTTCGCTACGGTTTTGGCAAAACCCATCTCGTGGGTAACGCAAAGCATAGTCATTCCTTCACGGGCCAGATCCACCATTACATCCAGAACTTCTTTTATCATTTCAGGATCAAGGGCAGAAGTCGGTTCATCAAAAAGCATGATAGATGGATTCATACAGAGAGATCTGGCAATGGCCACACGCTGCTGCTGACCACCAGAAAGTTGACCAGGAAATTTCTTCGCCTGATCGGCAATCTGAACACGCTCAAGATACTTCATAGCAATAGCCTCAGCATCTTTGCGAGACTGTTTCTGTACCCAGATGGGAGCAAGACAACAGTTTTCCAGAACCGTCAGGTGTGGAAATAGATTGAACTGCTGAAAAACCATTCCGATATCACGACGGACCCGATCAATATGCTTCAAATCATCATCAAGGGTGATCCCTGAAACGATGATTTCACCTTCTTGATGTTCCTCCAGGCGATTCATACAGCGGATCAAGGTAGACTTACCACAACCGGAAGGACCACAGATAATAATACGCTCCCCCTTACTTACCTTAAGATTAATATTCTTAAGTACGTGAAAGTCACCATACCATTTGTTCACATTCCGCAATTCAACCATTACTTCCTTGGATGTTGCCTGTTGAGCGTTTTCTGCTGTCATAATATTTTCCATTATGCTTGGTTCAACTTCATGTTTATCATTCGATGTTGGACGTTCATTGTTCAGGTAGCAAGTCTTACATGACTTCGTTTTCAGTCTTAGAATTTAGCGCGCATGCCCTGTATTTAGTTTTTTCTCAAGATGCTGTGAGTAACGTGACATGGAAAAACAGGAAACCCAGTATACACTTGCGACAAACACATAGCCTTCCACAGAGAAACCCAACCATTTCGGATCGGCGAACGCCGCCTGGACAACGGCCAGCAGATCAAAAAGTCCGATAATAAGTACAAGGGTTGTATCTTTGAAAAGTGCGATAAAGGTATTCACAATTCCGGGAATAACCATCTTTAAGGCCTGGGGCAGAATAATAAAGAACGTCGTCTTCCAATAGGACAGACCAAGCGCCTCAGCAGCTTCATACTGCCCCCTGGGTATGGCCTGTAGACCACCACGCACAACTTCTGCCATATAGGCAGACTGGAAAAAAATAATCCCGATTAGTGCCCGCAGGAGTTTATCAAACTGCCAGGTTTCCGGCATAAAAATGGGCAGCATCACTGAAGACATAAAAAGTACAGTGATCAGCGGTACCCCACGCCAGAATTCAATAAATATGATAGACATGGTTTTTGCAATGGGCATGGAAGAGCGGCGTCCAAGTGCCAATATAATTCCTATTGGCAATGCACAAAACATGCCGATGGTGGCCAGGATCAAGGTCAGCATCAATCCGCCCCACTTATGTGTCTCCACAACCGGCAGGCCAAAAGATCCACCGTAAAAGAGAAAATAGGCGATAATCGGATAGCAAAACACGGTAAAAGCCGCTACCAGTCCTTTCTTTGGTGTTCTTTCAATCAACAGCCAGGCTACCAGTACACCAACTAAAGAGAAAGATGTGATCACTCTCCAATATTCAGATGGTGGATAAAAACCAAATAAAAACTGTTTGATACGAACAATCACAAAAACCCAGCATGCACCTTCACTTGTACAGTCACCTTTGGTGCTTCCTACCCAGTCAGCTGTAAAAAAAGCCCAGTTGAGAGCTGGCGGCACTATTTTGTAAATCAGAACCAAGCCAATCAGGGTAAATATTGAGTTGGTGGCAGAGGAGAACAGATTTTTCCGCAACCAGCCCATAACACCTACCGAACTAGCAGGTGGCGCCTTATCCGCCGTTGGAGTTGTAATATGTACTGTCATTTTTTATCTCTCCACCAACATTATTTTCTTATTATACCAGTTCATTATCGCTGAGATTGTCAAACTGATAGTGAGATAAACGCCCATGGTCATGGCAATGATTTCAATAGCCTGTCCGGTCTGATTCAGTGTTGTACCCGCAAAAACAGCCACAAGATCAGGATACCCTATCGCAGTGGCCAGTGAGGAGTTTTTCACAAGATTCAGATACTGGGAGGTTAACTGTGGAATAATCACGCGCATGGCCTGAGGAATAACCACCAGTTTTAATACTTTGCTTTTATGCAGACCAAGAGCAGAGGCTGCTTCAGTCTGACCACTGTTTACAGCAAGAATTCCGGAACGTACCGCTTCTGCAATAAAGGTCGCTGTATAAATAGAAAGAGCCAGCAGCAGTGCCGTAAGTTCCGGGATAATCGTCACGCCACCACGAAAGTTAAAACCTTTAAGCACTGGCAGCTCCCAACTTAATGGGGAACCGACAGCAAAGAATACCAGCAGCGGCAAGACAATGATCAACCCAAATGCAGCACCCCAGATATTAAACTGCTGACCTGTTTCTTCTTGTCGTTTTTTCCTCCATCTCGCTATCACCACGGTGGCAACTATTGCCAGCACAAATGTCCAGCCGACATAACCAAAACCATCGTCAAACAGAGGTTGAGGCAGGTAAAGCCCACGAATATTCACAAAAGCAAGCTCGCCCGCTGACCAACTTTGCCGTGGAGAAGGCAAGGCACGAAGTACAGCAAAATACCAGAAGAAGATTTGCAGGAGTAGTGGGATATTCCGAAAGATTTCTACGTAAACTGTTGCAATTTTAGCAATTAGCCAGTTATTGGAAAGACGTGCAATGCCCATGGTGAAGCCGATGACAGTGGCAAAAATAACACCAAGCACTGAAACCAGCAGGGTATTTAGTAAACCAACCAGGAAAGTACGGCCAAAGGAATCTGCGTCGGTAAAAGGAATGAGAGACTGAAGTATACCAAATCCCGATTTTTGCGACAGAAAGGCAAAGCCTGTGGAGATACCTCTTTTTTCCAGGTTGTGCAGGGTATTGCTTCCGATAAACCAGAAGAACCCTGCAACCATGGCTACCAGCAGCACCTGAAAAAACAGGGAGCGATACTGGGCATTGTTCCACCAAAACTGTTTTTTTGATGATTTCGACATAAGAACTATAGGTGAGTTTAGAAATTCAAAGAATAGTACTTGCTGTCATTCCGGACTCGATTCGGAATTTTAATCACTCTTGAGTTTTCGGATCAGTTCCGGAATGACGGCAAAACGAAAAAAGGGATGCTCTCTCTTTCGAGAAAGCATCCCTTATTCACACTAAGCTATTTACTAGCGTAGAGGAGGCGCATACATTATGCCGCCTTTACTCCAGAGTGCGTTGAGCCCTCTGGAAATATTCAGTGGAGAACCAGTACCTACGTTACGCTCAAAAACCTCGCCATAGTTACCAACCTGTTTGATGATCTGATATGCCCAGTCATCGCTGAGACCAAGACCTTTACCAGCAATTCCTTCAAGACCAACAAGCCTGCGAACAGAAGGAGAATTAGAGTCAGCCTTCATTGCATCAACATTAGCAGAAGTAAGTCCAAGCTCTTCAGCTTCAATCATAGCATTGAAAGTCCATTTAACGATATTCAACCAGGCATCATCACCCTGACGTACAACAGGTCCCAGAGGTTCCTTGGAGATAACTTCTGGAAGTACGAAGGCTTCGCCTGGATTAGGAAGATGGGTGCGCAGACCGTAAAGCTGAGACTGGTCGGAGGTAAGGACATCACAACGACCATTTTCAAACGCTTTAAGGGTCGCATCATGGGTATCGAAAACAACTGCTTCGTACTTCATGTTATTTTCTGTGAAGTAATCAGCAAGGTTCATTTCAGAAGTGGTTCCGGACTGAATACAAACAGCAGCACCACCAAGCTCAAGAGCAGACTTCACACCAAGCTTTTTAGATACCAGGAATCCCTGACCATCATAGTAGTTAACACCGGCAAAGTTGAGACCAAGTGAACTGTCACGGGTAAGGGTCCAGGTGGTTCCACGAACAAGCACGTCAATTTCACCAGACTGTAGAGCAGTAAAACGCTCCTTAGCATTCAGTGGTACGTATTTAATTTTTGTTGCGTCACCAAGAACGGCAGATGCAACAGCTTTACAACCATCAACATCAATTCCGGCCCAAACACCCTTCTCGTCAGCGATGGAAAATCCGGGAAGGCCTGTGGAAACGCCACAGTTAAGGACACCACGCTTCTGCACCTCTTCTTTGGTAGATGCCTGCACAGTTCCCACTGTAATGGCAAGGGTCATCGCAGTGGCCGCCAGGGCCCATGTGATCTTCTTCATGTTTTACTCTCCTGTTAAAAAGTAAAAAAATTAAATTAATAATAGGTTTCAATAACATAGGAACCCACCTCTGCATACTATGGTTTTACCAGTGCCAATAGTAGCAATCGTGCCGGGAATTGTCCATGAGAAAGATTAGAAAAGGTCGCTCTTTTTCCATGCAATTTAACGAGAGTATGATACATGTATCACCCATGCAAGAACGTTTATCCCATACAGTACTTGTGGTTGACGACAATCCTGTCAATCCACAACTGCTGGCCTCCATCCTGCACGGAGCAAATTACCAGGTCCTCAGTGCCGGAAACGCAGAGGAAGCATTGCAACTCATTGAAAACCAGATCCCTGACATCATCCTCCTTGACGTGATGATGCCTGGGATTGATGGTTTTTCTCTCTGCCGCAAACTCAAACGCGACGATAAGTATGCGGATATCCCTCTAATCTTCATAACTTCACTCTCCCAGCAGGAAGATATCGTCGAAGGGTTTAACGCTGGCGGCAATGACTATATAGTCAAACCCTTCAACCGCCAGGAGCTTCTGGCCCGCGTTCGTAATCATTTACATCTTTACGACATGCTTCAGGAAAACAAGCGGCTTATCGCACTGTCAGAAGACGCCAGCCGCTCAAAAACAGAATTCCTGGCTTCCATGAGCCATGAGATCCGCACCCCCTTAAACTCCATCATTGGCATGGCAGAAGTCTTAAACGACACGAAACTCACCGAAGAACAGCGGGATTTTGTACGGATTTTCAGAACAGCAGGAGAAAGCCTGCTTTCCATCATTAACGATATCCTTGATCTTTCAAAAATTGAAGCTGGTCAGACCGAATCGGAAAGCATCGACTTCCACCTTCCCTCACTGCTTAGCTCCGTCGCATCCATCCTTTCCGTACGAGCAACAGAGCGAAATGTGAACATCACCATCAACACTCACCCGGATGTGCCTTCAGGCCTCAGGGGAGACCCCACTCGCTTGCGTCAGATCCTGATTAATCTTGTTGGTAATGGTGTAAAATTCACCGAGAATGGCAAGGTTGAAATATTTGTCAAAAAAGATTCCGAAACCCAACTACTCTTTTCCGTTAAAGATAATGGTATTGGTATACCCATAGAGAAACAGCAACTTATCTTTGAGAGCTTTACTCAGGCAGATTCCATGACCACCAGAAAATATGGTGGCACAGGGCTTGGCCTCACCATCTGCCAGAAACTCACCCAGATCCTTGGTGGGGATATTGGCCTTAAAAGTCTACCGGGAAAAGGTTCCACATTCTTTTTTACGTACCCACTCCACTCTGCCCTGACAGACACCACACCGAATGGTGCAGAGGTGGAACCAGCAGCCCAATGCGAACTTTTAAAAGAAGCACACATCCTGCTGGTGGACGACAATGAAGACAACCGCAATCTGCTCTGCCTCTACCTGCGCAATACGCCCTTCACCCTGGAAACCGCTGAAAATGGCCGGGAGGCTGTTGAGATGTTCAAAAAAACTTCTTTTGACATCGTCTTTATGGACCTTGAAATGCCAATTATGGATGGTTATGAAGCAACCAGACAGTTTCGAAAATGGGAGAAGACAGCAGAACTCGCTACCACTCCCATTGTTGCCCTCACCGCCCATGCCTTTATCCGTTTTAAAAAGAAATGTATGGCCGCTGGCTGCAGTGATTATCTCACAAAACCGATACGCAGGAATACACTGATTCACTGCATCTCCAAACATCTGCAGATGAATGCTGTCCTTGTAGAGGATATTCAAGACGCCCCTCCTACTGGTAACAATCCGGCACAAATAACTGTGAGTCACAAAATAAAAAAACTTATCCCCCGCTTTCTCAGCAATAAGAGGGAAGATGCGAAACAACTTCTACACAGCCTTGAAAAGGCTGATTTTGACTTGCTTAACCAGCAGGCCCACACAATTAAAGGAACTTCATGGATGTATGGGTTCAAATATCTGGGAGATACATGTCTGGAACTGGAACAGGCTGCAAAGGCTAAGGACGACAAGCTGGCGCATGATCTGATTGAGCAGATTCGCAATCATCTTGATACAGTTACAATCAGTTACAGTGGAGAGACTGCTGCGCAGGATTAATCAATCATCTGCAATGATTTCCTAAAAATAGGGAACCATCAATTTTCTTTTCCTTTTTCCACCACATCCTGCTAAAATAAATAAACTAAATCCACTTAATGAGGCTAATTTATGGGGCAGCAAACCCGTATTGTACTTATAGATGACGACCTGGATGCCTGCGAGCTCCTGAAAATACAGCTGGAAGACGGCAACAACATGAGTCTCACATTCAGCACCAACGGTGATGACGCGCTACCACTTATAAGCAAAGAACAACCGAATATTGTGATCTTAGACATCAATATGCCGGGTACTCACGGCGTTAAAATAGGTGCCGCCCTTGCTGCTGAAGAAAGTACTGCCTCTATTCCTGTCCTGTATCTTTCAGGAATGGTCAGCCCCGAAGAGGTGGCAGCACTAGCAAAAGGTGAGGATAAACCTTCCATCATATCCAAAGGCTCTCCTGTGGAAGATCTAATTGTTGCCATTCGTTCCATAACAACCCACTAATCTATTCTGCCTTGACTTCAACAAAACAACTATCTGCTCGACTTGCCGCAATTGAGACCTTACGTATCCTCAAGAAGGAGCGCATCCCGGTAAAACTTGTCTTTGACAAACTGCTCAACGAATGCTCGATACAAGCCAATGACCGCCAGCTTGCCAACAACATTATTTATGGCGTACTGCGCAATCAAGAATCCCTCGACCGCATGCTCCAGCATCTTTGTAACAAGCACTTTAAAAAACTCGATCCATTTGTGTATCAAGCGCTAAACGTAGGGCTCTATCAGATTATCTATCTTGATCGTATTCCCGATTCTGCAGCGGTAAACGAATCTGTGAAAGCTGCACAAGCAGCCAGACTCCCCAAACGCTTACATGGTTTCATCAATGGTGTGTTGCGTAATTCCACCCGTAAACGTGATGAGCTGCTGATGTTGGTGAACAAACCCGGCAAACCGGTTCTTAATCATCCCGACTGGTTGGTAAAACGCTGGACCAAACGCTTTGGTTCTGAAGAAAGCTTGGCTGTCTGCCAGCAAAACAACAGACAACCGTCGCTCATCCTGCAAAGCAACAGCTATAAAACAGATCGTGACGCACTCCTTCAAACATTCACTGACGTTGGTATCATTGCGGATAAATGTATCTTCAGCACAACGGGTTTAGTGCTTTCTGATTTTCACGGCAGCATTACTACGCTACCGGGCTTTGAGGACGGCCTGTTTCAGGTACAAGATCAGGGCGCACAACTCCTCTGTCAACTCTTACTGCCAATCCATGGACAGGGAGAATATCTGGACGCCTGCGCTGGAGTCGGAGGTAAGAGCAGCACGTTACTACAACTCATGAAAAACAGTGGTGCTAAGCTCACAGCCATAGAACCAGAAAAGGGCAGACAAGAAAAATTTGCTCAAAATATGGCCAGACTACATCCCGAGATGACGATCCCCCTTTTTCAGGGTACACTGCAGGAGTTCAGTGACCAGACCAGCAAACGATTCCATGGTATCCTTTTGGATGCTCCCTGCTCAGGCACAGGAGTTACCGGTCGGCATCCAGATATTCGCTGGAATAGAAGGGAAGAAGATTTTGCAAAATACCAGGAGACACAACTTGAACTCCTGGAAAAGGCTGCGACACTACTTACTCCTGACGGAATATTGGTTTACGCAACTTGCTCACTTGAAGAAGAGGAAAATGAACAAGTTGTTGAAGAATTTTTGAAAAAACATCTCGGCTTTTCGGTCGAAGACTGCGGCGAACAGTTTTCGGACGGGAAAAACAATTTTATCCGTGACGGCTTCTTTGCTCCCCTTCCCCAAATGGGAATGGATGGCTTTTTTGGGGCACGTTTACGGAAGAACTCAACTACATAGATACATATTATGGCTGAAATACGAAGTACTTTGGATATGGTAATGGAACGGGCAGAACGCATGGCAAAACGTGCCATAGAAGTGCCCGTAGAGCAACAGATGGAAGAACGAGGGATGCGACTGCTGGTCGAATTTATGAACGGTAAACACCCAGACTTGAATGCATTACTCCAGACTGAGGACCCTTCCGTACAACCGTCCATTCGAAAAGGAATGGCCACAGGCCTGCTACGTAATATCATCTTGCCACGAGATGAAGATCTCATGAAAAACAGTGTAACCGCCCTGGCCAGTATTCAGCAACTTGCAGGACAAGATACTGAGACCAGTTCTGTCTGCACAGAACTAATCCAGATCCTTGAACAATACACGGGCCATAAAGAGCAGCTGAAACAGCAGTTATCAGATAGCATCCGCACCCAACTGGCTCAGCAGTTACAGCAGGAGACTGGTGACATGCCAGACCTCAACACTATCGATCCTACCATGCACCCGCAATATCAAAAAGAGTGGGATAAAGCACAGAATGACTTAAACGATCAATATACCCAGGCCCTGGAACAGCGAAAAGATATCCTTATACAGAGGTTTTCCTGATGGACAACACAACACGTATAGAGAAGGTTCAGGCTCAGTTACGTAGAAAGAAACTTGATGCACTGATTATTTCCGAGCCCCACAACAGACGTTATTTATGCGGCTATTCTGCGATGGATCATGATATCGGTGAGAGCTCCGGAATTTTACTGGTCCCAGCACGCACAAACCCCATCCTGCTCACCGATTTTCGTTATCAGATTCAGGCAGAACAGGAAGCGGGAGAGATCAAGGTGATGCTCTACCCCAAGGGTTTACTAGCTCTTTTAAAAACAGTGCTCCCCGATATGGGTGTGCAAAAACTTGCCTTTGAAAGCCATTACACCCTGCACTCTGTTGCCGGGGAGATGGAAGAAACCTTCAAAAAACTGAACATCTCGCTGCATCCTCTCACCGATCTTGTGGAAGAGATGCGCATCGTCAAAGATGAGGAGGAGATAAGTAAACTCCGAAAATCCGTACTCTTGAACGAAGCTGTTTTTGAAGAAGTGTACCAAACTATCACACCCGGCCAGACAGAGATTGAAATTGCACTGGCCATCGAAAATGCCATGCGCAAAAAAGGTGCCGAAGCGCCCAGTTTTGAAACCATCGTCGCCACCGGTAAACGCAGCGCACTCCCCCATTCCGTACCAGGAAATGTTGCCATTAAAAAGAACAAAGCATTAATGATTGACATGGGGCTTGTTCTTGATGGATATTGCTCCGATATGACCAGGACTTTTGTCCCCAAAAAAGCGACCAAAAAATATCTGAAAATCCACCGCCTGGTTCGTAAAGCACAGCTTGCAGCAACTGAAGCGATCCACGCCGGAGTGAGTGCATCTTCCATTGATAAAATTGCCAGAACAATTATCAGCGACGCAGGCTATGGAAAGCAGTTTGGCCATGCATTGGGGCATGGGGTTGGACTTGCTGTCCATGAAAACCCGAGACTCTCTTCAAAAAACCGTAAACACCTACGCGCCGGAATGATTGTCACAGTAGAGCCGGGCATTTACCTTCCTGATTGGGGCGGGGTACGTCTTGAGAACATGGTGGTTGTCAGAGAAGACGGCTGCGAAGTACTGAATAAAAACACGACTTGGCTGGATATTTAGCCAGAGAGATATACCACGATTATGAGCAAACAAAAATACTTCGTCCTCGACACCAATGTTCTGCTGCACAATGCCGATTCCCTCACCTCTTTTTCGGATAATCATGTCATCCTGCCCATGACCGTCATAGAGGAACTGGATAAATTCAAACGCCAGAACGATGAACTGGGCCGCAACGCCAGAAGCGTTATTCGCCACCTGGATCGTCTCCGCATGCAAGGCACTTTAAAAGATGGCGTTACGATGGACAACGGTGGCACTCTGGCAATCACCGTGGAATACAAGGATATGCCAGGTGCTTTGCTGGATATGAAGATACCTGACAATCGTATCTTAGCTGTGGCCAACAGTCTGCACGAAAAAGGTGAAACGGTAATTTTTGTCTCAAAAGATATCAATGCCCGCCTCAAAGCTGACGCACTTGGTATCGATGTCATGGATTTTGAAAAACAAAAATGCAATATCGATGACCTGTACACGGGCTGGCGAAACGTTACTGTTCCTGGCGAAGTTGTTGACCGTTTTCATCAGGAAGAATCTCCTCAGAAAACAGAAGGCTTTGAGTTCTATCCCAATGAATTTATTCTGCTTCAGGATGAGGCGAATCCCAAACATTCAGGACTTGGTCGAGCTCTTGACAAAAGTCACCTAATCCACCTTAATCCCCGTAACGAACATGCCTGGAATGTTGGGCCACGTTCAAAAGAGCAGCGCATGGCACTGGAGCTACTTCTTGATCCAGATGTCAACCTTGTCACCCTGATTGGCCAGGCTGGTACAGGTAAAACATTACTTGCCCTTGCAGCGGGTCTTGAATGTGTTGTCCACCGGGGAAGCCAGGAGAAACTCCTTGTTTCCCGCCCCGTGATCCCCATGGGCAAAGATATTGGCTACCTGCCAGGAACTAAAGACGAGAAACTGCTCCTCTGGATGCAACCTATTTTTGATAATCTCACCTACCTGATGCGCCATAATCGAAGCCCTGAAGATGAAGGCACTGTACAGCAGAAAGTCAACAAACTCCTCAAGGATCAAATTGTTGAATTGGAAGCACTTACCTATATCCGTGGCCGCTCCATTCCTCGTCAATATGTTATTATCGATGAAGCACAAAACCTGACGCCCCACGAAGTCAAAACTATTATTTCCCGCGCCGGCGAAAATACAAAGATGGTGTTTACGGGAGATCCCCAGCAGATTGATAACCCTTATCTCGATTCATCTTCCAATGGCCTCTCCTATGCAGTTGAAAGATTGAAAGGACATGGTATATTTGGGCACGTTACACTGAGTAAAAGTGAACGAAGCCCATTATCGGCCATTGCAGCCGATTTATTATAAAAACAGATTATCTGACTGGAAGCCTTTAGGCAATTAGCACAAGCCCTTCCTTCCAGCCGGACGACTGACAACCCAACAGAATAAAAAATGCGCCAATTTGTCATTGACGACTTGTCCCCCATGGAGCGGGACAATATAGATTCGTATCTAAAGCGAAACCTCAAGACCGGTCCCATGATTGGCCTCTACTGGATCGTCCTGCCCAATGATGTCCTCACCGACATCCAGAAAGAACATACCGACTGCGCCCCCTTTTATCTTGGGGTTGAAGTTGAGAATGATCTGGTTCGTTTTGAATTCCTGGTACGCAGCAATGCACATCTTCATTGTGACTGTATTGCCCACACCAACAAAGAACAACGTCAGTTTGCACTGGATTTTATCGATACCATGCTCGACGAGGAATGCATACGCTCATAATAGGACTTCAGCGTTGAGACATGTAAGCATCGTAGGAGCTACAACCCTCCCAGACCTTATAGCAACTGCGTTACCTGATTGGCTGTAGAGACAGCCCCTATCCTTTTCACACAGCTTTTTCGGAGAACAAAATGAATACTTCTGTAGATTCCACACCCGCCTTTATCGAAAATACCTACCAGAAAATGGACGAGAATATTGCCATCATCAAAAAACGACTTGGTCGTGCCCTGACCTATGGTGAAAAAATTCTTTTTGGACATCTGGATAATGCTGCGGAGGCTGAGCTGGAAGCCGGAAAATCATATGTAAAAACCAGACCAGACCGCATTGCCCTCCAGGATGCAACTGCCCAAATGGCAGTACTACAGTTTATGTTGGCCGAAAAAACTGAGGCGGCAGTTCCTGTAACTGTGCACTGTGATCACCTGATCCGTGCCCATAGAGGTGCAGAGAGTGACCTAAATACTGCTCGTACAGAAAACAAAGAAGTCTATGATTTCCTGTCATCCGCCTCCCAACGGTACGGATTCGGTTGCTGGATGCCCGGCGCAGGTATCATTCACCAGGTGGTTATCGAGCAGTATGGATTCCCCGGACTAATGATGCTTGGCACCGACTCCCACACCCCTCATGCTGGTGGCATAGGATCTTTCGCCTCCGGTGTTGGTGGAGCAGATGCCGTCGATGTTATGGTAGGCTTGCCCTGGGAGGTACTACTCCCAAAATTTGTTGGCGTTCGATTAACTGGTGAATTACAGGGCTGGGCTGCACCAAAAGATGTAATCCTTAAGGTACTTGGCATGCTCACCTGCGCGGGTGGAACCAACCGGGTCTTTGAATATTTCGGGCCAGGGGCATCGACGATCTCCTGCACAGGAAAAGCAACTATCTGTAACATGGGCGCGGAACTGGGTGCCACGACGTCCACCTTCCCTTACGATGAGCACATGAAAAGTTTCCTTGGAGCCTGTGGTCGTGCGGACGCTGCTGAAGTAGCTGACAAGTACAAACATCTATTACAGGCGGATGAAGAAGTACTGGCAAACCCGGAAAACTATTTTGATGAAGTTATTGAAATTGACCTCTCAAGCCTTGAGCCACATCTCGTCGGCCCCCATTCGCCCGACCGTGCATCAACGGTTGCAAATATGGCCGATTATGTGAAAGAAGGCGATCATCCAGAGAATATCACCTATGCACTGGTTGGCTCCTGCACCAACTCTTCCTATGAAGATATGGGACGGATTGCAGCCATGGCCGAGCAGATCAAGGAAAAGGGAGCCAAACTAAAAATCCCTCTCCTTATCACCCCCGGCTCAGAGCAGGTACGGGCAACCATTGAACGCGACGGACAACTGGCCAAGCTTGAAGCAATTGGAGCTGTGGTACTTGCCAACGCCTGTGGACCTTGTATTGGACAATGGAACCGTGAAGGAATTGAAGAGGGTTTTAAAAACTCCATTGTTACATCCTACAACCGTAACTTCCCCAAACGAAATGATGGTAATTCTGGAACCAGCGGTTTTATTGGAAGTCCTGAAACCTGTCTTGCGTATGCCATGACCGGCACCTTTACCACAAATCCATTTACCACCGAAATTACCGCGGCTGACGGCTCAGGCTTTACCCTGACAGTTCCCGGTAAAGTAGATGAAGTCCCTGCTGCGGGTCTTGTTCGTGATAGCAAAGGTTTTCTGGCCCCCATAGCTGATAACAGTGCGATTAAAGTACAGGTATCTCCTGATTCTGAACGCCTGGCCTTACTCACCCCTTTTACTCCCTGGGACGGAAAAAATTTCAAAGGATTGCATTTACTTTTAAAAGCCAAGGGGAAATGTACCACGGATCACATATCGCCCGCCGGCCCCTGGCTTCGTTTCCGCGGCCACTTAAACAATATTTCTGACAATATGTTCAGTGGAGCAGTGAATGCATTTACCAACGCTGCCGGCAAGGCCAAAAACCAACTCACCGGGGAGACCCAGGGATATAATGAAATTGCACGAGCCTACGTAGCAGCAGGCAAAAACTGGATTGCAGTGGGAGATGTCAATTACGGTGAAGGCTCCTCCCGTGAACATGCTGCCATGAGCCCTCGCCATATGGGCGGAAGAGCAGTAATCACAAGATCATTTGCCCGTATCCATGAGACGAATCTCAAAAAACAGGGTGTGCTGCCACTTACCTTTGCCAAACCTGCCGATTACGATCTCATACAGGAGGCTGATACAATAGACCTTATTGGAATTGAAACCATTGTCCCGGGATCAACGATCACCGGTATTTTTCATCATGAAGATGGATCAAGTTCTGAGATTGAGCTTGCACACTCATTAAACGGGGAACAGATTGACTGGTTCAAAGCGGGATCTGCCCTGAACTTTTTGAAAAGATAAAAAAGAAAAACAGAGAACCACAGAACAGAAGTCTTTTACTTCAACATTCTGTGGTTCTCTTTTACTGCATAAATCAGTCCGCAGTTTCCATGGCACGTCCACAACAAACAGGCACAGCATCACCACCTTTCAGCTGCATATACTTGTTACAGGTGGTACAAATTACGGTGCACTCTTCCACAGCTTTTTCTTCAGTGTAGACAGTTGTTGACTCAATACCTTCGATGTGAAAACGAGCCAAGTTAGCTTTGGAGGGAATGTATTCGCCAATGGCTGTCATTCGCTTATTCTCAGCCGCACAGTCAACCACTACTCTCCACAGCGTTTCCATGGATGAGGTTTCCTGCTCATTTTCCGGTACAAACTCAACGATATTCTTATCAACACGTATTTTCATACTACCCTCATGTTATTATTTGAAAACTTATTTTACTTATTTGACAAAAAGCACCCTGAGAAAGAACTGCTATGCGCAATTATGCCTTTTCAGATGTTTTGGCATTCAACGCCCTACCTACTTTTCTGCCAAGCTCTATACAGTGAGCAAAATCTTCATCTTCCGGCACATATTTCACTTTCAAACCATCATCCACCACATCAAACTTCATTGCGGCCATGGCTTCGTTAAGCAGTTTCACAGACTCACCGGACCAGCCAAAAGAACCAAAAGCGGCACCGATCTTATTGGTTGGCTTCAGCCCTCGCATATACATCAAAAAACCAGCCATTCGAGGCAACAAACCGTTATTCAAAGTAGGACAACCAAGTACAATAGAGCTCGCATTCAGTACATCACGCATAACATCACTACGATGATTATAACGCAAGTTTACAAGCTTAAAGGAAATACCTTCGTCCTGCAGACCTGCGCCAACTCTTTTGGCCATTTCTTCTGTAGAATGCCACATGGTGTCATAAATAATCATGGCATAACCATCCCCTTTATGTTGACTCCACTTGTCGTAATACTCAAGCGCCATATTAGGGTTACTACGCCAGATCACACCATGATCCGGTGCAATCATCTTGATCGGTAGATTCATCTCTTTCACTTTAGCGATCAGCTTTTTCACCAGTGGAGAATAGAGTGTCAGGATATTCGCATAATATTTGGTAAGCTCTTCAACCAGAACTGCCTGATCCACTGCATCATCAAAACGCTCACTGCTTGCAAGGTGCTGCCCAAAAGCATCGGAGGAGAACAGGATCTGGTCTTCAACCAGATAGGTAAACATGGAATCCGGCCAATGCAGCATGCGGGTTTCCAGGAAAGAGAGGGTTTTCGCACCAAGACTGATATCTTCACCAGGCTTGGCAATTACATAGGGCCAGTCTTTCTGATGAAAATGCTGGAGCAGCGCTTTTTCACCCATCTTTGAACAGATAATCTTTTCAGGATTGATCATCTCCACCATATCCGGTAAACAACCCGAGTGATCCATCTCCACATGGTTGACCACGATATAGTCTATCTTGGCAGGATCTACGATCTCACTGATCCGAGCAATCATATCACTCTGTAGTGATTTCTTAACGCAATCGATAAGGGTAATTTTCTCATCCATTATCAGATACGCGTTATAGGTGGTTCCTCTGTTTGTTGAATATCCGTGAAAATCACGCACATCCCAATCAATGGCACCGACCCAGTACACATTTTCGGTAAGTTTAACCGGATTCATTGTTCTAACCTCCTGCTGTATTTTTATAGTATTGCCTATATATTATATATATAATTCGTTGAAGTATAAACGTTCTGTAATCTTTGTCATTGTTTTTCCTGATTTTCCAAGAAGTCTGATTACCGATCTTATCATCCCGGAATAGAGTTGAAATCTCGCCGCAGGAATGGGTTTTTTCGCAAAAAAAAAGCGCAGAAGCAGAAGACATCTCTTGCGTTCCACGCTTTTTCAAAACAACTGCTTCACCTACTATTTGGATCAAATTAGGCTGGCGCACAGTCGGCCAGCGTAAGCATCTTCAAGGTACTATGATACAGAGAACTCCTCTTTCCCTGCCCCACAAACAGGACACTCATAGTCATCCGGGAGATCGTCAAAAGCTGTACCCGGTGCAATACCGGCCGCCTCATCTCCCTCAACAGGGTTATATTCAAAACCACAAATATCACATGTGTACTTCTCCATTCCTGCCTCAGCACCTTCTTCAACATTCTTGGCTCCGGTTTCAGCAGGTGGTTTTGCATTTTCTTCATGTGCAGACCCTGGCCCAGCTAATGGTCGAAACGCTTTCACAGTTGCGCCACACACCGGACATTTCCAGCCTTCAGGTAGATCTCCAAACTGTATTCCTTTCTTTATCTTTCCCTTACGATCACCTCTGTCAGGATCATAAATATAGCCACAATTCATGGTTTGACACTGGTGCATTTCTTCTGGTAACGACATAACACTTTACTCCTTTAAGCCAAATAAGCTGGGGAATCAGGACTTCCAGACTCCATGCAAATTACAGTGAGCTCTTGCTGTTACAGAGTCGGCAGACACTGCAAAAACTGCCTCAGGGGCATCACCAGGTTTTAGAAACTTACGGAAACTCTGCTCTCCGGCAAGCAGTTCAATCCATTCGATATAATGATCATCAGTCATGGGATGTGCAACACTACCAACAGTCACCTTATACCCGTTGTCTGTCTTTTCAATTACAGGAACGTGTTTCTCCGTTGCCGCATCCACACTGTTCTCTTTTAAATGCTCCATGGGAGAGCCACAGCAGGAGAGATCTCCGGCACCAGCATGCAGTACTTCCACCACATTCCCACAAATTTCACACTTATAAATTCCTTTTTGTTCTGCCATGATATGTCCTCCAAAAAATTACGTTTAACAACTCGTTAACCACCCGAAACCGAACAGACAGAAGAAGAAAGCGTCCGCTTCCAATCTCGTGATAGTCACTGTAGGTTACAAATCCTAATTGTGCTCAGCAAGATACTTGGCAACACCCTCTGCGGTTGGCTCCATGGCGTCGTCACCTTTATTCCAGTTGGCAGGGCAAACATCACCATGCTCTTCAGTGAACTGTAGCGCATCAAGCATTCGCAAAGCTTCATCAACATTTCTGCCAAGGGACAGGTCGTTAACTACCTGGTGGCGAACGATACCTTCTTTGTCGATAAGAAAGAGACCACGAAGGGCAATTCCCATATCAAGCAAAACGCCGTAGTTCTCGGCAATCGATTTATCCAGATCGGCCACCAGTGGGAACTGAACGTTACCAATACCACCGTCATTGATTGCAGTTTTTTTCCATGCAAGATGACTGAAATGCGAATCAGTAGAAACACCAACTACTTCACATTTTTTCTCCTTGAAAACATCCACAGCCTTATTGAAAGCAAGGATTTCAGAAGGACAAACAAACGTGAAATCAAGTGGATAAAAAAAGAGCATTACATATTTACCGCGCAAAGCAGAGAGTGAAAATGTTTCATTAAAAGTGTTATCGGGCATTACTGCGATGGCAGTAAAATCTGGTGCATCGTTGGTTACTAATGGGTTCATTACCTTCTCTCCAAAATTATTTTTGATTTCGTTTAAAAGAGTACCGGTGAATATTTATGACCGATATTAATAGTTCTCAGCCAACAGCTCAAAATATGTTTGAGGATGACTACAGGCCGGACATTTTTTAGGAGCTTTTTTACCCTTGTGAGTAAAGCCACATTTACTACAGTACCAGGTGACCTCCTCTTCTTTTTCAAAGACTCTTTCAGCCCCAATATTCGCGATAAGCGTTCTGTAGGTCGCTGCATGCTGTTTTTCCGCCACAGCGATTGACCGCATGGCAATTGCAATGACTGCGAACCCTTCATCTTCCGCTGTTTGCGCAAATTCAGGATACATTTCTTCAAATTCATGTTCCTCACCCTGCGCCGCATTGTGAAGATTCTCCACGGTGGTTCCGGGAGGGGTTACAGGATAGGACGCAGTGATTTTGACCTCACCACCTTCCATAAATTTTAATAATGTTTTGGCATGCGCACGCTCCTGTTCGGCGGTACGATCAAAAATTGCTGAAATCTGGACATAGCCCTCTTTCTTAGCAGCCTTGGCATAGTAGGAATATCGATTCCGTGCCTGCGCTTCACCAGCGAAGGCAATGAGAAGATTCTTTTCCGTTTGACTGCCCTGTAATTTACTCATCTTTTCATCCTTCATTCTCGCAGAGATCAGGCCTTAAGAGCCGCTTTTCCTTCACTTGTTATTGCATATTTGCAACGAACGGGGCTATCAACAAAACCCTTTTTCTTCAGTGCCGTAATCTGACAACTCACCTGCTTGCTTTCCTTGTCAATGGCTGCTGCAATATCTTTTGAACCACACGGCCCATCACATTTGTCCATTGCTGCAAGAACTTCCTTCTGCTTATCACTCAATCCATCTTTTTCACATCCGCAACCCATCTTCGCAACTCCTCATTGTTTTTTTGTTTTTGCTATTTTCTTCTGGCAACGTGGACAAACACCTGTTACTTCCAGCCTCCGGCCGGTAATGGTGTATCCATGCGCATCTTCCACTGGTAGTTCAACCTGGTTCTTACTGATCTCCAGATTCTCGATGCGGTGGCATTCAACACAGTAGATATGGTCATGGTCCTCAAGTTCACTATCAAAGCGTTTCTGCCGTCCACTTATCTCAAGCTTACGGATCATATTGACATCTGAAAGAATCTCAAGATTTCTATAAACCGTTGCGAGACTGATCCGCGGCATAAACTTTTTTACACGTTCATACAACTCATCTGCCGTAAGATGTCCTTTGGACTTTTTTAACTCACGTAAAATCATTTCGCGCTGATTTGTCATTCGTAACTGCATACGTCCTCCTTGTGATAATTGTTTTCAACAGTAAGTGATAACTCTTCGCAAGTCAAGTTTTTTTCATCACCTTTTTCCGTTTTAACAATTTCTATCAACAAGTGATAAGCAAACAGCAGCATAGCTTGCAGCCGTTCGCGATAGTCCTGCCACAAAAAGGGACATCAGGATGTAGACGGAATATTTAGCGAAATCGTTTCATAAATTTACTATCAATATAATCTTTGATTCGAAAGGCGAGAGTACCGGAAATCTGAAACCACTTCTTTCGTAACACTCCTTCACCGTTGCCAAGATTAAAGATGAGGAGATAGTCACCACCTGGATCGAAATCTTGCAATTTTTCACCTTTTAGAAAGGCTTTTAAATTATGCAACAACACCGGATTTTCCCGAACAGCATACACACCAACTTTGGCAAGACTGCATGGCTCAAATGAGATACAATCTCCACCGCCAAAAATATCAGGATATTCTGTACACTGTAGAGCACGGTTCACCAAGAGCCCACCATCATCTCCGGTGGGCAAACCTGCTTCTTTAAAAAAAGAGTCCGGGTGCACGCCGGTACAGACAATAACACAGTCCGCATACTCCTCTACGCCATTGTCAAAATAGAGATTATTTTCTTTAATTAAACGTAGATAGCCACCCTCTCTGATGTTTACGCCTTGTTTTTCGAGAATTTTACGAGTCTGCTTTTGCACATATGGAGGAAAGCCAGCCAACAACTTACGCCCTGCATATAGATCCGTCTGAGATGGATAGCCCGCATTTGCAAGTAGCCGAGCCACATTACCACCGATTTCAACACCCGCAGGACCACCACCTATTACTGCAACTCTGATAGCGTGCTTCCCAGCAAGGGATTCGATGGCCGCCTTGGCCTTTGTCAGCCCTTCAATGGGTTTTACCGGATATATATGTCGACTGGCACTGATGGGCGGCAGATGAACAGAACTACCCGTATTAAAGGAGAGCAGGTCATACTGGAGAGAAGCACCAGACTGTAGGAACAGCTTTCTGTTTCGAGGATCTACACCAGTAACAGCATCGCGAAGAAAATGGCCACCCTGCTCTTCAACCTGTTTTTTGACAGCAAAACGAATGTCACCGGGTTGGTAAAACCCTCCAAGCATTCCAGGCCCCATACCAGAGTAATAGTGATTCTCTGCAGGTCCGATAACTGTTACCCGAACACCATCATCCACAAAGGAACGAATATTCCTTATGGTTTCCAGATGAGCATGACCAGCTCCTGCCAATACAAGGTGTTTCATGGCTCCCCTTAAAGCACGATCGCGGCAAGTTCCAGTACGTCCTGCAAAGATTCCAAAATCTGGAGCACCTCAACACTTTCGCCCCAAAAAATACCGGCAATATCCACTACCTTATCACTGGTATACTGTAAGGTTTGTACTGGATGACGGAGTAGAGAAATGAGTAAAGATCCACTACAGTATATGTGCCAGGCGACAGAAATTGAAAGAACTATTTGAAAGAATCACTCTGAATCATGCTTTTGCCCAGCCATGGATTGCACGACAAACATGGCGATAAGAACAACAAAAACTCCCGGCAAAACCCTGAATCCAGGCCACACCCCTCCGAAAACTAAATCAATCAGCAGAACCAGCCCGGGATACAGATAGGAATATGCCATGGCTCTGGTTGGACCAATGGACAGTGTACAATATTGAGTGAGAAAAAATGTGATGATAGTGGAGAAAATTGCTAAATAAGCAATTCCAAGCCAGACAGTACCTTGAATATCGGAAAACTGTAGCCCCAACAGCTTTGAACCTCCTGGCAACAGCAACCACAACGTCCCACTCAACGTCACCCAGAAAGCCATCTGCACCATGGGCTCACCACGGTGGAGTTTCTGCACCAGAGGAGTATACAGGCCCATAACCAGACATCCCGCAAGAAAGATAAGATCTCCCCGGTTCCAGGCAAGACTGGTAAGAAGATTCAGATCTCCCCTGAAAATTATCCACAATGCTCCGGTCAGGCCAAAAAACAAGGCCGCAAGACGTGCTTTACCCAGACGCTCTTTGTTAAGCACCATGGCATAGATCCCGGAGAAGGAGGGCACAAGAGTAAAGATAGCGCTTGTGTTAAGGGCAGAGGTATAGCGAAGCGACAGAAACATACACCAGAAAAAGACCACCAGCACGGCAGAAATAATAGAATAGCGCAAAAAAGCAGCAAGAGAAATAGCAAGCCCGCATTGACGCCAGACAATCGGGGCAAAGAGCAGGCTAGCAAGTGCAAAACGGATGAGAGTAAGGGCTGCGGGATCAAGCCCCCTGGTTATAGCAGCCCCCACCGGAAATGATCCTGATACCAGAACGGCACACAGGATCATCAGAAGGTGGATCTTATAATGACTCTTCACTCTCCTCAGCACTGTCCTCGAAAGCGTCTTCTTCGTTTTCTATATCGTCTTCTTCAGCTGTGTCTTCATCTCCCTCAACCCCAGAAAACCCAAACAAACGAGTATACAAGACGCCAATCAAGACCATAAACATGGGAACAGCCCAGATCAGTCCAAGACCAAGAGGAATAATCGAGACCATATAAAGAAGCATCATTACCAGATACATGCCCAGCACTGTCCACCACTTCTTATGGATAGCCTTCCTTGATTTTTCCATGGCTTCCCATGGGCCTAGGCCCTTATCCAGAATCAATGGCAATGTCAGGGCATAGCCCACCGTCAAATAGATTCCTGGAAGCACCAGCAAAGCAAAACCGATACAAATAAGAAGTAACTGAAGAACGGTGGCAATGGTCATGGAAAGGATTTTATTACCAGAAAAAGCGGCAAACACCATTTTCCAGCTGACCCGCTGTTCAAGGGCACGGCGAACCCCAATCAACATCAAACCACCGGTGAGGAGCATGGAAAGCCAGCTTGTAACTAACTGTAGGCCGACGTTGGCAGCCATGGCCGTGGTGGGATCACCCTGTTCAGAGAATCCCTGAATACCATAAAAACCAGCAAGGCTCATTCCGAAGACAATAAGATACATGGCAATAATACCACCCCAGACAGCACCTTTGGCTCCTTTGGTCTTTTGCCACGCCTCTTTTATGGTGTCACCTACTGTAAAATCGGTGCCACTGCTCAGTTCATCTTCTACAACTTCGCCATTCTCTTCTATTTCCTCTTCTTCATCACTAGAGGCGGCCAACATATCTGCGGATACCGTCTCAATTACTTCCGGCTGACACACTCCGCAATAGAATTTGGCGTCTATCTCCTGCAAAAAATCTCTGTGAAACATATCGCCACAAACCGAACAAGCTTCCTGAGGGAAACCTTCCTCTGGAAACTCAGCCTCTTCGCTGTCGACTTCGCCTACGTCTCCTTCTTGTTCTTCCCCCCCATCGTCATCCATTAAAGCAGTTGCTGAATCAATGGAATCTTCACTTACGTCACTCTCTTTCTCCATTTCCACGTCATCAGATAGGTGAAGGTTTTCTTCAGCATCTTCCGGCAGACAAAGTGCGCAGTACTGCTTTCCCTCGTATGAGTCGAGGAATTGAGGATGGAGTGCTTCACCACAACCGGCACAAAGTTCCAGGTCATCAGGTGTTACTGCAGTCTCCGTATCATCTATATCGTCTTCATCTCCTGCAAAGGCGAGGAAATCATCGTCTTTTACTGTGCTTTCCTGATCTTCATCAGCACCATCGAGGGCAAGATTTTCCTCTTCATCTTCCACATCTTCTGAGTCTGGCTGACACAGTGCGCAGTACAATTGAGAATCAATTTCCACTAGGAATTCCATGGAAAATGAGTGCTTGCACTCGGAGCAGAGAGACATTTCGACTTCGTCCTCACTGTCACCATCATCCGGCTCAAGATCTTCTACCTCAGCTGCCTGAACAGATGTGGCTTCAGACATATCATCTTCGGATATCTCTACAGCATCATCGGATACACTTTCTTCTGGTATTGCAAGATCCTCTTCAGATTCCTGTTCTACAGAAGCAGCCGGTGGTGTCTCAGGAGGATCAGGTAAGATTTCCTGATGTACCAGGTTGCTCTCTTCAGCATCCGGAACCATATCGTCTGCAACCAGGAAAACCTTGGAACACTTCGGGCAACGTAATTTTTTCGCGGCAAGGGAATCATCCACAGATCCATGCACCCCGCAATGGGGACAATCTATCTTCATTTACAGCCTCCACGTTCTTGATCTCTTTACTTAAAAAAACTGCGGTAAGAGCTTTATAAAACAGGTATACTGCCAAAGTGTAGTACAAAAGTATGGATAAAATACAGAAAAATCAGCAAATCCCTCATTTTTTTCGCCTTTTTTTCGACAAAAACACTAACAAGCCTGTGCAATGGAAATAATTCTCATAGCTGCCATGGATCCGAACAGGGTAATCGGATACAAAAACCGTATCCCCTGGCATATCCCTGAAGAAATGGAACATTTCAAAAAAAGCACCATGGGCCATGGCATAATAATGGGACGCAAGACCTTTGAATCCATTGGAAAAGCCCTTCCTGGCCGTACAAATATTGTGCTGAGCACAAACCACAACCTTGCACTTTCAGATTGTCATATCGCCCATAGTCTGGCAGAGGGAATTTACCACAGCTCAAATCAGGAAAAAGTGTTCATCATAGGTGGCAGGACGCTGTATATACAGGCCATGGAACACGTTGACACCATCCTACTCTCAGTTATTCACAGGAAGTATACGGGAGACATCACCTTCCCTGCAATTTCAGACAATAGCTTTCAGCTCACTTCCGAGAAAGAAATGGGAACGAAACAGACTTTTACTCTCCAGACCTACCGGCGGCGCACACCACGACCTGATAACAATCGTAACAGAGATCAAGTATACCGCTGATACACCCGGTACCGTAAATGGTAAGTTAAACGATCTTGAAAAAAAGTCCTCCTGCTCGAAATCAACAATTATTCTTTTTTCAGGACAGATCTAATTTTTTCAGTAAGTTCCTCAATGATAACAGGTTTCATAAGATACTCTCGAATACCCGTCTTTTTGGCAAGTTCCTCTGTGAAATTTACACTAAAACCAGTGCAGAGAATAATTGGAATATCTGCTCGAACGGCGAGGAGTTCTTTAGCTAGCTCCCCCCCGGTTAGATGTGGCATAGTCTGGTCGGTGATAACCAGATCAAACGAATCTGGCTGCGCCTTAAATATTGCAAGAGCCTCGAGGCAATCTGTTACGGCGTGCACCTGGTATCCAAATTGTTCTAACAAAGTAGTAAGCATGATGACAATAACTTCCTCGTCATCAACCAGAAGTATGCGCTCTGTTCCTCCGACAAGACTAGAGAACGAAGCGACCCCTTTCTTCTCTGTCCCAGCGGGAACAATGGGAAGATAAATTTTGAAAGATGTTCCCTCACCCGGTTCACTGTATACATTGATATATCCATGATGGCTGCTGATAATGCCGTGCACCATGGCCAATCCCATTCCTGTACCCTTCCCCTGGGCTTTGGTGGTAAAATAGGGATCAAAAATTTTGGTTACAGTTGCCTTATCCATTCCGCAACCTGTATCGCTGACGGTGAAACATGCTGTTGCGCCTGGTGGTAATCCCTGTCTGACCACGGCATCATCCTTGGAAAGTTGAATTTCCTGTAGGGTAATTCGCAAAATCCCACCGGAATCTTCCATGGCATGGCTGGCATTAGTGGCCAGATTCATGATGATCTGCTGAAACTGGGTAATATCGGATATAACAGCACCACAATCAGGATCAATCTTCTGACGAATTTCAATAGTGGTGGGCAAGGAGGAGCGCAGTAACTTGATAGTTTCGTTGAGAATAGGTTGTACCTGAAGGGGACCCAACTCATTTTCGTGCTGACGGCTGAAGGTGAGGATTCGATTAATGAGTTCTTTGGCTCGTTCACCAGCCTGACGAATAGCTTTAATGGGCGTATATAACTGATCCTCAGGGCCCATACGAGTTAAAGCAATCTCGGAATACCCAAGGATCGGTGTAAGTATATTATTAAAATCATGGGCTATGCCTCCAGCCAGGGTACCAATAGCCTCCATTTTTTGCGCCTGACGCAATTCACTCAGTAGTTTTTCCTGATCTTGCTGCGCATCTGCTCTGTTTAAAGTCAGTGCATAAAGGCGGCCAAGGCGCTCCAGAACTTCTACATCCCTCTCTTGATAGTCTGCCGATGCGTTTGCCACGGCGATCTGCCCCAGCAATTTGTCATGGAAAAGAACAGGAATAGTGAGGAAACGATTAATGGTAACATGACCCGCTCGACATCCCTGACTGGCAGGATGGCTGCTGGGACTATTGCTGAAAAAAGCTTTTTTACTGTTTAGAGCGACTCCCCAGAGGGACCCATACCGCCCCTCCGCATCAGGGGAAAAAAGAAGTTTCCCCACTTCATCTCCAATCTGGCAGTGATCACCCATCATTGAAGACATGGTAGGACAAACCAGATCTGCTGTTTTTCGGTCTATATAACCAACATAACCATGTTCGCTGTCAGTGAGCGTCCGGGCCAGCAGAAGAACCTCACCGCCGAGCTCCTCGGTATCCTCTGTGGCCAGCATTACTTTGGACAGGCTAGCCAGAGATTCATTAATTAACAGTTCCCGCTCCAAAGCCTCCTGGATAACGGCACGCTCTCCGACCTCAGTCTGCAGGTTACTCATAGTACCAAGAAGTTTGCCTGTCATCTCATTAAAAGCATGAGCCAGCTCACTAATCTCGTCATCGCCATTGACCTCAGCCTGAATGCTAAGGTCCCCCTCTCCAATCTTACGGGCCGTATTGGCAAGTTTTTGCAGCGGCTGAACAATTTTGGCCACCACCGGTACCATCACCAGAACAGCAGCCAGCAAGGCGACAAGGGTACCCAGGCCAATAATGAGCAGCATCCGCTGAGCGTAGGCTTGGGCTTGTTGTTTGTCCCACTCGGAAATTATGTGGAGATGCTGATCTCCCAAGGTGACCTTCCGTACGCCAATGATGGATCTATCACCAAGCAAACCTTCGTGGTGCTCGTGCTTATCCGAATCTGTAACCTGACCAAGCTCAATTATGGTCCCACGAAGAACAACAGAAGGATTTTGATGCGCAACTACAAATCCTTTATGGTCAACAATATACACATGTTCTCCCGGACGGAGTTCAAGAGTCGCGAGAAGATCCCAAACCCTCTTGAGACGCAGATCCCCCACCACAATACCATTTACCTCCCCAGTCTGTGGGTCAACAATAGGAACGGAACAGGTCATATAAGGTTCACCTGTGTCCTGACGAAAGAGGACTGGGCCAAAATAAATTCTTTGGGTTTTCAGGGGCGTTAAAAACTCTTCTTTGTCGGCTCGACTGCCCAGATTATCCCTGATGACCAGCTGCGTTCGATTCACCTGCACAAGCTCATTACCCAAAGGATCAAGAAGGGTTATCTCATCATAGGCCTTCTCGAAGGACAACAGTTCATTGAGTGCCTCCTCCTGCTCTTGAGAATTGAGCCTATGGAGGCCATAAACCCTACTCACAACTTTGATCTGCCCGACCATACTTTGGATAAAACTGTCAACCTCACCAGCTACCCGTAACGCTGTATCCCGTGTAATGTTCACAGCTTCTTGCTGGGCAGCCTCATAACTTTTCACAGCGATAAAACTACCCAGGAAAAGGATTGGGAGGACAGCTAACCCTATGCAGATAATGGTAAGTCTAGTACGAATTTTTCCGAACATAGAGCAATCTACTCCCTGATAACAACAGCCTGACGTAAGATACTGTTCGCAATAGTTATGTCAATTTTCCGGGCTGTACTCATATTGATACTTGCTACAAATTCTGATACTTCAACTGGCAGATCAGCGGGAGAAATACCACGCAGTATTTGATCCGCCAACCTGGCCGCCTGAAAACCAACCTCTAAAATACTAAAACCATACGAAACCAGAGCACCGGCAACAACACCTTCCCGCTGTGGAGTGGAGAGAGGAAGCTTATGACTGATTGCGATCTTGACGAATTCAGAAATATGGGTTGCCATCAAAGAATCAGTGGGCAGATAAATGGCATCAAATCCCCCGGGATAATTCTCCAAAAAAACATTTATCTCCTGACTGTTGTGCAGTGGAATAGGGATCAATTCAAGTTCCATTTTCTGAGCAACCTCCCGAAGCCGTTTCAGATTCAGGGCGGGGCTTTTATCCCTAGAGTTATAAGGGAAACAGATACGCTTAATGGAAGGACTAATCATCTTCAGGTATTCCAGACGCTTAGGCTCTTGGTGAGAGAAGGTAACGCCTGTAAGATTCCCGCCTGGCTGTTTGAGACTTATCACAAGACCACTCTCCACCGGATTGCTCACCGGACCAAAGACTACCGGGACACTGGTATTTGCTGTGACCTTTTGTGCCACCAGAGAGGCTGGAGTAGTCATGGAAAAGATGAGATCCACCTTGCTGTCCATAAGGTGGTCACCTTCAGCGGCGAGTTTTTGCTTATCGCTAATATGCCCCTTATACAGGTAACGAATGCTACTCCCCTCCGCATACCCCAGATCAGCCATCCCCTGGCGAAATCCTTCATAGGCAGGATCTGCCGCTTGGCTAAAATTAATAACTCCTATGGTGTATACTTTCTGTTCCTGTTGACGGTCACAGGCACCGAGAATGAAAAGTAGAACAATAAGGAGCAGGAGGGTGCTTTTCCGTGGAAACGTCATAGTTGATCGTTATTTGAGTTTTTAGGCATTCAAAAATACCAGGCCTACACAGCATCTTTGCTGTCATAATAATTTTTCTCAGAATACCCCTCGAGCCCCATAAGTTCAAGATCAATATCACCTGGTAATTGTCACACAGAAACAAACTGCGGCTGAAGTCCCTCAATAATACCAGTACCCCCAGACGACACAAAATATTTTATCCCACACGGCAACAAAGGACAACTAACTAAAAACATGACGAATACGAATCTTACAACCGTCAACTTCAAGTACACTTTTTGGCAAAATCCATCATCCGCTTAAGGGGAATTATTGCCTTACGACGTACGGACTTTTCAATCACTATTTCGTTGACTCCACTCTCTAAGACCTGTTTTAAATTGCGCAGACCATTCATGGCCATCCATGGGCACCGCATACAGCTTTCACAAGTGGCACCATCACCTCCGGTCGGAGCTTCTAAAAAAATCTTGTCAGGTTCCGCCTGTTGCATTTTATAAAAAATACCGGGTTCCGTTGCCACAATAAATTTCTCAGCATCATTTTTCGTGCTTGCCTCAATTAAGGCTGTGGTTGACCCTACAACATCAGCCAGCGCTATAACTTCCAAAGGAGCCTCTGGATGAACCAGTACCATGGCATCAGGATGCCGTGCTTTGAGGCTTTTTATGCCTTCGGCCTTAAATTTCTCGTGGACAACGCAGCTACCCTGCCAAATCAGCATTTCGACACCTGTTTGTTTTTGCACATACAAACCAAGATGCTTATCAGGGCCCCAGAGAATTTTTTTATTCTGCCTTGCAAGATGTTCAACAATTGATAAAGCGATACCCGAGGTGACGACCCAGTCGGCTCGGGCTTTTACAGCAGCACTGGTATTGGCATAAACTACAACAGTATGGTCTGGATGGGCATCACAAAACTCTGTAAAGGTCTCCACAGGACACTCCAGATCCAGAGAACATGTGGCTGCAGAATCCGGCATCAAGACCCGCTTCTCAGGATTTAGAATCTTGGCAGTCTCTCCCATAAAGCAAACACCTGCTACCACTAGTGTTGTTGCCGAATGCTCGCTGCCAAATCGTGCCATTTCAAGAGAATCAGCCACATGCCCCCCAGTCTCTTCCGCAAGCTGTTGAAGATCCGACGACGTATAGTAATGGGCGACAAGCACTGCGTCCTGTTTTTGCAGTAATTCCTTTATCTGGCGGATTAGCTCATCTCGCTCTCCGGGAGCATACGGTGCTGTCTGTCTCGCCGCCAAGGCTTGAGCCTCTTTAACAAGTTTTCCTGAGAGAGTCGGTGCGGCAACTAATGCCCTGCCGCTACTTTTGGTTGCTATTATCATATCAATTCCATTATCCAGTTTTTATCTTCAGACCTCCACCCACGAAGCATGTTACCACACTGTGGTATTTACGGCACATGTACTCTCACAATCCCAACCTGCAATAGAGCAGCACATGAAACCTTCCCTCTCCTTTTTTTGCCTTAAGCAGTTGAATAAAATATAATAATAAGTAGAATACTACTTAAGATCATTTGTTAAATTACCGTTTTCCAGCATAGTCAAAATGCGTCACGAAAGACTGCCAAAATAATGGAGAGATATAAAATGACCAAAAGCCCTAACCGCAAAACACAAATCATTGGATGCGTCCTTGCTTTGTTCACCTTGAGTTGCGGATCTGCTACTGCTGTCGCAGCACAAGACCAATCCGGTGAAATCCAAATACATCGTTTAGAAATCGTGACTGAAGTATCCGCTATAACATATAAAGAGCCTGGCCTGATGGAAGAAAGTGGCGCAATGGTTGGTATCGGTGGATCATACACGTATCGTAAAGGAATCATGTTACAGGCAGAAGGTGTATTTAAGTATGGACAGGTTGACTACGATGGCTCTACTCAAAGCGGAACACCTGTTACAGCGAATGGTATTGACAACTATTTATTTGAAGTGAGGGTGACAGGCGGATACGACTTTCTCGTTTCCACAACAACCATTACACCATACATTGGCTTAGGGCACAGGTACCTGAGCGACAATGCTGACACGATACCAAATGGATATCAAAGGGAATCCAATTACCTCTATAGCCCTATAGGAATAACGACCAAAACTGCTCTGGAAAACGGATGGTTTTGGGGTGTAACAGTTGAATATGATGTTTTCTGGAGTGGAGTGCAGAAAAGTTATCTGAGCGATGTTGACTCAAGGATCGATGATGTTGAAAATGACCAGCATAAAGGGTATGGCTTTAGAGCTTCCATAGTTTTTCAAAATTCAACATTTCTCATAGAGCCCTTCTTTAGATATTGGAAAATTGAGGATTCCGACGCCGCATTCATAACAGCCCTTGGCACTCCTATTGCGATTGGAATAGAGCCTGACAACAACTCGACAGAAATTGGATTAAAGGCTGCCTATATTTTTTAAGTGAACTACTACCGACAAGTCATCTCCCGCCTTATTTTCTTGCAGATTCAATAATTATCTGATTTTCAGAAACTAACGCGGCATTTCCAGGCGCAAGGCTGCTGGACTTTGCAGCCAGTGATTGCGCCTGACCATAACGGCGTTGTTTTAATCGAACAGTTGCCAACTGGGACCAGAGTAAAGCCTCTTTGGGTGCAATGCGAAGGCCCCGTTCAATGGTCTGGGCTGCTGCGTCCAGCTCCCCCTTTCGAATCAACTGATTTGCCTGATCGCTGATCCCTTGAACAACCAAATTTCCTTGAAGAATGGCAGGACGTTCCACAGTGCTTTGCTGACGGGGCAACTCTCTCTCTTGTCGCGGTTCAGGCACTCTATTATACGGTGTCGGAGTTGGACGCTGAGAAGAGATACAGCCCTGACCAATCAACAGAATAAGTAACGATAATAAAAGAAAACCCTGGCGTATCATTTAAAAATCCTGAGGAATTGTTGCAGACCATCTTGAAAGACATTCTCAAGACGCCTGCTTTTTTGATTCGTATTCTGCCGAGCACGTTCTGTAGCCTGACAATTGACAACTTCTGGTAGCAACCCTCCACGAATAAAAGGCACCAGCTTCCCCTGACGACATTGATCGCTGAACAATTTACCTGCCTGGATATCTGCAAAATAAAGATCCACACCCTCAGGAGGCTGAAGATGAAGCGAAGCGCTTGTAATTCTTTTCATGGCATGCGCCCACACCCGCATGGCCCCGGTAGATCCAGTGAGAGTCGTTGGTTTATTATCATCACGCCCCACCCAGACCACTGCCACATGGGAACCAGTGAATCCAGCAAACCATGAATCTCGCAGCTGATCCGTCGTCCCCGTCTTCCCTGCAACCGTGAATTCTGGTCGCAACATTTTCTTGAGTTTTTTCCCCGTTCCCGTTTCACATACTGCCTGCAAAGCTGTGCTCAGACAGAAAACAGCAGCAGGATCTACAGCCTGTTCCACGGTTAGGGGATAGCGCTGTAGCAACTGGTTCCCGCGATCGGTGACTGCCAGAATGGTTCGTAACGGTGTTTTATAACCTCCGGCCGCAATCGTCTGGTACATTTGCAAAATTGTTATGGGAGGAAGTTCAACGGCACCAAGCAACAGCGAGGGAAATGGCTGTATTTTCTCAGTTATTCCCAGGCGATACATCGTATCCACTACTGAATCAACACCCAGATCCATCCCTAGCTGCACAGTGGCCACATTCAAAGATCTCACCAGCGCCTGTTGCAAAGAGACAGGGCCATGAAACAACTTGTCATAGTTCTCCGGCTTCCAATCTTTTCCAGTGAGTGGAACTGTGAGAGGAGTGTCATAGAGAGTGCTCAGAAGATGGTATCTCTCAGGACGACTCAGGGCGTTCAAGTACACAGCGGGTTTAACAACAGAGCCCACGGGTCGTTTCATATGCAGGGCACGATTGAACCCGGCTTGACGAGAGAATCGATCCCCCACCACAGCCAGTACTTCACCCTGATCAGCGGAGCAGAGAACAAAAGCACCTTGCAGCGTTTCCTTTGTCAGCCTTCGTTCTTTTTCCAGGTCAGCCAGCACCTGTTGTAAACTCTCTTCCGCCTGCCGCTGAAGGACAGGGTCAAAGGTAGTGAAAATAGAAAGCCCTTCGCTCTGTAGGTCTTCGTCACGATAATCACGTTTCAGTTGTTGACGCACCAGTTGCACAAATGCGGGATAATGCGTGATGCCAGAAGGGATACGTTTGCTCACCCCAAGGGCTTCTGCCTGCAGTTGACTGGCAATATCAGGAGCCAGCAAACCTTCCTGCCCCATACTCTCAAGGATCAGATTACGCCGCTTCTTTGCACGCTGCGGCTGCTTCCTGGGGTTATAAAAGGATGCTCCCTTAGCAAGGCCCACCAAAAGAGCAATCTGCCCGGGAGAGAGCTCGTCTATATTTCGTTCAAAATAAAACCGACTTGCCATGGCAAAACCATGAATAGCCCGTTTACCATCCTGCCCCATATAGATTTCGTTAAGGTAAACCTCAAGAATGTCATCTTTCTGGTAACGGTACTCCAGAATAATGGCCATACAAGCTTCCTTGAGCTTCCTTTTCATACTCTGTTCACCGGAGAGGAAAAAGTTTTTCACCAGTTGTTGCGTCAGAGTACTTCCTCCCTGTACAGTTTTTCCAGCTTTCAAATTGGCCAGCAGGGCACGAAAAATAGCAAGGGGACGTACTCCAAGGTGGTGATAAAACTGCTTGTCCTCAATAAGCAGTAGCGTCTGTGTGAGCAGAACCGGAGTGTCCTTCAACTGAATGAGGAGACGGTCTTCATTGTCTCCCGGATAAATTGAGGCAAACAGTAGCGGTTCTAGTTGAAACAGACCGAGTTGCTGTTGAGACTGCTGATCAGTGAGGGATGTGATGGTATTGTTTTCTAGGGTTAATTCTACGATGGCGGCAGCTTGCATACTCCCCGGAGAATGAACATTCCGACTATGGATAGTGAATACATTTCCATTATTATGGTATGCACCCGGCTTCTCCAGCTCCTCTGTCTGCTTGTATTGCAGCAAACTGAGTTCCTGTTGTAAATGTTCCTTCTGGAGTTCCTTGCCCACATATAATTCTAATGGCCGGCCATATATCCTGGCTGGTAACTCCCAGCGTTTTCCTTGAAAACGTGAGCTGATCTGTTTGTCCAATACAGCGATATTTTTCGGTACATAATAAGCCCCCGCCAGCAGTAGGATCAATAACAAGGTGACGGATATTTTTTTCATGGGGAAACAGAGGGGTAAAGAGATTGGCAATCTAGGGATCTATCTTTCTGTGTATATAACAAAAGCAGCTAGAGCGCCAATGATGATTATATATTTTATGAATAGAGGGAGCGGCATCGTGATGCTTATACTTTGTGTTATTGCACCAATTGAGTATCTTACAAAGGACGGCTACCACAAACAACAGACTTATATTATCGCTCAGATGAGCTTATCTTCACCCATTCCGGATACACATATGCAATCATACTCCAGCCCTTTACAAGAGAGTAGATTTATCAACATCTGTATTCTGTTGCTGGTCTTTTGTTTTTTCTTCTGGTCTGCCGCAACAGCCCAACCGGTAAATAGCAAGACAGCACCTCTTGACAAACTGACCGGCAAGGTTGTGTTCCAGAGGGCTGACGGGATATACCTGATGCAAGTGGGTAAGCACTCTGAGCAACATCTTGTCGATTACGGAAGCAATCCTCGCTGGTCACCCGACGGAAAACAGATCGCCTTTATACACGGTAATAAAATTCTGCTTATAACGACAAAAAACGGCAAGATCAAACAGCTTGCAACAGCAGGCAAGGCAAAGGCATTATGTTTTGATCCAGATGGCCGCTCTGTATTATTTACAGATAACAATCTGCTGCGCCGCGTGGATATCAGAAACGGAAAAGTCAGGACATTGCTTAAAGATGGTACCTTCTATGAGGTTGATATAGCAGAAGATGGTCGACGACTGGCAGCAACAGTAAAAACACTTACCGGCTTCAAGGTGCGGATATTTGACCTGAAAACCGATTCGCATCGAACACTGTCCAGGGGATGCTCAGCCAGCCTCTCTCCTGACGGAAATAGAATTACTGTAAATGGCCCGAAGCACCGTATACTGCACCTGTTTCGATGGAAGGATTTGAAAAAAGCAGGTAAGATTCATGCGCCCGCTGGTAGGCGCTTCGATAATCAACTCTGGTCAAATAATTCCCAGTGGATTACCAGCACCACAGAGGGAAAACGTAACGACATCTTTCTCCATCACGTCACCAGTGACACCAGTTACCAGTTAACAACAAGCGGTGACTGCGACAGGGCCGACCTTTACGTGAGTAAAATGTTGCCTTGAGCCAATTACAGGTCGAATGGCAGTTTATTCGTAACGCTGGCTCGGAGATGCCACTTCATAACTATACTCCCCACCATTGGACAGTAATGCTGTCACAGTAATGTTATCAGGGTAAGATCCGCCGGGAGAGGAAAAGCGAAAAAGAGGACGACCATCATCATAATCACCCAAATCACGACCCTGATCTAAAATCTGGCCACTACTGTCACGAATTGTCAGCTCACTAATGTCTCCAGACATGGAAGAAGGCAGCAATACTACCAGATTGCCATCACCTTCGGATATCGGTTTAAAGAGAAAACCATCGCCAATGGAAGCAGTTGCAGATTGCCCTGCCCCTACCCTTGTAGCAGCTGCCGCACTTATTCCAGAATCCTGTTGATAAGCAAGAGACATTTTCCCTGCATCCTGCTCACCGGCATCAAATGCAGCAAGCATCTGCGTAGAAGATTCCAGAGCAAGCTCCACCATGGTAACAGCCATGGTGGAACCTAAAGAATCATACAGGGCATTTTTATTATCATCCAGTTGTGCAGCCTGAAAAGATTGCGCATGGATACTTTCCGCTTCCTCCAGAGAAAGCACACCCTGTTCAACCATGTCGTTCAAGGCAGCCCGAGATGCATCTTCCACAGGCACATAACCATTGGCATACTCCATTGCCGAGAGGTGTTTTTCAAGAGATTCCTGATAGCTTGCCAGCCCCTCACTGCCTTTCAGGGTTTCAAGACGCTCAGCAATAATTGCTGAAAAAAGTTGTTCCTCGTTTATCTCCTCACCTGTACCCGCTGGCAAAAAATCACTTAGAATATCTTCAAATGAAATCTGCTCCGCCTGAGTTTCCTGAGAAACAGTAGGTTCAGTTGATGCTGTAACTTCCGTGGCACTATTTAGATTACCAAGGAAGTTATCAGCAGCGCCTGTAATCTGGATATCAGCTACTGTTGAAGAAAATGCTGGAGTGATGCTCATGGTATCTCCCTTCTGTGATCCTGCATATAAACAATGATCTCTGTTAAATGGATTTCTACTGCACTACTTATCGGTGAACCACGCCCGATTCTTTACCAGCGAATAATTGTACCGAACGTTCGGTAGTTTTTCCATTGACACCGACTCCTGGACTTTGTACTCTCTTTGTACCAAACGGTCAGTTTTAACCGTAACGGGACTAGCACCCACGCATAACCTTATACGTAACGCTCCAAGGAACCAATATATGGCGGCAAAAAGCAAAGGGCAAGCTACTCGGGCTCATATCTTAAAAATAACAAGACACCTCTTTACTACCCAAGGCTTCAGCAACACCAGCATCAACACCATTATTAAAGCCACTGGAGTCAAGAAGGGAAATCTTTACTATCACTTTGCCAGCAAAGAAGAACTGGGACTGGCAGTTTTGCTTGATGCACAAGAAGAGTTCAATGGTTTCCTAAGCGATTCTTTCCAAGGAGAGAACCCCATCGACAAGATCATTAACTCATGCGAAATGCTGTTACAATTATTACAAAAACAAAACTTTGTCGGCGGTTGCCTTTTTGGCAACACGGCCCTTGAAATGACTGATGGCAACTCTACATTCGGAAAAATCATTCAAGATGTCTTTGACCAGTGGACGACTAAAATTGAGCAGCACTTACTAGAGGGACAGATTGATGGCTCCTTTAAAAACGATATCCCCATACCTGCACTGGCCACCACCGTAGTCGCAACCATCGAAGGAGGGATCATGATGTCACGAGTATCAAAAGGACAAAAGGGGCTGGCTGACTGTGTAATGATTTTGAAAGCGATTTTAAGAGGATCAGCAACAAAATAAAAGCGTAAAGCAAATGGCACTGACTACACAAACAAGTACTTACTCACCTATTCAGGAGAATTCAAAATGAAAAAACTACTTATGCTAGCAGGAATATTGCTTATTACCATGACAAGCCAAACATCTCTATTGGCAACAGAAAACGTTGCAAGCCAGCAAGACATTGATGGGCGGTTACTTGATCTGGGCAACGGTACTTGCCAGGACGTGAAAACAGGACAAATATGGCAACAGGGAACAAGTCCAAAGCTCAAAACACTGGAAAAAGCAAATGAGTATATTAAAACCCTCAACCTGGGAGGATATACAGACTGGCGCCTACCCACTGTAAACGAACTCTATGATCTTCACCTTACTGTTGATCTCCACGAAAATGGCAACTGTACATTAAAAAGTGAAGGAAGCTACTGGTCAGATGAGCCTGACGACAAGGGACGTGTAGGAGCCTGGGAAATGGATGACAATTGTGATCCTGAACGTCAATACACTCCTAAAAAAGCTGGTCGCATCAGAGCTATCCGTGATATAAAGAATGTAAAGAACAGTTGAGTTCCCACCACCCTGAACCAGAGAGAAGCTTATGCCAATGCCATATCGATTTTCAAGATACCATTATATAATTATCCCACTATTTATACTCTGTTCGCTTCTAACGGGTGCTCTTAAGGTACAGGCAGAACAGCAAGCAATGCCAGCATTTCAATTACAAGGAGTAAAGAACTCAGAACCAATCAACAGTGAGGACTACAAAGGAAAAGTGCTCATCGTTAACTTCTGGGCAACTTGGTGTCCTGTTTGTCGCAGGGAAACTCAGGATTTTATTGAGCTCACCGACCTCTACAAGGATCAGGACTTTCAGATTATAGGTATTTCCGTGGATAAAGGTGGTGAGAAACCCGTCTTAGCGTTTATGGATAAAATGAAAGTGAACTATCCAATCGCCATGGCCACCCAACAGGTGCAGGCTGACTTTGGTCCTATTGTGGGGATTCCAGCGAGTTTTGTAATTGACAAAAAAGGTAATATTTTCAAAAAAAGACAGGGATATATGAAATACAAACAGCTGGTTGCAGACATTGAGCAACTGTTGGCAGAGTAGCACCAACTCCTTGAGCAGGGTTAGCAATGGCTCACTTTGTAAGTGAGTCCATTATATTTGAGATTTTGCATTCTCTGCGGACACACTAAAACGGATCAATTCATCTTCGAGATACGGACTAATGTAAAGGGATCCCTGATGACTTAAATGATTGTCATCATAGTAAAGTATTGTTTTATCTTCTCCAAATATTGACTGGATATAATGACTCGTATTGAAATAATGTACCAGATCAAAATAGCTGTCCAACTGCTGGAAAAACTCTTTACCTGTAAGCAGTCTGTTATCACTGAACACCTTATCCATATCACAAGAATCAGTCTCTCGGTAAGGTAAAGAGAGCAGGGTTACTTTACGACTCAAACATTTTTTGGGCGACTCTTTCAAAACAGGAGTTTGCCCGAGAATCACCACTTTTTTACCACCATCCTGCAATGCACGAATCGTATTTGCAAATGACTCTTTCAAGATATCTTCTGCCGTCCTCGATTCATTTATCAACTGCCTTCCTTTCTTATTGAAAAACATGGACGGCTTTGCAAAATAAAAACCCTGTCGTATGGAAATAAAAACAAATTTTGTTTCAGGATTCTGTAAGATTTCATCGATATACTGATTGTTAAGTTTGGTGCAGATCTGATATGTATCATTCAGGGCCTCCTGCCCTTCTGAACCGATACCGTGGTAGAAAAGAGGTGGACAGGCAGGTTGTGCAAATACCCCAAAACTATAACCATTCTTCTTACTCCATTTTTGCACCGGAAGCGCATAATAACCAGCGTGGGAATCCCCCAGTAGAACGACATTGCTCCCCATGGATTCGGAAAACTGTGCCATTTCCGTCATGGCAGTTGCAGACAGCAAAAATTCGGTATTCTTTTCTTCTGCCAAGCGCCACTGTGAATAGTTGGAATATTGCAGCCTCACCGCAAGCAGCAGTGTCAGTAAAATAGTGATTACACCTCCTGACAAAACTGCTCTGTTCGTATTATTTTTTTGCAAAAAAGAGACATAAGTCCCAAGTACCAAAAGCAGAAAGATAAAAAATCCAAAGAGCAATGTGAAATCAAACGGGTTGACAGGTGAAGGACTAAAGAGAATAAAATAAGGATCAGTACCACCGCTTTCCACAAGCAGTCCATCCTCAAAGCCCATTGCTTTTACATCTGAAGACGATCTGTCGATACCGCCAAATAATTTTTCAATATTAATATGGTGCGCTATTTTAAAGAAACCACTGGACACCACAATATTTGAAATATTCACCTTACCTTCGCTGATTAACGGGTCCAGCCGAATACTCTTTAATGTGGAGATATCGGGAAGCTTAAAAGTAAACTGATAGTGATTTCCAGACACTCTATTCTCATTATCATAGGTGAAGGAAAAAGAGTTTTCTGCTAGAAAATGTGACTTTCTATCCCGCCAATAGACCGAAATCTCCTCATTGAAAGGATCATTTGCACTTTCCAGCAACTCCACATCCATGCGGATGGTGGTAACCACCTTATTTTCCTCCAGCGAAACACTGGTGACAAATAGCAAGCTTAGAAAAATCGGCAAAAGAACGCAGAGAGAAAAATATTTCGCAACTCTGTAAGAATGTCTGTTCATAGAACCGACTGTTCCAAGAAGACGGACAGGCCATTGCGGCAACGAACCGTACCTGAGCGGTTGCTCCACCACATAGTAAGAGAGAGTCGCCATCAGCAGACTGGCCAGAAAGATTCCACAGCCCAATGCGAAAGTGATTTCAGAACCAGTGATTGTTTTTACAAAGACAATAAGAGGCCAGTGCCACAAATAGAGAGAGTAGGATATCACGCCAATCGCCACAAAAAGCTTCCATGACAATATCCTGAACAGAAAACTATCTCCAGATTGTCCACTGTACAGCATCAGGACTGTACCAAGAACCGGCAACAGGGCAGGGACTCCCGGAAACAGTGTTGCACTGTCAATGAATGTAAAACCAGTAAGCACCAGAGCAAGTCCCAGGGCAGCCAATATATTATTCAATGCCTTCGATTTAATCTCAGGGAGATTGGCCACAACCAGCAACCCCCCAAGAGCCAGTTCCCAAGCCCTTGAGTGCAGCATATAAAAAGCAACTTTGGGGGAGCTGAAGCAAAGATATTGGCCATAAGCAAAAGAGAACAGTGCAAGGCCAAACAGAATATGTGCCACTTTTTTTTCCCAGAATCGAAAAACTGCCATAAGCAGCAAGGGCCATATAAGATAAAACTGTTCCTCCACCCCGAGCGACCAGGTATGAAGAAGAGGGGATGTTTCATTGGCCGCCTCAAAGTAGCCAACCTGCTGCACAAACAGAAAGTTCGATGCCTGAAACACTGCGTAGGGCAATTCTTCAAAAAATTGTTCATAGGCCTCTGGTTCAAAGGCCACCACTGCCAGCAAAGTGGAGAAAAGCAAAACGGTAAAAAGGGCAGGAAAAATGCGTCTTACGCGGCGGGCATAAAAGCGTGACATTGAAAAGTCACCACTACGCAGACCATCAACAATAATACGGGTAATGAGAAAACCGGAAATCACAAAAAAGATATCAACTCCGGTAAAACCACCTGGCACGATCTTCTCGTTGAGGTGAAACAGAATCACACTCACAACAGCAAGGCATCTCATGCCATCAATGTCTGATCGATACCTCATCAACTACTTCCTTGAGACTGATGATCGTTGGCCTGTCAGGGGCCTATCTACACAACGAGAAAAAACATGCGCATTCAAAGGTTACCTACTGTATTGGTTCGCAATTCCCTTGGCAGTCACGATTTATAAAACCTGGAGGACATGGCTGGTTGTACAGATAATCCCAGCTTGTGCAATTATTCTGCGGAGGGACGACGGACTGACAACCACTCTTGCAGTCACTGTTCACATATCCCGGAGGGCATGGTCTGTTCGTCTTAAAATCCCATGTGGTACAATCAAACTGTGGGACAGGAGGCTGTGGATAACCTTCACTATTGCAAACCCTTGGGCCCTGACATGTTTTGTACCTATTTTTACTGGTATCATCACAGAGCGTCTCATAGATATTACCGGGTTGGCACACACCACGATGAGAATCAAGACCAAGGCTTTGGCACGGTGCCCCACGGCCCGCATAGTGGCGAGGTAGAACCTGCCACTGGCCAAGGCAATCCGCTGCCTGAGCTCTAAACGGAAAGAAAACAACACTCGTTACCAGTAAAAACTGTGAAAATTTCCTGAATTGCATACGTCATTTCCCGGGCTAAAATAATAATATGAAAAACGTTATGAAATCTTTGCCTTCGCCGCACTCCGTTTCTTATACTTTCGTTTCTTGAGATACATGCGGATGTTGATTAACGGAACGGCAAGTTTGGAGGTAAGAAACCCCATAAACAGAATACGGAAAGGTTTGAATTTTCCGGCACGCAGCATGGCTGATGACAACCGCTCAGTGATTCGTTCTTTTGTGGTTACATCATCCGGCACTTGCCGGTCATAGACGGGGACCTTTCGCCCCGCACGTTTCCAACGAGCCACACGAATCGGTACAAGTGAACCTTTTCGACGGGTCTGCATTTTGTGAGTCTTATAACTGGGATCACTGGTGACATCATGAACAATCAGGTCATTCGCCTCAATCGCACTCTCTACCAGCTTTGTACCGGTGCTGGTTCGAATCAAAAGACGAGAGTGTTCTTTAAATTTGTATTCGCCATTCTCATCCCTTGTCCACGCATCACTTACCGATATATCTGCAAACTCATTGGAACCATCGAGACAGGTCTGGCAGCGCTCCGGCATATACAGTGATGTGAAATAGTTATAGGCACCATCTTTGTAATTGGAGTAATGAAGCGGCTTCACCCGCCCATCTTTAAGCACTGCTTGCATTTGCCCGGGCCAGTCACCGCCCCGGAACTTAAAATTCGTAATGTCTGATCGTTTCAAGCCACGAACCAACAACATCTCGGTGGTAAGATCCGGCTCCAGCGAGCCACCACAATACAATCCAATGATGATTGTGATTTTTGCTGCGAGCTCCGGATCCTCTCTCTGCAATTTACGAAATGCATGCGTCTGGCAGGGCAGAATTGCCGCAGCAAATTTACCCGGACGCTCCCGCAACTCTGCCCACAAGGCATTGATGGGTATAATGGAATAACGGGATCCCTGACTTTCGCAAAGCTCTTCGTAACTGGTCGCAATAAAGGGTTCACCGAGCCAGGGTTTTTCGTGGTTCATGCGGGTGACGAGACATCCATCCACCTGCCCTGTTTTTAATAAATGGTACAGCAGTCCGGTAACAACACCTCCACCAGCACCGCCTTTGCGAATTGTTTCATCGGTGCTGTAACCGACATAACTGCTTTCCACCCAGCCATCAAAACCTTTGTCGATAAAACGTTGGCCAAACACCTGCTCTGCAAGATCAGCGTATTGCACGTTCCCACCGGGACACACCTCTTTGCATAAACCGCAGGCAACACATTTTTCCGGGTCCAGCTCCGGGTAAAAATCTTCACCAACCCAAATAGCACCTGTTGGACAAACTCCTGTACAACTGCCGCATCGAGCACATAATTCTTTCGCATTAAAGGCAATACTTAGAAACGGTGACTCTGCAGTAACTATATCCTGCGTAAGTGGCTTCATGCCCTTACGAGCCAAAAACTGCAAACCTTTTTGATATTCCGGCGAGCGGTCAGTCATTGTTTTTTCCATCTGGATAGGTTGTACGGCTGCCCTGTCGCGTGGCTGGTTGACCAAAAGCAATTGATCCCTCGGGAAGGTCTTTATTCACCATCGAATGCGTACCGATAATCGATCCCTTGCCAATGCGCACGCCATCCATAATCATGGTGTGTGATCCAATCCACACATCATCCTCAACCACAACACCACCTTTGGAAACAAATCCCTGCCGAATGATTGGAATATCAATTCGATCATAAGCATGATTGCCCCCGGCACACAGATATGAATACGCTGCGATCAGTACATCTTTTCCAACTTCGAGCCTGCTGTCGGTGGCGAGAATGCAGTTTGCACCAATATCACTGCCCTCGCCCACCGTTATCGACGCATTGCGTGCACGCAGAATGGTATTGCGTGAAATAAGTGTTCCACTGGCAATCTTGATTGAGCCTTTTTCGCCCCGGGCATCAATAACAACGTTATCGTCGATGGACACATGGCTGCCAATTTCTATTTTCATACCGCCACGGATGGTGACATTGCGGCCAATGATAAAACTCTTCCCTGAAGATCCAAGAATGTAGCGGTAGAGTTTTTGACGCAGCCAATAGCCCAGCATCCCGGGAAAGTTACACAGCAAACCGGTTATAAGTTCGTAACGCAACAGCGCACCCGGCAATGGCTTACCGATTGTGAGCAGCGCATAACGACGCCATGCCGGTTCATTACCAGCCTTCAACTGCTGCTGCATCTGCTGCTCAAATGGTTTTTCGTCAGACATGTTAATCGGTTTGTACTCAACGTTGTTTTGCAGACTGTATATGCCCGCTTTTTGAAGAAAATCTCTGAATACCAGTACCCTTCTACTACTCTCAGCCAGACAAGATGCTACCACAAACGTCAGCCATATCAACAACGATCTACAGTATCAGTCTAAAAGACCTTAAAACCGGCCACTGCAACAGCAATAGATGGCATGACAATGGTAAAAAAAAAGAGTAACTTCTCATCATGATACCTGTAGGATATACATAATTCTTCCTGATTACCACCCAAACTCAGGTTCACAATATTGACGACTCTCCATTATAGCTGGTAGCAAGGGTTGCAGTGACTTATCGACAAACAATTCCGCAGCGACGCAGTCGCGTGGACGTTTGTCGATGAGTGACTGTAAGCCTGCGGTCTACGGAGCAACCGTCATTGTGATTACCTGAGTTTGGGTGGTAATCAGATATTTTTTTTAAGAGACATACATGCCAAATACCCTGGCTCACATCGGACTGCAAACGCCACTCACAAAACTCGGACTTCCCACAGCCCCGTTACAATGGATTGTACTGGGCTGCATCATCCCTGATATCCCATGGATTTTGCAACGGATACTCCGCCTGATTCCGGCAGTTGACCCCGTTAACCTGAGGTTATATGCTATTTTTCAGGCCAGCCTTTTCTCCTGCTGCATCCTGTCGCTGGCCTTTGCTCTTCTCACACGTAAAACAGGATTTATATTTCTCATCCTTTCGCTTAACAGCCTGCTCCACCTTCTGCTCGATGCCTGCCAGATCAAGTGGGGGAATGGCGTAAACTTCCTGCTCCCCTTTTCCTGGCACACCACAAACTTTGCTCTCTTCTGGCCGGAACATTCATTCACGTATCTTCTTATCGCCATGGGTTGCATCGCACTTGTTGTCTGCTGGCCACAGGCAGTAAAGGGTGAGCTGTTCCTGCAAAAACCGAATACAAAGAAGACAATCTGCCTGGCTTTTGCCCTGATGTTCTATATAATAAGCCCCTTTTCCTTCATCAAAGCTGCATATAACGCTGATGTGCATTACAGTAAAACAATTCTCAACAAATGGGAACAAGCAGGCAAAACAGTAGAGATAGACCGGGGAAACTATACGACGCAGACGCAAAGCATTGATTCGTACGCAGCTAAAGCGCTTCCGCTAAACAATCCCCCTGCAATACAGACGGGAATTGTGTCTATCAGGGGTATATTTGACCAGCACAACCGCATCACGGTCATAGAATATCACGAACACAAAAGCCACCGCGATTACGCATCTTATGTTGGTTTATTCCTTGTCATGCTCCTCTGGTTACACTCAATCATACGAATGATTAAAGAAGCTCGTGAATAGCCTCAACACTTGTAACAGGCAGAACCATGCACAAAAATAAAAAGAAAGGGCGTTCTTACCAGCGGCTCCTGCGATCTCCCTTCTTTGATATTGCTCAATTCCTGCTACTCCTTGCCCTCATTTTCTGGTTTTTTGATCGTTCAGTTGAGGATATGGGATACAACTGGCAATGGTATCAAATACCTCGCTATCTCTACAGTTGGGACGAAAATGGTTTCGCCCCAGGGCCCCTGCTCTATGGCCTTGGAGTTACAGCGAAAATATCTATAATCAGTCTACTGTGTGCCTCTTCCATTGGCCTAATCACAGCACTATTAAGGCTATCAAACTCTGTTCCCGCAAAAGTTGTCTCCCGACTGTACCTTGAAATAAGTCGCAATACCCCCCTGCTGATTCAGCTTTTTTTCCTCTATTTTGTTATGGGGCCCATTCTTGGACTGGACAGATTTTGGGCAGCGGTATTAGCGCTCAGCCTTTTTGAGGGTGCTTACGCTTCAGAAATTTTTCGTTCAGGAATTGTGTCCGTGGAGAAAGGTCAATGGGAAGCGTGCCACAGTCTGGGACTCAGCTATAAACATGCCTACCGATTAATTGTTATCCCCCAGGCAGTACGCCGTGTGTTGCCGCCTCTGGCAAGCCAGGCCATTTCATTAATAAAAGATTCGGCACTGGTCAGTACCATTGCCGTGTATGATCTTACCATGGTGACCCAGGCCTTGATTTCCGAAACATTTCTTACCTTTGAGCTCTGGTTCACCGTGGCCCTTATGTATCTTCTCATCACAATAACACTGTCACTTCTGGTTTCCTGTCTTGAAAAACGTATGGCATCACCGTACAGATCGGATTTGTCTTTTTGATTTCAATGCTATAAGATATGCTTAGCTGATCACGAAAATGAGGAATGCTCATATCCTTCGTGATACAACGCACTTATTACAGATCCACCAACACATAAAAAGAGGTAAAGCATGAAAACACTGAGCAGGGTTCTACTGACTGTTGGGCTCATCACAACACTGCTGCTGACAGCATTGCCTGTCATGGCTGGGAAACTGCAAAAACAACTGGTCGCAGAATCAACAATCGATCAGGTTATGCGCCGTGGTGTTCTGCGGGTGGGGATGGATACATTTCTTCCCTGGGCCATGAAAGATAAAAAAGGCGAACTTGTTGGGTTTGAGATTGATGTCGCCAGACGACTTGCGGCGGATATGGGAGTAAAGGTAGAATTTGTTCCCACCAAATGGGCTGGGATTATCCCTGCACTGCTCACCGGGAAATTTGATGTGGTTATTGGCGGCATGGGAATCCAGACCAAACGTGCCCTGAAAGTAAACTTCAGCATTCCTTACGATTATTCCGGTATGGCAATTGTGGCCCATAAGGAAAAAGCTGCAGGATTTTCAACCCTGGCCGATTTCAATAAAAAGAATGTAGAAATCGCCTGTAAACTGGGAACGTCAGCTGTTACAGCAGTAAAAAAGTATATACCAAATGCCAAATTACGTCTCTTTGACGATGAAGCACAGGCCTATCAGGAATTGCGTAATGGAAACGTAGCTGCAGTTGTGGGATCCTCTCCAAGGCCTGCTTACGAGGCTCTCCAATACTCAGACACCATGTTCCTGCCTCTCAAGTCTGATTTCACCAAAGAACCCATCGGATTCGCCGTGCGTAAAGGAGATTTCGACACACTCACCTTTTTTAATAACTGGATCACCATTGTCAGCCACGAAGGGTGGCTGGAAGAGCGTCATCATTACTGGTTTGGCACCAAGGAGTGGTCTCATCTGGTTGAGTAAGACAACTGATAAGAACCCCAGAATAAACGTATGACAGGTGTTTACCTCATAAAAAAGAGCAGTACGCTTCTCGACAGTGTCGTGACGGCTGCTCTTCTGTCTTTCCTGGCTTATATCATCTACAGATTGAGTGTTGGCCTGCATTACCATTGGGATTGGAGCGTTATCCCCAACTATCTGCTTCGTTGGGATGATGAAAAAAAACGCTGGGTGACAAATATCCTGCTCGACGGTTTTTTCACCACCATCCGTCTCAGTATCTGGGCAACACTCTTTGCCACCATGATCGGGGTGGTGGTGGGGATTTTACGAACCAGAAAGCGCCTTCTGTTTCGCATGCTAGGACGCAGCTACGTTGAGCTCATCCGCAATATCCCTCCTCTGGTGCTGGTCTTTATTTTTTATTTTTTTATCTCTGACCAACTAATGCTTTTGCTTGGCGTGGATGAATTTATCCGCAATCAAACAGGACTGGTTGCCCAATGCTTAAGTTTTACCATCGCCCCGCCAGCACTCTTTGCTTCTTTTATTTCAGGAGTTCTCACGATAGCCCTCTTTCAGGGAGCCTATATTGCCGAGATCGTTCGAGCTGGTATTCAATCCATAGACAATGAACAGTGGGAAGCTTCAGCAGCGCTTGGCCTTACATGGTTACAGCAGATGCGCCTTATAATACTGCCACAGGCTACCAGACGTGTCCTGCCCCCCTTGACCAATGAGTTTATCAACACCATCAAATATTCTTCCATTGTCTCCATCATTTCCATTCAGGAGCTCACCTTCCAGGGAATGCAGGTTATGTCTTCAACCCAGCGGACCAATGAAGTCTGGCTGACCATCTCTCTTATGTATTTTCTACTCTGCTTTACCGTTTCACTGCTTGCCCGCCGTCTGGAACGTTCAATGGCTGAAAAAAGTCTGTAAAGCATGCAACAGTTATTGACGACAGAATTGCATTCCTGGCCAAATTGCGGACGAATCTTTTCCGTATAATAATACAAGCCGATGACGAGCGATAAGCCTGAACTCTTTATGGCTGCCGTTACTCACATTTGATCTAACACTTGAAGAAGAGTGTAAGCGAACATTACACTTATGGGGGGGGGCGTGGATTCTCAACTGAACGATTATTAAAATAGAAGGAAACGGTATTCGACTGAGTACAAATCAGTAAAATACCATTTCACCCTATTCAAAGTTACATCTTTTAAACCCGGCTAATGGTCAGAGCGATCTGATGGATCAAACCCGAAACTGACTCACCAGCTCGTTTAATTGTCCGGCCAACTTGGAAAGGTCAGCGGACTGACCGTTTACGTTGGTACTGTTTTTTGAAATCTGCGAAGCAACCTCACTCACTTCTGCGATTTCACCGGCTATTTCGCCAGATACAGAAGAGCTCTGGGCCACATTTTCATTAACTTCGGCAATGCCCTGAGCAGCCTGAGCCACATTACTGGTTATTTCATTGGTGGAGGCAGACTGCTCTTCCACTGCAGAGGCGATAGTGGTCACGATTTCATTAACATCATTGATGATTGTACTAATTTCTTTTATTTCTGCGACTGTGAGATCCGTTGAAGACTGAATATCTTCAATTTTTGCCTTAATTTCCTGGGTGGCCTCAGCTGTCTGCTTGGCCAGTTCCTTGATCTCATTTGCAACAACAGCAAATCCTTTACCTGCATCTCCTGCCCGGGCCGCCTCAATAGTTGCATTCAAAGCAAGGAGGTTAGTCTGCTCTGAAATTTCAGTTATTACCTCGGTCACTTTGCTGATTTCTCTTGCTGCACTGCCAAGTTTATCAACCCGACTGGAGGCTCTGTCCGTACTACTGACGGCTTTTTCAGTAATTGTCTTTGCCTTGGCTGTGTTACCTGCAATCTCATTAACTGTGGCACTCATCTCTTCCGTGGCAGAAGCCACCATATTGATGTTGACAGACGCCTGTTCACTGGCTGCTGCCACAGCATTCATATTTGCACTCATTTCTTCGGCTGCAGCTGCAACAGTGGTGGAACGACTACTGGCATCTTCAGACCCTGTAGACAATTCCCCGGCCACTGTGGTAAGTTCATCAGATGAACTATTGATGATAGTGATATTGGTCTTAACTTGTCCTATGACGTCTTGCAGTTTCTCCACAAAAGTATTGAACCACCGAGACAACTCTCCAATTTCATCACCACTGACCGAAAGCCTTTGGGTCAGGTCACCTTCACCTTGTGCAATATCTCTGATCATAGCACTGGTGAGATGAATGGGCGAAAGAATGGTGCGGGCTGTAAACCAGATCACTCCTCCGGAAACTAATAATATTATGAGAATAAAAATTCTCCTGAAGACGGTAAGGGAGTCTATGGTCTTTTGCAGATTTTCTTTTGCCTCAAGCTTTTCCTCAGCAACTGATGCCTTTGTCTGTGCCAAAGCAGCATTGATTTTTTCAAACAGACTGTCAATACGATCATCCAACTCGGCAAAAACCTCATCCCCGGCCAGATCTTGAATAGCTTTGAAGAGATCCTTGTGAATCGCCTGTTTCAGTTTGCTGTATGCCTGGACGATGGTTCCCGCCAACCGTTTTTCTTCTGCGGTGTCTGCCAATTCCTGAACCATCGGTAAGGTGTTGTTGATGTGCTTGATTGCGGTATCAACCTCGTTCCTAACCTCAGTGCCGATGTTCCCGTCACCTTTGTCAATTATGGCGTCCATGCCAGCCAAAGTGAAGTGGAGAAAAGCAAAATCGAGACTGGTGAGAGTGTCGAGCTGTTTCCCGCGCAGCACATCCTCTGCGCTGGCCTGGTCAAGGGTACGCTGAGAATAGGAGGAAAAAGTCTCCATGGCAACCATTGCCAGAACAAAAAGGACAGCGATAAAAATGAGTTTAGCTTTAATGGTTGCCAGTAGATGGGAAGATTTTGTAGCCATGTGGAACTCCGTATTTGATATAAATATTAATAGTCATTATTACCACCAATGCCTATCAGTTTCCTCCACCTTGTCAATAAGAAGAATGTTTCTTTCAAATCTGACAAGATGAGGGAAACAACCATATAGATACTTTCCAATCATGTCAAACTAAATTATCGCGTTTAAAAAAAATATTATTAACTGAATAAAAACAGCGACATAAAGAACAACACCTCTATGGTGGTTACGCTTCTGACCACGGAAAACCTCGTCAAAACGGAGGTTTTCAGGCATCGCAAGAACATCAAATGCAGCGTACGCAAATAACTAAGAAAGTAATATCCACGCTGGATTCGTCCCAATCGTAAGACCAAAAAGGAACTTTCCCGAAAAAACAGCTGATTCTTCAGCCCAGGATACCTGACAAGTTATCGCTGGAAGATACCTTTCAATTAGCCTGAGAAATCAAGAAAACCGGACTTGTTAAACTCCCCGGCCTTCTCTTTCATGCCTTTGCCAACGGCTGTGTCTTCTCCATTTTTCAGATTCTTCACATACTCCCGAACTTCATGGGAGATTTTCATGGAACAGAATTTCGGTCCGCACATGGAGCAGAAGTGCGCAACCTTGGCATTCGAATGAGGAAGCGTTTTATCGTGGAATTCAATGGCTTTTTCAGGATCAAGGGCAAGATTGAACTGATCCTGCCATCGAAATTCAAAACGGGCACGGGATAAGGCGTTATCACGATACTGTGTGCCAGGATGCCCTTTGGCAAGATCTGCTGCATGGGCAGCCAGTTTATAGGTCACCACACCTTCCCGAACATCTTCACGGTCAGGAAGACCAAGATGTTCCTTGGGTGTCACATAACAGAGCATAGCTGTTCCGTACCAACCGATCATGGCACCACCAATGGCACTGGTAATATGATCGTAACCTGGAGCAATATCGGTAACCAGAGGACCCAGTGTGTAAAATGGTGCCTCTCCGCATTCTTCCAGCTGCTTGTCCATATTGGCCTTAATCATATGCATGGGCACATGGCCAGGCCCTTCAATAAAGGTCTGTACATCATGTTTTGCAGCAATTTTTGTTAACACTCCCAGTGCCTCAAGTTCTCCAAATTGTGCTGCATCATTGGCATCCTGTAAACAGCCGGGACGCAAACCATCACCTAAAGAAATACCCACATCATACTGTTTCAGCAGTTCACAAATATCTTCAAAATGGGTAAAGAGAAAATTCTCTTTATGGTGAGTAAGGCACCACTTGGCAAGAATAGCACCTCCACGACTGACGATTCCGGTGGTACGGGTGACAGTCAGGGGAACATGACGGAGCAAAAGCCCCGCATGGATAGTAAAATAACTTACGCCCTGTTCACACTGTTCAACTAACGTGTCCCGGAACATATTCCAGGTAAGTTCTTCGGCTTTACCATCAACTTTTTCAAGGGCCTGATAGATGGGAACAGTACCAATGGGAACCGGCGAATTACGTAGAATCCATTCACGGGTTTCATGGATATTATTTCCGGTGGATAGATCCATCACCGTGTCTGCCCCCCAACGGGTGGCCCACACCATTTTTTCTACTTCCTCCTCGATGGAAGAGGTTATGGCAGAATTACCGATATTGGCATTGATCTTCACCAGAAAATTGCGGCCAATGATCATGGGCTCGCTTTCCGGATGGTTGATGCTGCAGGGAAGCACTGCTCTGCCCCGCGCAATCTCATCGCGAACAAATTCAGGAGTAATATGTGAATCAGGAGTGGCTGCACCAAAACTTTCGCCGGGATGCTGGGACAACTCTTCCTGTAACTCGTCAATACGCAGGTTTTCGCGGATGGCCACATATTCCATTTCAGGAGTAATAATCCCCTGTTTGGCATAATACAGTTGCGTAACGTTTTTTCCACTTTTTGCACGCAGCGGCAGTTTCACATCCTTAAAGCGTAAATGGTCAAGATCCGAATTATACAACCTGTCTTTGCCAAATTCAGAACTCAGATCCTTTAACTGCTCAACATCACCTCGTTCCATGATCCATTTCTCACGCAGACGCGGCAAGCCTTTATGTACGTCTATATCAAGTGCCAGATCACTGTACGGCCCGCTGGTATCATAAATTGTTACAACAGAGCCACAACCTCCAGGCCCTTTAATGGCCGCATCATCAACGCTGACTTCACGCATTGCGACCTGAATATCGTGGATCTTTCCAGGCACATATACTTTTTTCGAACCTGAAAAGGGAGTACGGGTGATAGATTCTTTACGGGGGAGTTGTTCTTCTCTTTCCATGGAGTTCCTCTTTTATTTCAAAATGAATTAGCAGCCACAAAATAGTAGCACTAACGTATGGATATTTCATATAAAAAAGGGAAAGATGAGCGAAACTAAACACAGAAAGTGTTTCATAGTCATTCCGATCTAGCTGCAATCGAAAAAAGCTTCATATGCGAGGCGCGTAGATTTTATATCATTTCGGCGTACTAAAGTACGTTGTAATTATATAAAATATACAGCAACGAAGCAGATGAAGATTTTTTTTTGTTCCAGCAGCAACTTTCCCTACGACTTTATTACAAAAGCATCAGGTTCAAGGGGTTTGTTCTCAGCCAGTTTCCCAGCACCCCCAAGTCAATTATTTCTTACAACAAATTCAAACAGTCCACCAGTTATGAAAATGGTGCACCGGGCCGTGCCCAGCACCGATCTTCACTTCAGCCCCACCTAGCAATGCTCCATCGATATAGGCCTTAGCATCACGCACTGCGGCAGATAACTCCATGCCTTTAGCCAGACAAGAAGCAATAGCAGAAGAAATGGTACAACCTGTACCATGACTGTTTCGGGTATCGATCCGAGGACTTTCCAGTTTCAGGATCTCGTCACACTTGCGATCATAGAGCAGATCGATACTGCTTATCCCGTCAAGGGCGCCTCCTTTGAGGAACACCCGATCACAACCCAAGTCCGCCAGATCCCGACATGCGCCTTCCATCTGTGAGATTTCTGTTACATCCCTTTCCAGCAGAATCGAAGCCTCTGCAAGATTTGGAGTAATAACGGTGGCCATGGGAAAGAGATATTCTTTCAAGGCCTGAACCGCATCGTCCTGAAGAAGTTTGTCTCCATTTCTGGTCACCATCACCGGGTCCAGAACAATGCTTGAACAGTCATACTGCTGCAAACACTCGGCCACAGTTTGTATCACCTCAGGAGAATGGAGCATACCGATCTTTACAGCATCAGCACCGATGTCAGTCATAACAGCGTCCATCTGTAGGGCAATAAACTCTGGTGGCACTGCTTGAATCCCTGTCACGCTGACCGTGTTCTGCGCAGTCAAGGCAGTTATCACCGTCATCCCATAGCAGCCAAGAGCTGAAAATGTTTTCAGATCCGCTTGAATACCTGCCCCGCCACCACTATCTGACCCGGCAATGGTCAGCGCTCTATGATACGTCTTCATTCGCTGACTACCAGGTATGAATCAGATCTGTTGCTTTGACCGGTTTTTCAATCAAACCATGTTCAAGGGAAAAATCAGCAAATCGCTGCCAAGCCGCCGCATCCGAGCCACCAGGAGTTGCATAATATGGAAGAGTCAGCTTAAACGCATCGGTCTCAATACGAGCATCGGCTTCGGGCAGAGCTGCAAGATATGTCTTTAATGCATCTTCTGGATGCTCACGCATATAGGCAGTTGCCGATTCAACAGCCTGGATAAAAGATTTGATATCTGCTTCCTTCTCGGCAAGGTTTTTTGCCCCGCTAACAAAGATCAACTCCTCATAATCAGGGATTCCAAATTTCTCGAGTTCAAAATAGTCAGCCTCAAGATTCTGATGAGCCATTGTCACTGTTTCATAGGTTTTAAAAGGCCCCATGACAGCATCCACATGACCGGCAACCAAAGCAGGTACAATGGTAAAGCCAACATTGATCGCCTCATAATTCTTCACCCCGTTAATGGACATAAAGGCTTTGAGCATCACATCCATAAGTCCGGGAACTGTATAACCGATCGTCTTTCCTTCCAGATCTTTGGGTGTTTTGATTGCATCATTTTTTAGAAAAAGAAGGGTGGTCAGGGGATGCTCCACCAGCCGTCCCACCACCTTGATTTCAAGACCAGCAGAAGCTGCAATAATGGTCTGCGGCTCATATGAAACAGCTATATCCACATTACCGGAAGCAGCAAGTTTTAAACCATCGGCAGTTTCAGAGGGAGAGATAATCTCCACCTCCAGCCCTTTTTCCTTAAAGAGACCTTTCTCCTGCGCCACGTAGATGGGCAGATGGTCAATGTTTGGGAACCAATCCAGCATCAAGGTCAGCTTCTCTGCCGAAACAGAACTTGCAGAAAAAAGGAATGTACAGATAAGGCAAATTGCAGATAGTTGTTTTTTCATAACCTATTATCCTACTGTGAAAATTGTTGATCATTTTTCCAATGAATACTCTTTTTTTCGAGCCACCCCACTCCAAACCAGAGCAGCAGCCCCATAAGAGACAACCACAGGATGACAGCAAAAACCAGATCGACCTTTAAGCGGGCATTAGCCTGAATCATAAGATAGCCCAAACCTTTTTGTGCCCCAACCCACTCGCCGATCACTGCTCCGATGGTCGCCACCGTAACTCCCACTCGCAATCCTGCAAAAAAATGGGGTAGCGCCCAGGGCCAGTAGAGGTAACGCATGGTCTGCCAGAAGCCAGCCCCCATAAGACGAAACAGAACACGATATTCACGGTCACATCCCTTAAATCCTTCCAGAAGACTAACAGTGATGGGGAAAAAAATAATAATTGCAGCCATTAAAATTTTACCGGCCATCCCGTATCCAAGCCACACAACCAGTAAAGGTGCCAAGGCAAAAACCGGTATCGCCTGGGAAGCCACAAGAAAGGGCGAAAGGGCCTTTTCCAGCCATGGCCAGGCAAACATTCCCATGGCCAGAGGAAGAGCGACAGCCAAAGCCAGACCGATACCGCAAATAATTTCCATGCCGGTGATAAACGCATGGGGCAGAATCAGCGGAGCCTGGAATACGGCCGTCATCACAATAATAGAGGGCGGCGGCAGGATAAAAATCGGAATCGTAAAGATTTGGCAGGCCGCCTCCCACAAGCCAAAAAGCAAAAGCAGGAACGCTAAAGCCAGAAGATTAGCACGGGACATGCTCGATATCTCCTGTTAGCTTCCGCATAATTCTGTCTTTCATAGCCAGCAACTCAGGATTATCAAAACGCCTGGGTTTATCACCAGTGAGTACAATTTTTTCAACAATTCCCATTGGTTTCGTGCTAAGCAAATAGAGATCGTCAGCCAAAAGCAGAGCCTCATCCACATCATGGGTAATCATAAGCATGGTTCTGTCAAATTCGCTCTGCAGCAGAAGCAAAAGTGATTGCAGGCTTTTTCGTGTTATAGCATCCAACGCAGAAAGCGGCTCATCAAGCAAAATTAAATCCCGCTTAAACATAAGTGTTCGTACCAGCGCACAGCGTTGCCGCATTCCTCCTGATACTTCATGGGGCAAATGGGCTTCGTAACCGGCAAGCCCTAATCGTGCGAACAGTTGCGTGGCACGTGTGCGGGCTTTTCCCAAATCCTCTCCACCTGTTTTCGCAGGTAGCAGACTATTCTCTAGCAGAGAAAACCAGGGAAGAAGGAGATCTTTTTGATGCATATAGGCCGCCAGATCTCCCAGGTGAGCCACCTCGTCACCCTGCCAACGGATATGTCCTTCGTCAGCCGGAATTACTCCTGTAAGCACATCAAAAAAAGTAGACTTGCCACAGCCTGACGGACCGATGAGCACAGCAAAACGATTTCGATTCACCGTGAGATCAAACCCGGAAAAAACGGGTTGCTGATCAAAAGCTTTAGTTAAACTGGAAACAGAAAGCATCAACCACACTCAGGCAGAAAATATACAAGAAGGAAAAGGTGCACCAGATTTGGCACAAGTGGAATATATCACATTCACCACGACTTTCCCTGCGACTTCATTATAAGCATCAGGTTCCAGGGGTTTATTCTCAGCCATTGTTCGGCACCCCCAAGTCTTATCATTTGATTTCAAGCTGCAAAAATACTCTACATGGGGAAGATATGCAAGAAGCGTTCTTTAAGCGTTACAGAGAACAGAGAAACTCCCATTTGACTGTTTAACGCATTGTGCATACAATAACAGGATAAAGAATGACTAAAAATCTAGCTCTGACAGACTCATAAAACTATTCCAAAGGAAATATATGGAACTTGCATCCCCTGGACTACTGTGGCTAAGTATTGGCGTTATTCTTTTTGTCATGGAAATGGCTGTACCCGGTTTTATACTGTTTTTCTTCGGAGTGGCTGCCTGGATAACTGCTCTTGGCAGCTATTTTTTCGACTGGAATATCACAGTTCAACTAAGTGTTTTTCTTGTTGCTTCTCTGGGTTCTCTTTTTGGCCTGCGTGGCTTCGTGCAGAAAACATTTATCGGTGACTCTAAGGAGGATGGGCAAGACACGATCATGGCTCAGGGCGGAGAAAAATGTACTGTCAGTGTTGCAATTCAGCCACCCGCCGAGGGCCAAGTCAAATTTAGTGGAACCTTCTGGCGCGCCACAGCAGAAGAAGCTTGTGAAGAAGGTGAAGTCGTCATTATTGAAAAACAGGAAGATCTACTGATTACAGTCAAAAAACTCTAGTTGACTGATCGGCTAAACGTACACACTACACTCAACCAAAGGAGTAAATAATGGAACCCTTAATTGGTCTTGGCATTCTCATAGCATTTATGGTCGTGATCCTTGTCAAAACAGCTGTCGTTGTCCCCCAGCGTAGCGAATATGTGGTGGAGCGGCTGGGTAAATACAGAGGGACACTTCAGGCCGGATTCCATATCCTGATTCCCTTTTTTGACCGTGTTGCCTACAAACGGAATCTGAAAGAGGAACCCATCGATATTGCGGCTCAGACCTGTATTACCTCCGACAATGTTACCTTGGAAGTGGATGGAGTTTTGTACCTACAGGTGATAGATGCGAAGAAATCCGCCTATGGTATCGACAATTATCATTTTGCCGTAGCCCAGCTCGCCCAGACATCTCTGCGTTCTGCCATTGGTAAAATCGAGCTGGATAAATCCTTTGAGGCCCGGGAAACACTAAACGGTCAGGTCGTCATGGCACTTGATGAAGCCGCCGTGAACTGGGGGGTAAAGGTTTTGCGGTACGAAATAAAGGATATTCAGCCACCCCGCACAGTCCTTGAAGCCATGGAAAAGCAGATGAAGGCGGAGCGGGAAAAACGTGCAGAAATAGCACGTTCAGAAGCGATCAAACAGGCGACTATAAATCGTGCAGCGGGTGAGCGGGCAGAGGCAATCGCCTTGTCTGAAGGAGAGAAGATAAAGCGCATTAACGAGGCGGAAGGTAAGGCACAGGAGATCCTTATGGTTGCAGAAGCTTCGGCAGAAGGCATACGCAAAGTGGCCCAAAGCCTCTCTTTACCCGGAGGCACTGATGCAGCCAATCTGGAAGTAGCAAAAAGTTATATCAAAGAATTTGGAAATCTGGCAAAAGAGAACAATACCATGATCCTGCCCGGCAACCTGACAGATATTGCTGGCATGGTGACTGCTGCCATGTCAACTCTTCAACAGACTAAGGCCGCTGCCAATAAATCTGCTGCGCCACAGCCCAGGAAACCAACAGCTTAAGGGCAGCTTGAAAATACGTAAGCCAGCCAGGATAACTCCCGGCTGGCCACAGACCTCCCCACATTCAGGAAACTACTCCAAACCCAGTTTCTTAATTTTTCGCCACAAAGACACGCGGTCAATGTTCAGGGCTTTGGCCGCTGCAGTTTTATTATATGCAGTCTCCTTAAGAATCCACTCAATATACGACTTTTCCACTTCTTCCATGCTGGCATATTTTCCAGCACTTTTTCTAAAAGTCTGAATGTCCAGGCTCCGGAGATCGTCCGGTATCTGAGCAAGTCTCAGGATATTGCTATTGGCAAGGGCAACTCCCCGTTCAATAATATTTTCAAGTTCACGTACGTTACCCGGAAAATCATAATGCTGTAAGGTATCAAGCACTTCCTGGCTGACCTCGGCCACCTCCTTATGCATCGAGGCGTTATATTTATCAAGAAAAGACTGAATAAGCAGTGGAATGTCATCCTTTCGCTCAGAAAGAGGTGGAATCTTCAGGGATACAACATTGATCCGGTAAAAAAGATCCTGCCTGAAATTTCCCGACTTGACCTCCTTCTCAAGATCTCTATTAGTAGCAGCCACAAAACGCACATTCACCTTAACAGGAGTTGTCCCCCCCACCGGTATCACTTCCTGCTCCTGAAGAATCCTTAAAAATTTTACCTGCATGGACAGAGACATTTCAGTGATTTCATCAAGGAAAAGCGTTCCGCCATTGGCCATTTCCACCAGCCCTTTTTTGTCCTTGTCAGCACCTGTAAAGGCTCCCTTACTATGCCCAAAAAGTTCATTGGTCAACAGCTCCTCACCAAAGGCTCCACAGTTGATGGAAAGCATGATTGCAGCATGGCGTGGACTTTCATTATGAATATACTTTGCCAGAAGCTCTTTTCCAGTACCGGACTCACCGCTGATAACGACACTGGTATCGGTGGCGGCAATCTGACTCGCCATTTCCAGAAGATCTTTCATGGCGCGGTTATGCGTGACGATTCGCAATTGCTCGTTACTGGTGCCGACCTGTTTTCGTAACTGTTCGACTTCACGAATCAGCTGATATTTCTGGGTAGCCTCATGCACCACCTTACGAACTTCATCCAGTTTAAAAGGCTTGGTAATGTAATGATAGGCCCCGGCCTTAAGAGCCGCGACAGCGGAATCAACAGTAGAAAACCCAGTGATCATAATTACTTCTGTTTGCGGACAGACAGATTTAACCCGCTTTAAGAGCTGCATCCCATCCACCTGGGGCATCTTCAAATCAGTAAGAACAAGGGCAAACTCCTGCTTGTCCAAATAGGCCAGTGCCTGTTTCCCACTTTTGGCAGCGCTAACCTTGTACCCCTCTTTTTTAAGAATATGGCACAGGTTTTTAAGAGCTACAGCCTCATCATCAACAACTAAAATTTCGAAATCTGACATCAGGAAATCTCCTCACCGGGCAATCTGATAATAAAGGCTGTTCCCTCATCCGTACTCTCAACACTGATACTGCCACCATGCTGAATAATAATGTCATGAACGATAAAAAGACCAAGACCGGAGCCCTGGCCTGTATCTTTTGTAGTAAAAAATGGATCAAAAATTTTCTTTTGCACCTGCCTGGGAATTCCGGGACCAGTATCACTGAGAACTATTTTCAACTCAGTTTGATGCTGCCAGGCACGAATTCGGATTATCCCTCCATCAATCAGCACATCGAAACTATTTTTAAAGAGATTGATAAACACCTGCTGGATTTTTTGTTTATCCGCAAAAATGACAATATTATCAGAAATTATCAGCTGAATATCTAAATTTTCAGCTAGTTGTCCCCGAAGCAATACCAGCACTTCCTCGCAAAGAGACTTCAGTGAATAAGAGTCTCTATGGAATTTGTCTTCCCGGGCCAAAGGCAATAAAGTGTTAACAATGGCTGAAGCCCGATTGGTTTCAGAACTTATCTGTAAAGCTAACTCCCTGGCATATTCCTCATCCCTCTCCTCAAGTTCCTCAATGAGAATTTGCGCTGAACTGGATATATTTGACAGAGGATTATTAAACTCATGGGCGACACCAGCCAGCATGATGCCAAGCGATGCCAGTTTTTCAGACCTGACCAGTTGCTGCTGACGCTTTTTCAGCTCCCGGCTCATCCGATTAAATGCATTAATCAGGCTATTGATTTCCCGGTTTGTACTGACAAAGGGTACTTCCACAAAATCACCAGCTGCAATGGTTGCAGCGTGCCGCTCCAGTTGCTTCAAAGAAGAAACAATTCCCCTGCCCAGTAGCACCGCAACCGAACTGAACACAAGTATAAGAAAAGGTAACAAAAATAAGAGTGTATTCCTGATAAGAGCCAAAAGATTATGAATAGTCTGATGCTCCCGAATAATCAGCTCTTCCGTAAGAGTCGTGAGCCTGTTTCCTTGTTCACGAATGTCAACTGCCAGCAATGTCTCTTCTGCGGGAAAATTCCGGAACCTTGTAAACGTTTCCTGATAGCGTTGCAAGGCCTGTTGAACGGCATTAATTTCGGCAAGAGAACTCAAGCGCACAAAAACCTCCCTGTTGTCTGTCAATTCCTGAGTAGCCATGCCAAGATAGGAAGTCCACTCCTTCATGGAATTGCTATCTTGATACAGTAAATAGTTCTTTTCCATACGCCGTACCTCCAGAACAACTTCCAGAAAGATATCGGCTTTTTCGATGGAAAAATGCTTCTCCTCCAAGGTCCGAACAATCCAGAGCATAAGAACAGAGCTGGTAACCATAAATACAAATACCAAATAAAACCAGAATGTTATCTTACTCCTAATACCCCCTGGCTGCTTCATACTCTCTCCTTTCATGCGCTCTCATCATTATCTGTATACCCTATCGGACACCCACCCTACCGCCATACGTTTCATTTTGCAACAACATGTTCGATGATGCAACATTGATGTATACCCCTATTTCTAGGGACTAATTAGGCCTCTCCTCAAACTGCGTTGCATTTTGCAACATTTTCTTCCTACCCTCTCACCAAAGCCGTAACTATCTACCTGTATTTACTGACTATCCACTTATGGCACAGGATATGCAATGAATCGAGAAATCCTAGCAACACAACCAAGCTGAACTATTCAGGGAAAATGCGTGCAGCAGCAAACAATCAGTAACAAGAAGGTGCTCCTGGTGGCCAACTCTTCACTTTTAAGTGCTGAGACACTGCTCCATGGCATCAACTTAAGTAAAAGAATGGACGCTTCTCTGGAAGTTATGCATCTCTTGAAACAGGAACCGACCGCTAAAGCTACTCAAAAGTTAAAAGAAAAAATAGCTGCACTCCAGCCCGAGGAGCCCGTTGCCTATATTCAACTGGTGAACGACAGAGGGCTCACCATAGAGACTGTGGACTATGCCAAAAACAGACGAAACATCATCTGCGTGGCACTTTGCCTGAGGGGTGAGGGAACTCCACACAGGAAAGGGATTCGTCAAAAAAAACTTAACGCAATCACACAATTACTGAATTGCCCCGTTGTGCTCTATACGGACAGTCCAGCGAACTAATACAACCGGAGAGGAAAAAATGAAAATTCTCATTGGTATTACCCAAAATATAGACGCAACCAGAAAATCAATCACAGCCCAGCATAAAGACCTGAGGACATCCACTGAAGCGGGGCCGTTTAAAACCAGGAAAGAAGCCTTAAACTGGCAAAATTTCATGATGAACAGACGGGATAACTACGAAGAGTTCAAGACCGCTTGCCCAGCAAGCAGTGAAGCATACTGGTTTGGAATTACCATGGAAAGTTCGGAAGTACACTGAAAACCTCATCCACATAACTTGGAATAGAAGACCATGAACACTCCCTATCATCAAGCTCATATTATTCGTAAACTTGCTCCATTTAAGGTGGACGGCCTGGCCATCCCTTACCCTGAATTTGTACCGAAACTCTACAATTTCTGCATTTCGCTCGGCTTTCAAAAAGGTCTGATCATGCCGTCACGAGCCTTTTGTTCTGACGAAAACCAAGGCTGGCCAATTATTCTGTTAACCAAACACTTTGGAACCTTCCCCTTTAATCATGGCCGGGTTGGCGGCATTGTAGCCACCAGCCGCCATGGCCCTCATTCCCACCATGGGGAAGATTCGGTCCTCGTACAGGCAAGCCACGTCGGATATGACCCCCATAGTGGTATCTACGGCACCTGTACCCGACCCAAAATGCAAGGGACCTGCATTTCCGCCTCCTGCGGTAAAATTGCCCATGTTATCACCCCTTATCTTGAGCGCTATAAATCCGCCAGGACTCGGGTCTTCCTGCACCGGGATGATAAGGGCAATCGTCTGATTACCGTAAAAAATGCCTTTATAGACTTCGATATCCACCCAGTCAAAAATGGCATCGTGTTCAACCTGGAAAACATTGTCAAAATCAATCCTGATGGGAAAATAGTACCCATGTCCGCCATCAGTACCGGTCAAACCTATGAAGTTTCAGAAAAGTTCCGTAAACGAATAGACGCAACAGGTTACAAATGGAAAACAGGAAATGGAGAAATGATCGGGGATCACCTCACCGCCGACCTCTTTTATTTTCGGCAGGAATTTCACGAAACCGACGAATCGCTTCTGCTTGAAAAAAACCTTATTGAATTTATGCCTACCATTGTCACTTCGCCTAACCCGTCATTACGGGCTGCAAAAATCAATATTCAGCTGGAATTTGTCCGTACCATGAATTCCATTCGCCGGGGCAAGGAATACGCAGGAAAAAACCTACTCTATATTGCTGGCCTCAATATCGATATATCAGAACAGTCAGACCACCCGGCAACCACCTATTTTGTTCCCTGGGCCGCCCATATAGAACTGAGAGGTGGTACACCAGCCGAGTACGAGCATCCTGTTGAGCAGGATCGCCTCTTTGAGCTGATCATGGCCCAAGACATTGAGAATCCCGAGCAGGCAGATCTGAAAGAACAGATCGGAAGAATGCTGGCAGCACCACGCTTTGATATTCGCTCGCCCAAATAACACATCAGCAAAACATCTTAAAAAATTGACCAGCAAAATTTGCTGTGTTGAGAGAGTTAATTTTTTTCAGGAGGAGAATGAATGGACACTTTGTTTGTGTCAATAGCCGTAATTCTTGCCGGAGGGGCAGCAGGACTGCTTTTTTACCGGCAATTCACACTGATGAAGCTGGTGACTATTATCACCACTTCGGCAGGTTGCGGCATTGGCTTGTATTTTGTTTTACCAAAACTACTACAGGGAACGACAGCGACAGTCAGCTATAATTGGATGCACACCTTGACCCTTTTTTTCCAACTTGACAGCGTATCGCTCTTCTTTTTGATGCCAATCTTTCTCATCCCTCCTCTGACATTAGTATACAGCTTCCACTATTTGGAAAACAGAGAAAAAAGACTCCGAACCGGCGTCAATTATTTTTTCTTCAGCATACTCATCGCTTCCATGGCTATGGTGGTTATGTCTGCGAACATGATCACCTTTCTGCTCGCCTGGGAACTGATGAGCATCTCCTCTTTCTTTCTTGTCATGTATGACTATGAAAGTTCTGAGAATCGTAAGGCGGGCTATCTCTATTTTATATTTGCCCAAGGGGGAGCGATGCTCCTCTTTGCCGCATTTGCTCTGGTTCACAGCCATTCTGGCAGCTTTGATTTCAATAGTTTTGCTGCCATCCCGGAACAGGCCAAACTACTAATCTTTATCCTGGCTTTCCTGGGATTCGGCTCCAAGGCCGGGATCTTTCCGCTCCATATCTGGCTGCCCAAAGCCCACCCGGCAGCACCAAGCCATGTCTCGGCCATCATGTCCGGTGTCATGATTAAAATGGGAATCTACGGAATTTTCCGGATGTACCTACTCCTTGACCCCGCAACCCCCGTCATCGGTCAGATCGTTCTGGTAACCGGTATGGTTACAGGGATTCTCGGAGTTGTTTATGCCCTTGCCAAACAAGATATTAAACAACTGCTGGCGTATAGCTCAGTGGAGAACATCGGCATTATCCTTATCGGTCTTGGAATTGGCATGATGGGAGTATCCGGACAGAATCAGGCCATGGCCTTTTTCGGTTTTGCCGGAGCCTTTCTGCATGTCTTTAACCATTCCATCTTCAAATCTCTCCTCTTTATGGGAGCCGGTTCCGTGCTCCATAAGGCCAAAAGCAAAAATATTGAAGAGCTTGGCGGCTTAATGAAACGGATGCCTGTTACCGGACGTTCATTTCTTGTTGGCTCAGTAGCCATTTCAGGCCTGCCCCCATTCAGTGGCTTCATTGGTGAGTTCCTTATCTACTACGGAGCCTTTCAGGGGCTGACCGGAGAAAAGCTGCCCTTTATCCTGACCGTGCTGGCCATTATCTCTCTGGCAGTGATAGGTGGTATGGCTTCGGCCTGTTTTACCAAAGTTGTTGGTCTCGCTTTTCTTGGTGAACCAAGAACTGAACAGGCTGACAATGCCAGTGAATCCGGCATTGCCATGGGAGCAGTTATGTCAATCATGGCTCTCAGTTGTCTTCTTATTGGCGTACTCCCGGAACCCTTTGTCCGCCTTGCCTTTAGTGGCATTCAGGATATTACAGCCGTTAGCAGTTTTAACAGTGACTCCTTTCTGCTCATTGTCCGACATCTTTCCAAGACAGCGATGCTCTTTATCGCCATCTTTATTGCCGTCAGCCTCTTTCGTAAAATACTCTATCTTAAAAAAGAGATCGGCAGTGGCAGTACCTGGGGTTGTGGATTCACCCAGCCCACTGTCCGCATGCAATACACCGGGACATCATACGCCTATGAAATGGTAGAATTTTTCAAACCGTTTGTGCCCATAAAAAATGCATATACCGGTGTCAAAAAGATATTCCCCGGTAAGACCACCTGGCAGAGCGAAGTTACAGACATCGCCGAAACTGGTTACCAGCGCTATTTAACCACGCCATTGCTAAGTTTTATCACTAAACTGAAATGGATTCAACATGGCCATATTCAGCTTTATATCGGCTATATCATCGTGGCTATTATTGTCCTGCTTCTCTTTTTATAAACAACAGAATAATACGACTAGGAATATACAATGGAATCTGTACTAGCATTTTGCTTTGCTGTTGCAATTGCGCCTCTTCTGCCAGCTGTAATCCAGAAAACAAAGGCCTATTTTGCCGGTAAGCAGGGGCCGCCTCTGCTTATCAACTACTATACCATGATCAAACTTTTCAAAAAGGGTTCGGTCTATTCAACCAGTACCAGCTTTGTTTTCAAGCTGGGACCAGTGGTGGGATTTTCCACCAGTCTGATGATGTTGCTCTACTTTCCCATGGCGGAAGTGGCTCCGATCTTCTCCTTTCACGGCGATGTACTCATCCTTTTTTACCTGATGGGACTGGGACGCTTTTTTACAATCCTGGCAGCACTTGATACGGCCTCACCCTTTGAAGGAATGGGTGCTGCCCGTGAGGCCTTCTTTTCCACTCTTGCGGAAATGACGATCTTTGCCATACTCATTCTTTTCTTCAAACTGACAGGCAGTTTGAGCTTTTACGAATTCTTTTCAGGAGACCAGGCTATTGATCTTATGGGAGAATACAGCGCACTGCTCATTCTGGTGGTTGTGGGTCTTTATGTAGTCATGCTCACGGAAAATTCACGGGTTCCGGTGGATGATCCGGCAACTCACCTTGAGCTCACCATGATCCATGAAGCAATGATTCTTGACCATTCCGGACCGGATCTGGCACTGATTGAGATGGGAGCCTGGTTTAAACTTCTCTTTTACTCCGGTTTTCTTGCCCGTCTCATCGATCCCTTTCATGCTGAGAATGTCATCGTCAACGGTCTGCTCTTCTATGCTGTCGTGACCTTTATCTACATCAGCATCGGTGTGGTTGAATCAATTACCGCCAGATACAAGATGCCTCAGGTTCCTAAATTTATCCTGACACCATTTATCCTGGTCTTCTTTGTAATCATCTTAAGCATGGGAGTAATGCAATGATTGAACTATCCAGTGCTTTTTTCTCTATTAATCATTTGTCAGATGCCCTTATGTCTCTAACCATTTTGTCGGTTCTGATGTCGCTGGGTTCAAACAGACTCATGGCTCTTGTGAAAATCATGGCCTTTCAGGGTATTGTGGTTTCCCTGACTCCGCTTTTCCTGGAACATCATGAATCCATGAACTTCAGTTCCATAATTCTGCTCCTGATCATGTTGTTCATCAAAGGAATGCTTATTCCCGGTTTCATGTACGCTGCAGTGAAAAAAATCAAAATTCGGCGGGAAGTTGAGCCAATCATCGGCTATCACGCCTCGCTCTTTGCCGGTTTGCTTTTTATCCTGCTGGGAGCCTTCATTGCCAATCGCCTGCATATTTCCTTACCAGTTGAAAATGATCTGCTGCTGATCACTGCTATCACCACACTCTCCGCCGGACTCTTCCTCCTTATGAGCCGCAGAAAGGCCATCACCCAGGTTATCGGATACCTGATGATGGAGAATGGCATTTACCTGATCGGCACGGCCCTTGCCAAGGAGACCCACACCATGTATGTGGTTGAATTCGGGGTCTTGCTAGATCTCCTGGTGGGAATTATGATTATGGGGATTGTCCTCCATAATATCAACTCTTCCTATAATGATGTTGATACAGCTCTGCTCGGTCAACTTAAAGATAATTAAGGTATAAGGTTATAACATGTTAGAACTTACAACTATCATCCCTTTCTTTGCCGGGATTATTGCCATATTCATGCCGGTTCGGGTGGGACGCGGCATTCTGGTGCTGACCGCCCTACTGCATCTGCAGTTAACGGTCATGGGCTGGCTGGGGAAAATCACCCCCGCTTTTCCCGAATATTTTGCCGTGACTGATGAAGGTATGCTGATCCTGCTGGTCACCTCATTTGTGTTTCTCTTTATCTCCATCTACGCTGTGTCGTATATGAGTGAAACTGAGATCTCCAGCGAGCCAATCTACACGGGCTGCACACTCTTCTTTTTATCCACCATGACCATGGTTACCATGGCCGATCACATCATCATGCTCTGGATTGCAATTGAAGCCACAACGCTTATGAGTGCGCCGCTGATTTTCCTTCACCGCTCCAAAACAGCCCTTGAAGCCACCTGGAAGTATGTGATGATCTGCTCAGTGGGTATTGCCCTTGCACTGCTTGGCTGCTTTTTTGTGGTTATGTCCATGGATCTTGGTGGCATTCATGTGCCCATCACCTTCAGCTCCCTTGGAACTGTTGCAGACAAGCTTGATCCTGTATGGCTCAAGGCCGGATTTATCTTTCTTGTTATCGGCTATGGCACCAAAATGGGCCTTGCTCCCATGCACACCTGGCTGCCCGATGCCCATAGTGAGGCTCCAAGCCCCGCCTCTGCGCTTCTCTCCGGTGCTCTCTTAAACTGTGCCTTCCTCGGTGTATACCGCTGTCACCAGTTGCTCTATCAGGCTGGTCTTGGTGATTTTTCAAGTAATATCCTGGTGGGTTTTGGTTTGTTTTCCATGCTGATTGCCGCCATCTTCATATTCCACCAGACAGGCTACAAAAGGATGCTTGCCTATTCCAGTATTGAGAATATGGGAATCATCGCCTTTGGTATCGGTATCGGAGGACTTGCCACCTACGGTGCCATGCTCCATCTTATTCATCACTCACTCATCAAATCTTCACTCTTTCTTTCATCCGGTAATGTTCTACTGGGATATGGTAGTAAGCTTGTTAATAAAACCGGTAATATGGCCAAACTCTTTCCCAAAACCTTTACCGCATTTTTTGCTGGATTTGCCGGGATATCCGGCTTTCCACCCTTTGGTATTTTTATCAGCGAGCTGCTTATTATTATGGGTGCCTTCCAGCAGGGCAGAAGCGTCGTTGTCAGTATCTTTATCTTTGCACTGATTCTGGTCTTTGCCGGAGCATCCCGTCTGGTGACCAAGATGTGTTTTGCCCCCTGTGAAAATCCTGAGATTCTGGTGAAGGAAAACTGGGCCAGAACCCTACCTTCTTTCGCCCTCCTGGCGGCATCACTGATCCTCTGTATCTGGCTACCGGACAGTATTTATGAAACAATAATTTCGGCAATTGCCACCATTGGAGGAAGCGTCAATGGCTAATATAATGCATATTCAAAACAACGAACGGTTCAATCGGGCCAATATTCCCCACCTGGGTTTTGACTCTTTTCGTAAGGAGTTACTGGATCTGGCAGCAAAAGGCGGACAGATTGTCCAGTTTTTTGCATACGAAGACCAGGGCACATACAAACTGCTGGCTGTCATGCGGCAGATCAACAAACTCTTTGTTACCGGCTGCAACGCCCCGGATAATTTTGAATCACTGACAGCAGATTCTGAAAAATTCCATATGTTCGAAAGGGAAATCGGTGAGCAATACGGACTAAAAGCCGAAGGACATCCCTGGCTGAAAATGGTGCGTTACCACAAAAACTACACCGGAAAAAAAGATGTTTTCGGTAATGATTACAGTGAAGATATTCCCGGCAAATACCCCTACTTTACCGTGGAAGGCGAGACTGTCCACGAAGTAGCCGTTGGACCAGTTCACGCCGGAATCATCGAACCTGGCCATTTCCGCTTTCAGTGCTGCGGCGAGCGTGTTTTCCATCTGGAAATCCAACTTGGCTATCAGCATCGTGGTGTTGAAAAACTGCTGCAAACGGTACCGTTCAAGCGTCTGCCCATCATTGCTGAAACCATTGCCGGGGATACCACCATCGGCCACAGTCTCTGTCAGGCACAAGCCATTGAAGCACTGGCTGACCTGAAAGTTGATGAGGGCGCCTCCATTGTGCGGACCATCGCCCTTGAAATGGAACGTATTGCCAACCACATTGGTGATCTTGGCGCATTGAGCCTCGATGTAGCCTTCAACCCTCCAGCTGCCTACTTTGGCAGAATCAGGGGCGAATACCTGAATCTCAGCCAGATCCTTGGCGGTAACCGTTTCGGCCGTGGGCTGGTAAGACCCGGTGGCGTCACCCATGTGATGGGCGATGAACAAAAACAACTGCTGCGGGACAAACTGGCTGAACTCACGCCGGAAGTGGAACATGTTAACGACCTGATATTCTCAGCACCCAGCGTTCGCGGCCGTTTCGACGGTACCGGAACGGTAACTTATGCAAATGCCGAAAAAATCGGACTGGTCGGTTATGCCGGCAGAGCATGCGGACTTCCCTATGATGCCAGAGTCACCTTCCCCACTGAGTGTTACGGTGACCTGCCCGCCAATCAGAATAAAAAAATCGATGGTGATGTCTGTTCACGAGCCACTGTGCGGCGAGAGGAGATCATGCACTCCACGGTGCTGATCAATACCCTGCTTGACAGAAGTGAAGAGGCCGCGAGCTATATTCCTCAGGAGGTAGAGCTTGCACCTGATTCCTTTGTCGTATCCATCAATGAAGGCTGGCGCGGAGAAGTTTCCCACTGCCTCCTCACCGATGCCAAGGGCGACATTCTCCGTTACAAAGTCAAGGATCCATCCTTCCACAACTGGACTGGACTAGCTCTTTCTCTGCGTGACACAGGAATTTCAGACTTCCCACTATGCAATAAGAGCTTTAATCTCTCTTACTGCGGATTCGATATATAATAGGTGCATCCATGTTAAAAGTTATTAAGAACAGATTAGAACAGGGGTATCGTACCTCCAAGTACCCTAAGGAACCCATTGAACTGTATAAACGGTTTCGAGGACTGCCAAAGGTAAACAAAAAATGCGAAACCGAACTGGTTAAACGCTGCGCCGATGCCTGTCCTCAGGACGCCATTAATACCGAGACAAAACAAATTGATCTTGGTCGCTGCGTCTTTTGCGGCTTGTGCGAAACCCTCTCCCAAGGAGAGTTTGCACAGTTCAGCAGTAACTTTGAAATGGGAACTTCCAGTCGTGACGATCTCTTTACCCACGGCGACTTACCAGCTCTTGCTGAACATTCCAAAAAACATTTCAAAAAACTCTTTGGTCGCTCTCTGCAACTGCGCCAAATATCAGCCGGTGGTTGTAACGCCTGTGAGGCGGATACCAATGTTCTCAATACGCCGTTTTTTGACTTGCAGCGTTTTGGTATTCAGTTTGTCGCCTCACCACGCCATGCCGACGGTATCCATGTCACCGGGCCAATCTCCCTGAATATGCGCCAGGCAACAATCACCACCTGGGAGTCTATTCCAAGTCCAAAGGTTGTTATTGCCAGCGGAGCATGTGCTATTTCCGGCGGGCCTTTTCATGGGAGTAGTGAAATTGTCGGGGACTTAAACAGCTTGATTCCCGTGGATTTGTATATCCCGGGATGTCCTCCCCACCCCCTGACCACGCTGCATGCCCTACTGAATTATTTTAAATAAACAGCTTACCCTCATTCTCGAAGTCGACCCCACCACTACCTGTGATGTTCATAACATCTGCTCCTCCGGGTCGACTTCCTTGCTCCCTTCACGTACCTGTTTCACTACGGCTCCCTCCCCGTTCTCATTGCATTTTTTCAAAAAAAGAACTATGAATGACGATTGTTGCAAACTGAAACGAAGTACAAAATTTTGAACTTTATAATATAACAGATTTATCAGCCGGGAGAACACCATGGGAAAATCAATCATGCCTAGCCCTGAGTTGGCATTACAGCAACTTTTGGACGGCAATAAGCGCTTTGTTGACACATCACTCACCCATCCTAATCAGGACAGCGAGCGACGCATTGCCCTGGGCGATGGGCAGGCCCCCTTCGCCGCAGTCCTGGCCTGCGCTGATTCCCGCGTGCCACCAGAGGTTCTTTTTGACCAGGGGCTGGGCGATCTTTTTGTTGTTCGGGTTGCCGGCAATATTCTTAACGATCAACTGCTGGGTAGTCTGGAGTATGCCGCAGCTCACCTGGATACCCCACTCATCGTAGTTTTGGGACACACCAATTGCGGTGCCATTGGTGCAGTAGCTCAAGGAGCAAAACTGGAAGGTCATATTGCATCACTGATACCAGCCATCCAACCTGCCGTTGACAAAGTTCGGGATCAGGAAGGTGATCTTACCGATAATGCAGCACGTGAAGTAGCCAGGATGACAGCGATCCAACTTCAGGAATCCCAACCAATTATAGCGAATCTCGTCAAGGAAGGTAAACTCAAAGTCGTTCCCGCTTTTTATGAACTTGAGAGCGGTGAAGTAAGTCTTTTGTAAGCCGTTATAAATCTACTTGGCATATCCGCTAACATCAGCTACAGTTTAACTATAAGGCACCTGAAAAGGTGCCTTTTTTGATTTCGAACCAAACACTCACACGAGGAACCTTCACATCAACTGAAGCCTCCCCATAAGCGCGCCCCGGCAATTACGAACGGAGCAAGAGAAAGAAACACCATGAAACGTAATCCGTTGGGTGCACTTCTTGACAGAACACGCCCACCCGAAGGACTCTTTTCGCTTATTCTCGCCGTTTTCGTCGGCGGTGCCACTGGCCTGGCTGCCGTATTCTTTATTCATCTCATCACCGTTATCCAGAACTCCTCTTACAACACGATTCAATTCCTCTTTCCACATCTTGGTATATGGAGCTATGTCTTTGTACCCATTGGAGGTGCCCTGCTTGCCGGCCCACTAATTTCCTGGTTTGCAAAGGAAGCAAAGGGACATGGTGTACCGGAAGTTATGCAGGCTCTGGTTCAGCGAGGAGGAAAGATCCGTCCCCGTGTTGCCATTACAAAGATCATAACAGCTGCACTCTGTATTGGTACTGGAGGGTCGGCTGGCCGTGAAGGCCCCATTGTTCAAGTGGGTTCAACCCTTGGTTCTGCCACAGGGCAACTTCTGCATCTCTCGGATGACCGTATTAAAAACCTCGTCGCCTGCGGTGCTGCTGCTGGAATTGCAGCTACTTTTAATGCACCCATTGCCGGAGTAGCTTTTGCCATTGAAGTACTCATGTGTGGATTGCAGGTGCGAATGTTTGGCAACGTTGTTATCGCAGCAGTTTCTGCATCCATTGTCAGTCAAATGTACCTCGGTGATCGGCCGGCTTTCACCGTCCCTTCCTACAGTATGGAATCACCAGTAACTCTCCTCTTCTATCTGCTCCTTGGACTGACTGCGGCAGTCGTCGGTGTCTTTTTTATTCGCATGCTCTCCTATTTTGAAGATCTTTTTGACAACTGGGCATTTCCCACCGCTCTTAAACCCGCCGTAGGAGCACTACTCCTTGGTCTGCTTGGGTTCGTGTACCTGTGGCTTCCCGGTCTCAGTTCCAGCAACGCCACCGAGTTTGAGCTCGGAATGCCGCTAATTGAAAACATCCCTCATATGTATGGTTCCGGCTTTACCTTTATTGAGGAAGCACTCCATGGCAATATCAATTTTTGGATTCTGACCCTACTGGTTTTCCTCAAACCACTTGCCACCTCTTTTACCCTTGGTTCCGGGAATTCAGGTGGTGTCTTTGCTCCTTCCCTGTTCATTGGTGCAATGCTTGGCGGTGCCATGGGAGAACTTTTTTATGCCTGGATGCCTGAGCTGGCGGGCCCTCCCGGCGCTTATGCTCTGGTGGGAATGGCTGCAGTATTCTCCGCCTGTGCCCGCGCCCCATTGACAGCCATGCTCATCGTCTTTGAAATGAGTAATGACTATGCCCTCATTTTACCCCTTATGCTCACGGCTGTTACCGCTTCTTACCTTGCCCATTATTTACATCCGGAATCGATCTACACCATCAAACTGGTGAAACGGGGGATACGGTTCGAGCAAGGCCGGGATCTGGACATTATGCAGAGCGTACACGTTCATGAGGTGATGAACAGAAAACCCCTCAGCATCCACAAAAACCAATCGCTGGCCGTGCTATATCAACAGTTTCAGGAAACAAATCTCCTTGGTTTTCCCGTTCTTGATGAACATGATAAACTGTGGGGGATTGTCAGCCTCCAGGATTTAGAAAACACACTTGCCGAGCCCACATTGCAGTTACGGAATGCAAAAGTCGAAGACCTGGCAACCGTCGATCCCTTAACAGTTTATGCAGATGAGCCTATTTGGGCCGCAATCCAGAAAATGGCCCCCAGAGATCTTGCACGACTACCGGTGATTTCACGCTCAACCCAGGGGAAACTGATCGGGCTAATCAGTCGCAGTGATATCCTTCGGGCCTATGATGTTGCCATCGTACGGAAACAACGAGGACAGTTACTTGAGGAACATATCGCCCTGCGACGGGAGCAAAACAACGAATCTAATGAATTTCACCTAAGAAATGGGCAAAATGCTGTGGGGAAACATCTACAAGACTTAAACCTTCCACTGTCAGTGAAAGTTATCTCACTGGACAGGGAAGGGAGTGTACATATTCCCCGTGGAGATACACTCTTTACCAGCGGAGACATTATCTCTATTTTTGGTGATAAACACTCAATTGAGGAGGCGCGCACCGAATTTCAGCGGGAACAATAAAAAGAGTACAGGAAACGCTTCCCACTCACCGCTCTAGCGTAAACTTATTTACCGCTAGCGAGTACTTAGTTTCCAGACATAAACATATGGCCGGGAAGTAATGGTGAAATTTCTCCGCCAAGTTTGATGTATTTTTTGTTCTTCTGGCAAATATACGTCTCTACCAATCTTCTCATGGGAGGAAAGCCATCCCCTGTAGCTGCAAGTACAAATCCTTTACCTGCTGGTCTTAACTCTTTTTTTGCACCATTCATTTGTTCTCTCCGCATTATGGATACTAGCGACACTACAGAAAGTCAGGGTTGGTTACTGACTTTCACAATGCGAAGAGATCTGCAACAATAATGCCGATGTTACAGGGGGACTCGAATTACAAAATTGACAGTTGCGTTTCGACCACGGGAGTCCGTTAGGATACACATTTTTGAATATCTGCCTGCATAGTCTCAATGACGCTAATGGGATCATCTGCTTTGGTAATTGGCCGTCCCACCACCACATGATTGGCACCTCTTGCAATGGCATTCCCGGCGGTCATGATTCGCTTTTGATCATCAGAACCATCCCGCACATTGGCACCGGGTCGAATGCCTGGGGTCACAATCAGCAGTTTACCCCCAAGATCATTACGTAAACGCTCAGCTTCAAGCCCGGAGGAAACCACACCATCACAACCAAGCTCAAGGGCACGTCTGGCCCGAAACAGTACCAGATCTTCAATGGACTGTGTCATTCCCATGGCTCGCAAATCATCTTCCCCAAAACTGGTAAGCACGGTAACTGCCAGGAGCTGTAAATCTCCTCGCGCCTCGATGGCTGCACGAATGATAGCATCGTTGCCATGTATGGTAGCCAAAGAGACCCCACGACTATTCACCTGCTCTACTGCAAGTTTAACTGTTTCCGGGATATCGAAAAATTTCAGATCTAGCATCACCTTGTGCCCACGAGCAACGATCCAGTCAACCACTTCAAAGTAGCTGGCCATAAAGAGCTGTAATCCAACTTTAAAATAGCTGACATGGGACTCACACCGGAGCACCATTTCCTTGGCAAGTTCAGGATTCGCCACGTCCAAGGCCACAATGATTCTTTCCTGCAATGGTATTTGTTTCTTCTCTGACATAACTATTTCCCTTTTTGTTTTAGGCATTATTTACTATCCCCTCAACTAACCGCAGCGCTCACAATCTCAGAATCAAAATAATTCACTGACATTCCAGCATCCACCACCACTGTTTGCGCCGTGATACCTGACGATCGGGGAGAAAGCAAAAATGCGGCAAGATCTGCAGCTTCAGAAGTTTTCAGGGCCTTTTTTCGTAAAATTGCTTTTTCTGCATAAAGATATGAATCCACATAACCGGGAATACCCGCTGAGGCAGAGGTTTTTAACAGGCTCGGAGCCACCGCATTAAAACGAACATTTGAGAATGAAGAAAACGATTTAGCCAGAAAACAGACCGAAGAGTTTAGGGCTGCCTTAATCGGTGCCATATAGCCGTAATTTTCCGCCGCCATACTGGTGGTTGAAATGGAGATCGTCACTGCTGAGGCATCGGGGGCAAAAAGTTTTCTAAAGTGGTTACAGATGGAGATAAAAGAAAAGCATGAGATATCAAAGGCCTGCAGAAAATCTTTTTTCAGTGTCCCGTGAAAGGGAGTGAGACCTTCTGAATAGTTGGCAAAAGCAATGGAATGCACAAGACCAGCAATACGACCACCTTCTTTTTCTTTTACACACTCTCCGACTTCCTGTCGTACACGGATGATATTATTCTCATCCTCCACATCACATAAAAATACCGGTGAATCTGGAAAGAGTTTCCTGGCTGCAACAGCTCGTTCTTCAGAACGCACCACGTGAATAATTTTTGCCCCTTCTTCAACCAGCACCCTGGCAATGGCCGTTGCCACAGATTTTTTATTGGCCAGACCAAAAATAACGTAGGTTTTTTCTTCCACTTGTAAAAAACTCATGTTTCTATCCTTAAATAAGAATTTGCTTTCCACCTCTACAAGCCACTCACCTTTCCACAAAAGTCACCCTATAATACTCCCCCCAAAACAGCAACATCAAAACACACACCTGGGAAGTACCAAGTACTCCATTAGCTTTGTTATTCCACAGAGTTGTTCCAAGTGTTGCTCACAAAATACAGAGGTTTCCCCAGTGGGTCACCACCGGTGTCAATCGCTTCCGTAAACCGACTCATAATGTCTCGCCTGTTAAGGAGCAGTCGAGGATGGACTCAAAGCTTCAGGTGAGTCAGGATTCTACGGACGACCTCCAGCCTAACACTAAGCCTAAGTATGTATCTTCATTTCAGTCTGCTAACAAGGACAGATCGATGCCTCTATTCGGGGTTGCCTCGCCGTGGCAACTGAATAGTAAAAGAATGCCAACCATTGCATGGATTACCAATCTGGACATGGGTCACTTTGTCGTATGGCACCCATTATCCTGTGTCATTTTGTCCGTATTCCCTTTTGCCCGTTTACCATGAGACTTGAAGGAATCACCCCCTGCTACTAGCCTTCAAATTGCCGTTTCTGAATTTACGAAAGACATTTAGTCCCACATTCAATTAAGATTCACGACCTATCCTCCTGGTTTAACGAAAGTATATCTTTGGCATACAATTTGCTTTTACTTTTGGGTATTCCTTGGCAGATACTGCCGCCCTCTCTACGTGAGTTGTTGGAGAATCCATTTACCAGGTGACTTTCACCTGGTGTTTATTTCTATCGACAACCGTCTGAGACGGAAATAAGATGACATGTTTTTGTAGCCTTTAAAATAGACTAATAATTTTATTATTTACCATAAGGAGAATAGAGATGGGATGGGATTTTAACGCAGACGAAATTTTTGAAATGGCCGAGCAGATTGAGCGAAACGGAGCAAAGTATTACCGGAATGCTGCTGAATTTGTGAGCACTGAAGAAGACAAAAAATTCCTCATTGAACTGGCTGAGATGGAAGATGAGCACGAAGTAACCTTTGCAGAATTGAGAAAGGATTTAAGTCTAAACGAGAAAGAGTCCGTAACTTTTGACCCTGAGGATGAAGCTGCCCAGTACCTTAAAGCACTGGCAGATACTCGAATTTTCTATAAAAAAACCATTGATCTTTCCTCTATGGAAGGTGTTTTGACAGGTGCTATCACTGCTGAAAAAGATTCCATCGCCTTCTACCTTGGTATGAAGGAAATGGTTGGTACCAACCATGGCAAAAATCATATTGATGCTATTATCAAAGAAGAGATGAAACATATCAGTCTTCTCTCGAAACGACTGCTCACCCCCGCAAAATAAGATCTCACCGAGAGCTGAATTATTATCGGAAAAAGACCCGGTGATAATTCAGTATCTCTTTGCTCAATGAATTAGGCAGACGACTTTACGTTCTATCAAATACTGGCGGTATCTTGCTGAATCTTTAGAAAAACTATCTCCGACTTGTGGAGCATATTTATCACCTCAACAAAATCCATTTTTTTGTTATCACAGCTCATGGGTAAAACATCAGAAAACAATTGAGGCCGATAATTCATAAATCGTCGCACACTGTTACATTTAATAAGACAACCATCATGAAGAATTGCTCCTCCTCTTTCACTGACAATCATATTAAAAAATTTTAGCAGGATCATAACCTGTTCCGAACTCTGTACTTCATCGGACGAATCATCGGTAATTGTCGTTCGCAGGGGAGCATGAAAACCATTTTTTCTGAAAATCGCACCGGCAAGTCCTGGCATGGCCGCAGATATTGCAAGAATCGGAGCAGATCCATTAATGATTGTTTCAAGATCATCCACAGGCAGACCATTAAGGAAAATCGTTTCTATCCGTTCATTCATGTATTGGCTGGTAAAACCGGGAAGTGAGCCAAGAAACGCTCTAACCGTTGGTTGAGGCTTGCTCTCCACAAGAATACCAGTTTGTAAAAGAGTTGTATATGGGAGAATACTGCCAACAACGGGGATACGAATATCTAATTGCGGAATACAACCGAGCTTGTTTGTCATTATACGCTTGTAAAAATAAGTTGAAAGAACCAAATACCATATTGACGAAACGTCTGTTTTCCACCTGTTGTTAGAGAAAGAAAAGAAGAGGAAACAGGCAGAAAACAGAACGTATTTTATTGGTATTTAGTTAAAAATCCCAAAAAGTATCAATCTCTTCTCCGGTGAAATCCCAAATGGCATCATGGGGAGCGATTGCTTCCAGACTGAAGAATTCAGGTAATCTGTCATCTGCATTTGTAAAACCAGCCGCCTGATTAAAAGCATGCTCTGTTTTCAGAATGGATTTACCAAGATTTGTGACGTCCTCTCCTGTCAATCCGATACCAAAACGGGCATTGAGAAGATCAATAAGAGCTGGCAGACAGGTTTCGTCATCGAGTGCTGCAAAGGCAATAAAGAGGCACATACCTGTTGAATCGATGGCAGCCGTGGCAATTTGCAGGTTACGAGAAAGCTCAACCTGACCTTCTTTTGACAGAGGATCAATGGAGCCACCGACACCCAGACAATTGGTAGCAATGGTATAACCCATTGTGTGATCCGCCCCTTGAGTGGATGTGGCATAGGTGATGCCGATTCCCTTAATGGCACGTGGATCATAGGCTGGGATAGCCTGGTTTTTGACTACGGGAACACGAGTAACGCCAAAGGCACGACCAACATCACCAGCTCCGCCACCAATTATACGGCCAAGACCGGTTCCTTTGGCAACCTCATCAGTCAGCAGACGCAAAAGGCCTTCACCGTCGCCAAATTCAAGAACTCCTGCTTCCATGGCAACACCAATGGCAACAGCTGTTTCGATGGAATCAATACCAATATCATCAAGGATGTGATCTGCTTCAGCAATCAGATCCAGATCATCAATGGCACAGTCTGCCCCAAGAGCCCAGATTGATTCATACTCAAAACCTGATGTTTTATATTTATTATTCACATCATTGTAAATCTGGGAACATTGAATAACACATCCTTTATGGCAATTATGTTTAACCTTACCACCACGATCTTTCATCAAATCATGCATTGTTTCCCCGGAAATCTGCTCATGACCTTCAAACTGACCTGACGTAAAGTTCTTGGTAGGCAATCCACCAGATTCATTTATGATATTCACAAGAACGTTGGTACCGTAGGTTCCAAGAGCCTGGCTGACAGGGTGATCCACAAGAGATTTAGCAAACACTTTGTTGGCAGCGCGAAATTTGTCTTTATCAGCAATCTCAACCTTACCACCTTGAGGATCTATGCTTATAAACTTTACGCCCTTTGATCCCAATACTGCACCAAGGCCACCACGTCCACAGGAACGCAGGTGTCCATCAGGATCTTTTACTGAAAGATTGGCAGCTCTCATTTTCATTTCGCCAGCAGGCCCGATGGTGATAATGCCCTGAGTTGAACCAAGACGTTCACTGAGGATTTCAAGTGCTTCAAAATTACCTTTCCCAATAACTTCTTTTTCCTCATTGATCACAACACCATTAGGAGTAACAGCCAGGTTATACCAGACATTATCCTTAGCCATGCCTTCAACGATAATGGCTTTACAGCCGCATTTTGCCAGCAACTGCGCTGCAGTGCCGCCGGAGTTTGATTCTTTAATGGTACCAGTTAATGGGCTTTTAGCTCCACAGGAGAGGCGCCCGGAGTTGGCAGCAGGTGTGCCTGAAAGCAGACCGGGAGCAACAACAAATTTGTTATTTGGCCCCAAGGGGTGACAGGTGGGTGGGACTTCAGCCGCTACAATTGTGGATGTGAGCCCACGTCCACCGTGACCAGCCCAGTCAGCTGGTATCTCTTCGATGGAAGTTGAAAGATCTGTCATGTTGACCCGGAAAATCTTATCAGCCATAATGTACTCCTTTTAGAATTGAAACTTTGAGGTGTTTTAGAGTCTCCATTGAGAGACATTTTCAACGACCCTTGTAGGGTGAATCCAATACTTACTGGGATTACGTATAGCAAGAGCCAAGCCAGATAAACTAAGGCTACAATATCAGACAGATACACGGCATCTTACCAAGCCTTACGGGGCAATGTGACCCGTGTGATTTTTAGATACCATAAAATTATTTGTATATTTTTATGCAAATTCTATCGGTAAGGCTGCTATGGCGTGGATTAAAGAAACTGGACAAAAGGAAACGGCAAGAAGTGTGGAATGGGTCAAAGTGACATCCCCCTAGGGGGATAGGAGGGACACAACTGACGTGAAGGATATATTTCGGGAAAAAAATGGCTAATCATATAGATTTATAATGAAAAGCAACAATCCGCAATACCATATTGTTTTACAACATTTTCACCAAAGGTATACAGGCCGTTGTTGGACATGCGACTTGCATTGCCTGAAGCAATAAGTATGGAAACCACTTAAACAAAAAGTTTTGTGGTAAATTGAATATGATAATCCTCATGGAATACCAGTATGGTAGTAAAAAAATGCACGTCTGCTCTCTGCCTGCTAATGGAGGTATAAAAAAGACAAACAGACAGAAAACAGAACGCACCTCTTTGATAAATCCCAAAACTCCGGAAAGTATCTATTGCTTCTCCAATGAACTCTCATACATGTGGACAAGTAGAGTTACACACTCACGATATCGCAAGACAAGAGTCAAATCATGCGGAAAAGGGGGCAGAATCTCTCGCTATAAACCAGGCTATGCTCTTTGCTATTCCTCACCCCTAACTTGATCGATATCTATCCCATTTTCCACAAGTAACCGCATTGTCACGTCATAGGTATCGGCGATGAGCTGGGCGCAACGTTGCCTCACCTCAACACTTCCCGGCTTACCTTCTGTTATCTGCGTACAAAGATTTCCGCCATAGACACGAGTCTTTTCGGAAAACCAGTCACTCAAGTCTTCCACCATGGGTAAAAACACATCCAATTCTCGTTCACTTTCATCGCCTTTGGCAGCATAGAGTGCTAGTACACAGGAGGCTCCGCTCAAAGCACCGCAGGAACCCGAACCATCGCCACATCCATTAGCAAGGCCGGCCATGGCTCGAATAAGCGCAATATTTTCACAGTCCTGTTCTTCCATGGCCATGATCATCATCATCTGACTACAGGGATATCCCTTTCCCTGTAAAGACATAAGGCGCAGTATGGTATCACTCATTTCTTCCTCCAAAATTAATGGTTCATAGAAGTATTTCTAGCCATGATTCTGAAATAACCGGTCCGACTGGCTCGGATTGTTTCACTGGTCTTACAGGAAACGTCACACCCCTTGCCAAAAACTTCTTCCAGCAGTTTTTCGAGGTAGATTTTCTATAAAATCAATAAGAGGCTGAACCACATAAATCGGATCAGCCTCTTACTAAACGGGGTGGAAATATATGTAAATAACCAGCTAAAACCCTATGGATTTACAGCTCGTTAGGGAGTTTCTTCAATTGAGCCCCTGTATAAACCGGCCCATCCTTACACACATAACTTGTGCCAATATTGCAGCGACCACAGATTCCCACGCCACATTTCATCCGTTTTTCCAAGGTGGTCACTATCTGTTCATCTTTAAACCCTAGTTTTTCAAGGGCTTGCAGTGTGAATTTAATCATGATGGGTGGCCCGCAGGTTATGGCTACGCTGTTCTCAGAACTTGGTGCAATATCAAGAAGAACGTTGGGAATAAGGCCTACCTCGTGTTCCCAGCCATCAAATTCAGCATCAATGGTCAGATGAGTGTCAAGATCGTCACGATCCAGCCAATCCTCCAATTCGTAATTGAATGCCATATCAAGGGGTGATCTGGCTCCGTAAAGCAGGGTTATTTTGCCGTAATCGTCTCTGTTATCGAGCATAAACAGAAGAAGAGTGCGCAAAGGAGCCATACCGATACCACCACCTATAAATACAATGTCTTTTCCCTTCATATCTTCATAGGGAAAGTGATTGCCAAGGGGGGCCCGAACACCAATCTGATCTCCAGCCTTCAGGGAATGAAGTTTACCGGTCACTTCACCGGAACGCATGATACTGAACTGTAAATAATCCATACGTGTTGGTGGCGAATTGATAACAAAGGTTGACTCTCCGATACCAAATGCGGAAAGCTGACCAACATTACCGGGCTCAAACTTGAACTTGGCCATTGCTTCTTCGTTATTCAATGTAACCCTGAAGGTTACAATATTATGTGTCTCTTGTATGACTTCCTGAATTGTCGCAATCTCAGGAAGGTAGAGATTTTTTGTGCTCATCTGTTCTACTCCTCAACAACTGTCGGCATAAACTCAATGGCCTTCAGTACTATTTCTCGGATATCCACCCCTGCCGGACAACTCTTGATGCATCTGCCACAGCCGTAGCAGGATATAATTCCGTCATGGAGATCCGGATAATAACTGAACTTATGCCCCACTCTGTTTTTCAATCTGTGAGCCTTGGTGGGACGAGGATTATGACCGCTTGCCTCCATGGTGAAAAGGGCAGACATACAGTTATCCCAGGATCTGATTCTTGATCCTTTCAGACCCTGAATTTCATCTGTAATATTGAAGCAGTAGCAGGTAGGGCAAAGGTAGGTGCAGGTGCCACAACTGATGCATTTTGCAGATACCTTTTCCCAGAACTCCATATTATCAAATACTTCCAAAAGCTTTCCTGGAGATTTTGAAAGATCCGGTGCCTTACCCAGATTTTCCATAACCTTGTCAAGTACTTCTTCAGCCTCTTCCACTTTGGGCTTTCCTTCCAAAAGAAGCTTGGAAGTTAACAAGGTTTCTCCCCTAGCGGAAACGGCTGTCAGAAGGAATCCTCCCTTTACAGGAACAGCAAGAACATCAGAACCGATTGGATCTGATGGACTGCTGCCCACCCAGTGACAAAAACAGGTACTTTCAGTGAATTCACAAGCGATAGTGATAAATGAGGTATTATCTCTTCGTGCTTTATAATAGATATCCGTTGTTTCTTTGGTCAGATACACCCGATCAAACATGGAAAATCCACGCACATCACAGGGCCGGCCGCCAAAAACCACGGTGGTTCCCTGGGGGAGAACTTCCTTGCCATCGATTAAGGTTTTACCAGGATTTTCTGGATCCTTATGGTATGTGAAATCAACCAGTTTTTCGCTCTGAGGAAAAACCGTCTTCTTAGGCGGCACAGTAGCAGCACTTTTCGTATAAATTTCCTGTTCGGGATCAAATGGAGCAAAAATAACAGAGTCGCCTTCATAACGAGGGGCAAAAACGCTGTTTTTTTCTGCAAGCTCCGCAAGCCAGGACTTCAGGTCCGTTGATTTAAGATATTTAACAAGCGTCATCACCAATCCTTCTCTGTAATATTCTCTTCTTCCATTTTGAAGGAGAGCAGGGGTGGAGTATCTTTAAGGTTGACTCCAGCCTCATAATTAAAAATATCCAAGACTTCTTTGTTCATTTTCTGCTTAAGCATGAGAATGGGGATATCCACAGGACAGGCACGTTGACATTCGCCGCACTCGGTGCATCTACCTGCCATATGGTAGGCATGAATAACTTGAAACATCAGCTTGTCACGCACATTGTTTTCCTGAGACAACCAATGGGGATCACGGCTTTCTGCTATGCAATGATCACGACAGACACATAATGGACAGGCACTGCGACAGGCGTAGCATCTGATACAGCGGTCAAGCTCCTTGAGCCAGTACCCAAACCTTTCAGAAACCGCGAGTTTTTCAAATTTCTCCAGTTCTTTGTAGTTTGGTTCAGCAGGATCTTTTTTGGCTATCCTGTCACCGACAAAATAGTCGGATATAATTGCATCAGGATATCGGCAGGACTTACATTTCTCAGCAAGCACTTCTGATAATTTTAAGGAATGTGGCTTATCATCAACGACAACCACCAAAGACTCGTCAGACATATCGCAGGATTGAACATTCCCCACATAGCCAATGGCCTTTTTGACCTTTGATTGATCTATAACTCCCGTACATGGAAAACCGAATATGGTTATATCATCCCTGCTTATGAGCTTTTCCTGAAGCAGTTCAACCACGGAACGGCTGTCGCAACCCTTGACCACAACCCCCACTTTCTTTCCACGCATACCAGGCAGATAGGTTGCCAGGTTGTGAACATTCAGTGGACTGATCTCAAGCTTTTCTATATCTTCTTCCCCGTAAATAAAATGCGGCGTAGCATGCAGGGGATCAAAACTTCCACACCAGCCAATAACAACATCAAGTTCCGGCAAGGCCTTCCTGATGCTTTCTTTTAATTCTTCTTGAAATTTCACCTGATCTCCTTTATTCAGCTCAAATTGTAGTTTTTATTTGAGCGCTGCCTGCATAAGGCTGAGTGTATCCGAAGCTTCCGGCCCTACAATCTTAGGGGCCGGGCCGAGTTTGTGAATCTGGTCGGTGAACTCCGTCACCACCTGTTGCCAACGCTGGCCTTCAGAAGCAGAAACCCAGGTATATTCAAACCGTCCTGGTTCATATCCGAGAATGGGGAGGAATTTCTGCATGATTTCGAGTCTTCTTCGAGCATAGAAATTCCCCTCAGAATAGTGGCAATCTCTTGGGTGGCACCCGGAAACCAGTACACCGTCCGCTCCGTTCATCAATGCTTTCACAATGAACAGAGGATCGATCCTGCCTGAGCAGGGAACTTTAATAATACGGAGATCCGTTGGTTGGTTAAAACGCCCAACTCCGGCAGTGTCGGCACCGCCATAGGAACACCAGTTACAGAGAAAACCGACAATACGAAGTTCTTTACCTTCTAGAACTGGCATAGTGCATTAACCTCCGAAAGAATCTGATTGTCAGTGGAATGCTGGAGTTGAACGGCTCCCTGAGGACAGGTTGACGTACAGATACCGCAGCCTTGACATATTGTTTCAATTACATTTGCTTTTATCATACCGCGAAAATCAATCTCTTTGATGGCACCAAATGGACAGGTCTGGATACACTTTCCGCATCCTATACAGCGTTTAATATCAACCGTTGAAACCTGGGGATCACTTTCGAGCTGATCTTTGGAAAAGAGGCCAAGTACCTTGGCAGCGGCAGCACTTCCCTGGGCAACAGAAGATGGAATATCCTTTGGCCCCTGACAGGCTCCGGCAAGGTAGACACCTGCGGTGTTTGTCTCAACAGGTTTGAGTTTAGGATGACCTTCCATATAAAAGCCGTAGGAGTCATAAGATATACGCAGCTTCTCAGCAAGTTTACTGGCTCCTTTTGAGGCTTCAGCACCCACTGCAAGCACAACAAGATCCGCATCCACTTCAACCTGAGTACCCATGAGTGTGTCGGCACCTCGAACAAGGAGCTTGTCACCTTTTGGGTAAATCATAGAGACACGCCCTCTGATATAATTGGTGTCGTACTCTTCCATGGCACGACGGGTAAACTCATCGTAGAGTTTTCCTGCTGCCCGAATATCCATATAAAAAACATAACTCTGCGAACCAGGCAGGTGATCTTTAGTCAAAATGGCCTGTTTGGCGGTGTACATACAGCAAAAACCGGTACAGTATGGTCTGCCAACGGATTTATCACGAGACCCTACACATTGGATAAAGACGACATCCTTTGGTTCTTTTCCATCAGAGGGGCGTTTAATATGTCCTCCGGTGGGGCCTGATGCTGAAAGCATACGTTCGTACTGCAGTGAGGTGATAACATCGGGATAACGGCCACCACCGTATTCTTCGTATACAGTCCAGTCAAAAAGATCAAAACCTGTGGCGGTGACAATGGCTCCAACTTTTTCAGTGATAAATTCATCCTTCATTTCATAATCAATACAGCCTGAAGGACAGACCTTGGCACAGACTCCGCATTTTCCCTTTTTCAACATGGTGCAGAATTCTGGATCTATTTTGGCTTTCTTGGGAATGGCCTGAGCGAAAGGAATATTGATGGCTTTTGTGAAATCAATCTCTTCGTTAAAGGTATCGGTTGCTTTCTTGCTGGGGCATTTTTCCATACAGATACCACAACCTGTACAGGCATCCCAGTCAACATACGTTGCCTTCTTCTTGACTTTTATTTCGAAGTTACCGACATATCCGTTTATTTCTTCAATTTCTGAAAAGGCATAAAGGGTAATGTTTGGATGCTGGGCCACATCAACCATTCGAGGCCCTAGAATACAGCTGGAACAATCCACAGTGGGGAATGTTTTATCAAGCTTGGCCATTTTGCCGCCAATGGTGGATGTTTTTTCCACCATTACCACTTCAAGACCGCCATCGGCGCAGTCGAGAGCTGCCTGAATACCTGCAACACCACCACCAATAATCAGAACTCGTTTATTAATAGTAAATTTTTTGGGATAGAGCGGCTGATTGTTCATCAGCTTTTCAGATGCCATTCGAACAAGATCAACGGCCTTGTTAGTGTTGGCTTCACGATCCTTCCCAATCCAGGAAACATGCTCCCGAATATTTGCCATTTCAAAAAGATATTTGTTCAGACCTGCTCGCTCCACAGTTCGGCGAAAAGTCTGTTCGTGCATCCGTGGTGAACAGGATGCCACAACAATTCCATCAAGATTATGTTCCTTGATGGCATCTACTATTTCATCCTGGCCCGGTTCGGAACAGGTGTACATTGTATCTGTGGCAAAAACGACACCTGGGAATTCCCTGGCAGCAGCAGCCACCGTAGCGGTATCAACCGTTGCCTCAATATTGCTACCGCAATGGCAGACAAAGACTCCTATTTTCATGCTGCCTTCTCCTTGATTTGTTCCTCTTTTGCTATGCTGTTGAGCAGAGTACGGGGACTGACACAGAGTTTATCCATGCCCAGTTCCTTTTCTGTAAGGCCTAAAGCCAGTCCCAGGAGTTGGGTGAAATAGAAAATCGGTATGTTATGCTTCGTCCCATTGGCCCTGTTTATCTGGCTCTGACGCATATCAAGATTCATCTGACAGAGCGGACAGGCTGTAACAAGTGCCAATGCTCCTATCTCCTGGGCTGTATCCAGTAATTTCCCGGACAGGCGCATTACCACATCTTTACGTGGGATGCCAAAAGAGGCACCACAGCACTCAACTTTTAATGGAAAGGGAACAACTGTTGCGCCCAGTGCTTCCATTATGTTGTCCATTGCCATGGGATGTTCACGGCTATCAAATTGCATCAGCTCTGCTGGTCGGTTTAGGATGCAGCCATAATAGGCTCCAACCACCAACCCGGTCAGTGGCTTGACAACTTTTTTCTTTATATTTTCAATACCGTAATCTTCCACGAGTATCTGCAGAACAGACTTGGTTTCAACCTGGGTATTCGCCGGTTTCTCGAGAAGTTTGTTTACCTTGTCCCTGAAATTCTCATCTTGCATTTTGTGTTTTGCCGTTTTGAGATTGGCAAGACAGCTTGGACAGGGGGTAATACAAGAATCGAGTCCCATCGATGCAACCTGATCAAGATTTCGTGCGGAAAGGGCTGATGACAGGGAATGATCAACGGTGTGAGCCGGGGTAGAACCACAACAGCTCCAATCGGGAACATCTTGTAATTGTATTCCTAAAGCTGCGCAGATGGCGCGACTTGACATGTCATATTCAACGGATGTTCCAGTGCTTGAACATCCTGGATAATAGGCGTAGTTCAAAGACGTATTCATTTTGCAGACTCCTCGTTGAAACGCATGAAAATTTTTGCAACCTCTTTCTTACCCTGCATTTCAGTAGGCTTGAAATGAATTTTACCCTTAGGAAGAACCTTTGGCCCAAGATCAACATCAGTCCAAAATCTTCCCGTGTGAGATATGTAATTGACAAGCAGGCCCACTTCAAAAACCCTGCCGTTCTTTTCTACGGAACTGAGAAAAGAGTCCCAGAAGGTTTTAACTCTTCCTGTTCCTGTATATCCTTCTCTTCTCGCCATATGTCGAAGCACATCCATAATCAGGGCAACGTCAATCTCATTTGGACAACGACTAGTGCAGGATTCACATGTGGCACAAAGCCATAGAGAATTAGATTGTAGAACCTTTTCTTTCTGACCAGCCTGGGTGAGTCGCATGATCTGGCTAACAGAAATGTCATACTCATCGGTATAAGGACAGCCAGCGGTACATTTACCGCACTGGTAACAGAGGTTGAGTTTTTGACCGCTTTCCTCTTCGACTTCCCTTACAAAATCAGAATCATAAGACGAATTAATATTGATAACTTTCATAGTACTATGAGCCGCCTTTTTGCTGTTGGTGCAGCATTTCTAGTGTAAATGAATATCTTTGCCTGGAGACATGTCCTCCAAACAAAGCCAGTAACTCTCATTTGAGAGTGTTACTGACTGGTGGTCACAAAAAATAAAAATAGGAGGGAGGTCAATAAAGACGACCTTCCTCCTGATAGAGCACTGTTGCTTAATTACATTGCAGCTTTATAAATCGCAGCAACATCCATATCTGTAGGTAACCTTGGATTGGTAAATCCACAAGCATCTTTTTGTGCATTACCGGTCATCACTTCAATATCTTTTTCCTGAACATCTTTACCGTAGCGTTTTCCAAGCTCAACGAGTCCCGAAGGAATGCCAACATCTTTGGACAGCTTTTTGATTGCAGTGAGAGCAAGTTCCGCAGCATCGCGAGTGGAGAGACCTTCAACATTTTCTCCCATAAGCTCAGCAATTTTCACGAACCGATCCAACTTGGCGATGAGGTTAAATTTCGAAACGTGAGGAAGGAGGATTGCATTGCATTCTCCATGGGGCAAGTCATAGAATCCACCAAGCTGATGAGCCATAGCATGTACATGGCCAAGGCTTGCATTGTTAAATGCCATACCAGCAAGATACTGCGCAAAGCACATACCTTCACGGGCATCAATATCGGAACCATTTGCCACTGCAGGGCGCAGGTGCTTGGCAACAAGCTCAATGGCTTTTTCAGCAGCAGAGTCTGTCATTGGAGTAGCGATTGTTGAAACATATGCTTCAACTGCGTGGGTTAAAGCGTCCATACCAGTTGCTGCGGTAAGTGCTGGAGGCATACCCACCATAAGAAGTGGATCATCAAGTGCGATACCTGGAGTTACTCGCCAATCTACGATGGCCATCTTCACTTTACGTTTGGTGTCTGTGATGATACAAAAACGTGTCATTTCAGAAGCGGTACCTGCTGTGGTGTTTACCGCAACATATGGAGGCATGGGCTTCTTGGACATATCAACGCCTTCGTAGTCGTGGATTGTACCGCCATTGGCTATAACCAGTCCAATACCTTTGCCGCAATCGTGAGAACTTCCACCACCAAGGGTAATCAGACTGTCACAACTATTGTCCCGATAAACTTTAACGCCTTCATGAACATTCTCGTCTGTTGGGTTTGGAATTGTGTCATCATAGACAACATACTTCATACCAGCCTCATCCAGGAGATCAGTAATTTGTTTGGTGATCCCTGCACCAGTGATCCCTTTATCCGTTACCACGAGAGGTTTGCTTCCACCAAGGGACTTGATTTTAGCAGGAATTTCCTTACGAGCACCAATACCGATAAGAGTTACACTTGGGATAAAAAATCCATAAACTTGTTCTTGAACTGCCATTTTGACCATCCTCTTTTAAGATAATAAGTAAAACAACTTTGCCAGATTTTAGTTTGGATCCAAAAACTATTACTCCACTTATAGCAAGCTGCATGCCAGAATTGTATAGTGTGTTATTCCAGTACCTTAGCGTGCTACACGGGCGTTTCAAAAGGACAACATGACCCACAAACAGCAAAGGGCATTAGAGAGTCTCTGGTTTCGGTAACAGGAAATGCGTGGAGATACCTTATTGATACGGTTTTAGGGGGTAAGTGGACAAAAAGAAACAGTTGGCAATGCAAACGGGGCAATATGACCTGTCATTTAAAGCATGAGAAAAAGGATTAGTTTTCGAGAATAGTATCTGAAAAGAATGGGGCTATATTCTTAGTTGCGAAGAGCTACAGCATTCGAAGGATGGTGACAAAAACCGTATGACAATACTTGGGCGAAAGAAATCCGACAATGACCACAGACAGATTTCCATCTACCCCCTTCATGGGGGTGAATCTGTTCATCATTCACTGGCGTTATTCGCATGGGAACGTGTTTTCATAACTTATTGACACCAGACGTCCCTCGTTATGGACAAGGGCATGATGCGCCAGCCCTGCTGCCTGAGGACGACCATGTATTGTGACGATAAGGCTTATCTTTATATTTTCATTAATCTGTTTCGGCAGGGCAATTCCTGATTAGAAAAGATATTAATCTAGTAACTTTTCATTTTCCGATAGAGAGTCTTGCGACTGATTCCGAGAACCTCTGCAGCTTTACTCCTGTTCCCGTCATAAAAATCGAGGATTTTTAGAATATGCTGCTTTTCCACGGACTCAAGAGTAATGCGTGGTTCGGCATTTCCGGATGCTTCCACAAGTTCAAGGGGCAGGCATCTTTCTGTGATCATCTTGTTTTCGGAAAGGATAATGGAACGTTCAATGACATTTCGAAGTTCTCGTACATTTCCTGGCCAGTCATAACTAAGAATACAATCCATGGCATTTTGTACGATGCGATAGGTTGCACCATCAGGGCTGAGGATTGTGAGAAAATGATCGACCAGCAGAGGCAGGTCTTCCCTTCTTTCATTCAGTGTTGGAATATGAATATTGAAGGCATTAATTCTATGAAAAAGGGCTTCGTTAAATCGTCCCTCCTTAACTTCCTGAACAAGGTTACGATTTGTTGCAAACAGAAAACGGATATCCACCTGACGTTCTTCTTTCTCCCCCATCCTTCTGTATCTTTGAGTTTCCAGAACTCTGAGCAGTGATGCCTGAACACCAAGGGATAATTCTCCTATCTCATCCAGAAAAAGGGTACTTTCATGAGCATAGGCCATCAATCCTTCCTGGGACTGGCTTGCTCCGGTAAAAGAACCTTTCACATGACCAAAAAGTTCACTGCGGGCCAGTTCCTTTTGCAATGATGCACAATTTTTGATGATAATCTGGTTATTTGAGCGCGAGGATCGATCATGGATAGCATGGGCAATCACATCTTTTCCGGCTCCTGACTCTCCGGTTATCAGTATTGGGATATTTGCATCCGCCACCTTATCAACAAGATACTGAATATTGTGCACCGCCTTGGAGTTACCGATAAATTTTTTCGGTCCCTGATCAAAATCGGCATGGTGCTTCAGTCGCTTATTTTCCATGGATAGCCTGGCTCGTTGATGTGCTTTTTCAACTATGAGATCAAGCCTATCCAGGTTAAAAGGTTTTGGTATAAAATCGCAGGCACCGAGCTTCATTGCCTCAACGGCACTGTCAATGTCTCCATGTCCCGTAATCATAACAACTTCTGTGTAGGGGCATGCATCCCTTACTTTTATGAGCAGATTAAGGTCAGAGCTATCCGGCAGGAGTAGATCCATAATAATGACATCAAACCAATGCTGGCGTACCATGTCCATGGCCTGAGATGCGCTATCGGCAGTAAAAATCTTACGGGAAGGACTTGCCAGTTCCTTTTGTAGCAATCTTCTAATTGATTCTTCGTCGTCAATGACAAGAATTGGATATGTTTGGTTCTTCACTATTTATCTATACCAGGAATACGGACACAGAAAGAGGAGCCTTTTCCCTCTTCACTGCTCACACTGATTTCTCCATTATGGTTTTTTACTATCGAATAGCAGGTTGAAAGCCCAATGCCTACACCTTTACCAGCAGGCTTGGTGGTAAAGAATGGCTCAAACAGTTTGTTTTGGATCTCCTGCGGAATTCCGCAACCGGTATCCTTAACAATGAGCCCGGCGCCATTATCCTCCAGAGGATACGTTTTAACCAGAAGGGTTCCGCCTCCATCCATTGCATCAAGGGCGTTGGTGAAAAGATTGATGATAACCTGTTTAAGTTGAGACTCATCACCTTGAATCATTGGTAATTTTTTATACAATTCAGTTTTTACGGTTACTTTATGCTGTTCCTTAAAGTGATGTTTTAAAATAAAAAGCGTGTCTTCAATGCACTGGTTCAAATCAACGGGCCGCAAAGTGGATGCCACCGGGCGGCTGAAGGTAAGAAGACTTCGTACAATATCACGACAGCGGAGACACTCCTTGAGTATGGTGTCTGTATATTCCTCAAAATCATCATAAAGATCATCTTCAACTTTGCCTTGTATACGGCTTAAACGACGACGCAAGCCTTCGGCAAACCCACTTATGGCTGTCAGGGGATTATTTATTTCATGGGCAACTCCGGCGGCAAGGGTGCCGACAGTTGCCATTTTTTCGGCTTGATAAAATTGTGCCTGGAACTCTTTTTCTCTGGTTACATCTCTTTTAAAAAGTAACACAGTACGTTCACCAGTGGTGCTTATCTTCAGTGGGGAAGCTATCAGTTCATAATGACGGAGCTTACCACCCTCCTCGTAAATACGTAGATCCTTGGTGGTCTCATCACAATCAAGAGCTTTAAGAACCGGACATTCTTCACATGGAGAGTCTCCCTCGTTAAAAATTTCATAGCACTTTTTGCCGATAGGATCGGCCTCCGGATACCATTCTCCAAACACATGGTTCACAGATTGAATTTTCAAGTCCTCGGAAAGCACCACCATTAAATCCGTTATCCCGTCAAGAAGCGCCTGAACTTCTTTGCGTTTCTCTTCCAGTTCGTTGTTCGATGTCTTTAACTCCTCCACTTTTCGTTGCAGTTCCTGATAAAAACCGAGTTTGCTGTGCTCGATTCCTACAAGGTCTTCTAGAGTTGTATGGGGAGCCATCACCATACCTTTTCACAAATGGTTAACAATTCTTGCCATGAAGCCGACCGTGGATTCGTCAGGTTACAGACATCATTTACCGCCATTTTACAGATTGGCTCCAAATGTTTTTGATCATCTTTGTTTACCACTTGACGCAGCTTAAGAGGGACATCAAAAGAGGCAAAGAATTCGTCGAGTTTATTGATACCTTCCATGGCTGTTTCTTTGTCTGAGCCAAGATTTTTATTTAAAATAACCCGTCCAATATCAGCCATTTTGGAAACACAGGAATCCAGGTTAAAACGCATGACTGATGTGAGCAGGATCGGGTGAATCACCCCATGGGACATATCGAACTGCCCACCAAGAGAATGCGCTAGGGCATGTTCCGCACCAAGGCTTGCATTGCTAAAAGCCATTGATGCTGCAATGGAGGCAATGCTGAGTTGTTCCAGTGAATCAAGCGATCGTGTCTGCACAGCAGACTGGAGGTTTCGCATGATAAGATCAATGGCTTTTAGTGATTGTGGCTCAGTAAAGGGGGATGCAATGCGGGAAACGTAGGCCTCGATTGCATGGGCTAGAGCATCCACGGCAGACTGAATAATCAACGTTTCTGTTTTGGTACGCAGAATAAGCGGATCAACTATGGCAATATTAGGAACAAGGGTTCGCGTGATAATGGACATCTTCACCGCCCGTTCCACATCTGTGATGATACAAAACTGTGATATGTCCGATCCGCTGCCTGCGGTGGTCGTGATAAAGACCATGGGGGGCAGCGGGCGTTCAACCCTGTTGGCGCCCTCATAGTCACGGATTTTTCCTCCGTTACTGGCTATAATGGCAATTCCTTTTGCCGTATCAAGTGAACTTCCACCACCAATGGCCATAATTACATCGCAGTCATTTTTCAGATAAAACTTGGCTCCCTGCTCAACTTCATAATCACGAGGATTTGAGGTAACTCCAGGATAATAGATCCAATTAATCCCAGCCTCCGCCAGAACATCCATAAGACGTTGTACCCAGCCCGCTTCCTCGATACCGGAATCACTGACAAGGAAAACTTTTTTTGCACCATGCCTCAGTGCACATTGACCAGCATACTTAAGACTTCCTCGTCCAAAAATAATTTCAGGGATGGCAAATTTTGTTGTTTCCATATTCGTTTCCACTTTTTTCTTACAATGCGTCAGGGGGCACTAAAATACAAGATACCAATTCTCCAAAATCAGAATGTGCATTTTTTGTGAACGTTGTCACAAGCTCCCATGCAAATATCAGGCCAATGCAAACTTTACCGCTAAACCAACCAATTAGCAAAATAGAGCGAACTGAAAAACGGGTCAAAACTGCCCGTTTGCGTAGACCAACTCCAGCTGCTGTCTACTTTGAACACTTTAACCATCAGAAAATCCGTTAGTTAGAGGCACCGAAGGGGCCGGGTCATAACGACCCGTGCGGAACCACAGGAACGGGCCATACTTACCCATGCGAAGACGGGGAAACACTTTAGGTACCTTAAAAGCTCTCCGCTAGCAATCAGATTAACTTGGCCGTTACTCGGGCAACCGAACAACAAACACAGGAATTTTTGCAGTTCGGTTACCCTACAAACCATACTTCGACACACAGCCTCATGCATTTTACCATGGCACGACAACCAACCACGACCAGGTCACAAGCCGCAAGAGCGTCGTATTTATGCCCGGAGTCTCTGTAAATACACATTTGCCAAGCCTGCACCCGCCGCCCTCTCAATGCGCCATTGCTTCAAAAGCAGCTTTGCGGTATATCTGACACTACATCACCTAACCATTGACCCAACATTACACACTGATAAAATCGACATGCCTTCATATATCATAGGAATAGACACCGGCGGTACTTACACTGACGCCGTACTACTCGACCTTGCCAACAGCACTGTTCTGGCAACTGCCAAAGTACCCACCAAGCATCATCAGCTTGCCCTCTCCACCGCAAATGCCCTGGAAAGTCTGCTTCAGAAAACTGATATTGACACAAAACAGGTCTCACGCCTGGCACTCTCTACCACCCTTGCCACCAATGCCGTTATTGAAAACAAGGGTGCCCGGGTCGCTGCTTTTATCATTGGTTATGTGAAACATTTCAAACTGCCCATCACATCCACTATTTTTATAAAAGGTGGGCACAATATCATGGGCAAAGAAGAGGAACCACTGGATCTCAACAATATAGTTGATACTATTCAGGGGCTGAAAAATGAAGTGGATGCCTATGCGGTCTGCTCAGCCATGTCCATGAAAGATGCCAGCCATGAAATGGTAACTGAAAAAGCGATAGCCATGATGGACCCTAAACCCGTTTTCTGTTCCCATACCATCAGTCACAATGCCGGCATGCAGGAACGAACTGCCACCGCCGCACTACACGCGAAGCTGATGCCGCTCATGCAGGACTATGTCGCCGGTGTCCAGCAAGCAGCCCATAAAAACAAGCTTGAATGCCCCATTGTACTCATCGCTGGCAATGGTGATCAGATCTCCATAAACAGCGCCGCTGAACAGGCTGGAATAACAGTTGCGAGCGGCCCTGCCTGCACAGCTGGTTTTGGCGCGACCCAAGGCATAGAAAATGCTCTGGTGATTGATGTTGGCGGAACCACCACTGATATTGCTATGATTCGGGACGGGAAAACTGTTTTATCACCCGACGGCTGTAAAGTCGGCCGCTGGCAGACCCATGTGGAAGCAGTGGACATGTTTACTGGTGGCATAGGAGGGGACTCTCATGTACTGCTGGATGCTAACGGCCAGGTCAGCCTGGGCCCAAATCGGGTAATCCCTCTTTCCATGAGCGGAGACTTCCCTCCCCCTGAGCAGTGGTTGGGAACAGAACAGAACAGTAAATGTATTGCTCTGATCCCTGAGACAGATAACAGAGGGAGCAATGATGCAATCCTCAAACATCTTACTGAAAATGGCCCGTCCACGGCCTCCGCAATCAGCCAAGCCACAAGACTCTCCGGGGTTCCTCTTGAAAAATATCTGGAGCAACTGGCAAGGGAACAACTCACTCTGGAAACCGGATTCACCCCCACTGACGCCCTGCATGTACTTGGCAGAATCTCCATAGGAAACGTGGCACAAGCTGAAGCGGGGGCAAGCATCCTCGCAAACCTTGCCAACATGGAAGTGGATGCCTTCTGCCAAAAAATCATTCGCATGACAGAGGAAAATATTGAAAACCTGCTCATCGATTATGTTATCCACCACTACTGGGGAAAATCACTGACCAGTTTCATCAACTCACGGAATGACCACCCAGTACTCGGGGTGCAATTTCGTCTGAAACTGCCACTGATTGGTATTGGTGCTGCTGCGAAATATTTTCTGCCAAATGTTGCAAAAAAGCTGGGAACGAACGTTGAATTTCCAGAACATTGCGAGGTGGGTAACGGTGTCGGAGCAGCGCTACTCGCCATTACGAACAACTGATATTCCCATTTCAGGAAGGGGTACCTGAGACAAAATCCAGCTGGACCTACAAGTTACAATAGCACAAGCAAGGCTAATCAATTCGTTCAAAGCTTAGGTGCAGTTGAATAGTTCTCATATTTGTAATTATCGTGCAGTAATATTTTAATTGGCAGTTTTAAGCTGATAAAAATTTTCTTTCCGTCGAGAAAAACCAAGAAGAAAAATACGATTCCATCCACCAACGTGACACCCAAACGAACAAAACCAGAGAAAATACCTGCCCTCTCCCCAAAAAAACAAGGGGCCACCGTAGCGCCGCTTCTCCCGAACACCCACCACACAATAACTACTGCATTTTCACCCTACTACCCACATACACCAATCGCACAAAAATGGGTCCCCGGTTTCAGGACTGGATGGATTGCTAGTACCTCTTTCCATGGAACACGAGACACCCCGCTTAGTGCTCATGTCGAACATAAAACCGTAGCTATTTTACGAAATAAAATGAAAAAAGCCCATCTGATAAAAGTATTATTCTTAATAAACACTATCGCTTTCATTCCCAGCAAGTATAGTGCCTCACAGCGATTTACTATTCAGCCTAATCACCATTAAAAAAATGCTGTTTAGCATATTAATCTTTTTTCAATTTTACTAGGAGAAATCACATGAAAAAAACGCCAAAATCCTTATTAATTGCAGCTGTAGCCGGTTGCGCAATGCTGTTCTCTCAAGTCCAGGCTCAAGCTGCCGAATCGACTTTTGAAACCGTGCAGAAACGTGGCTACCTCAACTGTATCATAGGAAACTCATTTGTCGGTTTTTATACAGTAGATGATAAAGGTACATGGTCAGGTATGGATATCGATATCTGCCGTAGTGTTGCTGCTGCAGTTTTTGGAGATAAAGAGAAAGTAAAATTTAATTCAGTGCAATGGGCTCAGAGTTTTACTTCCATTAAAAGTGGTGCCGGGGATCTCCTCTCCAAAGGCATGACCTGGACTCTGTCGCGGGACAGCAGCCAGGGTCTCGACTTTCTGGATACCTATTTTTACGATGGACAGGGTTTTATGGTTCGTACAGATAGTGGAATTAAATCTGCGCTTGACCTTAAAGGTGCAACCGTTTGTGTTTTAACCGGAACATCTTCCGAGCTCAATCTTACCGATTTCAATCGTTCCAATAACTTGAAGATGAAAACAGTTGTATTTGATGATGCATCCGTGCGAACCGCTGCTTTTTTTAATAAAAACTGTGATGCAATGACCAATGATAGATCTGGCCTGGCTGCAGCTCGTTCAACAGCTCTCAACCCTGCTGACTATGCAGTTCTCCCTGAGACAATTTCAAAAGAAGCGCTCTCTTTTGCTGTCCGCCAGAATGACAGTACCTGGGCAAATGTTGTTAAATGGACATTTGCTGCTCTTGTTGAAGCTGAAGAGCTGGGGATTACTTCTCAAAACATTGACGAAATCCGTAAAACCACTATAGATCCAGTAGTAAAACGTTTTCTCGGTCTGGAAGGAGACCTCCACAAAGGACTTGGCTTACCACAAGACTGGGCGTATCAGGTCATTAAACAAGTTGGTAACTATGGTGAAGTGTATGAACGCAACCTTGGACCAGATACTGCCTTAGCCCTTGACCGTGAAGGAACATTGAATGCCTTATGGAAAAACGGTGGTTTGCTGTATTCCAAATCTTTCCGATAGAATCTTCCTCTCAAAAAGCTGACGATTAATACCTGGGGATACGCAATTTATGCGTATCCCCAGGTTTCTCCTTTTTTTTACATTACTCTGTCTCGAAAATCCCATTTGATGGCATCAAGGCGTTACCTATCTAAAAATTGAGGCTTCACAAAATCATCACATTCAAAAAAATACTCTATGATTCGTCGTACCGATCCACACTCATCCAGAGTTTTACGCTGATCTCCGTCGTTGCGATTGGGTATTATTTCTTCTCCAATGTTGTAAATAATCTACAGCGCATGGAGCTTCCATTTGGTTTTGACTTCATCAGTTCCACGGCAGGATTTGACATTGGCTGGTCAATCATCCCCTATGAACCGACCATGTCCTATGGACGTGTCTATCTGGTAGGAATTTTTAACACCCTCATTTTATCAGCGCTTATTATTCTTTTTGCAACCATCTCTGGCTTTGTCGTCGGAATCATTCGACTGTCACGAAACTTTCTCTTATCCCAATGTGCCAGATGGTATGTGGAGTTTATTCGTAATATACCACTGCTTATTCAAATTATATTCTGGTTTATTGTTGTATTTTCCACCCTTCCTCCTCCAAAGGAAAGCTATCATCTCCTTGACATCTTCTTTTTAAACAATCGGGGTTTTTATTTCCCGTCACCAGTATTTGAGTCAAATGCCAGCTGGACATTGATTACCACATTAATCGCGGGCATCGGCTCATTCATTTTAATAAAAAAATCGAGAGCTTATCGCAAACTCAGCGGAAATCGTTTAGCAGCCTTATACCCCACCCTTTTGGCACTGCTAAGTGTTATAATCATAGTATTTATTGCCACCGGCACCCCATTACACTGGAAAATTCCGACGCTACAGGGATTTAACTTTCAAGATGGTTATTTCTTCCCAACTGCCTTTGCAGCCGCCTTTGTTTCCATGACCATATATCGATCTGCAACCATAGGAGAGATGGTTCGGGCTGGCATCCAGTCAATTGATCGAGGCCAGCTTGAAGCAGCTGCTGCCATTGGCTTTTCCCCCTTTAAGACTTTACGACTAATCATTGTACCCCAGGCAGCTCGAGCTATTTTACCACCACTTATTAATATTTGGCTGACCATACTTAAAGAATCTTCATTGGCAGTTGCCATCGGGTTCCCGGAATTAGTCTCTGTTTTCATACAAACTTCTCTTAATCAAACCGGGCGAGCTATTGAAATAGTTATGATGGTAATGTTTTTTTATATGTGTACCAGTTTATTGATCTCCTTTGTCATGAATCGCTACAATAAACGCATTCAAATGCAGGAGGGATAAAATGGACAATCAACAGAAAAAACACGGTGCTTTGCTCAAATTTGTTCCCCGGCCAGACCGCCCGCCAATAACAATCACTTATGGTCCTGTCGGATGGTTGAAAAAAAACCTGTTTGGTAATCTCTGGAACAGCTTATTAACAATTACGGTCTTTTTTCTATTATTTTTATTGCTGAAGCCTTTTCTGGAATGGACGCTTTTCAAAGCCGTCTGGTCAGCATCAACCCGCCGTGAATGTTTATCAATTAGTCCGGACGGTGCCTGTTGGGCAGGAATTTTCCCATGGGTGAACAACCTTTTATACGGCCTTTATCCTGATGCGCTCCAATGGAGAGTAAACCTTGCTTTTGCTATTGGCCTGCTCTGGTTTGTGCCTTTGGCACTCAAAAAAGTACAACAAAAAATACTGTTTGCACTTATGGGTGTAATGTTGTTTCCCTTTCTGGCAAATTATTTGTTTCTGGGAGGAGACCGAAGCAGTGTACATTATATCGTTGCCTGCTCAGCACTTGCTTACTTACTGACCTTATACATCAACATTATTTTAACATACCTGAACGGCAAGCGACTCGAGCAACACCTCGAAACATTTATGGAGCGTTTTTCCAAAAAACGGGCAGCTCTTTTAGGGCATTCAACTATCTGGTTTTTCCTTACTGTTGTAATTGCATACGTATTCAAGGATCAAGCTCTTGAACATGTAGGTGTTGATGCATGGGGCGGTCTTTTCCTGACCTTGATCATTTCCGGTGTTTCAATTGTCATGGCGTTACCAATTGGCATTATTTTAGCACTTGGCCGACGCTCAGAGATGCCAATAATTAAATGGTTTTCAATTTCCACAATTGAAGTTGTCCGCTCTGTTCCGATGATCACAGTCTTATTCATGTCTGTTACCATGCTGCCTCTCTTCTTCCCCAACACCATGGAGCTAAACAAACTGGTACAAGTACTTGTCGCAGTATGCCTGTTTGCCGGTGCATATATGGCAGAAACTGTGAGAGGTGGTTTACAGGCAATTTCACGTGGTCAATATGATGCTGCGAAATCACTTGGCCTCGGGTACTGGCGTACAATGATCTTCATTATTCTCCCCCAGGCATTAAGAATCATGATTCCCAATATTGTCACTTCCTTTATCAGCTTGTTTAAAGACACAACTCTTGTATCAATCATCGGACTTTTTGATATTATGCTGATGGCTCGAAATATTTCAATTGATAAAAACTGGCTTGGTCTCCATACCGAGCCACTTGTTGCCATTTCAGTATTGTTTTTTGTTTTCTGTTACAGCATGTCAGAATACAGCCAACGACTGGAAAAAAAATTGAACACCAATAGATAACAAATGGAAAGCACATCTACAAATCCCCGGACAAAGCCTGAAAGAACTGCTATTGAAATCACTGGAATGAACAAATGGTATGACAAATTTCACGTTCTGAAGGATATTTCGCTTTCAGTTACAGAAAAAGAAATTATTGTTGTTTGCGGACCGTCAGGATCTGGAAAATCAACTCTCATCCGTTGCATCAATCAGCTTGAACAGTATCAGGAAGGTACTATCTCCTTATTCGGAGAGAAGCTTGAAAAAAACAAAAAAGGGGCAAACCTTGTCCGTGATAATGTGGGAATGTTATTTCAGAATTTCAACCTGTTCCCCCATTTGACCATACTGGAAAACTGTACACTTGGCCCAATATGGCTTCATAAGATACCTGAACATCTGGCAATTGAACAATCAACCGCATTGCTGAATAGAGTAGGAATTGCTGAGCTTGCATCAAAATACCCAGGCCAGGTATCAGGAGGGCAACAACAGCGCGTCGCAATCGCCCGCTCTCTTGCCATGAAACCCAAAATCATGCTATTTGACGAACCAACATCCGCTCTTGATCCTGAAATGATTAAAGAGGTTCTCGATGTTATGATTGATCTGGCCCATTCCGGAATGACCATGATCTGTGTCACGCATGAAATGCAATTTGCCCAGCAGGTCGCTGATCGGGTCGTATTTATGGCAGATGGCGAAATTGTCGAAGAAGGCCCTCCTGAACAAGTACTAAAAGATCCTAAATGGGACAGGACAAGTCTCTTTCTTCAGCATATTTTGAGTCATTAACAATTTAATCATCAAACATGGTCACACGACCTATATACAATTACAGGCATCCACATGTTACAGAACCTTTCAATTACATTCCAGAATATTGCCCTGGTCAAAGAGATAGAATCGCTCGAAAACCCAGGTGGACTCGAAAAACGCGTTGCGTTAATCCCACATGATGTGGGGACATTGACCGCTCTTGGTGTAAACGTATTTGTTGAATCCAGTGCAGGTGAGGGAGTTGGTTTCTCCGATGAAGAGTATCTTGAAAACGGTGCCGTAATACAAAATGCAGATCAGATATATAACGATAAAGATTTAATTATCAAATTTAAAGGTCCTGCTTTAGAGTCCATTCCCCAAATGAAAAAGAACTGTACGCTACTCTGTATGGCTCATTTCAATTCTTTTCCCCAAAGAGCTCAATTGCTTAAGGATCACCGCATTAACGTAATTGCCATGGAGGAGATACTCGAATCGCCAAAAGTCCAGACAGATGAACAGATACTTGCACGTGTGGCAATGGCAGAAGCATTACAAGAGTTTATCGATAACAAGACAATTAACAATTTAAAAATATTTGTTATGGGACACAATGATCGACTGGCAGGATCAATACGGCGAGCAGGAAACCGTAACCCTCAGTCACTTGCTGTTTTGTATTCAGATGTGAAGTTTGAGGAATTGCAGGCAACCGGAAACGAGACACTCTATTTTTATGATGGGCAGGATTTTAATGACCCGAATACCATCCTTCCCCAATTAAAAGAATGTGATTCTCATATTTTTGACCTTCATGCATTTGAATTGGAGACGGGTAAAGAAGCCATTGCTGAATACAGAAAATCACATCCTCCTGTTGATTTTGGTTTGCGGCGTATCCAATGTCTCCACGAGACAGGACAGGCAGGTGCCCGCTACGGGCTAAAAGTCCTCAAAGAAAATAAACCACAAATAGATATTGCAGATGCCAAAGTAGTTGTTCTTGGATATGGAAATGTGGCGCGTGGGGCAATGCATGAAATATATGCCCATGGTGTTAAAACCATCCATGTTTTAGGTCGCACCCAAACGACTGAAGAACGGATTAAACATTGGCTGAAAGACGTTGACTTAGTGGTAAATGGCGCTGATCTTCCAATTGATTTACGAGGTGTAACGTACCTTATAACGAATGATCATATCAAAACCATTATTCCTGCCGGTTCGGTGGTCATAGACCTGGTCAGCGGCAGTGAAACAAATCGCAGCGGAGTCGAAGCGGTAATCAGCGCTACTTTTTTGACTGATCCATGTTTCACACAAGATAAGGTTACAATTTCATCTTTATGGGGCTGGCCTATGATGGGTATGAACAGAGAGAGTACAGAGAGGTATTCAAAACAAATTGTAGATGTTTTAATGGGCCGAGAGAAACTGCTTGAAGGACTGGGTTCGCTGGCTCCTGGTGTGCAGCGGGCTTTGGTCTGTGGTCCTTTTTGAAATCACTGGATAAGCACCTTGGCCCGCATTTCTAATGCACATTTTACAAACAGAAAACCTTTGGCAAAAAATACACCAAGAGGCTAAACAAATTCACTCAGATATTCATATTGATCAGTCAAGCAACCATTATATAAAATGGATGCCTTTCTTATTTCAGAGGGAAGCTCGACAACATTAAAGTCTGCTTTAAAATCCGCCGAAACAACACCATCCACAAAAACCATTAATTCCTTGGAAAACTCACTAGATGCTTCACGCGGGAATTCGCAGGGAAGGTTATCAATTGCCATCACGGTTATCCCACTATCCTGTATCCCATCCACAAAACTATCGCTTTCGGCGTAATACGTATAGCAGGCCTTATCCGGCATCGTTGATTCTCTGGTAATTTCAACAGAGCCATTAATATCACAGGTAATATCACCTATTGTTTTTAGGCCTGATTTTTCGATCACAGACAAATTCTTTTTGAGATCATTTTTAGTAACAAATCTTGGATATTTTTCCGTCCAGTAGACACCATTTATTAGTATTTTCAGATACGGAAGATACTTATGGAAAATAGATTCAAATCGTTGAGGATGGTCAAAATATTCCTGTAGATCAAACGATCCACTGAGTGCTTTTACAATATCTTTTTCTTTAAATACAGTTTTATACAGACAATGATTATCCGAAAGACTTCCCTTCTTCTGCAATTCTTCCAATTGATTTGGCTCGATGGTTTCAAAAGGCAGCAGGTCGAATATTTCCTGTGCTCCTTTTGACACATTACCATATCCTAAGAATCCGACCGTTAAAGGAAGCAACTCTTTGGGAAGACCATCTTTTGAAATCATTTCTCCAATTTTCTGAAAATGTTTTTTGGCTTCTACCAGGGATTCGTATTGATACGCCTGTCGCACTTCTGCAAACGGTGTCTCATATCCGTTCAACTGCATTTTTTTACCAAAGGCATGCAGGGTTTCGATCAATCCTGCAAGTCCGGCATAACGGCTGAATGTTATTAAACGGTTATTTTCTTTGCCGGTAATACGTTCATAGTCGATCAGGTTACATTCAAGATCCATCAATTTTTTCAGCAGACCCATATTATACGACTGCCCTTTGACAGTGTGGGAGAAAAACAGGTATGTTTTTCCCTGCTCAAGAAGATGGAGTGGGATTTCTTTCACTGCAAAGATGATATCTGCCGCTTGCAAATCTTCATTGACTTCAGCACCGGCCTGCCGATATTCATCGTCACTGAAAATACGGATTTCTGAAGGCTGAATAATGGTTTTAATCCCATACTTTTCCCCTAACTCCAAAACATCATTTGGAACAAGAGGAACTCTTCTTTCCCATTTATTCTTATCTTCTCTTCGAATACCAATAATCTTCATTATATTGTCCCACTCATTATTTTACAGTTTTGTAATTGTATAAATAATATTCATTTTGACTTCAAAGCATCTCTTCTATTTTAGATTCGACACGCATCCCCCGAGCTTCCACCTCTTTAATAAATTCATGGGGTGGCACATGGCGCACAGGTGACAAAAGACCCGTTTCAGTAATCTTCCCGGAAAGAATCATCAAAGCACCAATGCTAGCTGTAAAGCCTACGGTACGGTTCATGGCAAAAAGCCCGGTTGTAAGATCCCGATAATCGATCAGATCATAAGTGACTTTCACCTTTTTAGTATCTTTCAAGCCCCATGCTTCAACTCGCAATAGAGCGATGTCTTTCTCATCATTTTTATATTGAAGTTTAGGAGGTAAACATTTTGCGAGAAAAGAGCGAGGAGAAATTTCGGTATTATTTACACTGATCGGAGTATCATCAAGCAGGCCAAGTTCCACCATTGTCCGCCAGAATTTTGAATGTCCGGGCCATCTCAGTGCGTAACGACCCATTTCCAGCAGCTCATTATCAAGCCCGAATATTTCCACATATCGTTCGGCATTTCCGTTAAGATACGCTTCCACTGTGCCAATACCTGGAAATTCAATTTCATGAACATTTTCTTCTTTGAAGATCTCATTTCCGGGCACAATACGAAGTTTGCCGTCTTGAACAAACCGGGCTTCACGAACATACACATCAAGAACCCGGTCAAAAATCCAGGTTATTTTGTATTTGATCGGGCTGTCATCTGCACATTCAGGTGCAGGCATTCCCCCACCATAAGAATTAATGCCATACACCACGTCCAACTCATCCATGGCTAGACGACCCAGAACCAGGTCAATCCCCGGATCCAATCCCATTTCAGGGAGAATAATAATATTTTTTTCCTTTGCAATATCAGCAAGTACACTTAAATCATATGTGTAATTTGAACTGACAAAAGGAATTCCCGCGTCAAGAGCAGCCTTGGCGGCTGTTAGTGCCAACTGGATAGGCAGCATGCAGATGACGATGTCAACGGCCATTTCGGAGAATTTTGCTGCCAATTCATCTGCTACTGAGACATCAAGCCTGACAGCTGTAGTCTTTGTATACCCTCTTATCGTCAGATAGCTATCCGCCTCAGCCAGACTTTTTTCTGTTGGAAAAAGATCAGCAGCAAAGATCCCGGTAATGAGGTTGCTCGATTCCAAGTCATGAATAACCGCCTTTCCCTGTAGGCCCATGCCCAGAACAATTGCTTTCATTTCCTTATGATTATCCATTTTTTATTCCGATGCAAAATACGATTGCAGCCACCAATATGGCACCCAAGTAAGTTAAACCCAAAAACCAGAGAAAACACCTTATAATACTCACTCCAAAACGGCAACATCAAAATCCCGTATTTGTTGAGCACTCACGGCCACAATATATGTTATCATTCCAGCCGGTTACCAGGGAACCCCGACAAAACACAAAGATAGTCCCTGAGTTCACCGCTGGCTATCAGTCTCCGCCGTAAACGGGCTCATTATTGCCCGACCAGCTGTCGTCGACGGAATCAGAATATCTCTTAGCTTGGGGGGGATCAGGTCTAATACCTCGATGCCGAAAGATTAGAAGACGATAATTCAGGGCTATTGAAACAACTCCAGAAATTCTTTATACCCTTCCTCGCTCAGCTTTTCCTTAGGAACAAAACGTAAAGCGGCGGAGTTTATACAGTATCGTTGCCCGGTAGGTTCCGGGCCGTCATCAAATACATGGCCAAGATGAGAATCCCCACGACTGCTCCGCACTTCTGTACGAACGGAAAACAGACCACGATCTTCTTTTTCAAGCACATTTTTGGCTTCCAGAGGTCTTGTAAAACTTGGCCAGCCAGTGCCTGATTTATATTTATCTTTTGAGCTGAACAAGGGTTCACCGGATACGATATCCACATAGATTCCTTCTGTCTTATTATCCCAGAATTCGTTGTCAAAAGAAGGTTCTGTCCCTTCTTTCTGAGTCACTTTGTATTGCAGAGGAGTGAGAGCGGAACGCAACTCTTTATCTGATGGTTTGCTGTATTCAGCTTTCTGTTGCGCCAGTTTCTGGGGCCAGACCGTTTCCACAAAAACTTTCCGCCCTGATCCCGCCTTATAGGCGGAATAATGGGCATAATTTTTTTTATAATAGTCTTGATGGTACTCTTCTGCCTGATAAAAAGGTTCTTCTTTCACCACAGCTGTTTTGATTGATTTATCGAAAATTGCCGAGTCCTGCAAACGCTGTTTTGACTCTTCAGCAATACGCTTTTCCTCTGCATTTCCGTAAAAAATAGCAGTTTTATAGTGGGAGCCCCGATCAGCAAATTGCCCTCCATCATCGGTGGGATCTATCTGACGCCAAAAGGTTTCTAAAAGCTCACTATAACTTATTTTTTCAGGATCATAACGTACCTCTACTGACTCGATGTGATCTGTACGACCACTACTGACCAGATCATAGCGCGCGTCTTCTTCTGTTCCACCGCTGTATCCAGCCGTTACATCGATCACTCCCGTAAGCTCTTCAAAGGGGGATTCCATGCACCAGAAGCAGCCACCACCGAATACTGCCCTTCGTTCTTCTGCCATTACGTTGCTCCCATAAGTCAAGAGTATTGAAAGTATAACAATTACAAGCTTTACAGCTCTCTGATTTTGTATCATCCTAGTCTCCAATTTGCGGGAATCATTCCTACAGGAAAGAAGTATACACTGTCACCCCAAAGAACAAGAAAAAAGACACCAGACTTCTCGCTTTTTTACTTTTTTAATCTGATATGAAGAGCTATAGTAGCCCCATGAAAAATTCAAACACAACCAAACGGACCAAATTTATTTTTGTAACTGGCGGCGTACTTTCCTCTCTTGGCAAAGGACTTGCTGCGGCAGCCATTGGTGCACTCCTCGAGGCACGTGGGCTCACCGTCACCTTCCAGAAGCTCGATCCATATATCAATGTCGATCCGGGCACCATGAACCCCTTCCAGCATGGTGAAGTTTTTGTCACTGATGACGGCGCAGAAGCGGATTTGGATATGGGGCATTACGAGCGCTATACCAACGCAGTGATGGCGCAGAAAAACAATTACACCTCTGGACGGATTTACTACTCAGTTATCCAGAAAGAACGACGTGGCGAGTATCTTGGCGGTACCGTTCAAGTTATCCCCCATATAACTGATGAAATAAAAGCGGCAGTTATGCAACTTGATGGCACTGTGGATGTGGCTATCATTGAAATTGGCGGAACCATAGGTGATATTGAGGGCCTACCTTTTGTTGAAGCCATTCGTCAGTTACGTATTGATCTTGGCCGGGATTACTCTCTTTTTATCCACCTGACTTTAGTGCCTTACATAAAAGCTGCTGGAGAACTGAAAACCAAACCTACCCAGCATTCAGTTCGAGAACTGCGGGCAGATGGTATTCAACCTGATATCCTGCTTTGCCGCACAGAGGTTCCGATCAATGACAGCCTCAAGAGAAAGATAAGCATGTTCTGTAACGTGCCCGTTGATGCGGTAATTACAGCGATTGATGTGGACACCATCTATGAAGTCCCCTTACGCTTCCATGCTGAGGGCTTGGACAACAAGATCCTTGAACTTTTGAATATGTGGACAGGCAAACCCAATATCAAACCTTGGGAAGATCTTGTTTACAAAATCCAGAATCCAAAAGATACTATTCAGATTGCCATCACCGGAAAGTACGTCGATCTCACCGAATCCTACAAAAGTCTTCATGAATCACTGGTTCACGGAGGGCTTGCCAACGATGTGAAGGTCGAGCTCACTTATATCAGCGCCGAAGATCTTGAATCAAAAAATGCAACGGAACTCCTGAAAGGCTGTCATGGAGTGCTTGTTCCAGGTGGCTTTGGTCAACGTGGTGTTGAAGGCAAGATCAACGCCATCACCTATGCCCGCGAAAATAAGATTCCTTTCTTTGGTATTTGTCTTGGTATGCAACTGGCCGTTGTGGAATATGCCAGAAATGTTCTGGGACTTACAGATGCGCACTCCACAGAACTTGAGGACAAAACGGATAATCCCGTTATCTATCTGATCAAGGAGTGGTTCGATTATCGCACCCAGAAAATACAGACTCGTGATGAAAGCTCTGATATGGGAGGAACTCTGCGCCTTGGTGCCTACCCTTGCATACTTAGCGATAATACGTTTGCCAAAGCCGCATATGGTGAAGAGGAGATTTTTGAGAGACATCGCCATCGCTATGAATTTAACAATGACTACCGGGCGCAACTGGAAGAAAAGGGTATGGTAATCTCCGGAACCTCTCCAGACAATAATCTTGTTGAAATTGTAGAAATTGCTGACCACCCATGGTTCCTCGGCTGTCAGTTTCATCCTGAATTTAAATCCAAGCCCATGAAGCCGCACCCACTTTTCCGTGACTTTATTGCGGCAGCCATCAAACACAAGGGATAACGACAAATGACTGTTTCGGTTGCCACTCCGCAAGGCGAAAATATTCTTGTAGGACCTGGAAATCCCCTGCTGCTTATTGCCGGTCCCTGCGCCCTTGAATCGGAAGAACTTGCCAGAAAAGTGGCCGCCGAAATGCAGGAAATCTGTGCTCGACTTGGCATATCTTACGTTTTCAAGGCCTCTTTTGATAAGGCCAACCGTACCTCCCTTGAATCATACCGTGGGCCAGGACTTGAAAAAGGGATTGAAACTCTGGCCCGGATTCGTGAAGAGCTACAGGTTCCTGTAATCTCCGACATACATGAGGTCAGCCAGGTAGCACCTGCTGCGGAAGTATTGGATATCATCCAGATTCCTGCATTCTTATGCCGCCAGACCGACCTTCTGGTTGCTGCTGCCAAAACAAACAAACCGATAAATCTCAAAAAAGGCCAGTTTGTATCCCCCTGGGACATGGAAAATGGGGTCAACAAACTAAGAGGTGCAGGCGGCACTAAAACCATGCTTGTAGAACGTGGAGCATGTTTTGGCTATAATAATCTAGTCGTTGATATGCGATCTCTTCCCGTTATGCGTGGATTTGGCTGCCCTGTAATTTTTGATGCCACCCATTCTGTACAGCTGCCAGGTGGCAGCGGCGGATCGTCTGATGGCCAGCGTGAATTTATTGCGCCTCTTTCCCGTGCTGCCGTTGCTGCAGGTATCGATGGCCTCTTTATGGAAGTACACCCCGATCCTGATACGGCACTCTGCGATGGCCCCAACTCCATGCCCCTTGATTCCATTGAAACACTCCTCAAGCAACTCCTCCGCGTTCACGAAGCGGTTAATCCATGAACAACGATGGTTGCGCTCCTTCCAAAGCTGGAGATTACCCATCTGATTGCGAAGTACGCGAAGGCTACCGGAGACTGGTACGTGAAAAAGCCGGGCAGGAAACCCGCTGCAAGTCCTGGCAGCAAGCACTGCCAAAAGCCAAAGAAATAAAACTCCTGCTTCTCGATGTGGACGGTGTGCTGACTGATGGCAACCTCATCTATTCACACGAAGGAAAAGAGTCCAAAAGCTTTAATACTCAAGATGGTTTTGGCCTGCGTATATTACAGGATAGCGGTGTAGAAGTTGGCATAATCACAGCCAGAAGCTCAGATGCTCTCACTCGCCGTGGTGAAGATCTGAAGATCAGCCATCTTTATCAAGGCTCTTCCAATAAACTTGATGCCTACAAAGACATCTGTAAAAAAACCGGCCTCAAACCCTTCGAAATTGCCTATATGGGAGACGACTGGCTGGACATGGTTCTGTTAAAACGGGTAGGACTCTCCCTGGCTCCCGCCAATGCAGTGATTGAAATTCAGGAGATGGTTCATTATCTAACCATCCAGAGTGGCGGACACGGCGCTGTACGGGAAGTCTGTGATCTTATCCTCACAGCAAAAGGGGAGCACAAAAAACTTTTACAACAGTATATGAACCGATGATCACCCGCAGAAATATTGTCTGGCTCATTCCCCTTGCACTTTTTGTCAGCTATCCGCTATGGCGTATTCCTGCCACTACATTCCTTACTCCTCGCGGTGGATATGACGCCTCTCTTGCTGACCGGAAACTGGATGCCCACAATTTTGACTTGGAGGGAGTGCACATTTCCCAGAGTGACGGCGGACAAGTAACCCTTGAAATCGTGGCCGAACGCGCATACACCGGAAAGAAGAAAGATGAATTCCTACTTGATGAGGTGGATGCTGTTATCATAGGCCAAAATGGTGAACAGACCTTTATCACCGCCAGACATGGTATCTTAGATAAACCACAATCCATTCTTACCCTTATTGATGAAGTAGTGGTGATGAAGCCACTGGATAAATTCGAACTCTATACCGACAAGCTTATTTACAACGAGACTACCAAAATAGCCATTTCACCCGGTAGAACCCAGGTTCTTGGAGAAAAAATTGATATAACAGGCAACAGACTCGTCTTTAATACCCTCACGAAAGCCTACGACCTTGGTGGTCGAGTACGCTGTAAACTCTCCAACTTTTCCAAACCTGCACCAACTCCCCCCACCACGCAATAACCTCTTTCTCTTGACAGGCGACTTGTCCTTCGCTAGTGTAACACCTTTACTTATTTAGTGTTACTAACAGCACACGATTTGGAGATTATTATGCAAAAACCTACCCCTGTTCTCGCTATGCTCATGCTGCTCTGCCTTCTTCCCTGTTCTGCAACTGCACACTTTGGAATGGTAATTCCAGCAAAAAATACCGTCACTCCCCAAATAAAATCCGTCTCCATGAAGCTCTCCTTCTCTCATCCTTTTGAAGGAATCGGCATGCCTCTCGTAAAACCGGCTGCTTTTTACGTGGTGAAAAATAACAAAAAAACAGATCTCATGGATCTATTACAAAAAAGCAGCCTCATGAATCATCTCGCATGGCAGGCTGAATATCCTGTGAAGCGCCCTGGTGTCTACCATTTTGTCATGGAACCGACCCCATACTGGGAGCCGACAGAAGATAGCTTTATCATTCATTATACCAAAGTGATTATTCCTGCATTTGGCGCAGATGATGGGTGGGACAATACAGTTGGCACTCCCCTCGAAATCATTCCTCTGCTCCGCCCCTTTGGTAACTACGCAGGAAATAGTTTTGTGGGCCAGGTACTGCAGCAGGGAAAGCCCATGGCTAACAGTGATGTCGAGATAGAGTTCTATAACCAAAACCAGCAATACAGCGCCACCAGTGATTATCATATCACCCAGGTTGTGCGGACTGACAGCAATGGAGTCTTTACTTTCACTTGTACCCAACCGGGATGGTGGGGTTTTGCAGCGCTATCCACCGCAGACTATCTCTTGAAGAATCCGCAAGGACAGGAAAAACCGGTGGAACTTGGTGCTGTACTCTGGGTATATATGGATCCCTTGCCACAGAGCAAATAACACCTCCACTCAGTTAAAAATAGTTCGGAACAGATTAAAATCACAGTAAACACATTTGTGATTAAGAATAACAGAATTTACAGTCTGAAAGTCGGTGTTGAAGAATCTTTTAAAGTTTTTTTCACTGAGCAAGATTTCTTTGACGAGGAAGAAGAGGTTGCCAAGATATCCAGCTGCAGTCCCCTCGATTTTGAACAAAAAGAACTGGATTAAATGGTCGACAGCCTTATGGATGACTAAAACGCTAGCTAAGCCAACACTCAGTGTTGTAAATACTTGGGGTGCAAGAATACAATTCTCCTTTTCTTTCCATGGTGTTGTGATATGCTCAATTTATGGGAGAAACAATCAGGCTACACGTAAACCTAATGCGACACTTTTTATCCATTGTTCTCTGCACAGCATTGTTGCTGTGCAGTACTGCACTCTGCCTTGCCAAACCTCCTGAATTAATTACGGCCTATCAGGAAAGTTACCCCAAATATTACCAAACGAAAAATGGTGTTAATCCTGAGATTCAGGGACTATGCATTGATATCCTGCATGCCATAGAAGAAACAACAGGACTGCACATTCGAGCACCATACGGATTTATTCCTTTCAAGCGACTACAATCTCAGCTTGCGGATGGCCAAATTGACCTCTTTATTGGGATGGCCAAGAATAAGGCCCGCCTCAAAAAATACATTTTTATAGACACTCCACTCTACGAAGTAAACCATATCATTGCTACCCGCCGAGACGACAATGTGAATGTTCGAAACTTTGATGACATTCGCAAACTTGCTCCTGACAACATCATTCTCACCAACTACAGCACAGCCACAGAACGATTATTGAAGGCTCAAGAGGGGCTTAACGTTGACTCCGAAGCGACAAGCATTGCCGCCAACCTGAAAAAACTGTTGTACGGTAGAGGCCGTTTTATCTGTTTCCATGACCTTGGCCTCTTAGGGGCCATTGAACGCCATGACTATGTTGAAAAAGTCCGGGTGCTGCCCCTGATTCTGAAAACATACTACCACTACATTGCCTTTGCCCCCAACACCCCAGAAAGTGTGATTAGACAGATTGGCCTAGCTGTACAGAAACTAAAGGCCAGTGGAGAACTTGCAAAAATCCGAGCAAAATATATTCACTCAGTTTTTTAATTAAAACGACATCTCTTCCTGATCTGCTGTAATCCTTTTACTTTAAGGCAGAAATCAAAGCCTCCGGTCCATCTGGAAAATCTTTTTCATGAAAACAGTATCGCATATCAAGGAACCGACTTCTAAAAGAACTTATCTTCTCCTTAATATTGGAATCATTCTTTATTACATCAGCCATTAAAGTGGCTAATTCCTGAAAATCTTGCCGCTCCATGCCAAATCGTGTCATCTCCGAAACGCCCAATCGCAATGCCCCAGAAGCGGTAAAGCCTTCTTCAACTGGTGTCGCCTGGTAGTTGACTATTATATTGTTTTCCTCCATTGTTCTAGCGACTTTCGCACCTTTACCGTAGCCCACATGGACAAGAACCTGATGGGTTTCCGTAAAACGGATTTCAGGATCTCCTGCCACATCAAGACCTTCTTCATGCAGGGCAAGAGCAAATACTTTTGCATTTTCAATAACAGCTTTCTGGTAGTCGTCTTTGAAATGATTCATCTCATAGGCTGCAAAGAGAAGTCCCGTCATGGTGCCCAGGTGATGATTGCTGACACTCCCGGGGAATGTTCTTCTCTCTATTGCCTCCCAGAGTTCATAGTTCAATTCATTTTCGGCAAAGTCAGAGGCAATGACACCTCGTTGGGTTCCAAAAAATGTTTTGTGAGTTGAACCGGTAACAATATGCGCCCCCTCTTGCAACGGCATCTGGAAATGCTCACCATGCAGCCCTAACACGTGGGCCATGTCGTACATAATGATGCAGGACGGCGCATATGCATCCACAAAGGCCCTGATTTCCCGTACAGGTTCTTTATGAATGACCATGCTTTTACCAAGGATGATCAGCTCAGGTTGCTGCTCTTTAATAATGGCCTCACAAGCATGAACATCAATTTTATAGGGATTTTCCCGTAACACCGGAAGATTGACAACAGCAGCCTTTTCCGTTTTTGGATCACGGGCCACAAAGTCACGTAAGGCACCCATGGGCTGGGCGCTGAGATGTCCACCCTTAATAATGTGATTATTGAGGATCTTGGCAATGCGGCGCTGTTTACCTTTCCTATCTGCTCTGTTGAGAAAATCAACAAGAGCACTAAAACAGGCCGTGTTGGCCATCTGCCCGGAAATCACCCGTGACTCAATATTTTTACACCCGAAATAGTTCTGGAATTCCTTGTTTAATAACTCTTCAACTTCTTCAATGAATGCCGTTCCCTGATAGTAATAAATATCCTCGGAGGAAAATGCCTTGAGCTCCCTGTGCTCTGCATACCTGTTTACCGGATCTGCAATGGACAACACTCTTGCAAGATACGACTGGGACATTTCAGAAGGAATCAGGTTGATACATTCTTTCTGACGCCAGTTACTATTTGCAACCGTCTGTGCCAGAAGGGTGCCGGCCTGTTTTTTTGTATCTGCTGCTTTTTTAGAGGGTTTTCGTAGTTTCAGTTGATCGTAGAGGATAGCCCTCACATATGGCGGTGCCTGAGAACTCATGTGATAAGGAACGACTATGGCATCGATATGTTTCTTGCGGATCTCAATTTCGAGAATGGTCTCTGTTTTTATATCAGAATCCAGTAGGGCCAGAGCAATGGATCTTCTTTTAACCGTACTCTCAAATTCACCATCAAGTCCTCTGCCGGAAGAAAGCCTGTAAGGGACGCTTGTCCCACTGGTGATATATCCGACATGCTTTTCCCTGCAAAATACTTTGTGTCCTTCCCTAGCAATACCTTTACCTGTGATGGCAATGGGCATAACTATTCGGGGCAAACAACTTACAGCAGAATAATTGTGCTCTGTAATCTTTTTAACCACCGCTTGCTGTTTTAAAAGGGCCTGTCTGCCGATAAAATCCCCTTTGAGGGCAGAAAAACTTACAGCAAATTTGGCAAGCCGGGAGGCGAATATCGGTATTTCATTGCCGTCATGATCAACGCCAAATTCATGGCCATACAAGGGTAGACAGGATTCGAGGCGCAGGGTATCCCTTGCACCGAGACCAACGGGAGCAGCACCTTTTTCCAGAAGTAGATCCCATATTTTTTTTGCGTTTTCATTTTCAATGAATAGTTCAAAACCTATGGGTTCACCAGTATAACCGGTTCTTGCCAGCAACACTTCACTGCCCCCGATTTTGAGAATACTGAGATGATTCCGTACCGGTTCCGGTAAGTAGCCCTCGCTAATAAGCTGCTCCATAATGGATTTTGAGAGGGGCCCCTGTAGTGAAATCATGGCCACCTCAAAGGTTCTGTCACGCATTGAAACATCAGGGAAATTTCTTATAATCTCTTGCAGATAGATTACATCTTTTTCCCTGTTGGATGCATTGACAACCAGCAGATATTCTTCTTCTCTAAATCTATACAGATAAGCATCATCGAATGCCCCCCCATTTTCATTCTGGATCAGGGTGTACTGACTCTCCCCTACTCCGAGGGCCTGGGCATTATTCGCTAATACATGCTGTAGAAAAGGGATAGTGTCTTTGCCCTTAAAAACCAGCCTGCCCATATGAGACACATCAAAGAGGCCAGCCCCTTCTCTGGTTGCCATATGTTCTTTCAGGATTCCATCAGGATATTGAATGGGCATCTCCCATCCGCCAAATTCAACTATGGTAGCGCCAAGTTTTCTATGTTGTTCAAAAAATATTGTGTGATGGACAGTTGTCATAAAATTATCCCCTTAGGTAGTAAATCGTTACCTTTTTTTAGGTGGTAGAGCATCTGTTATTGTTCCGTTGACAATCTCAGCTGCAAAAGCAAAAGTTTCAGCAAGGGTTGGGTGCGCATGGACGGTTTTACTTATCTCCTCTGCTGTAGCACCCTGCTCAAGGGCCAGTACAGCCTCATGGATCAATTCTCCGGCATGTGCTCCGCAGATTCCCGCACCAATGATTTTCCCACTTTTTTTGTCAAAAAGCAGCTTAGTGACACCAGTTGAAGCGCCAACACTTAAAGCCCGGCCACTGGCCCCCCACGGGAACTTACCCTTGGTGAATTCAATCTTCTTTTCTTTGGCCTCTTTTTCAGTGACCCCCATCCATGCAATTTCAGGACTGGTATAAGCAACTGATGGAATGGTCTCTGGGTTGAATGTGCTGTGCTGCCCGGAGATGTTTTCCGCAGCAACTTTGGCTTCATGACTTGCCTTGTGGGCCAGCATCGGTTCACCGACCACATCACCGACAGCATAAAAGTGTGGCACCGTGGTCTGCTGATGAGTATCAACGACGATAAATCCCCGCTCATTGATCTTACAACCTATTTCCTTAATTCCCATACCTGTGCTGTTGGGTTGTCTGCCGACTGCCACAAGGACAGCATCAAAGGTTCCAGAATCAGGTACCTTTACACCCGCAAACGAGGCGAGAATCCCAGACTCATCTGCTGTAAGCTCAGTTACTCTGCTTTTTGTGAAAATCTGATATTTCCTTTTCAATTTCAGAAATAACGGCTGAATAAGATCTTTATCAGCGGGAGGGATGATATGATCGAGCATTTCAACGACGGTGATTGCTGAACCTAGCCCACTGTACACCTGTGCCATCTCCATACCGATTACACCACCTCCGATAATAAGGAGTTTTCGGGGAATCGTTTTTAGGACAAGGGCATCGCTTGAGTCCCATATACGAGGGTCGTCAGGCAGACCAGGTAACATAAAAGGCGAAGAACCTGTGGCGATTACCGTGTCGGTAAAACTTACAGTAATTACAGAGTCTTCTCCTTCAACCAGAAGAGTTGAACTGTCTTGAAAAAAACCTGTCCCCGTTATGCGGATAATATTTCTGGCCTTTGCCAGTGCATCCAGACCATTCGCCAATTTGGAAATAACTTGTTCTTTTTTTTCACGTAAAACACTAATATCAACTTTTGTTTCCCCAAAAGTGATCCCATATTCGGCAGCCTGCACAGCTTCCTCTATCAATGATGTCCCATGCAACAAGGTTTTTGAGGGAATACATCCCTCATGCAAACAGACACCACCAAGCTTTTCACGCTGTTCTACCAGACAGACAGAGAGTCCAAGATCTGCAGCTCTAAAAGCTGCGGTATAGCCTCCCGGCCCACCACCAATAACCACAACGTCACATCTTATTTTTTCTTTATTTGTTGCACTCATCTCTTGTTCCTAAAATGATAAGAATTCGCTTTCAGTCATCTAGCTGCCCCCCAAAACAAGCTAACAGCGGGGCTAACAGATGGCTTTTTTGGCCTTTCTTCACCACAACTTTCATCACAGAAAGCAATAGTAGGCATAACACCCCCACGTCCCCTGCTGAAACCACATATAATACTCCCACCCAAAAAACGACATCAAAAAAATCACTCTATATAAGCATTCAGTATCACGCCAGCTCTTGTTATTCTATGATGCTGCCAACACTTGCCATCAATTTACACCATTAACGGACTCTTCATAGCCGGTCAAAACAGAGAAGGTCCCTGCACGACCAGCAACCATTCACGTCTATCATTGTCAACTTGCTATCTTGGTTTGCTTGAGAGATTAGGCAAGGCAATCACGGTGTTAGTGCTATTCGAGGAGACCTCAATGGACGCAGTTGGAGTGCTGCTGAATAGTTACCTATATTTTAAACTTAAAAAAATTGTCCTACCTGCCAGTCTCAAAAAGGAATTACTATAAAAGGACTACTGAACAATTCGGGACAGATCACGGCTTCCCTTGTTAAAAGTGCAAGATAACAGTGATATAAACCTCTCCCCTGTGGGTCTGCTAGCCGTTGATAAGTAACATTAACTTGCTGGCTCGAAAAAACGAGAGTATCTTTGTGAGTAAATCGAAACCGCTTTTCGATTATGTTGAGAAACATTGATCATGGATAACCGGAACGACTTAGGAGCATTAAAGATGAGGAACGATGAAATCCAGAGTGAGCAACAGGGGAACACTTCAGGTTCCCGGCATCACAGTGCTGATCGGACCGGTAGCCGCGAGCCGTTGGGAGAATATGCAACCGATTCTGCAATTGCGGAACTCTCCTATGCACTGGCAACATCCGGTTGTTCTATTGAAGGCATTGCAAATATCGTGCTGAATTACTCCAGGAGTCTGACCTGGAGTGAACACGGCTATGTGTCAATTATTGACGAAGAAACAGGCAACAATATCTGTCTGACATTGACCATCATGATCGGTGATTCCTGCATGATGCCAAACAACAAACGCGGACTGGTTTTCCCGGTTCAAGCCGACGGGAAATATCCAAGACTCTGGGGGCATTCACTCAATACACGGACCTCATTTTTTACCAATAATCCGACGGAACATGAAGCGTTCGAAGGATTACCCAAGTCACATATCCAGGTGCGGAATTTTCTATCTGTCCCTGTTTTTCTGGGGGACAATCTTCTGGGGCAAATCAGCCTGGCCAACTCCCTCAATGAGTATAGTGACACAGACTTGAGACTTATTGAGCGGATTGCAGTCAATTACGCTTTGACTGTGTCAAAACAGAAAGAGGCAGATTTTCAAAAGGAAACTCAGGAACGGCGATTCCTGGAGGAAAAACTTAAACTGGTACGGGAACATAACCGCAAAACGGTTCCCGGAACGGAAACAGACGATGACAATCGGATCGAAGAACTGACTGAAGAAGTTCAAATGCTGAATTCATTGCTCAAGAAACGAGATAGTGAAAAGAAACAACTGGAAGCCGGAATCCGGCAGAATATTGAGAAGCTGATCCTGCCAAACCTCAAAAAATTTGGCTCCGATGAGCTTTCCCGAAGTCAGCAGATGCACCTGGAAGCCGTTCACAAATCCATCGAAGAGATCTTTTCGTCCCTAGCGGCCCGCTCTAATCTGATGAATGTCTACCTAACACCTCAAGAACTCCAGATTGCAACCATGGTCAAATCTGGGATGCAGACCAAAGAGATATCCAGGATGCTCAATATTTCCAACAACGCTGTCAATTTCCATCGCAAGAATATCCGCATCAAATTCGGCTTAAACAACAAAAGTGTCAATCTGCAATCCTACCTGCAATCCCTGGAAGAGTAGTAGGCTGTTCCTACCATTTTCCTGCCGATCTGTGCGATTGACTCCAGTCGCATTTTTCCTTTACTATTAAACTAAGTTATCTGTTCGTGAGAGCAAGTTTTTTACGTAGGCGGGCTCCGGCCCCATTTGGAGCTATAGCGAATCGATAAAGAGAAAATATTGCCCCAGTCTTTTGGGCATACAATCATCTTCAGCGACGAGAGGAAAACATGAATGGGTATTTTGGAAAAGCATTAAAAGTAGATTTGGAAAGTGGTTCCACTTCAGTTTTAACCATTCCTGAGGAATGGTATCAGGATTATATCGGCGGTGAGGGAGTCGGCGTCCGACTCTTTTTCGAATACTTTAACTGGAAATCCGATAACAGGGATGAAGACTCACCCATTATCCTGGCCTCAGGGCCCTTAACCGGCACCAATGCGCCCTGCAGCGGGCGAACGTGTGTGGTCTACCGCTCACCGGCAACAGGAACACTAGGACTTTCCAACGTAGGCGGACGCTTGGGAAAAGAGATCCGTAAAGCCGGGTGGGATTTTCTGGTGATCCTCGGGCGTTCAAAACAGCCGGTTATTCTGAATATTGAAAACGAAGAGGCTGAACTTCTGGATGGCTCCGACCTCTGGGGAAAAAATATTCAGGAAACAGATCAAGCGGTCAAAGACAGAATTGGAAAGAATGGTGTTCAAGTCGCCTGTATCGGACCAGCCGGTGAAAACCAGGTGCTGTACGCCTCATTGATGACAGATAAGGAACGGGCTGCCGGACGCGGTGGTATTGGAGCCTTGATGGGAATGAAAAAAATCAAGGCCATCGCTGTCAGGGGAGACAACAAGATGCCTGTCTCGTCCCCGGAAAAACTGAAAGAAGCCGCTGCAGTCACCAGAGAAGGAATGCTCTCGGAACATTTTATTAAAGAGGCGTTAAAACCCTTTGGAACGCCAAGTTTTTATGACTCAATGAGTGCGCTGGGACTTCTGCCTACAAAAAACTGGCAGCGGACAAGTTATCCGGAATCTCTGGACACCATGGGAATGGAAGCCTACCACAAAACATTGGACGTCAAGCCGTACGCGTGTACGAACTGCCCAATCGGCTGTGGACGGAAAACAACCATCAAGGAAGGACCTTATGCCGGAGCAAAAGGTGGCGGCCCCGAATTTGAAACCATGGGTGCTTTCGGTTCCAAATGCCTAGTTGCAGATATCTCCGTTGTTGCCAAAGCCAACTACCTCTGCAACAACCTTGGGCTGGACACGATCTCCACAGGCCAAATCATTGCCACAGCTATGGAATGGTACGAAAACGGGACGCTGACAAAGGAACAGACCGACGGCATCGATCTGAACTGGGGAAACGGCGAAGCATTGCTGGAAATTATTGAAAAAATCGCCGCACGGGACGGACTCGGCAATCTGCTGGCAGACGGGGTTAAACGGGCAGCGGAAAAACTCGGAAAGGGCGCTGATTATGCCGCCATGCATGTCAAAGGATTGGAAATGTCATCCTGCGGGGTCAGGGCCAGTAAAGGTGAGGCCATTTCCTTTGCTGTTTCACCTAGGGGCGGCGATCATTTGCGACCCTTTGCTTCAACCATTGATGCCTTTGGGTATCGCGATGAAGAGCTGGGAATCACAGAAGATGTGGACTATCTTGAGGATGGTAACAAGAGCTGGGTCAAACCGCTCCAGGAGCTCTCTATGGCAACCAACATGTTGGGAGTCTGCCTGTTCGGATCTATTACCCTGGGTGTCAAACCTGAATCATGGGCACGCCTGTTGTCAGCTGTTACCGGTAAAACCATTAGCGGCCCGGAGCTGCTGAAGGCAGCGGAACGCGTGATCAATATGGAACGGATGATCAATGCAAAGCTTGGTTTCGATCGCAAGGACGATACCCTGCCGAAACGTCTGCTGACAGAACCGGCTCCAGACGGCCGGGGAAAAGGACAGGTTGTTGACTTGGACAAAGTCCTGGACAGCTATTATCAATCCATGGGCTGGGAAATCACAACCGGACTGCCCAAAACCGAAACCCTGGAAAAACTCAACCTAAGCTGGTTGTCCTAACCTGATTGGTCATCTCTGTGCAATACCAAAAGCACAGGGATGACCAACCTCCATCACCCATTATCCTTTTTACACTCTCAACTTGTTGATAAGGTGATAAGAATTGGCTTTCCAGTGAGGAAGTGTAGCCGAAATGATACTCATCAATTGACATACCGCATTAATAGGCATGCTCAACAATCGAATATGGTAAAGATGATGATACGAAAATGTGTTCAATGGGGATTGTACAGACAGTAACGGATATTTGAGATCGACCTCTGTTGCAGAGTAGTATCTTTCTTGATTATTTCAGGGTGCAGTATTTATCATGGCCGCCTTCAGGACATGCAAAGCCATTGAACCATCTCAATTGGAAAAGTGATTGGCGGGATTGTTCCTCGGAGCCATATTGAGATAGGTATCCCAGCAAACTAAGATCTTATAGCAATTAAATTTTAGCCATAATTATCTCCTGTTGTGATAGTTTAGAGATATCATAGTAGAGGTGGGTACTCACAGTGTGAGCACCCACTAAAAAAAGTAATACCCTTTCCCAGACCCTGGCCAAGTTCCGGTATTTTTTTACCGCCAAAAACCAGAAAGGTAATGGCCGCGACAATCATCACTTCGGCTGTACCAATTCCAGATATTGCATTTTCTTTTCAATGCATCTTGCATGCGGAATTTGTCTCTGCTTTAATGCTTTTGACAGGTTTCCTTAAGGATATATGCAGCACCCCGGTAAAAATCTTCGTTGGTGTGTTCCAAGATTAAATCAGCAAAATCTGGCACCCATGTGGTCAACTGTTCATCAAAAAATGTTTCTTTAAGTTTATCAATTCGATAGATTTCCTCCTGATCGCCCGCCACTTCGAGTTCCTGCAGACGGAGGAGGAGATATTCCATGAATTCCAGTTCAAAACCAATATGATCTTCCGGGATCTGAAATAAATTTTGTACAGCAAGACCCGCCTCAAGATATTGTTTCCTGACAGTAACTGTGACGTCGGACATCACTGAACGGTTTTCCGTCAGATAGAAAGAGGCAAAGGGTATGGCCGGGGCACGCTTCGGGCCGATAAATAACCGTGAGAACTCCACTGCCAGTTCCTCAACGTAGTCATCCAGCCTGTCACCATTGGCCCTAGCAGCTTGGCCTACAAGGCTAAAGCCACGATCAAGATCATTATCCTCCGCTGAAACTGTTATCTGCTGAAGTTCCAGCAGCAGGTCCTTATCCACCTCCTCAATGAAGATTCTTTTTAAAAAACTGAATAAAGGTTTTGCATCTACCATGCTATTCGTGTCAGCCATTTCCATGGTTCTACTTCTCCTCGAAGAAATCGGTCGGGGCCAGCATGCTGCTGCCCCCGACCGGGTTAAAGGTTAAACTTTTTTAATGTTGACGATCATATCCGCAAAAGCCGGGAAGCCCATGATTGGACTCAAGGCATCTGGGTCAATCAGCATGTTGTGATACGGCGTGTACTTCCTGCTTTTGTATGCCGGTCCCATTCCAGGAGCCCAACGGCCACCTGCACCGAATCCCAGTTTGATCACTCCGGGCCGGATGCCGCCAGTGGCGAATATCTTGCCCTTCGTTGATTTCCCCAACGGGTTGGTGAGTTCCACAAGATCTCCAGTGGATATTCCCAAATCCTTGGCGTCGACGTCATTGATCATGATGGTTCCCACTGAAAAGCTATTGGCCGGGAACTTCATTGTCATGTTTTTCATGCCTTCTCCAGGAACAGCCTCGGGCACCTCGGCCTCAAAGGGCTCGTTCAACGGCTGCCAGGTTCCTTCCGCTTTCACCTGTCCCAGCCAAGGTATCATCTGAGTACCGCTCATGGAATGGTGAATCTTGCCACCAATTACCTGGAAAGGATAATCTTTGGCATATTTTTTATAATCGGGGTTAGTATGCGGATTCCACTTGGTCTCGAACCAGAAAAAGGTCTTGGGAAACTTTTTAAAACCGATCTCCCGCAATCCAAGAGGTACGTCGCCACCAGATTCCTCAATTTTCTTGTTATGTTTGGCGTAGCGTCCCTTGCGTTTGCCGTCCTCCTCATAATCCCAGACGAACTCGATCATTTTGCTGGAAGTCTTGGGAAAGGCATAGTTGGGCTCGTCTGCGTCATGCTTACGGTAGCGATACCAGCTCATGGGCCAGATGGCCACCCCGTTATGTTCGCGCAGCCATTTCACGGTGAGCGGAGTACCGTTGACTTTTTTATTCTTATCGTCCACCTTGGCCTTACCGCTTTCCAGGGAGTCCGGGGTACCATAAAGCTTATATCCTTCTGGATATTGTGGGTAGGGTAGCGGCCGCCCCACATTAACCCTGCCTGGAGATACTGCCAGCATCTCATCAACAAAATCCTCCTCTTTGTCGTACTTCTCCCAGAAATCCTCGCCTTTGATGTCAGGATCGCCAAGGTCGTGAAGTTTCTTTGCCAGTAGATTCATTATCTCAAAAGGAGGTTTGGACTCATACATGGGCTTTATCACAGCGTCACGGTTGTAAACCACCTGATGTGAAGGATAGATATCTGAGAGGCTCTGACGCTCAACAAAACTTGCCTCGGGCAGGATGATATCTGCGTAGAGGGAGGATTCCAGAGCCAGGGTATCAGTGACTACCATTAACTCAAGTTTGTAATCACCGTTGGCATCTTTGGCCTTGATTGCGTCTTCCCAGCGATAGGAAGGACCGGCGGTATAAACCGCATTGCCTGTCCGCAAGAAAAATGCTTTGATGGAATAATGATACCCTCGGAAGGGTCCATAGGAAATATCCACTCCGTCCATAAAGGCGTTTGGATAGTTGCCCACCGATTCGTCCCAGGCGCATGGATGCTTATGACCAAAAAGATCCATGTGCAGGTGCTCGACCTCGGCTTCCACCTCCTTACCATTCACCTCCCTGGTGATTTTTTTCTTCTTGAACTGTTTACCTGTAAAAGAGCCACCCTTGTTGCACTTGACCAGCTCGCAGTCAATGGCCCCACCCGGTACATCGAAGTTGCCGGTAATCACGTTAAGGACCGTACCAATGACCGAACAGCAGTAACCATTGTAGTGATGGCCTGGTGATTGCATACCCCAGACCAGGGTTGCCGGTTTGATTATCCCAAACTGATGGGACAGATCCTCAATCTGTTTTTTCTCTAGGCCGGTGCGCTCTGCGGCCCAGTCAATACTGAAATAGGAGAGTCCATTGATCGGATCCTTCTTGCCGTACCAGGATTTGAATTCGTCCATAAACTCATCCCAGCCTTTGACGTACTTTTTCATATCCCAATCGATATAGCTGCGATTTTTGTCTTTGGGATCGTCATTATCCAGGATATAGCGGAGCATAGCACCAAAGAGATCACCATCTGTGCCCGCTCTGGGAGAAAGCCAGACATCGGCCTTGGAGGCGGTGTTACTCAAGGCGGGATCGATAACCACTACCTTGCAGTCATTTTCCACCTGGGCACCTACCGTGCCCCGATTTTCATAGTAGATCCGGGTGGCAACAAAGGGATTCCAGCCATTATAGATAATCAGTTTGTTCTTGTAGCCATACTCTTTCTTGAGGGAATTGTCTGATTGGCGGACGAGTTTGGGCGTCATCAGATCAGGCTCGATTCGTTTACCTCCCAGGATAAGTTTGGGCCCATGACGGCGTGGTACATCGCAGATGGAACCATGTTCTGATGCGTTGGGTGAACCAAAGGCGAAGGTGAGCCGGTAGTATGGGTTGCGGTCGGTAACATCGCCACAGTCCATAATCATAGACTCGGCACCGTGTCGCTTCTTAATGCTGATCAGCTTTTTACCGATATAATCCAGGGCTTCATCCCAACTGACCCGCTTAAACTTACCCTCACCACGTTCGCCGACCCGTTTCATGGGGTATTTAATCCGATAAGGCGAATAGATGAGCTGTTGGCTAGCTGACCCCTTGGCACAACAGGTACCGTCGTTCATCGGCACCTCGGAGTTACCGTAGATCTTTTCGAGCTGACCGTTGCGCACCCACATCTCCATGCCACACTCGGCCGGACACATGGTACAGGCACTGTAATGGATTTTGTATTTGTCCATGGCCAGGGTGGCAGCCTTCGCCTCATCAGGACTCAATTTCTTGAGCGATAACATCCCCGACTGCGACAGGGCAACGCTGCCTGCCAGGATGCTGCTGTATTTTATGAAGCCTCGTCTAGTTGTATTCATATGTTCTCCTCGTTATGATAAACCATTTTTCTCACAATGTTCTTTTCTTCTCCAGAGTGCAAACGTATACGTTTGGGACTCATATTTTCGGGTTGGCCTGCTCGTCCAACGCGGCCAGGTCGTCGTCAAGATCGATGTAATAGACATTGGGACTGGTCTTCTTGTCCGGTTTCATCACCTTGACCGGGTTATTCTTGATAAGCTTGGAGACCTCACTGCCGGGGTCGTTAAGATCACCGAATATCCGGGATCGCCCTACGCAGCTCTTTACACAGGCCGGTTCCAGCCCCTGATCCAACCGATGCACGCACAAGGAACATTTACCGATTCCGTACTTGCCTTCCTTGTCCTTTCGGGTCAGGAGAACGTTGGGGTCGAAATAACGGGCGCCATAGGGGCAGGCCTTGATGCACTTGCCACAGCCGATGCACAAATCATTATCGATAAGAATTGCCCCATCCGGCCGTTTGTAGGTAGCGCCGATGCTGTAGCGGATCTTTTTGCCTTCCGGAGTCAGATACACTTTACGCTCCGCCTTGGGATACTCCGGACAAGCCTTGACACAGGGTGGCACCTGCATCCGGCCAACCATTTCGGTACCCTCGCAATGATTGCAAAGGAGGGGTAGAAATGGACGTTCGGCCTTCGGATAGCTTCCTTTCTCCATGGTGCTCACCCAGGCACCGAATCCGACCATAGGTATTGAGTTTTCCATCTTACAGGTAATCTGGCAGGAGTAGCAGCCCACGCATCTCCTGAGATCAATGACCATACCCCAACGAGGGGCCTTTTTTTGCGCTGCTTCAGCAGGCTCAGCTGCCAAACCTGCCGCAGCAACTGTCCCAGCCAGTACCGCACCGGCGGTTTGTAAGAATTTTCGTCTTTCTTGTGTGTGATTGTCTTCCATGTAGCCTCCTTATCTTGGCTTCGGCGTACCCGCAACCATTGCGATGCCGCCTTTTGATATCTTTCTCCCAGCGCCTATCCGACAGTCGTAAAAGCCGGCCGGACGCTTACCTTCCTCTTTAACATCTTCAAAATATGACACCTAAGAGATGCCGCCTGACATAACGTCTTGAAATGGCCGCCAAATAGCACAACCCGTATGTCAATACCGTCCTCGTCGTTATTGTTGTGCATCCTCAATCACGGCCAAGGCGTCCTCGAAATTGATCATTGCGTTGTTCAACAGCATGAGGGAATATTTTTTATTGTGCACCCCATTGCCATATTCGACTATGTGCAGGTCCTCAAGTCCCTTCTCATAGAGCCCAGAGGCTTCTTCCATTATCGCGGCCGGGATCATTGTGCTGTTGAGGGCCCCAATAGCAAGACGAGCCTCTTTTTCGAGATTAGTTGTAATCCTAAGACCATCCTCAACCTCTCTCTCCCACCGTTCGAGCATTTCTCGATGCCCTGCCTTATGGCAGGACACACAAGCCTGGGAGTCGCCCTGCGCCACCATCGTGCCCTTCAGTTGCTCTTCTTTAATATGGCAGGCCAGACAGTTGGTGTTAACTGCCTGCATTAAAGCAGGAGTCTGTGGCACTCCTTCTCGCTCTGGACCGGCCAGGAGCATGACTTGATAAGAATGCTGACCCGGATGACAGGCAGCGCAGTTTTGGAGAGTCGTGTTCACAAAATCGATCTTCTTATTATGCTGTTTAGGAATGTGACAGTCGAGGCAGCCGGCCTTTTGTTCAGCGACATGCTTCTCGTGCATTAACTTCATGTTACGACCCTTGGCCAGGACGTCGGGATTGGAATGACAGGCGTGGCAGGCTTGGGGCTTCAGGTCATCGGTGCCAGCAACAACACCGAGGTGGCAACTTGCACAAGGAACCTTATTTTCTGCAAGACTCTGATGTGTGATAGGGTTATCACCTTGCTCGGCATTTTTTTGTTTCTGTAATGAGTTAGTGGGAATAGCGTGGCAAAGTTCGCACTTGGCTAGTCCTTTGTTAAATTCGGAATTGCGAAAATGGCATGTGTAGCACAGATCCTTGCTCACCTCAAAATGCTTCTTGCTACCTGGCACTTGCCGATGGCAGGAACTGCAATGGAGGACCTGGCCTTCAATGGCTTTTGCCATATGAGCCTTGTGTTCAAAGGGAACAGCTCCTTCCCGCTCTGTGTATTTAAGTTTCTTCGTAAAAAAATCCCCTTTGGGATGACATGCAGAGGCCATACAGCTTCGGTCATCGATATGGGTAGCTTTCCGTATTTCCTTCTCACCGGTGGCGAGATAAGTAAAGAGCTGACCTACCCCCTTGGCCTTGGCCTTGAGGGTCATTCTTTCGCCGGGCGCATAATGACACTGTACACAGGAGGCTACCTTTTTTTCCGTATTTCCACGGTGCTTGTCTCCCTTCCAACTCTCGTAGGCAGGCTCCATAATATGGCAGGAAGTGCCACAGAAACCAGGGGTACCGGTGTATGACTCGATTGACCCCACCAAGGTCACAACAACAATAATGACAATTAAAGCAACAAAGAAAACTATTGTTTTCCAGCCGATTTTCTTTTCTGACAAAAGTTTTATTTTTTGCACTGCTCTTGCTCCCTACAAATAATTAAAATTGAGGTAAGAGTTAGATAAATACAACTATTTTGATTCCATACTCTTTCATAAGACATCCCTCTACCCGATAGAAAATTGTGGCTCCTACCTGGGGTAGGACGTACACAAGACCCCATTCAGTCGATACCATGCCACAATTAGCAAGTATCGAGCCACTTTTGGAAATCGTTTAATTACGGGAAGTTACTAGCTGAAGCACGGCTGTTTGCTGTTCAGAATCTGCACAACTGCGCAAAGGAAGCACAGTTTAAAAAGAACCTTGAAGGGAGAGGTACAATGGATTGTAAGAGTAAAAGGACGAGGTTAATAGATTGGATTCAACTGAGATCAGTTGATTTTTTTTCGAAGAGTATTGCGGGAGATACCAATAAGTTGAGCGGCCTGGACCTGGTTGCCTTTGGTTTTTTCCAGGGCCTGCCTGATCATTTTCTGCTCAAGCCGCATGACAAGATCAGGGAGCAGCTCCCCCCGACTAAAAGCCGTGGCTGTCAATTTCTCCAGGTATTCGTTCATGTCCTGGCAGAGAGGTGAAAATAAGCCATCGCCATAGAGGCCGCCTGCACAGTCAACGGAGAGACATTCACCGGCGCAGAGCACCATCCCCTTCTGCACCATGTTTTCCAGCTCCCGGACGTTGCCCGGCCAGGGATATTTTTCCATCTGACGAAGAGTATCTGTAGAAACTCCCTTGATCTGTTTGTGCAGCAACCGATTGTACATGCGGATAAAATAAGTGACGAGCTCTTGAATATCACCCTGACGGTTTCGCAGGGGCGGCAGATGAATGGCAACCACGTTGATTCGATAGTAGAGGTCTTCCCGGAACTTACCCTGCCTAACCATAGTAGCCAGATCTTGGTTGGTAGCCGCAATAATCCGAACATTCACCCTTACGGTCTCGGTCCCACCCAATCGCTGAAAACTGCCGTCTTGGAGGACCCGTAATAGTTTAGACTGTATAGCCAAGGGCATTTCGCCGATCTCGTCTAAAAAAATAGTACCACGGTCATATTGTTCAAACTTGCCTATCCGCTTGGATTCCGCCCCAGTAAATGCACCTTGCTCATAGCCAAACAGTTCACTCTCAAGGAGCTGCTCTGGCAAAGCGGCACAGTTAATGGCCAGAAAGAGTTTTTCAGCCCGTAAACTATGGTGATAGACAGCCCGCGCCACCAGCTCCTTGCCAGTCCCACTTTCCCCCTGGATGAGCACTGTAGTGTCTGAAGAGGTAACTTTGCCAATCTGCTTATAGATTTCAAGCATCTCAGGGCTTTTGCCAATGATCCGTTCGCCAGAGGATGGAGATTCATTTTCATCAAAAGAAACCACATCCGCCATCATCTCTTTTGCTCGGATTCCCTCTTGGATGCTGGTCAATAGGGCATCATTGTCAAAAGGTTTAAGTAGATAGTCATAGGCCCCAAGTTTCATTGCATCAATGGCCTTTTCCGTGGTGCTGTATGCAGTAATCAGAATGACTTGGACATCCGGGGCTATCTCTTTGATATTTTCAAGAAGAGTAAGGCCGTCCATTTCAGGCATCTGTAAGTCAGTGATCACCAGATCAGGCTGAAAACTCTCCAGGAAACTTAACGCTTGATTACCATTAGTGGCCGTCAGGGTGGAGTAACCGTTCTCGGTAAGAAAACGCTTCAGGGAATAACAGAGGGCCTGCTGGTCATCAACGACCAGAATGCGGTGTTGTCTAGGGATCATCAACTTGCCATACTCATGGTAAAGGTGGAACCGGTTCCGCCGGTGGTAAAGGAAACTTCACCCTTGTGGAGACGGACGATGTGATCGACAATATAAAGGCCGAGGCCGGTACCGTCCTCTTTGGTGGTAAAAAAGGGAGAAAATATACTGTCTTGCACATCTGATGGGATACCACAGCCAGTATCTGAAATCGAAACCCAGGCCATACCGTTCTCCCGGTGAATAGTTGCAGTGAGCCTGCCTCCATCGGGCATGGCATCCAGCGCATTTACCACCAGGTTGAGCAGTGCCTGTTTGACCATCACCCGATCCGCAGGGATAACGAGCGGTTGTTCCCCTTCAACAACCACTTGTACCCCTTGCTGTTGCATCTGGGTTTTGCAAAGAGAGAACACTTGATCGATGATTGCGCGCAGATCGACCTGAGTGATATGCAGATCATCTGTTTTGGTGAGACTTAGAAAGCGTGTGAGAATTTCTTCCATACTCTCAACTTCGTTGAGAACCACAGCCATATCCTCTGTTGTAAGATTTGGGTTATCTTTAAAAGTTTGAAAAAGAATCTTGATGGAAGCCAACGGGTTACGCAGTTCGTGTGCCAGGCCAGCAGACAGTCGGCCCAAGGCCGAAAGAGTCTCAGTACGGCACATGTGTTTATAGGATTCCTTCATTTTGTCGCGGTATTGGGCCAGCTCACAGGAAAGCACGTTGAAGGTCGCTGTCAGTTCACCCACCTCATCTCTTGAATATACCGGCAGTTCTTTACCAAATTCTCCCCTGGACAGGGTGTGGGTAAAATCGACCAGCTGCTGAAGTGGTTTTGTGATGAGTCGGCTCAGCAGACAAGCCAAGGCTGAGCCGGTAACGGTGACCAATATAGTAAGTAACACCACTGTATTCCTGATCCGTACCAGAGCCGCATTAACCTCGTTCTCTCGTAGGCCAATGTGCAATTCGGGCTGCATGCCTGAAAAAATTTTCATGCCTACATCCCGAATGTAGCCCTTCTCAGTTTCAAGAAGCTGGATGGTCATATCCTGATCCCTGAGGGGATTCCATTCCAAAAGACCCGGCGGGTAACCGTCGGAGAAAGTGTGAGCGAAGAGTGAACCGTCCTTGCCAGTCACAAAAATATACTCTATCTCCTTTTCCTTCTCCAGAACATCTTCAAGGCTGATCTTGGTCTGGTAGACATGGTCGAGCAGCACCGGGTCGGCAATCAGATCTGTCAAGTGGCGAGCGATCAACAGCCCTTGACGGGTGAGATCATTGCGCATGGAGGTCGTGACGATGTCTCGGATCTTGAGATCGATACTAATCCCCAATCCAATCACCACCACCACATTAAGAAGTACAATTTTTTGCCAGAGCCTCATTGAAAAGCCCCGCGGGACACCGCCGTCTCGGCCTGATATTACTTTTCCAGCCATTTTATTATTTAATCACGCCATATTGTTTGGCAAGCTTCTCGATTTCCGTAAGAACCTCAACATTACTGGGGCTAAAGCCATAGGCCATCTCTGTTTTATCCCAGTCTTTAAGGCCAGGTGCGTCCCGGCCTTTGGGGTCAAAGTCCAGGAGAGCTTTTTTGACCAACGCCACCTGGTTAGCTGGAACTTCCGGGCTATAGCATATCAGGCTGCTGGGATAAGATTTGGAAACGGCCAGCACCCGTACCACCCCCTCTGCTGCCAACCGCCAGGCCAATGCATCCTGAAGACCGCCTGCATCGTACTTGCCGCTCAACACTGCCTGGGAGGTGGCCGCATGTGAGCCGGTAAAGGTGAACCGGGAAAGTTTATCCAGAGTAACCTCGGCATCCTCCAGCATTTTACGTGGGATAACGTGACCCTGAGTGGAGAATCGGTCACCAAAGGCGAAGGAATGACCGCCAAGATCTCTGATATCGTGCAGCGGACTATCCATGCGAGTGATAATCACGGCCTTATACTGAGAGGAACCTTCAGTATTCAAACCTGTTGCCAGACAGCGGACACCATACCGATTTCTGGCCAACACGCAGTTAACCGGTCCCAATGTAGCAAAGCTGGTAATCCCCTTTCCCAGATTTTCTACAGTGTCCTGGTATTTAGCAGTGAAATCCAGATTAAACTTGAGACCAGTTTGTCGTTCGAGGTAACGGAGAAAAGGCAGGTAAATGGCGACGTCTTCCTTGGGACTGAGCCGGAGGTCGAAGCCGAACTGAAGAACCTTCGGGTCAGGAGCTAGAACCGTAGTTTCACCTGTAGTGCCTCGCCTATCCAAGCGAGCCTTTTTGGCTGGTTCATCCTGGGAGCAGCTTGTCAAAACAAGAGCCATCAACAGGAAAAAAAGTACAGTCACTCTATGCATAGCGTAATCACCTTGCTCTTGACAGGGACAAGAATTTAGTAACCAAACAGTTATGAATTTAAAAAATAATAGGTTAAAATCAGATGTCTGAATGCCAAGAAATGCATCTGATCAATCTGTATGTAGAATACTTCATAAAAAAAATCCTTCAATCGTTTTGATGCTTGTACCTCAAGAGAAAGAAAATCTGTAGGAATCAAGCTTGGGTAGCCCCCCCCCCGAAGAGGATTATACGAAATACCACTATTTTTTATCGGTAAACTGCATGACCAGTTTCTGAAACTCCTCAGGGGAAGAGAGACAGGATTGCCCTTCACTGCACCCACTTAAAAGAAAACAAAAATCTAGGAATTCATTGATCAATCGTGTTTTTGCCTTGTTTTTGTGCTGAATAATAGAGAGTTGCCGCTCTGTATTTGCACCGAAAAGAGGAATCTGCTGCAACCAACCACGACTGATTGCCCGGCATACTGTTAATTTTGAAAGACAACCAACACCGGCACCAGCTTCAACGGCCTTTTTTATAGCTTCGGTATGACCGAGCTCCATCACAACATTTAAGTCTGTAACGTATTTCCCAAGTATGCTTTTAAATGTTTGAGCAGTTCCCGATCCTGGCTCACGCATAACCCATTTAAACTTCTTTAAATCAGTTGTAACATCACACACCGGAGCAATATTGTTACTCTTTTCCGGACGGCAAATAAGCACCAGTTCATCACGAAACCATTCCTGAACAACAATTTGCTCATTATTGACTTCACCCTCTACAAATCCCAGATCAACAGCACGGTTAACGATAAGTTTCTCTGCTGTTTTGGTATTGTACACCAACATATTTATATGAACATCAGGATGCATGTTTTTGAACGCTGTTATCAAATATGGCAACACATAGTTGCCAAGGGTGGAGCTGGCAACCAGATTCAAAGAACCGGCAAATTTTCCATCCTTTTCATTCATCAAGTTGTTCAAATCTTCCAGTTTGTCGATGATCTCACGACTGAGAGGGAGAAAAAATCTACCTCTGTCATTCAACTCAAGCGTTCTTCCTGATCGATCAAAAAGAGCACCTCCAAGCTGATTTTCCATTTCATTCAGAGCAAGACTCACTGCGGACTGTGTGAGAAAAAGTTTTTTAGCAGCCTTTGTTACCTGACCACTTTCCACCACTGCATTGAAGATTTCAAGTTGACGTATTGTTGCCGGCATAAAGACCTCATTTTAGTTACTTAGCTTTATCGAAAACGAACGGTATACCACGTTAGGTAGTGAGAATGCCTGTCTCAATGAGACAGTATGTTATTTATGAAAAGATTGCGTGATGTAACAAAAAGACCAACAGTAAATGCTCTAACATTAATCTAATCAATTATAAACATAATTATAATAAATTTTACTTATTAGGCAGAGTCTATTACTTATTTTTTTTGAAAGTAGGCGATGGGTTTTTATTTTATTCGAGATGCTTAACGAATACGAACAAACTGTTTAGCTCTGGAACATCGTGATTTTAGGATGAATACCTGGGGAGAAAATGATGTCTAAACAATGTCAATTACCATGTTGGGAAATAATCCAGTGCAATCTTAAAGATATATGCCAGCCACCTATTGAAGAAGAAAAAGCGTGTTGGCAAGTGGTGAAAGAGGACAATACGAGTTCGTTTCATATTTGTGTTGATTGTCTGGTCTATCTCGCCAAACAGGACGATTCGATTTTCAGTGACGAGGAATTGTACTCCATCCTCAGTAAACGACAGGAAAATGAATTCCGTCATTATGATTGCAAGCTTGCATACGCACGTCGGCACTCTGCATCGATCATGGATAACCTCTTCGTAAGCATCTAGGATAAGAACACAACTTAACTAACCTGGAAAAAAAATGAGTCCATATATAGCCTCACTGGATAGAAAGATTTCTGCCTGTATGGACAAATACTGTCAGATTTTAATGCGAATGTCGCTTGCTCTTATTTTTATATGGTTTGGGCTGTTAAAACCGTTAGGGATGAGTCCTGAAGCAGAGTTGATAAAGAATACTGTTTATTTTTTTCCGCCGGGTATTGTTTTATTTGTCCTTGGACTCTGGGAAGTAGCCATAGGTATAGGACTTCTCTACAGGCCCATGCTCAGGGTTGCTCTGCTTCTTCTACTTATAGAACTGCCAGGAACATTTCTTCCATTGATAGTTTTGCCAGAAATCTGTTTTGACTCTGTGCCCTTTGGACTTAGTCTCGAAGGACAATATATCGTAAAAAATCTGTTTCTTATTGGTGCCGCCTTTGTCATTGGCAGCAAAGTTGCCCAGCATCCGCCCCAAGCAGTTGTAAAACAACCGCACGACTCCCAGCAAACAACGGTATAACACCAATATACAACATATAATATTTTAAAAGACCTGGAGGTAAGTTCAATGAAAGAATCTGTGTACTCCATCTGCGGCATGTGTGCCGTACGTTGCCCAATAAAAGTTGAGGTGGAGAATGGTAAAGTCACATGGATTGAAGGGAATAGTCATGACAGTGGTATGGGAACTTCCATCTGTGCTAAAGGCGGTGCCTCCATTCCTTTTCAGTACGACAATGAACGTCCTCAATCTCCGATGATCCGCGTTGGAGAACGTGGTAGTGGTAAATGGAAAAATGTCTCCTGGGATGAAGCTTATGGTTACATTACCGACAAGCTCAAAACCATCATTGACGAGCACGGAGCAAAAGCCATCATGCTCACCGACCGTGGCGGTCCTTTTGCGGACCTTCGCAAGGCTTTTATAAAAGCCATCGGTTCACCCAATTATATCAATCATGACTGTACCTGTGGCCGTAATGCCAATCACGCTGCTAAATCTGTCTTAAATATGGGACGCAAAGGGTTCAGCTATGATTTCAAGAATGCAAAGAATATCATTCTGTTTGGCCGGAACATAACCGAATCCTTTAAGGTTAAGGAAGTGAAAGGGTTTATGCAAGCCGTAAAAAACGGTGCCCATATAACGTATGTAGACCCACGAGTAACCAATACTGCCGGAAAGGCGACACGTTACTGGCGCATCAAACCAGGAACGGATTATGCTCTATTGCTCGGCATTACCAACTATATTGTAAATAAAAAACTTTACGACGAAGATTTTGTCTCGAAATGGGTGCTAGGCCTTCCTAAATTACGTACTTTCCTCAAACCCTATACCCCAGAATGGGCAGAAGCAGAAACCTCAATCCCCGCTGAAGAGATTAAGGCCTTCTGCCATGAAGTCAACAATGACCGGCCTAAGGTTATCTTTCATATCGGCTGGCACCTTTCACGATATGGCGACACTTTTTACGCCAGTCGTATGTTAAATATTTTAAATGGTCTTATGGGTAATGTTGAGGTTGAAGGTGGACTGATTTACCCAAAAACTCCCGGTAATGCAGGTTCCAAAGGATTAAAAGGGCTGGGTGCTGATATCCCTGCCGTTGATGAGGTGAGATGTGATTGTTGTGACGATTTGTACAGCCACTTCGATTCCGGCGCAGGTATGCTCCAAATTGCTTACCAGAGTATTGATACCGAAAAGCCTTATCCTGTAAAAGCGTACATTGCACACAGGCACAATCCTCTTATTGCCATGCCTGATCCAGAAGAACAAAAACGAATTCTTAACAAGCTCGACCTTCTCGTGTCAGTTGATGTAAATTTCAGTGAAACCTCCTGGTTCTCCGATGTTATCCTACCTGAAGCCACTTTTTTTGAGCGCGATTCCATTCTACGCACAGATAAAGGCCCGAAACCCGGATTCAGCATGAGAAGAAAATGTGTTGATTCGTTTTACGATTCAAAACCTGGCTGGGAAATCTACGTTGAACTGGCCAAGCGACTGGGCAAAGGTGAGTATCTCCCCTATAAGACTATCGAAGATATTTGGAAATATCAGCTACAGGATACTGATGTCAAAATCGAAGACTTTAATGCAACAGGTTTTGTGAAGCTTTGCGCTGATCCCATTGGCTGTGATCCCAAAAACATTACATTCAGTACCGATTCAGGAAAGATCGAATTCTTCAGTAAGAAATGGGAGAAAAACGGTATTCCGTCATTTAAACCCTACAAAAGCCCACAATCTGCACCTGAGGGTAGCTATCGCCTCCTTTTCGGCCGCAAAGGCTATCAAACCCACGGACAATCTAATAACAATCCCGTTCTCCATGAGCTTTTAGGTACTAATCGTCTCTGGATCAACACAGATGTAGCCAAGAAACTGGGTATTGAACATGGTGACATGGTCAAGATCACTAACGGCAATATCGAAGGAACCATAGAGGCCAAGGTTACTGATTTCATCCATCCCGATGCTGTCTTTATGCTCCACGGTTTTGGTGTAAATGTTCCCGCTCAAACCAGGGCTTTTGGTAAAGGCCTGGCTGACCAGGACTTTATGACAGGCAAACTTACCGATTGGGATCCGGCAGGCGGCGGCCTGACTTTGAATGAATGTTTTGTGACCGTTAAACCGGCCGCTTAGGGGAGATTAAACAAATGAGCAAATATTATGTAACCCAGGATGTTGAACAGTGCATTGGCTGTAAAGCCTGCGAAGTCCATTGCAAAACTAAAAACAATTCGGCTGTTGGAGCCTTCTACTGCAAGATGATTGAAGTTGGTCCGACAATGAAAAACAATCTGCCGGTTCTGGATTTTGTGTACATGGCCTGCTTCCATTGTGAAAAACCGTGGTGTGTTGATGCCTGTCCCACTGCAGCAATGCAGCGAAGAGCAAAGGACGGCATTGTGTTTGTTGATGCAGCTCTTTGTGTTGGTTGCAAGGCCTGCATGACAGCATGTCCGTGGGGTGTTCCTCAATGGGATGCCGATACTGGAAAAGTTGGTAAATGCGACCTATGCATGGACAGGATTGATGAAGGCTTGGAACCTGCCTGTGTCTCAAAGTGTACCACTGGTTGTCTCAGTTTTGGAACACCTGAGCAGGCATCGAATCAGAAACGACAAGATTTTGCAGAACGTATTTTGAGTCAGAAAGCCTAAGAAAAAGGAAAACACATGTCTGGTTCTTATCTCCCATCAGAATATCTGGGAATCTTTCTTTTTATATTAGTGGGTATTGCCTTTGGAGCTGTAACGCTCTGGATTGGCCGCTTCTTTCGTATGAAACGGCCATATTTTGAGAAACTGGTTGCCTATGAATCGGGAAATCCACCAACCGAAGAGCCGCGCATGCGGTTTTCGGTAAAATTTTACATGGTTGCCATTCTCTTCATCGTTTTCGATGTTGAAGCGATCTATCTCTACTCATGGGCAGTTGTCTACGACAAGCTTGGAATGTTTGCACTCATTGAAATGTTCCTGTTCATAGCTCTTCTCCTTGTCGGCTATCTCTACGCCTGGAAAAAGGGAGCATTTCAATGGGGAAAATGAACAACGATCTTATGCAGATTGAGGATGGCATCAAATTTATCCCCGGTGCCAGTGCCTTAGTTGCACCCTTAAATAAAATAATTAACTGGGGCCGAGCCGGTTCTATCTGGCCAGCCACTTTTGGTCTTGCCTGCTGCGCCATTGAGATGATGGTAGCAGGTGCTGCTACGAATGATCTAGATCGATTCGGTATTATTTTCAGAGCGAGTCCACGTCAGGCAGACTGTTTAATCCTGGCAGGAACCATCACCAAAAAGATGGCACCTGTTGTGAGACGGGTCTACGACCAAATGCCGGAACCCCGTTATGTACTTGCCATGGGGTCGTGCGCCTGTACAGGTGGTGTTTTTGATACCTATGCCGTTGTTCAGGGTGCAGACGAATTTCTACCTGTGGATGTTTACATACCGGGATGTCCGCCAAGACCGGAAGCATTGCTGGAAGGATTGATAAAATTACAAGAAAAAATCATGCAGGAGCAGGGACGATGGAGTCAATTCTCATAGCAGAAGACCTAAGGAATAATTTTCCAAATGCAATTTTTGAAACCCAGATACACAGAGGGCAATTTTCATCAATTGTAGCCCCGGAGCCTATCGTTGAGATGTGCCGTTTTCTCAAAGAAGATTACAAGATGAACCATCTTAACTGCCTCACAGGAGTGGATAATCTTAGCCGAAAAGGAAAGCATTTTGAACGTTTTGAGGTGATCTATCAGCTTTACTCCATTGAATACCGGGTTGGTTTACGCCTAAAAGCACAGATCAAAGATAGTGAAGATCCTTCCATAGACTCTATTACTTCTCTCTGGACCGGAGCCGATTGGCTGGAACGTGAGACCTTTGACCTGCTTGGAATCACCTTTAATGAACACCCGAATCTCAAACGAATTTTAACCCCCGAAGATTGGGAAGGCCACCCCTTGCAAAAGACCTACAAGTTAAAGGGTAACACGGAATGGAATGGATTCACAAAGTTGAAAGAGAAGGTTAAGCAACTGAAGCAGTTTGATTTCTACAGTGCTCAGGAAGGAACCCACTCAAATGACTGAATCTGCAACGATTAACGTACCCGTTGCACAGGGTAACGAAGACAAATACAAACTGAAGATGGGCCCACAACATCCTGCTACCCATGGTGTTTTACGGGTAGATCTTGAGCTTGACGGTGAAACAATTACAGATTGCGATCCAAAGGTCGGCTACCTTCATCGCGGTTTTGAGAAACTTGCGGAACATCGTACTTACGCCCAAAATCTGGTTCTCACTGATCGCCTCGATTATATGGCTGCCATGGCCAACAATGTGGGCTATTGCGAAGCGGTTGAGAAACTGCTGGATATCCAGGTTTCTAATCGAGCCAGATTTTTGCGGGTAATGGTTTGCGAGATGGCTCGTCTTGCCAGTCACCTTCTCTGGCTGGCCACCCATGCGCTCGATATTGGAGCCATGACAGTCTTTCTCTATGCCTTCAGAGAACGTGAAACCCTGATGGAAATCTTTGCTGAACTATGTGGTTCCAGGCTAACAAATACATACACCTGTCTAGGCGGTGTCAGACAGGATGTCACCCACGAGATCATGAGGAAACTGGATAACTTTATTAATGAGTTCCCAGCCTGTATTGAAGAATATGAAACCCTGATCGACACCAACCGCATCTGGCTCAAAAGAACCATTGGCGTGGCACCAGTCTCCGCTGAAATGGGGCTTGACCTTTGCCTGACAGGTGCTTCACTGCGAGGATCTGGGGTAGATTATGATATTCGTAAACACGTGCCTTACGCGGCCTATGACCAAATTGACTTCGAGGTTCCCCTTGGAGAAACCGGCGATACCTACGCAAGATACCGCTGCCGTATGGAGGAAATGAGACAGTCTAATTATATTCTCAGACAGTGTATTGAAAAAATGCCTCCAGGCGCAATCGTTGGAGAGGATGCACCTGATCTGGTCATGCCCACCACGCCTCGCAAAAAAGTTACGGCAGACACGTCAGCTCGCCAGGGTCTCATCAAGCTTATTGAAGATCGTGATGTCTATATGGAAGGAGATATCTACGTAGCAACTGAAGTTCCCAAGGGTGAACTTGGATTCTACTTTATCAGTGACTGTAAGGGAAAACCTTATCGCATGCATATCCGCTCTCCCTCTTTTATCCATATCGGTGCCTTGGAAACTCTTGGCAAAGGAGTGATGGTTGCAGATCTGATTGCCATTATCGGAACGCTTGATGTGGTGTTAGGGGAATGTGACAGATAACCATTTTAGGGGATTAACAAAAATGAACATTGTCTTATCACGGTGAAATTATGCAGATTCTAATCATACTACTTCAAATTGCTGCTCTCTTGGCAATTGTCTTGCTGCATGTGGCCTACACCACCTATTTTGAACGAAAAATCATCGGGCACATGCAGGTGAGGATGGGGCCAATGCTGGTTGGCTGGCATGGTCTTCTGCAACCCATTGCTGATGGTATCAAGAGTTTTTTTAAAGAGGATATAATTCCTGAACAAGCAGATAAACCCCTTTTTCTTGCTGCTCCAATCATCTGTCTGGTCACAATGCTTGCCTCTCTGGCAGTTTTGCCCTTTGCCAGGGGCTGGGTTCTGGCAGACATTAATATTGGACTGCTCTTTCTCTTTGCCATGAGTTCGCTGGCAAGCTACGGCATTATCCTTGCCGGCTGGGCCTCAAACTCAAAGTATACATTCCTGGGAGGCATGCGCTCCATGGCGCAGGTGATCAGTTATGAAATTCCCATGGGACTGAGTCTGGTTGGAGTTATGATGTTGTCTGGTTCGCTGAACCTCACTGAGATCGTAACGGCCCAGGGGACTTCCATTTTTTCTATCTATCTCTTCCCGCAGATCATCGGTTTCTTCGTCTTTTTCATTGCAATGCTTGCAGAGACAAACCGGGTTCCTTTTGACTTGCCGGAAGCAGAAACCGAACTTGTCTCAGGATATCTCACTGAATATTCAGGCATGCGTTATGCCATGTTTTTCATGGCTGAATATATCGGCATGATGGTCATGGCCTCCATTGGGACAGTTTGTTTCTTAGGCGGCTGGAATGGGCCTTTTGAAATACCATTTTTCCCTCCCTTCTGGTTTATCTTGAAGGTCTATGGCTTCCTTTTTCTTTTTATCTGGATTCGGGCCACCTTGCCACGGTATCGCTATGATCAGTTAATGGAACTTGGCTGGAAACTTCTCATTCCCCTGGCCCTGCTTAATATATTTCTGACTGGCTTGTTTAAAGTTTTCACGTAACCAACCAACTGATTTAGTGGATAACTAATCTATGAAAGTTCAATATAAACCAAAAAGAAATCTACTTGGAACCATCTTTCAAGTCGAAATTTTGCAAGGAATGGCTCTGACGTTACGTAAGCTTTTTTCGCCGCCCATTACCCGGCAATATCCGGATGAAAAGCCGCCTATGTATGCGGGGTTCAGAGGCCAACATGCATTGGTTCGTGATCCTGTAACGCAGGATTCAAAATGTATCGGCTGTATGCGTTGTGTTACGGTTTGTCCATCCCGCTGTATCCGCATCAGATGCCAGCAGGATGCCAAAGGAAAACAAAAGGTCGAAAGCTACTCCATCGAGGTTCTTCGTTGTGTTTTCTGTGGCTTTTGTGTGGAAGTCTGTCCGGTTGGCGCGGTGACCATGACTGAACTCTTTGAATATGCCAGCTATGATCGTGAATCACTTTTATTTGACAAAGAAACACTGCTTAAAAACTGGGATAGGTTTCTTGAAGAGTCCGCTCATGACGAAAACTATGTCAATCCGTTCTGGCGGCCAAGGGGAGTTCCAGAAGCTTCACTAGCTGCATCTCAGCGTATGAAGGTTCCTGCTGACTGGACCATTGAAGGACAGTTTATCGGCACCAGCCTCAGGCAACCGCAACAGAATGGAGCCATAACACATACGGAGGCGGATCATGCTTAACCAGCTCGCATTTTTATACTGCGCCTCAGTTATTATTGGCACTGCCCTGCTAGCTGTGCGATTTAAAAACCCAGTCTACAGCGTACTCTCAGTACTGGTGCTCTTTTTTCATATGGCCGGACTTTACCTGTTGTTGAATGCTGAATTTCTTGCTGCCATACAGATTATCGTCTACGCAGGTGCCGTGCTGGTACTCTACCTCTTTGTCCTTTTTCTGGTCAGTTTAAGAGAAGAGGTAAAAATCGAACGGTTTATTAAAAGTCATCGTCTTGCCACAGCTGTCAGTATTGGTCTGGGACTCTCTCTTCTGATGATCATCCCTTCATTTAAGCTTGGGGCCAAGGGAGAGTATCCGGTTGAACGGATCACAGAACTTACGCATACCAAAGCCATGGGATTTGAACTCTATTCAACGTATCTTCTGCCGTTTGAAGTTGCAGGTCTTATTCTGCTCATCGCAGTAATTGGCGGACTGGTTCTTGCCCGAAAAGAAGAGGAAATAAAATGATTCCATTGTCATGGTATATGGCATTAGCTGCCATCCTTTTTGGTATCGGGATTTACGGATTCCTTGCCAGACGAAACATCATCATCATGATGCTCTCCATTGAATTGATGCTAAACGCTGTAAACATCAACATGGTTGCCATGAGTCACTACCTGGACAGCCTGCGAGGTCACACCTTCACTCTCTTTATCATCACCGTGGCTGCTGCTGAAGCCGCAATTGGCTTAGGTCTGATTATTATACTCTTTCGAAACAAAAAAACAGTTTACGTTGATCATATCAACGAGCTAAAGGGATAGATTATGCCAACTTACTTACTTATCATTCCCTTTCTACCGCTTTTTTCCTTTGTCTTTACCTTTCTTTTTGGCAAACGTATGGGCGACAACTCCCATTGGCTGCCAATTGCAGCGGTTCTTACATCCTTTAGTTGTGCCTTGTATGCATTTTTTCAGGTAAAAAACGGATATCATGTCAATCAGGATCTCTACATCTGGATATCTTCAGGGAGTATGTCTGTGTCCGTTGGTTTTCTGCTCGATGAATTGACTTCAGTAATGCTGATTGTGGTTACTTCAATCAGTTCTCTCGTGCATATCTATTCAGTGGGTTACATGAAAGGAGAAGATGGATATTATCGTTTCTTTTCCTATCTGAGTCTCTTCACCTTTTCCATGTTGATGCTGGTACTTGGTAACAACTTTCTACAACTCTTTTTTGGCTGGGAAGCAGTGGGACTCTCTTCTTATCTTCTGATCGGTTTTTACTACGAAAAAAAATCTGCAGCAGATGCAGGCAAGAAAGCCTTTATCGTCAATCGCTTTGGTGATTTCGGTTTTATCCTTGGACTTTTTCTTATCTATGCATCCTTTGGAACACTTCATTACGAACCAATTTTTGCAAATGTTAATCAAATAGCAAACCAGACATTTACATTTTTAGGGACAACCTGGTATCTGCCGACGGCTATCGCTCTGCTGTTGTTTTGCGGAGCCATGGGTAAATCAGCTCAGCTTCCACTGCATGTCTGGCTGCCCGATGCCATGGAAGGGCCAACACCTGTCAGTGCACTTATTCATGCCGCCACCATGGTTACCGCAGGTGTCTTTTTAGTCGCCAGGTGTAACCCTATCTTTACCCTGTCCATGACGGCTCTTAATATTATTACAATAGTTGGTTCAATTACCTGTCTCTTTGCAGCTACCATTGCACTCACTCAGACAGATATTAAACGGGTAGTTGCCTATTCAACGGTTTCACAACTGGCTTACATGTTTATTGCCTGCGGTGTTGGAGCATACAGTGCCGGAGTTTTTCACCTCTTCACCCATGCTTACTTCAAGGCCCTTCTCTTCTTAGGCTGTGGTTCCATTATTCTTGGAATGCACCATGAACAGGAAGTGAAATATATGGGTGGCCTGAAGAAATATATGCCCATCACTTACTGGACATTCCTGCTCGCCTCACTCTCTATTTCTGGAGTTCCCGGTTTTGCAGGGTTCTTCTCCAAAGATGAGATCCTGGCAATGGCCTTTGCGTCACCTGTGGGCGCAGGAAAGTTTGCATGGTTCATAGGGACGCTGGTTGCCGGAATGACCGCTTTCTACTCATTCCGACTCTTTTTACTCATCTTTCATGGTGAATTTAGAGGAACGGATAAACAAAAAGCTCATCTCAAAGAATCACCAAAAGTGGTCACTATCCCCCTTATTTTGCTTGCTGTTGGAGCAGTTGCTGCTGGTAACTTTGGTATTCCTGTAGTTATTGGCGGAGATGCCAACTGGGGGCATTTCCTGGAACCGGTGTTGGGACATGCACTTGCCCACCCATCCCATGCAACAGAACTCATCCTGATGATTATCTCGGTGAGTGCGGGAGCCTTCGGAATTTTTCTGGCCTGGAAGATGTATATGAAAAATCCTGAGATGCCCAGAACAATCAGTGAGAGATACCCCATGCTCTATAAGCTTTCTTTGAACAAATATTATGTAGATGAAATATATGACTTTTTAATTGTAAAACCGGCACTCTTTCTGAGTCGGAATGTTATTTTAAATTTCTTTGATATTGCAGTCATCGAAAGAATTGTCAATGGAATCCCAAAACTCATCGGCCAACTCAGCGGCAGCATGAGAAAGATGCAAGACGGTTTAGTGTCCCATTACCTCGCCTATATGTGTGGTGGTACAGTTTTCATTATTATCTGGATGGTTGTGAGGGCCTGATATGTCATTTCCAATTCTCAGTTTATTAATCTTCTTGCCTGTCTTTGGTGGAATTGCTCTGCTCGGGATAAGTAAAGAGAACATTAAAAATGTCAAAGTTATGGCTCTTATCATCAGTCTGTTTGAGCTTGTCTGTACTCTACCGCTTTTGTTTGCCTTTGACAAAACAACACACGCAATGCAGTTTGTGGAAAGACATGACTGGATAAAACTCTTTAATATTGAGTACTATCTGGGCATCGATGGTATCTCCATTTTGTTTATCCCACTTTCCGCACTCATTACCATTCTTTGTATTCTGGTGTCCTGGAATTCTATTCAGACAAAAGTCAGAGAGTTTTTCATTGCCATGCTTCTTCTTGAAGGAGCAATGATAGGCGTTTTCTGTTCCGTTGATTTTTTCCTGTTTTACATTTTCTGGGAAGCCATGCTTATCCCCATGTTTTTGCTCATCGGAGTCTGGGGAGGCCCCAACCGTATTTACGCTGCCACCAAATTTTTCCTCTATACTCTAGTAGGTAGTCTCTTAATGCTGGTTGGCATTATTACCCTCTATATTAAGGGTGGTAACACTTTTGATATTCTTGTTCTTGCTGAACAGAACTTTCCAGTAAAAACACAGCTCATCCTTTTCTGGGCTTTCTTTGCAGCTTTTGCCGTTAAGGTCCCCATGTGGCCGGTTCATACCTGGCTGCCCGACGCCCATACAGAAGCACCAGCTGCAGGTTCTGTCGTGCTTGCAGGAATCCTTATTAAGATGGGAGCTTACGGCTTCCTTCGCTTCTCCATGCCCATCCTTCCGGAAGCTACATCGATGATGATGATGCCCATGCTTGTACTCTCCCTCATCGGTATTGTATACGGTGGCATAATCTGTCTGGCCCAAACTGACCTGAAACGGCTTATCGCCTATAGTTCAGTCAGTCATATGGGTTTTGTAACTCTTGGTATCTTTGCACTCAATACTCAGTCAGTGGAAGGCGGCATTCTCCAAATGATCAACCATGGTGTTGTCACAGGAGCACTCTTCCTTGGAATCGGTATGGTTTATGAACGAACCCACACCAGAAAAATCAGTGACTATGGCGGACTCGCCACCAATATGCCGATTTTTGCTTCCTTCTTTTTGCTCTTTACCCTGGCCTCGGTAGGACTCCCCGGCACAAACGGGTTCATCGGTGAATTTCTCATTCTGCTTGGCAGTTTTATGACGAGACCCTGGGTAGCTCTCATTGCTGCAAGTGGACTGATTATTGGTGCCTGGTACATGCTTTGGCTCTACCAAAGAATTTTCTTTAATCCTGTAAACTCCAAATGGGATGCCATTAAAGAACTTGATATGCGGGAAATCATGACACTGATGCCAATGGTCATTCTTATTTTCTGGATTGGCTTATTTCCAAATACAATACTGGACTACATGCACGTTTCTGTCAGCCATCTGCTTAGTCAGGTCACTGGAAACCCTGAAGGTATTGCCAGTGGGGTGCAGCTTGCTGTCAACCATGCTCTTGAAACTGCCAACCAGGGGGTACAACATGTACAACAGATCAGCCATTAACAAAAAAGAAATAGAACAAAAGTATGATGGCGTCGTGAAAACTCTCCATCTCCTTCGTTGCTGCACATTTTCTATCATTACGACGTACCTTAGTACGCCGAAATGATAGAAAATATTTGCGCCTCGGATATGAAGTTTTTCACTTAACCATCTAAATTCTGAGTTTTTACGAGTTTATCAAAGTATTAGCATTTGAATAATAGAATTAGAGACCACCACGGTAGGAGAAACCTTTGTGGACTCACAGTTGTAGAAGTTTACCAGTGTTTTATCGCTTGTTTGAGATTTTTCGTCATGGACACCCTCCTTTCTGTGTGGAAAGCCTCAATGATTTACAAGCGGAGTCTCTTTGCATACTCACCTTTCTGGTACGCTGGTAAACTTCTGCTTTTTTTGTAGGTGCTCAGCAGCACGCCGTCTTCTTCCATTAGCTCCTGTCCTATGGGCAACTATTACGCCAGTAAGCTAATGAATGAAGCTGAAGTATTGCAACGTATCTCCAGTGTATGTATTAAAAATTGATGGCGTCGTAAAAACTCTCCATCTCCTTCGTTGCTGCACATTTTCTATCATTACGACGTACCTTAGTACGCCGAAATGATAGAAAATATTTGCGCCTCGGATATGAAGTTTTTCACCCGAACAAAGGGCATAAATACTTAACCATCTAAATTCTGGGTTTTTTCGAGTTTATCAAAAAAAAATAGATTCCTAAAGAACTGTAGATAAGGATTCACCATGAACATGACATTCACCATGCCCGCACTTGGCCCGATAATGCCAGAGATACTCTTGGTCTGTATGGCCATTATTCTCATCATTGTTGATCTTCTTGATCCGCGAAACAGGGAGCTCCTGACCCAGCTCA
>JAFLJS010000054.1 GCA_022712895.1 Desulfocapsa sp.
GCCATAAATTGTTTTGAGATGCTCATTGCTCAATTCGCTGGGAGGTCCGTCATAAACAATTCCCCCATTTGACAAACCGATAACACGACTCATATAGCGTTTGGCCAGCTCAACATCGTGTATATTAATGACAAGTGGAATTCCTCTCGCTTTTGACAACTCCAGAAGCAGTTCCATGATTTCGACACTGGTCTTGGGATCAAGTGACGATGTCGGCTCATCAGCCAGCAGGACATGAGGCTCCTGAATAATTGCCCGAGCAATTCCTACCCGCTGCCGCTGACCACCGGAAAGGCTGTCTGCTCGCTGCTGCGCGAATTCAAGGAGTCCAACGGCATCAAGCAACTCAAACGCACGATTGATCTCTTCTTGTGGATATTTACGCAACCAGGCTCGCCAGGGTGCAACATAGCCCAGACGCCCACACAATACATTTTCCATCACTGAGAGACGTTCAACCAGGTTGAATTCCTGAAAAACCATACCGATTTTCCGTCGCGCCTTGCGAAGTTCAGCACCGGAAAGGTTTGTGATATTCTCTCCACTCACATAAACGTTTCCGCTGGTGGGAGGAATTAACTTATTGACGCACCTGATCAGAGTGCTTTTGCCAGTGCCGGATGGTCCGATAATGGCGACGCTACTTGTTCCATGTACCTCAAAGCTGATTCCGTTTAATATCGGCTTTCCAGGGACATATTCCTTCACCAGATTTTCAATTTGAAGCGATCTCTCGAGCGGAGTTTCACTTGATTTGTTTTGCTCACTCATCATGTTGCGTAAAGAATAACTCAAAAAATAGGAACACCCCATGGCCATCAGCCACAGGATGCTATGAGAAAAGACAGATTTACTATTGTTTCTTTGCTTTCTCTGCTTTTTTTGCTTTTTTCTTGGCTGCCTTGGCAGCATCTTTTGCAGCCATTTTCTTCAGGCCGGCCTGATTATAGGATGTACCCGTTGAGGAAGCGATATCACGAATAACTTTCCAATCTTTCTGATATGTTACTGGAACAAAACGATCAGCACCACCAAAGGTTTCCTGCATGACCGGAGTGAAACGATAGCTATAGAAGGCATCAACTATCTTTTTGGCAAGTTCCGGCTTGAGATCGTGGGCATAACCAAAAGAAGATGTTGGGAATTTCTCACTGGTGAAAATGATGCGAAAATCGTCGACATTAATTCTGCCAGCCTTGGCCATCCGCTTAAACACATCGCCAGCAACCGGAGCTGCGTCATAATCACCATGAGCAACACCGAGGATAGACTGGTCATGCTTACCAGAGTAAACCACAGTGTAATCTTTGTCCGGTACGATACCATACTGGGGAAAGATTGCCCGGGGAGCAAGATTTCCGGAGTTGGATGAGGCAGAGGTATGGGCAATACGCTTCCCCTTAATATCCTCAATTTTTTTGATATCACTGTCTTTACGGGTTACCAGAAGGAGATTGTAACCTTGAAAACTGTCTTCAGTTCCCTTTACCGCGATGGGTACATAACCAGCCAGGTTTACGGCAAAGCCGGTTGGGCCAGTTGAGAAACCGGCAATATGGAGACGACCGGATCGCATTGCCTCAACTTCGGCGGCGTTTGCCTGTACGGTATAATAAACTACTTTTTTGCCAGTTGCTTTTGACAGATATTTCTGAAAATCGGCAAAGGCATCTTTATACACTGCTGGATCTTCAACCGGGGTATATGTAAAAACAAGTGTTTTGGGGTCTTTCCATTTTTTTTGATCCTTGGGAGTGTCCGCTACCAGATCCATATTTTCATCACAAAACCGTTCATCTAATGTACCACGGTTTTTACAATCATCGGCTCCATAAGCAACGTTTGCCATAAACAAAACTGCCATCATTAACGCCAGAATTTTCTTCATCCTTGCCAACCTCTCCTTGTTTGGGTGATAGAACTAAAAAAAAACAATAAATACGCCAAATTATCGAATATAACTATTCGCTAAGTGGTGATACTGCTTGGATAAGAATGACAAAAACCATTCGCGATAAGCCACAAATATTATATGATACCACTTTTACTTCTAGCGGTTTGAACCTTAGACTGTCAAGGATTAAGTTCCAAAACATATTGCCACTACTCGACAGATTTCTTTTTTAACAGAACAGACAGCCATTTAGCCATTTTCTTTTTTAGGAGCTTATAAAACATGAACAGACAAAAACTGGGCAACAGTCATTTATCATTTACCCCCATGGGCCTTGGCCTTGCTGCGCTGGGACGCCCTGGATATATTAACCTGGGACATGGTGACGACCTCAAAAGCAATCATGATGTCAGAGTGATGGAAACCAGAGCCCATGACGTTTTAGATGCCGCCTGGGAAGCAGGTATTCGCTACTTTGACGCTGCCAGATCGTACGGAAAAGCTGAAGAGTTCCTACAGTCCTGGCTACAAAAACGTAACGTCGATGCGAGCAGTGTCACTATCGGTTCTAAATGGGGTTATACCTACACAGCTGATTGGCAAGTCAATGTGGAAAAAGGAAAAAAACATGAGGTCAAAGAACACTCTTTAACGGTTTTACAGCGCCAGATAAAAGAAAGCCGGGAACTCTTTGGCGAACAACTGAATTTGTACCAAATTCACTCAACGACTCTGGAGAGTGGAGTCTTAAGCAATACCTCAGTCCTGACAGAACTGGCCAATTTACGCAATGATGGCCTGGCCATCGGATTCTCGGTAACCGGTACCGGGCAGGCAGAAACAATAGAACGTGCTCTTGAAATCACCTTCGACGGCGTCCTGCTCTTTTCTACGGTACAGGCAAGCTGGAATGTGCTTGAGCAATCGGTAACGTCAGCTCTACAGATGGCACATGATGCAGGACTAGGAGTTATTGTAAAAGAAGGACTGGCTAATGGACGTCTTACCACACGTAATACCACCCCCGACTTCCAAAAGCAGATGACATTGCTACAAAACCTGGCAAAAGAGCAGAACAGCACAGTTGATGCTCTTGCTCTGGCTGCAGTTATCAATCAGCCTTTTGTGGATATCGTCTTAAGTGGTGCCGCCTCTGTCGCACACCTGCAATCCAACATCCAGGCATTACAAATAGATTGGAATGATTCCCTGGCTGACACCCTACAGGAGTTAGTGGAACCAGTGGCAAGCTATTGGCATACCCGTAGCCAGTTGGCCTGGAATTAAGACACTCTGGAGCTCAGTAGATCAATCGTGAATATAATACCCCTTGGCAAGATCTGTAAATTCTTCCACTTGCTGGTCTTGCCAAGACTGATCTCTTCCCAGCTCCTTTGCCATGATTTTAGCCACGGCTGGTGCCATATCGATAGCTGCCCTGGCATCTAAAAATAAGGCTCGCTGCCGTCTTGCCAGAATATCTTCCACAGTACGCGCCATTTCATATCGTATTGACCAGATAACCTCAACAAGCGTATAGGGCAATCGCTCGTGTAACTGCTCTGCAAACTCCGGTTGATCCAGTAGAATATCACGCATAAAATCTGCATCAGAACCATAATAATAAAGCGGGTCTGTGTAATCCACATTGGTCAACCAACCGTGAATTGGCATATTTTCCGTTCGACATTTTTTATCTTCTAAACCTCCAACCATGGCAGCTTTATCCACTGTGTCCTGAGCCATCTTCCGATAGGTGGTCCATTTGCCGCCGGTTATGGTGACAAGGCCCGAAAGTGATACCCGTAAGTGATGACTGCGGGAGATCTCTTTAGTCTTTGTATTATCACCATTCGTTTCTTTGGGTGCGGCAAGAGGCCGAAGCCCTGCAAAAATTGAAAGGATATCCTTTCTTTGCGGTTCACGTGTCAGATATTTCTTAGCTGTAGAAAGGATAAATTCAATCTCTTCTTCAAGTGCCCGAGGTTCAAGGGAACAGTCATCCAGAGGCGTATCAGTGGTGCCGACCACCACTTTATCATGCCAGGGTACGGCAAAAAGCACTCTCCCGTCAGATGTTTTGGGGATCATGATTGCCGAGTCACCTTTTAAAAAGTCCTGCTCCAGTACAATATGCACGCCCTGACTTGGCTTGACCAGAGGTGGCGCATCGGGTTCATCCATCTGAATGATAGCATCAACAAAAACACCCGTAGCATTCACGACACATTTTGAATTGAGCGTATACTCCCTACCACTTTCCACATCAACAGCTGTCACCCCGGAGACAAGGGAATCACTATTTTTATTAAGCCCTGTAACACGCATGTAGTTGAGCAAGACACCGCCATGCTCCGCACAGGTCTGGGCAATATTAATTGCCAGACGAGAATCATCAAACTGACCGTCGTAATAGATGACACCACCGGTGAGCCCATCCGTTTTCAGGTTTGGAATAGCTTGTAGTACCTCTTTGGAAGACAAGGACTGGGAGGGACCGAGGCCAAGTTTTCCTGCCATCATATCGTACACTTTCATACCAACAGTATAGAAAGGTCCGTCCCACCAGTCGTAATTAGGGATGATAAATGATTGATTCTTCACCAGATGAGGTGCATTTTTGCACATCAAACCACGTTCTCGTAATGCTTCAAGCACCAGTGAGATATCACCTTGAGCAAGATACCGAACACCACCATGCACGAGTTTCGTCGAGCGGCTTGACGTTCCTTTGGTAAAATCAGATTGCTCAAGAAGCAGTGTCTTATATCCTCGTGAAGCCGCATCAAGCGCGCTTCCAAGGCCCGTTGCTCCGCCGCCGATGATAATGATATCCCAAGGGCTATCACCCTGTTCTTCTATACTTGCCAGCATTCGGTTACGCTTCATTACAGACTCCAATGGTCAAGGGGATCAAACTGACTAGTGACTTTCTTTTCGTTTACTCCTATTCCGTGAAATAGGCCACGGAAATCTGCTGCGCAGCACAACAAAAATAGATACCATTGACTTTAGTGCTACGTTGTGATAGCCAATGACAGACAGGCCAACTTACCACTTTGTTGAGATACCACTTTCCAGGGGATCAAATGAAAAAAACATTTTGTTTACTTTTGCTTCTAGCCGCAAGCAGTTCCTGGGCTGGAAGTGATGCAAAGAACTTTGAGAAACTTGACAGCAGCGGAAAATCCTTACCCGTAGAAGCGACAGAATGGGCCATGGTTAACGATAAGAGTACGGGCCTCACATGGGAAGTTAAAACTGCGGATGACTCAATACACAATATGGACGAACGCTACGGCTGGAAAAGAGCAACAGAAAAATTTATTGAAGTATTAAATCAGGAAAAATTCGGAGGCTTTTCAGACTGGCGGATGCCGACAGAGGATGAGATCCATACCATCCGGGAAAAGAAAAATACCCCACACTCCAACACCGATTTTTTCCCAAACACTGCGCCATCAAAATATTGGTCGTATTACATTTGCGGTGATGGTTCTTTTATTACCAAAAAAGTGAAATTTGGCAAAGAACGATCCAAGGGAAAAGGTACACGAGTACGAGCCGTTCGAGGTGGCGAAGCTCCCCCCCAGTAGGCAAGCGGTCTTAGCCCATATTTGCGCCACAGGAAAGCTGCCAGCAGCAATCAATATGATTACACGCTTTTTCTCTTTTAAAACAGCTTGCATGGCCTTCCTTTCCCTGGATCATCCACACCAGATCAGCCAGCTTCATTCCTTTACCATCCAGGCTGAGTGTTGTTGCTTTTTTCCTGGCATAAGCCGACAAGGGCGATCCTTTAAGAAGTTTTTTCTTTACCATTCATATCTCCTCTTGTTAAAAAAATTAAATGGGTAGAATATGCATCTCTTCATGGGTTCTATGGATGCCACTGAGCACCTGCCCACTCCGTCCGTCGATGGAAACAGGATCACCAAACGTAATCACAGTATCCCCGATTTCACAATACTGATGCATTTCATACACCTTCAAATACTTACAGCCAACCACACATGTCTTCTCGAGCCTCACCGCAACCACTGAGGCATGGGACGTTTGTCCACCCCTTGAAGTGAGTAACCCTTCTGCCATATTGATCACTTTGATATCTTCGGGTACGGTATCGGCTCGGATCAAAATCAACGGGGTCTCCGGATCACTTCCCCGTAGTTCTTTGATATTTTCCTCAGTGAAAACCGCACGTCCTGAAAGAGCTGAACCGGAGACCCCAATGCCTCGCCCAAGATGAGCATCATCAAGCCCCTCACTGCGCACAAAAACCTGTAAACGTTCCTGCTTCTTAATGGTGATCATATCCCTTGTCTGTAGGATAAAGAGTTGGGACGCATCAGGTCCTTCAAAGGTAAATTCAATCTCCTGAGGATTCCAACGTTTATCGTAAACAAGATTTCTTGATATACTAAGGAGCTCTTGATAAATTCCAGGATAACGCACTTCAAGGGTCTTTTCCACCCGACGGCCATCAAGCTCTGCCTGTTCCACTGAAATGGGGTAACTGGTTACCAGCCCAGAGACGATATCCTCACCCTGATCGCCATAGGCATAGTCGCCCCACAGGGCCACACGCTGCACCTTTCGATACGGGTGTGCCGTAAAAAGTACTCCAGAGCCCGATGACTGGCTTTTATTTCCATACACCATTGCCTGTACAATCACTGCGGTTCCCCAGGAATCGGAAACATCCATAATTTTCCGGTAATCTGCGGCCTTGGTAGTTTCCCAGGAATCAAACACCATTTCAATGGCACTTACCAGCTGCAACCATGGATCATCTGGGAATCCCAAGCCATGTTCACGGATTACTTTTTGATATTCAAGGGCCAGCTCCTTCATCTGCACTGGCGAAAAATGCCCCTTCATACTTACCTTGTGCTTTTCTTTGGCCACATCCATAAGTGATTGAAACTCGTCCCGCTGCATACCTGAAGTCATTGCCCAGGACTGTAAGAAGCGCCGGTAATTATCCCAGGCAAGATAAGAATCACCATATTCTCTGGCTCCTTCTTCAATCAGTTCTTCATTGGTTCCCACGTTGTGCACTGTGGCCATCATCCCGGGCATGGAGACTGCTGCACCACTACGAACAGAAAGCAGTAAGGGATTTTTGGGTGCTGCAAAAACACGCCCGGTTTCCCTTTCAAGCTCTGTCAGTGAAAGACGAACACGCTGCATAAATTCATCGCGTGCCTTGTCAAAACCGTACACAACTTCCCGGCAACGAAAGATCTCGGTGGTGATAATAAAAGCAGGAGGTACCCGTTTTTTATCATCACAAAGAGTCACAAGATTAAAGCCCTTATTGCCTAGATGAATCAGATCATGGGTGTACGGGTTCGAAGAACTCAACCTGGAAATAGCCCGTTCAGGGTTGTAGGTCATTAACAGATCAAGATGCTGTTCATCCAGAATATCTTTCTGGCTTTCAAGCGTACCAATGATACGGGTAATAAAATTGTCCAGATGCTGCAGGCCAAAAGTAGTGGCAATAAGATCACGTAAAAATGCCTCGGACAGACTATGAACGGAGTTCGCTGTCTCCTCATCATCCCAGAGTGAACGATATTTCGTAAGCAGGTTCTCAGATCCAATCTGGGGAAGAATAATGGTCAGGTTATTTTCATGAATATTTGTGTAGTAGGAATAAATAACATCCTTCACCCCTTCTGATAATCCACGAAAAATATCGAGATACTGGGTATAGGAAAAACGTCTGACTTTCAGCGAACTGGTAAGTAATGAAATATAGGTATCCAGCCGTCTGGAGCTGATACCATCCACACTGAGTGCTCGCAAAAATATTTTTAAACACTTGACAATACGATAAAATGTGGCCTGGGTAATAATAGACAGATTGACTGTTTCGGGTAAACGTTCAAGATAGATGTTGGTCAGATTTTCAAGACGAAATGTGAGGCTCAGACTGTCGAATTTTTTCTCCTGATATTTGCCATACACTGAAGGGATGTCAACGGCAATATGCCGTTTGTAATAGATATCTTCCTTTGCTTCAAATTTTTCACCGGAAAGAATCGTTCGTTTCAGCCCTTCCAGAGTTTGCAGTAATGCTTCCACACACTCAATGGTTTCACAATTTTCGAGGGTGTGGAGCAAGCCCTCCATTTCAGGAAAGCCTTCCTGGGCTGCCTGTTCAAGCTCTGAACGCAATGATTGAAAATCAAGATTATACTTCTGGTTCAGCAGTTGAAACATCTGTACCAGCAGATCAAAACGCCGCAATTCTGAGGGGGCAATATCTTTCTGATCTGCAAGGTACGTCTGCCTATCCTTGCTCTTCCAGCTCAGCAGATCTTTGATGCTGTCAAACTCTAAGTTGGCCTGAATCCGCTTGGCCAGTATATGCTGGTCATCTACAAATTTCCCCGACTCCTGAACTTCGGAGAAGACTTCCTCAGGCAGGAAGGGAAGTAAAACTTCTTTCTTTTTGTGAATCCAGAAATCAAAAATAGCCTGAATAAAATCAACAATAAGATTGGAACTCTCCACATGACTCTGCTTCCGTAAAAAATGGATGAGCAGATCACGACGTTTGTGGATCTCATCAAGCTCCGTTGACACCTCACGCAAATCTCCTTCCGCACCAATTTCATTAAAGAACACAGGCATAAGCTTACTGAATTGTTTGGTAAGGTTATACACCGGTTCAATGGGATGATTGAGTAGACTTGTGATATCACGCTGAAAAAGATCCGTATCTTTTACGCAGGTTCCAGAGAGTTTAATATTGATAATAAGGGCTGAAAAAAGCGTACCGCACCATTTGGGTTCCTGCATGATTAGCTTCAACCAGGCTCGGATATTTGCCAGGTGGGCTGGATTGGTAATGGGTTGCCAATCCTCATCCACTCCCATAACATTGGCGTACTGAAAACCAAAACGCACCGCCTGCCAGAGAAACGCTTCCACCATACGTGCGTTCTTGCGTTTAAAAACTTCACCACCCAAAACCTGAATACATTGCAGAGAGGTATGAGGATACTTGCGGACATTTGCTTTTAGCAGTTGAAAGGTGGTAAGCAAAAATTCTTCAATATCTTCAAAATTCTGAAGACGAATAAGCTGCACCAGAGAACGATTAATTTCCCTAAGGGTCTCTTCATGGATCAGATAAAGTCCTTTGGTATCCATGATACGAAAAAGAAAGAGCAGCTTTTGATTTTCCGCAAAACGGCCCAAAGGCAAGCCATGTTCCTGCGAGATTCCCAGCTCCTGTGCATCCACTTTAGCCAGATTTGCTGGGATCTCTTTATAAAAACGTACGATATCGACATGTGCTGGCAGATCAAGTATCTGACCAAGAGCAGACACAGGAGAGATATCCACATCGATATTTTTAACTGCTTCATTATTTTTCTGCATGGACTCGTGAGAAATCGCAGAAAACAACTGACCGGAATGGAAATCATCGCAAAGAACACCACATTTATCCATAAACCAGGGCAGGGGATCTTCTTCCTCCAGCCAATACTGATAGTTGCGCCGGAGTATGGCCTGCATCAGCCTGGCAATTGGGCTATAATCAAATGCTGCCTGGGACTCTTCAGGCCTGGAGAAAGCAAGAAGAGAAGTTGCCAGTTTCTTCATGGGATGCTGCCCTTGAACAATGTGCATCATGATCGGGCTTTCCCCGTCATCAAATGCCAGAAGGTCAAGGAAATATGTATTTAAAGCCGACTGATAGCCCAACAGAACGTCGCTTCTTGAAAAAAGCCCCACTACCTTTGCCACCCAGGCAACCTGTGATTCAATTATCTGGGAGAGAAGTTTGCTGTTTCTTTCGCTATCCTTCATGGCCTGCAGAAACAATCCGGCAAAGAGCCCAAATGCGGCAGGCCCCTGTTCGTGACGAACGTAATAGTTGGAGTTTTTCAGTACAAAACTGCGCAACTGCGGGATAAGTAAAGTCCAGTTACGATACGGATGGCAGATTTCAAGAAGTAAATTTTCAAGGTTATTATGCAGCCCCTTATAGCGGGAGACGATATCAAGGAGAAGCTGGAGCTGGGGATCAAGGACTACTTCTTCTGCTGTTTCCAGGAGATTCGCCTTTAAAGCATCCGATTCAATATTCTGGACAGTACTATTTGTTTTCATCTCTTAACTATCTGCCATTTCGTCCATAATTTCAAGTATGTTCTTGAGCTTAAACGCAAAACGCCCCGACATAAAACCGGTCGGGACGCCTTTGTACTTCCAGTGGGTAGCTTACAAACACAAGCCCTTGAATCAAAGAGCCTTATTGGCCTCCATATACAGAATCAGGTCAATCATTCGATTGGAGTAAGCCCACTCATTATCATACCAGCTCAATATTTTGACAGAGGTACCAAGGACTTTCGTGGAACCAGCATCAACAATTGAAGAGTGTGCATTTCCCTGAAAATCAATGGAAACAAGGGGTAACTCTGTATATCCAAGATATCGATTTGCAGCTTCTTTCAAGGCCTGATTAACTTCTGGAACTGTTGTCTCCTGTTCAACTTCCATCACCACATCCACAAGGGAGACATTGGCGGTGGGTACCCGAACGGCCAAACCATCGAACTTCCCTTTAAGTTCTGGAATAACCAGAGCAACAGCCGCGGCAGCACCTGTACTGGTGGGAATCATGGAAAGAGCGGCAGCCCGTGCACGGCGTAGGTCAGAATGCGGAAAATCAAGGATGCGCTGATCTCCGGTATAAGCATGAATAGTGGTCATCAGACCACGTTTTATACCAAAATTATCCAGTATTACTTTGGCCACAGGTGCCAGACAATTGGTGGTACAGGATGCATTGGAAACCACATGATGAATAGTGGCATCATACTCATCTTCATTAACTCCCATGACAAAGGTTTTCACGTCTCCCTTTGCCGGCGCTGAAATCACAACTTTTTGCGCACCAGCATCGATATGTTTTCTTCCACTATCGGCATCCCGGAAAAGTCCCGTGCATTCTGCAACATACTCAACACCATTTACACCCCAAGGAATGTCGGCAGGATCACGGTGACTACTCACCTGAATATGCTTACCGTCAACAATAATTCCCATGTCATCATGCCCAACTTCAGCATCAAAAATCCCCATCACGGAATCGTATTTCAACAAATGGGCAAGAGTAGCTGTATCGGTAAGATCATTAATAGCGCCAACTTCAATATCTGCAAAAGCAGTATCCTTGGAAAGTGCCCGAAAAATACTTCTACCAATGCGGCCAAAACCGTTAATTCCAATCTTAATTGTCATGTAACGCCTCCATAAAGTGATCTGTTAAATTACGCTCAGTTGATAAACTCGTAAAAACCCAGAATTGAGATGGTTAAGTAAAAAACGCCATCTCATTTCATTCTTCTGGCTTTCTTATATAAATCTAAATATTTCTGGCTCACCTTCTGCCAAGTGTATTTTTTTTCTATCAACTCCACTGCTTGTCGCTGCATAGTTCGGATAGCCGCGGGATCTTCTGAATAAACATCCAAGGCCCTTTCCATTGCCTGGACAAGGGCTGCCACACTCTGCCTGGGATAGGCAAACCCGGTTTTACCATTCTCTACTTTAACCAATCCTCCCACATGGTGTACAATGGGTAAGTTGCCAAAGAGTTGTGCCATAAAATCTGTGAGTCCGCAGGGTTCATAGCGAGAGGGAATCACGAAAAAATCTCCGGCAGCATAAATCTTTGTAGCCAGGCGTGTGTCGTAACCTCGAAGAATTGCTACCCGGCCCGCATTTTTGCTCTTTTCAGCTAGTGCAATCAAACCACTCTCGTCCCGGGTACTACCACTCCCCAAGAGCAGAAACTGAAAGTCATTACGCTTCTCGAGCAGACGGCTCAGAGCACGGGTGAGAATATCCACCCCCTTCTGATCACTGAGACGACCTATAAATGTGATAAGGGGAAGTGAGAGATTAGTAGTTAAATATCCGGATTGTCGGGTGGTTCCGATTTCCTTCTTACTATTAACCAATTGCAGGATTGCATCTTTGCATCTCCTCTTACCCTGGAGGTTTTTATCGCTCAGTAAATCAAACGCTGCAGCCACACCTGTTTTGTCAGGATATTTCGCAGAGAACAGATCCTGATCAATTCCATTTGTAATTCCCTCCAGTGTCACGTTTCGTTCCAGGAGGGTATGACCAAGCCATCCGGTGAGCAGATCATCGGAGGTTTCCCGCAATTCTCGTGCGTAATTCTCACTCACGGTGTTAAGTATTGCTGCCCTGCTGCCAGCAAGAAAGGGGTCAAAACAATCATCTAATCTGGCAGAACGAACAAATTCCAGGGGCAAGCCACTACTTGCTGCTGCAAACTCCAAATCTGCTACTTCCTGATGGTACCCTTTGCCAGCGTTATGCACCGTAATCACACAAGCTGTCTGTTTAAAATAATTTCTGTAGCCTGGCAGCTCTGTAGCCATGGCAGGCAATACAGCAGTGTGTCCGTCGTGACAATGAATGACATCAGGCCGAGCACCAAGAAGCATCATTAGATCAAGGCTTGCCTTCTGTAAAAGAATATTCATGGCAAAATAATCGAAATGCCCCTCACCTTTTTTTTGCCATGGCTGCATTCTCTCTTCTGCCGCACTGTAGGTGTATACATCTAATTTTTCTTGAAAACGTTCCGCATCAAGGAGATAGATATTGACCTTCTCGATTGTGGCATGCCATACGGCCACCCGTTCTCTGCGTTCTTTTTCAGGGTAGTGTAGATCGGTCTCAAAAGTGAGCTGTTCGTCGGACTGCAGAGGATCAGGCAAGGGAACAAATCCCTGTTTTTCAGGCAGCATAAAACCATAACAGGGTAACACCACATGCACTGAACGCCCTGTCCAGCGGGCAAGGGTGACCGAAAGACCTGCAACTACATCTTTCACCCCGCCAGCACCGGCTATATTTCCGTACTCACGACTCACCATCCAGATTTCACGGATAGTTTTTTGCTGTCTTGACATACTCATTACTCCTGACGACTTCCTAAAAGCCCTTTCTATAAAATGGATTTGAAAAAAACTTTATGTTCGAGGCGCACAGTTTTAATATCATTTCAGCGTACTAAAGGTACGTTGAAATGATATTAAAATTGTAGCAACGAAGAAGGTAAAGAGTTTTTTCGGATCCATTACTCCTGCGGAAATACAATACTCATATGTCGCAGCAAATGATCACAAAGAGTAAGACGTACCATGGCCTCACACACCGGAATTATTCTGGGAATGGCAGAGATATCGTGTCGTCCGCCAACCTGAACAGTCACAGCCTCATTATCAAGATTGACAGTCTGCTGTTTCTTTGAAATCGAAGGAATGGGTTTCACCGCCACCCGAATCACAATTTCATTACCAGAAGAAATTCCTGCCAATATGCCCCCGGCATTATTTCCATCAAATCCTTCCGGAGTTATGGCATCATTATTTTCTGAGCCTAGCATTTCAGCCACCCGAAAACCCGCTCCGATCTCAACCCCTTTAACAGCTCCTATGGACATCAAGCCATGGGCAAGCTCTGCTTCAAGTTTATCAAAAACGGGTTCACCAAGGCCTGCTGGACAATCAGCAACAATCTCCACAATACCACCAACGGTATCATTTGCCTTACGCACCTCATCCACTCGTTTTTCCATTGCCTCTGCGGCCTCAGCATCAGGGCAGAAAAAACGATTATTGCTGATCTCTTCGAGATTTCGTTCTGTTGCCTTTACCCCTCCAAGGGCAACAGTATAGGCAAGGACATCAATACCAGTCTGATCGAGCACCTGCTTGGCAATAGCCCCTGCGGCAACTCTTGCAGCAGTTTCACGTGCAGAGGCACGTCCACCACCACGATGATCCCTTATTCCATATTTGGCAAGATAGGTGATATCCCCGTGACCTGGACGAAAGATATCCCGCAGGTTATCGTAGGACTTTGAATGCGCATCGGTGTTATAGATGGCAAGAGAAATAGGGGTACCTGTGGTGCGAGGGAACTCTTCGCCCTCCGGAGTGAATATCCCAGAGAGTATCTCCAGTTTATCCGGCTCCTTTCTGGGGCTGGAAGCACCACCCTGCCCAGGTTTCCGTTTATCCATCTCCGCCTGTAAGACGGCAGGATCTAAAACAATCCCAGGTGGACAGCCATCTATAACTGCGCCCACGCCTGTTCCATGCGATTCGCCCCAGGTGGTTACCCGAAAGGCTTTGCCAAATGTATTTCCTGCCATTGTCTTATTCTATTCCCTGTTTATGGATGGGATCTTGCAAAAAATCTTCAATTTCAGATACCGCACTGGCAATATCCATCACACCCGTGTCAATGGTGTAATCTGCTGCTGCTTTATATAGTGAAGAACGCTCAGCCAATATATCTTCAAGCTCCTGACAGACATCTTTTCCCGTCAAACTCGGCCGCAGTGCATCTGTCTGCTGATCACTACGAATTCGGGAAAAAAGCACGTCAAGACCAGCTGTCAGCCAGATCACACTTCCCTGTTTTTTTAGCTGCGGCCACACTTCACTGTGCACAATTGCACCACCACCTGTGGCCACAACGCATTGATGCCAGCTCTGCAGCTCTTGCAACACTTCTTTTTCATATTCTCTAAATTGCTGCCAACCACCTTCTTCAACAATTTCTGCCACACTCTGCCCATGATTTTCCGTTATCATAGTATCGGTATCAAGATAAACATATGCCAGTCTTTGCGCCAGTATCTTTCCAATTGAAGATTTTCCCACAGCACGACAGCCAATGAGGTACACATTTTCTTTCATATTCAAGCTTGATGGACTTGTAAAAAATTAAATTATTTATGGCTAAATAAAAAACTTCCTATTCGAGGAACGCAAATTTGATGGAGTGAGGCGTACTTTAGTACGTCCTAACGACGGCAAATTTGCAGTGACGAAGAAGATGAAGAGTTTTATGACGCCATCATATTTTGCTTTGATTTTGTATAGTATGCGCTAAGATTAATCTGTGTCAAGATAAGTTCAAGACTGAAAAGATCAGCCAGGAATGAAAAATGGAATTTAAAGACTATTACACCACATTGGGTATCGAACGGGATGCCACACAGGATGAAGTGAAACGGGCCTACCGTAAACTTGCCAGGAAATTCCATCCCGATATCAATAAAGCGGCAGATGCAGAACAACGCTTCAAAGAAGTTGGCGAAGCGTATGAAGTTCTACAGGATACGGAAAAACGAGCCGCATATGACAAGTTTGGCCAGAACTGGGAAGCTGGGCAGGATTTTGATCCGCCACCAGACTGGGATACCGGTTTTGAGTTTACTGGTGGTGGATATACCGAAAATGATTCATCCCAATTCAGTGATTTCTTTGAATCCCTTTTCGGTGCTCAGGGAGCACAGCCTGGAGCTAGCCCATTCGCTGGTCAACAGAGGCATTACAGTGGCAAGGGACAGGATCTGCATGCTAAAATAGCCATCACCCTTGAAGACAGTTACAAGGGTACGAAACAGTCACTCACCCTGCAGCGACCTGCAGTGAATGGGTCAGGACATGTAATCACCCGCCCCCACACTCTTGAAGTCAATATCCCTAGAGGGGTCAGCGAGGGGCAGCGAATACGGCTTGCTAGTCAAGGAGCTGAAGGCATCGGAAATGGGGAAAACGGTGATCTTTTCCTTGAGATCGTTTTCCATAAACATGCTCATTTTACGCCTAACAAACGTGATATCATGCTCACTCTGCCCATATCGCCCTGGGAGGCTGCCCTTGGTGCGACAATTCCCGTACCTACTCTTGGGGGCACAGTTGAGCTTGCCATTCCGGCGGGGTCGCAGACAGGAAAAAAACTTCGATTGAAAGGTCGAGGACTTTCCACCGCCAAGCAGGTCGGCAATCAATACGTGACCCTTGCCATCATGGTACCAAAAGCCGAAACAGAGACAGACACCAAATTATTCCGAAGTATGGAAAAACAGATGTCCTTCAACCCGCGCAGCAACCTTGGAGTATGACACTATGAAACCAGACCTCCATTGCATAGTTTTTGACGAAGACAAAGAGTACAGCTTACGTGAGCTCTGTAGTATGTGCAGAGTACATGCTCAGTTTATTCAAGATCTTATCGACGAAGGGATTCTCTCCCCCCTTGGGCCCAACCCTCGTGAGTGGCGTTTTGCAGCTGTTGAAGTAAAACGCATACAAATCTCAATACGCTTGCAGGATGATTTACGTATCAACCTGCCCGGCACTGCTTTGGCCCTCGACCTGCTGGAAGAGATTGAGGAACTGCAACGCAGTAAGCGACAACTTGAAAGTCTTCATGCACTTGAAAAATATTGACAAAACAAGTGTGGGGACTAACTGTAAAGAGATACCCATTCCATTCCACCAAAGGATCTTACAATGAAAACTACAATTCTGTTACCCACTCTTCTTGCTCTCAGCCTTTTCCTCTCTTCCTGCGCTGGCGGTCCCAATAAAGCCGGTATAGGTGCAGCAGGAGGTGCAGCAGGTGGCGCAATCCTTGGTCAGGCCATTGGCCACAACACTGAAGCGACACTGATTGGTGCTGCGGTAGGAGGTTTACTCGGCTATATCATCGGTAACGAGATGGACAAATATGATCGCGAACAGTTAAATCACGTATATGAACGCGGTACCTCTGGACAGACAAATGCGTGGCGTAACCCTGACAATGGCAACAGTTATCAGGTGATACCGCAACCTGCATATTCCAGTGGTTCCAACAATCGTCCCTGTAGAAAAGCTGAAATCCAGTCTGTAATCGATGGTAAGCAGGAAACTGTTTACACCACAGCCTGCCGTGACACCACCGGCCATTGGCAGTTACAGAACTAATGTTTAAAGGCACATTTGTAGTAAACACGACCCAGCATATGCACCTCGTTGACATAACAGCTGAGGTGCAGGATCTGGTTGCACGGTCTGGTATTCAGGAAGGAGTCTGCATTCTATTCAATCCACACACCACCGCCGGACTCACCATCAATGAAGGTGCCGACCCTGATGTGCGGACAGATATCATTACCGGTCTGCGAGAATTTGTGCCCATCAATTACCCCTTTAAGCATATGGAGGGCAACTCCCCTTCCCATATCATGGCATCACTTATGGGAGCAACGCTCACCATATTAATTGACGGTGGCAGATTACAACTTGGCACCTGGCAAGCCCTCTACTTTTGTGAGTTTGACGGCCCCAGAAATAGAAAAGTCAACTACCAGATAACTGAATAAACGAGAATATTGAATGTCTAAATGTATCAATCCCCACCAGATGTGCTTTGGACTAAGCACTGAACTTGACCGAGAATCAGTAGCTTGCTTTCTCCAGCTCCTGGGTCGCAAGGAGCTGGCGGAAACACTTGCTAAGCGTCTCTCCAGTACAGAGATTGAAGAGCTGATACAGTTTGCCACCGGTTTAATGAAAAAGAACATGACTGAAGATGAATACCACGAGCTCTTCCTCCAGGAAGAATCGCCACACAAGCACCCCTGACAGAGAAGACGATGAAAAGCGATATCTTATATGACCTGCGTAGTTTTGTGGACCTGTTGCGCCGGGAAAAGCAGTTACTGGTGATTGATGAAGAGGTTGATCCCAACCTTGAAATTGCGGAAATTCATCGTCGAGTCATCGCACAGCAAGGCCCTGCTCTTCTTTTTACAAATGTAAAAGGTAGCAACTTTCCCGTTGTTACCAATCTCTTTGGCACTGCCGGAAGGCTTGAACTCGCCTTTGGCAAACGTCCGCAAAATTTTGTGCAGGATCTGGTGAATCTCACCGAATCTATTATGCCGCTTAAGGCCAAAAAGCTTTGGGACAATCGACAACTCTTTCTGGATGGCATGAAAATTGGCCTCAAAGAAAAAAAATGGGGGCCTATCCTTGAAAACTGCCAGATGCCACCACGTTTGAGCAGTTTGCCCATGCTAACCTCCTGGCACAGTGACGGCGGGGCATTTGTAACATTGCCGCTAGTGTATACAGAACATCCCGAGGGCAAGGGACACAATCTGGGCATGTACCGAATTCAACGATACGATGATGCCACCGCCGGCATTCACTGGCAGATCCATAAAGGAGGTGGCTATCATTATCACGCAGCGGAGCAACTTAACCAGTCACTACCCATGACTCTGTATATTGGTGGCCCGCCTGCGCTTATGCTGTCAGCCATTGCACCACTGCCTGAAGATATTCCAGAACTCATGCTGACCTCACTGTTAATTGGCAAAAAACTGGATATGTGCCCGGACCCAAAAGGTGGACATCGCCTGGTGGCTGGAGCAGAATTTGCTATAAAAGGTGAAGTGCCCCCGCATATTAGACGTCCGGAAGGCCCATTTGGTGACCATTACGGCTATAACTCTTTACAACATGACTATCCAGTTTTCCAGGTTTCTCATCTTTATCACAGAAAAGATGCGATCTATCCCGCAACCATTGTCGGCAGACCAAAGCAGGAAGACTATTTTATTGGTGACTTTTTGCAAGACCTGCTATCTCCCCTTTTCCCACTGGTCATGAAGGGAGTTCGTGAATTAAAAACATTCGGCGAAACTGGATTCCATTGTCTGGCTGCCGCACGTGTTGCTGATCGCTATCCCCGTGAAGCATTTGCCTGCGGTTTACGCATTCTTGGCGAAGGACAGTTATCCCTCACCAAATTTTTGATTCTTACCGATGGGGATATTGATATTACCGATTTTCCTAAACTGTGGGCTCATGTTCTGGAACGTATCAACTGGGAACGCGACCTCTTTGTCTTTGCCAACGTCTCACAAGACACACTCGATTATACAGGACCTTCTGTAAACAAAGGCTCTAAAGCAATGATGATGGGCTTGGGGAAGGAAAAAATAAGAGAACTTCCCACTGATTACTCAGGAGACCTACCGCCTCACTGCCGAAAGTTAAAAGCATATCTGCCAGGAACGCTTGTCATCGAGGCTAGCGACTATGTATCCATGCCTGATCTGGCCGCAGAAATCGCCAAAAATGAGGCATTACAGCAATGGCCCTGCATCCTTTTGGTGGACAGCCTAGAAGGTGCAACCTGTTCAACACAGGAATTCCTCTGGACCTTCTTCACCCGCTTCGAACCCGCTGCCGATATTCACGGAGCAAGTACATCGGTACAACGTTTCCACGTGGGGCTCACGCCACCCATCGTTTTTGATTGCCGCATGAAGCCCTGGTACACTGATATTTTGGAAGTTGATGATGCAACCAGAAAACTTGTCGATTCCAGAATCACTAAAATTCTTCCCAACTCACTACGCTAAGATCCTATGGAAAAGCCGGTTCGTTTACAAAAATTTCTCGCCCATGCTGGAGTCGCATCGAGAAGAAAATGTGAAAAAATTATTGAAAGTCGCCGTGTCCAGGTCGATGGAAGGACTGTCTCAGCCATGGGAATAAAGATTACCCCTGGCAAAGAACGAGTGATGGTTGATGGGAAAGAAATAACTGCGGCTGAAGAACATGTGTATATTCTTCTCTACAAACCCAAAGGCTATGTCACAACAGTCGCCGACCCACAAGGCCGTCCCATTGTTACCTCATTCCTGCAAAACGTTAAAGAACGAGTATTTCCCGTTGGCAGGCTCGACCTTGATACTGAAGGTGCCTTATTGCTCACCAATGACGGAGAATTGACCCAAGCTATCCTCCATCCCAGCAATGAGGTTTTTAAAACCTATGAGGTTCTGGTAAAAGGGCTGCCAAAGTCTCCTGACTTGCATTCACTTGAAACGGGAGTCATGGTTGACGACAAAAAAACGTCACCAGCAAAAGTACTTTTCAAGGAAAAGATTCAACAAAATTCTCTTATTCAGATCACAATCCATGAGGGAAGGAAACGGCAGGTAAAAAAAATGTTTCAAGCAATTGGCCACCCCGTTCTCTCGCTTAAACGTTTAGCTTACGGCAATTTAGGTCTTGGGAATCTAACGCCTGGCAAATATAGATTTTTAACAAAAAATGACATTAATTTAATATTTTCGAATAAAAGCCTTTACAAACAAAAAAATAGCTGATTAAATTTAAACAGTTATCTTGTAAGATTATGGAAACGTGTGACAAAGTGGTAAAATGTGTCTGCCACGACGTCGCACTTAATTTTTTTATTCCGATCAGCAAACCAATAAAATGCTGATCACCTAGAAAGTACAGGAGTTGGGCATGAACAAATCTGAGTTAATTGAAACTCTGTCACAAGACATTGATATACCGCACAGAGAGGCCGCTGCAATCACAAACACCATCATTGAAACTATGACGGAAGCTCTGGCTAAAGGCGACTCTATCGAAATTAGAGGCTTTGGAAGTTTTGTTATTAAGAACTACGGTTCCTATGAAGGACGTAATCCAAAGACCGGTGAGAAGATTAAGGTAAAACCAAAAAAACTTCCCTTCTTCAAAGTTGGGAAAGATCTACGGGAGCAGGTTAATAAAAACAAATAGCTCTACTTCTCTACACTATTCCACCCACTAGATCATATACTTGCGCCTCGGTGATTCGTACCTGTACAATGTCACCGGGGTTAGCAATTCCATCATTTATCAGCACGCACCCGTCTATATCTGGAGCCTGATAAACTGACCTCCCCTCAAGCAAGAGATCCGTCTCACGACTCAAGCCTTCTACCATTACTGGAATTGTCCGCCCCACATATTTTTGCAAGCTCTCTTCTGAAATCCTTGCCTGCAAGGTAAGTATCCGGTTGCGCCGCTCCTCTTTTACTTCTTCTGGACACTGCTGCTCATAGAATTCTGAAAGAGCGCCCTCTTCATTGGTATAAGAAAACACTCCAACATGATCAAGGCGATATTCCTGTAAGAATTGCTCAAGCTGACGAATGTCTTCTTCTGTTTCTCCTGGAAAGCCTACCATCATAGTTGTACGCAGGGCGATATCTGGAACTGCTATTCTTACATTGTCTATAAATCCGCAAAGATTATCATATCCGTATCGACGATGCATTCTTTTCAATACTGAATCGGAGACATGCTGGAAGGGGATATCCATATAAGGAAGAATCCGTTCTTCAGCCAGCATCAGGGACAACAACTCCGCGTTCACACCAGAGGGATAGAGATACATTAAACGTATCCATGGGATCGCAGTATTTTTCAAAATTGCAGCAAGCAACGTGAGTAAGTTTGTTTCTTTATCCAGATCATTCCCGTATGCTGTAAGATCTTGAGCTATGAGGGACAGTTCTTTCATTCCTCCACGTTCAAGCCTTTTAAGCTCTTCAACAATGTCGTCAATATTACGGGAGCGCAAGTCGCCACGAATAGAGGGTATCATACAATAGGTGCAACGGTTGTTACAGCCTTCAGTGATTTTGACAGAACTTCTGAAAAAAGGCGTTGAGAGTGTTCGGGCATAACTCGCATCCATCAAAAAACGGTCTGGCAGATACGTTTTCTCTTTCTGCTCCCCTTGTAGCAATCCCTCAAGGAGCCTAACGATATCAGGCACACCTTCAGTACCCACAAAAAGATCAACTTCACGCAATTCATTCTGCAAGTCTTCTTTATAACGCTGGACAAGACAACCGGTAACGACAAGAAACTTGACACTCTCTTCAGATTTATAACTGGCCATCTCAAGGATAACCTCAACAGCCTCTTCAACCGCAGGTTGAATAAAACCACAGGTATTTACCAGTAGAACAGATGCCTTTGCAGGATCTTCTTCCATATCCCACCCACCTTCCTGCAGCAAGCCGAGCATAACTTCCGAATCCACCAGATTCTTGGCACAACCTAAACTTACCAGATGAAATGACGGCATAATTATCTCTCCTTTGACTTTCTGAAGGTAGTAATGTTCTCAATAAGCAGCTCTATCATTTTTCTGCTTTTTTTCTTAAAATGTTTATCTGCAAATCCGGGTCGCCAGTTCTTCTGCCAAAGCTCATCAGAGACCAAAAACAGGCCAGCAAAGTTGATTTCCCGAAAAGCTGCCACAGCGCAAAGTGCAGAATACTCCATATCTACCCCACAAACATTGTATTTGTCAGCAAGTTGTTGAAACATACTCCGTGACTCTCGATAGACGGCATCTGTTGTCCACATAGGATTCACACCTGAAAGCCCCAAAGTTGATTGAATTTTTCGAACAAGAGAGGTTGAGGGATTACAAACATCACAATCACTATAGTAACGTGATGTTCCTTCACCACAATGTGCAGCACCGCCCAGGAGCACATCTCCGACACTAAATTGAGGATTCACAGCACCGCACCAGCCATACATAAGAATGGTTTCCGCACCAAGTACAATGAGTTTCTCCATGGTCATTGTGGCCATGGGTGCACCAATTGATGGCCCTGCGACAAAAAAGTCGGTGTCTTTACTAACAGCCAGTTCTGAGTGAAATAGAAATTGCTTCTTTCCTCCCGCCTCAAGAACCATCTGTATTGCAATTCGAGATTCAGAAGGATTGACCAGAAAGAGTCCACATTCAGGAATTGCCTTCTCATTTTTTCCACGCTGCGGGTGGATCAGTATGTCGTCGGTTGATTTATTCATTTGTCTTCTTGATAGTCATGCGAAATGGGTTCAGATATAGCAAATAGCAAGGGTTGTAACTGCTTGCTGGCAAACGATACCGCAGCGAGGAACGAGCGTGGACGTTTGTCCGGTAAGCAGTTGCAACCCTGCGGTGGCAAAAGAGGTATCGAACAAAAAAGTTCAATAACAAACAGGATGTGTACCTTTCTAAAACGGCCTCACTTATCACCTGCGCTCTATTATGATTTAACTACCAGCAAGTTGTAAAAATTCCGTAAACGCAAAAAGGCCACAGAGTAAACTCTGTGGCCTTTTAATTCTATCAATCCTGTCCTAAAAAGACGGGATCAAAATGATTCTTCAAACTTAACCTATAAGAGGGTTAGCATAGAGAAGGATCAGAGATACAACCAGTCCGTAAATTGCACAGGATTCAGCAAGAGCCATACCGAGGATCATGAAAACCATCAGTTTAGGCTGTACTTCTGGGTTACGTGCAAGACCCTGGGTAGCACCAAGACCAACGTTACCAATACCGATACCAGCACCAAGTCCTGCAAGTCCGATTGAGAGACCAGCGCCAATACAGATGAGTCCGAGCATTAATGCATTTCCTTCCATTGTGTTTCTCCTTAAAAAAGTTTTGTGTTTGAGGCCTTCTTCCTATAAAAAACTAAATAGTACTTCTAAATTTCATACGGTGATTCCAGGTGCTACAGGTTTGTTTGATCTTTCCTGTTCGCTATAGTTTGTACTATGCGAACGGGAAAGATCGGACGAAGATGTAGTGCCTGGGATTACCTGCAAATCAATGTGCGTGTTCGTAGGACCCTTGGAAGTATACTACTGTGAGCAGTACAAAAACCATGGATTGAACAAGGGATACAAGAACACCAAGTAACATGATTGGCAGTGGTGCAAAGTAAGCACCAGCAAGGGTAAAGAGAATAAAAAGCAGAGTCTCTTTAGCCATGATGTTACCGAAAAGTCGAATGGAGAGTGAGAGCAGGCGAGCAATATTACTGATAAGCTCGATGGGCAGCATAACCGGAATCATCACAGGAATTGGTCCGCAGAAATGCTTAATGTACCCGAGACCATGCCTGCGCAGTCCGATAAGATGATGGGTTACCCAGACGATCAGGGTCAGAGCCAGTGTGGTATTGATTGAAGATGTTGGGGACATAAAGCCTGGGATCAAACCGATAAGGTTACCCACAGCGATATAAAGAGCAAAAGTAGCAATCATGGAAAAATAACGATCGGTGAGCTCCTCACCCATATTGGCAAGAAAAAAATCGTGCATGCCACCAATGGCCATTTCCCAGAAATTCTGTCCCTTACCTGGAATCATCTCAATATTTCCAAGGGTAAGTTTACCAACAACTACCAGAAAAATCATAACAAACCATGTATAGGTCATATATGGTTCGCAAAGTTTTTCTAAGATACCATTACCAATGGGACCATGTGGAACTGGCAGCCCCAGCTTTTCCAAAATGAGTGAAATAAATAATATCGGATGTTCCATAACTCTCCCTCTTACCCTTTCCTGCTTAAAAAGTAGCGCCCTGCCACACTGACAGTTGTCAGCATTATGGCAAAAACCACAGTTGATAGTCCCAGTAGCAATGCGATGATGTCTTCCATGGTCTCAGTTTTACGAACCACAAACCACAAGACGACACCAATCAGCGCCAACCGCAACCAAAATTTAATAATGTAACCAGCCTTGCTTTTTATTCCGCCCTTCTTTTTCGGCTCTTCTTCTATGTCCGCTCCTTCAGCGTCTTCAGGAGGAGGTTGAAAAGACTTTAAAAAGGCCGCTATATCTCTGTGCCCGGAATAAAAACTCGCAACGGCAATAATACCGCCAACAAGCACAAATTGAGCAAATGACCATGACATAATCAGCCATGAACCACCTGTTAATACCAGAAGAAAGCCAAAACTCATGGCTTGCACCTGTTTTAATGAAATATCAAGCACAGCCAACTATCCTTCTGTGTCCTCGTCTTCCGGTTTTTCCATCTGACTTTTAAGAATATCGAATAAACTCTTAAAACCAGCGGCAATACCAAAAGCGAGGCCGATAAAAGTAAACCAAGGAGAGGTGGAACCCTCGAAGTAATGTTCATCGAGATAAATACCACCACCAAGACCTAAAAAAATTGCAATTACAAAGGTGAACCCGATATGTCCATAGTTACCGAGAGCACCTATCATTTCAGTACTCAATTTAGCCATGTATGGTTCCACCTTTTCCTGTCAGCACATTTTGCCAGCAGACGATTGAATTTGTTATCATGCTCACCCTTCAAAGTCAATTGTTTTCTTAAATTTAGGCCAATTTTTTGAATGACCATTCAGTCATTTCTATCACCTTTTTTAGCTCCTCAGTGGTGTGAGATGCTGATATAAAAGCGACTTCAAACTGCGACGGTGCAAGGTACACACCCTTTTCAAGCATTTGTCGATAATGCACCGCATACTTGTCTGAATCTGATTTCATAGCTGATTCGAAATCAGTTACCGGATCTTGCGTAAAAAATCCAGTCATCAGAGATCCGACTCGATTCAGTGTCACCGGAACACCAGCAGATTCTGCAGCCTTTGCGAGACCATCTGCAAAAAATTCTGCTTTTTCGTTCAATTCCTTATAAAAGTTATCCCGCCGCAGAAGTCTTAAATTTGCAATTCCCGCGGCCATAGCCAGTGGATTACCAGATAAAGTTCCAGCCTGGTACACTGGTCCGTCCGGGGCAACCTGATCCATTATTTCAGCTTTACCGCCATAGGCACCAACAGGTAACCCGCCACCAATGATCTTACCGAGGCAGGTGAGATCCGGCATAATTCCAAAAAGCTCCTGTGCACCGCCATAAGAGAGGCGAAAACCTGTGATTACTTCGTCAAAAATAAGAACAATGCCCAGTTCAGTGGTAAGTTCACGCATCTTTTTCAAGAATGTTTTGCTTGGTGAAATACAACCCATATTTCCGGCCACAGGCTCTACAATAACGCAGGCAATGGAGTCACTCTTTTCGCGTAAGGTCTTCTCCAGTATTTCATCGTCGTTGTATGGAATGGATATGGTATTTTTAACGACATCGTCAGGAACGCCAGGACTGCCTGGAATACCAAGGGTAATCAGACCGGAACCTGCTTTTATTAGAAAAGAATCAGCATGCCCATGGTAACAACCGTCAAATTTCACAATGATATCTTTCCCGGTATAGCCACGTGCCAGACGAACGGCGCTCATGGTGGCTTCAGTCCCGGAATTCACAAAACGTACTTTCTCGATGGACGGAACAGCGTCCACCACCATCGACGCCAGTGCCATCTCTTTTGTGGTGGGCGCTCCAAAAGAGGTGGAATCATCAGCTGCCTCTTTCACAGCATCAATAATTTCATCAGGGGCATGACCATGAATCATCGGTCCCCAGGAGCAGACAAAATCGATATATTCGTTACCATCGATATCATAGACCTTTGAACCTTTAGCCTTCTGAATAAAAATAGGATTACGGCCAACGGACTTACAAGCTCTGACTGGACTGTTGACACCACCTGGAATAACCTCTTTTGCTTTCTCAAACATCTTATCTGAAACAGTTGTGTTCATTTCTGACTCCAATTTGCTTTGAGAGCTTTTTTCTGTATAAGAAAAAAACTTCTATTTTACTGGTATCCACAGATCCGTAGACTACTTATTTTTGTTTGACACATTTTGTATGTTCATCTCAACAGCAGAAGAATATACCATGAGTTGCAAAAAAGTGTCAAACACCTTCCATGCCTTGACCTTTCCTCAAAGATACACATTGTATTCTTGGTTCGGGAAAAAGTACTCTAGACGAATACAAATTTTGCTTGTCAGGAAAAAAAGCACAGAGTACATTATTCTAATTAATTTTGTGCTCTTCTATTAGATAATGAATAAATAAAAAAGAATCCCACCACCGGAGAAACACAATGAGTGATAATGTAAAAGAAGTAAGTGATGCTGAATTTGAATCTATTATAAGCTCTGACACCCCCTGCCTTGTTGACTTTTGGGCCCCTTGGTGTGGCCCCTGTAAGGCCATCGGACCAGTTGTTGATGCTCTGGCCGAAGAATATGCCGGAAAGGTCAGTATCGTTAAGATGAACGTGGATGACAACCCTGCAACTCCCGGAAAATTTGGTATTCGCGCTATTCCGACTCTCATCCTTTTCAAAAGTGGTGAGAAGGTTGATCAGGTTACCGGTGCAGTTGGTAAACCTCAGCTCATTGAGTTGATCGAAAAAGCACTGTAGGGTCGTTGTAGCAATACACTGCTGGTTTACGTTTTGTTTCTTCTGCTCATACATGAGAAACAAAACCGGCAGCAGATACTCGTTATCGTAATTACTGATTATCCTGAATAAACGGTACGTTGTTTTGTCTCACAACAAAATAATGGCCCCTCTTCCACGATTGGTAATCGTACATGGCAACTACTCATCACAAATTGGTTATTATTGGCGCAGGCCCCGCCGGACTCACGGCCGGGCTATATGCTGCTCGCGCCAGAATGGATCACCTGCTCATCGAAAAAGGTGCTGAAGGTGGACAGGTTCTGCTCACAGACTGGATCGACAACTATCCTGGTTTTCCTGAAGGAATTTCTGGATTTGACCTGTCTGAGAAGATGGCTGCCCATGCCAAACGCTTTGACTTAAATTCCATGTTTGGCAATGTCTTATCCATGGACATAAAAACCAAGCCCATACAGCTTCAACTGG
>JAFLJS010000070.1 GCA_022712895.1 Desulfocapsa sp.
AGAGCCGCATGCGGGGTGTTGTGGGGGCTCGGGGGGGGGAAACCCGGCTACCCGATTGGGCTGGTGTTAGCACGGTATGATTGGGTTAAACCAGCTAAGTTCTGGTAATTTTACCGTGCTTCATACTATGGGTGGGCTACATGTTGAGAACTTGGTTTGTAAGGATGAATTCTTTTAAGTTCTGTAACCTCTTTTCTTCTTGCTTTGAAGAGATCCCATCTAAGTTGAATATTTAACCAAAAGTCTTCAGAAACCCCAAAATATTTTGCAAGTCGTAAAGCTGTACTTGGTGTTATTCCACGTTTTTGATTAATAACCTCATTGATTCGTTGGTATGGAACATGGATAGACTTTGATAATTCTTTTTGTGTTATACCCATAGGCTTTAAAAATTCTTCAAGCAACATTTCGCCTGGATGAGTAGGGGGTCTGTGGGAAGGTATGCGTACCATAATTCCACCTCTATATTGTTTAAGTTTCAATGGTAGTCTGTGATTTCAACAGCATAAGGATCTGCTTCTTTCCACTTAAAACATATTCTATATTGATCATTGATTCGTATGCTAAATTGACCTTTTCTGTTTCCAGTAAGAGCTTCTAGCCTATTGCCCGGTGGAACTCTTAATTCTTCCAGTGCAATTACTGAATCTAGTTGGTCTAATTTTCGTGTGGCAACATTTCTCATGGATGAAGGCATTGTCTTTCTGGCGTTTTTAGTATTTTTGCCGTTGAAAATATCTTCTGTTCCAGTATTTAAAAAATCTTGTATCATATATACACAGTAACACGGGACTCATGTTATTTCAAGGAGCTGTGTTTTTACGCGTAATTTAAACACTGATTTTAGCGAATTCATGATCATTTAAATTGATATTTTGGGGAGCCCAACGTTCTAAATCACTGGCTGGCCTTAGATTAATATGCCAACTTTATGCGTGGCAAGATTTTGGAATAACATCTGAAGATTGCGCGTGTGAGCCAGTCGGGTGCATTTTTTTGTGTACGCCCGGCATAGGCGTGAACTCATGGGGTTAAATTCCCCTGTAAGTGTTCCATGTAACGTTGTGAAACGTAACATGAATTACTATCCGATGGCAGGTAAGCGCAGACTCTGAGGGCGTTACCGTGAGGTAGGGTTTGAAGGAAGCCTAAGTGCAAAGATATGAGGCAACGTACAGAAATATCATATAAGGCCGAGTCTCTGGGTAAGTCAGCACAACATGATTAAGCCCAGGAACAGGAGATACGGCAAATGATACGTTCGGAGTCTCGTCCCTCGCTTACCTGCATATCGGAAGTTCACGTCATTATCCGGGGAGATCTGTATTCCATGCAGTGTAAAATCATTCCCAGTGAAACCACTGGTGGGTTCCGGTATATAAGCATCCTGGCACAGACAAGGATAGCCCTGCCTTGTCTGTGAGATACGAGACAGGTAAGCGAGGGACGAGACTCCGAACGCCAAGGGTAATGCCTTGGACACGGTGAAGGGCTGAACTTTAAGGAGAGTAAAAGGCCGCCAATGGCTCTGGATATACTTTGAATCCGAATGGAGGAGTAATGTTCAGGCGCTAATTGGCGAAACCAGCTCAGGTCTTACGTCCTGCTACGGCCCGACAATCCTTAGGGAAACGCCCCGTGCGCGCCCTGGAAGAAGTGCCCTTGGGGTAGAGCCGCATGCGGGGTGTTGTGGGGGCTGTGGGAGAAAATCCTCCGGCTACCCGATTCTCTTTTTATTCATGTTTTTTTAACCATGTCTTCAAAAATACTAGAAAGGGAACCACTTACATGGCTTAGGCCTCTGCCTGTATAAGGATTAGACAATTTATTTTCTATTAAAATATTTAGTTCTCGAAGGCGGAGTCTGATGGCTGCATGTGAGGTGATGTAGATACCTGAAAGATAGTTCATTATTTCATGGTAGTCTTTCATATTGTCAGGTTGATTGTCATGAAAAATTGTGCCAATACGGCGTGTTACACCCATTTTGCTTTGTTTGTTTATCACAGCCTGTTGAACTGTAAAGCGTGGAAGAAGAAGCGAAGAAGCAAATTTATTAGCTTGGTATTCCAGCCAATCACGAGGGCTATTGCTTTGGACTTGATCGAGTATTAGTTGTCTGCTGGTGTCTGATATTTGATTTTCTTTTTCTTTCATAATTGATCGATCTATTCTTCTATGAAGAACAAAATGAGCTATTTCATGAGCAAGAGTGAAGTTAAATCTGGGTTCTCCGATGGGCATACTTTTATCAACGAAAATTGTTGTCGATTGAATATGAAAACGCCCTCGATATTCGTAGCCCTCTGGGGAATGACCAAGGTCAGCTTCGAGAGCGAAGGTAACACCATGTTCTTTGCTGAGGCGTGTACAATTTATGTCAAGCGCCCTATGTGTCAGAATAGTTTTCGCCTCAATTAAAATGGAAATTTCATTTTTCTTGCGGAGTTTATGGTTACATTACAGTTCCTGTTCCGAAGGTGAAGAACGGCGTTCCTCCGCCATCGGCACCTTCAGGTCAAGCATGGATAAAATAAACTGTCAAGACTGCGAAGCACCCACGCAGTGGGCTTGGTCTTTACTGTTTGTTTTATCCATGCTAGCTGTAAATCTATTGTGATTCTATTCACTAGAGAAGGTTGAGCAAACCATTTCAAATCTAAAATTGAAGGGCGAAGTGAGATGAAACAATGCAAATGCGTTATTCTGAAAAATTCAAGGAATCAGCAATCAAGAAAATGATGCCACCAGCACCAGTATCTGTTCCACAATTATGTAGAGAAACTGGTGTTTCAGATGTTACACTCTATAAATGGAGAAAAGAATATCGTAACAAAGGAGTGGCTGTGCCAGCATATAAAAGCAAACCAGAGGATTGGACAGCGGAAGACAAACTGGCTGTTATTATTAAAACTGCATCCTTTAACGAGGTGCAATTAAGCGAACATTGTCGAAGTAAGGGACTTTTTAAAAAACTAGTTGACCAATGGAAAGTAGAGGCGTTATCCGGTTATCAAAAGAGTGCTCAAACCAAAAAGCAACAATCTCGCCAATGCCTGGAAGATAAAAAGAAAATTAAGCAGTTGGAGCGTGAACTCAATCGCAAAGAGAAGGCTTTAGCAGAAACTGCTGCACTGTTGGTATTATCAAAAAAGTACGAAGCCATTTGGGGGGGGGTAGACGAGGAATATTAATTTCTTCGGAGAAACGTCAGATGGCAATTCAATCAATCGCTACAGCTGTAAAACTAGGGGCACGCCAGAAACTGGCATGTAATATCATAGGAATAACACCGCGCTCCCTGCAAAATTGGCGTATTACCGGACTAGAAGACCAGCGGCAAATAGTAAAAAAGGCCCCTGTCAATAAACTCAGTGAGCGAGAAAGAGAGCATGTTCTTGCTGTTTGTAATAGCGAAGAATTTAAAGACCAATCGCCGAAGCAAATCGTACCGGCATTGGCCGATAAAGGTCTTTACATTGCATCAGAAAGCAGTTTCTACCGCATTCTCCAAGATGTAGGGCAACTTGAACATCGGGGACGATCTTCAGCGCCAGGCACCCTTGTAAAGCCTGATCCTTACGTTGCAAATGGCCCAAACCAGGTATGGTCGTGGGATATTACTTATTTGGCGAGTACAATAAAGGGTGCTACGATGCTTGCTACTATGCAAAAAATAGGTGTCGTACCTTCTTTTAGCCGCCCATCAGTAAGTAATGACAATCCGTTTTCAGAAGCGTTGTTTAAAACTTTGAAATATGTGCCGGTGTATCCGAGTAAACCATTTGATAACGTAGATGATGCTCGTCAATGGGTTGCAAAATTTTGCAAGTGGTACAATAACTCACACCGTCACAGTGGTTTGAAATTCGTAACACCTGTACAGAGACATAACGGTGACGATGTGAGGATTCTTGAACAACGAAAAATTGTGTATGAGCAAGCGAAGAAAATGCACCCTGAACGATGGTCTGGTAAAACTAGAAACTGGAATCATGAGGCAATTGTGAAACTCAACCCTGTCAATGAACAGGCGTCGAATGGCGAACTGATAAAAGCGGCATAAAGATACGCTTTAGGCGAAAAGTATCTTGACACCTACCGGGGTTCCTGCATCCGTGCAGTAAAAAGCTGATACAACTTTTACAACTCATTCTTCATTTCAACCCGGTGCAAATGTATAAAAAAATACGAGAAAAAGTAGGGATTGTTTGTAAATGCTTTGGTGCGAAAATGGAAATTATACGAGCCATGATTCCTACTAAAAAGGAGGCAAGGCGATTGGCTTTGATGGATATAATTACAAGGAGGCAGCACGTTATGTAGAATTCAGACGGCATACGGTTTAAAAAAATCCGCATACG
>JAFLJS010000009.1 GCA_022712895.1 Desulfocapsa sp.
GGCTGCCACTTCCAGAGCTGTTATCTCCAAAGTCCCATAGGTAAGATGTAATGTTACCTGCTGAGGCTGCTGCATCAAAAGAGACTGCAAATGGAGTGTCACCGGATAATGTGAGTGGCACCGTGGCAAAAGCGGCTATAAGTTCCGGTTCTTCAGGTGTGACCAAGGAAAAAGTGTACGGCGGAGAATGCGGGCTTTCGTAGCCATCACTGCTAAATGCTGTCAGAGTAAATTCATATGTCCCTGGGAGAGATTCGAAGTCGCAGTCCATGCTTTTGTCTATAGGAGTGCTGTCAGTACATATCTTTACCCCTTCTTTATATAGATAATAACCTGTCAGTGTTTTATCTTGAATGGGCTCATAGTCGTGAGACCATTCAAGGTGAATGTCGAATAGGGTTGGGGCGGTTTGATTGCTCAGGGTCAGTGTGTAAGGTGCGGAATGTGGGCTTTCGTAATTGTCGGTGTAAAAAGCAGTGAGTGTGAAGTTGAAAGTGCCATCGTCAGACTCAAAAGTACAGTCCATTGCTGATGTGTCAGGTGTGCTACTGGTGCAGGTTTGAATGCCTTCCTTGTAAAGATGGTAACCTGCAAGTGTTCTTCCATCCACTGGCTCGTAGTTGTATGTCCATTCAATATGAATATCCTGAGTGGCGGCAAAGGTATATCCGGGGAACAAACAAGAAAATGTAGCCAGTAGCAGAAAAAGTTTTTTCATAGCATTTGTGGGCATTGGTTTTTGCAATAAATCAATTTCGTGAATCATTTCTATTTATGCATTAATCATGCCATCGCCTTGCGTTTTACCTTTTGGCGGTAATGACTGGGCAAATTTTGTTACGATCAAAATGTGGTGAGAATTGTTTGCCAAAGTATTACGCACCGTCTCAACTTATGAAGTGATTAGTATTCAAAACGTATTGTTTTCACATTCAATTTGTTGCGAGGCTCGCTTTGAGGAAGTCGCTAGGAGATTCTTTTTTCAGCACCCACTCAAGCCATTCGGTTTGTTCTGTCGAGAAATCATCTTTACTGCTTGTGATAAACGCCATGATTGTTGGGATATTATTGAAAGATGCAGAATAGTACCCATCTGAAAATGCGCTGTGTCCCAAGAGGGAAATCTTACCTGTTTTGTCGAAGCCAACCAAAAGATCATGATGCTCGTAAATAGTTGAATTCTTAAGGTGTGATACCGTGCCATAATGTGCTGTCTGGATATAATTATAACTTGCGACTCCCAAAATAATGACGAGAGCAAAGGCAGCTGTGGCAATGTAACGAGTCAGTCTTGTGTTGGCCTGAGGATTGAAAATATCTGTAATGGATAATGGTATTTTCTTGGGGATAGCGTTACTGATATCTGTTTGCCTTGCCAGACATGGTTCTACAATCTTTCCGGTATAGTGCTCAATGTCGGTAATGGCCTCTTGGTCTGAGGGATCTGTCATGGCCACAAGTAGGATGTTATTTTTTTTGTTTGCTAATGGTAAGGCACCATATTTATTGCAAAGATAACGAGGAAGGGATTTCCTGGCATTTGGAGAAAATTCTTTGTCAATATCAATCAAAGGAATTTCTAATTGTTGAGAGAGGGTACTTGCTAACTGGTCACCGGAAAGAGCCCCCATGCGAAGCAAGATGCTACCTAATCTTTTGTTTCCACTTACTTGGATGCGCAAGGCATCATTAATGGTATCTTGGTTGACGATATTCTCTTGAACCAGTAATTCTCCTAAGCGTGCTTTGCTGGCCATTTGTTATCTCCTTAGTGGAAATGTTAGTATAAGATTATGTAATATATCTTTATATTTTATTTCATTTAGTCTGGATGGTGTTTGTTTCGCGTAATTAGAATGAACTTTTTGGATAGTCTATGCGTTTTTGTGGGAAAAAGAATCGGTAATAATACCCATATTTCTCGATTTTTGTAGACGTTGTGGACGGGGCGGTGTTCTCGGTAAACTATGTTTACGGTGTCGTGGGCTGCGCTACTGGTGTGGTAAACTATGTTTGCGCTGCTGTGTTATTTTGCAATTGTACCCATTGCGTGTTGCTGTGGTCACATGTAAACATCAAAGTACAAAGGAGGCAATGATGAGCCAGACTGTATCTATTCGACTGAATGATGAGACCTTAATTAAGCTGGATATAATGGCAAAATGTGCAGACAGATCCCGAGCTTGGTTAATGGCTCAGGCTGTAACCCAGTATGTTGAGCATGAAGCATGGCAACTTGACGCTATCAAAAAGTCACTGGAGAAACTAGAGCTTGGAGAAGCTAAGTTTGCAGAAAATGAAAATGTGGCGAAATGGTTGGCGTCTTGGGGCACGAATGATGAAGTAGAGAGTCCAGTGTGCGAGTAAGGTGGGAAGAAGGTGCATTGTTGAATTTATCTTCTTTGCGAGAGTATATACAACGAGATAATCCTGCTGCTGCCCGAAAAACTGGTCAAAGATTTATTGAATGCATTGATCTTTTACAAGAACAACCTTTTTTAGGAGCACCTGGGCGGATACACAAGACCAGAGAACTTGTGGTAAGTAAAACTCCTTACACAATTATTTATCATACGACAGTCGACGTGATTTCAATACTCAGGGTTTTTCATCAATCTCGGAAATGGCAAAATACCAAATAATAGGTTTAAAAGAATTTTTCCTTCTAGATTCCGATATGTGTATTGCAGGACAGCTAATCATTCGTAACACGATACACTTCTTCGATAGTGGTAATACCCGCCAGTACTTTATTGGCTCCATCACGTCGTAGGGTGATCATACCGTTTTTAATTGCCTGATCTCTGACGGCGTTAGCGTCGGCTGTCTTTAAAACCAGGTTTTTCATGGATTGATCCATGAGCAGCAATTCAAAAATCCCGCAACGTCCTTTGTAACCAGTATGGTGGCAATTCGCACAGCCTTTGCCGTGGTACACCTGCTTACCTTCCATCTCTTTTGGATCAAGTCCCAGTTTTGTTATCGCTTCAGTATCAGCCGTATACGCAGTTTTACAATCAGGACAGATGATGCGTATCAGGCGCTGGGCAAGAATTGCATTGATTGATGAGGATATAAGGAATGGTTCAATACCCATATCAATGAGGCGGGTGATGGCACTGGCAGCATCATTGGTATGCAGGGTGGAAAAAACCAGATGACCGGTAAGCGCTGACTGGATGGATATTTTTGCGGTTTCTGTATCACGAATCTCACCGACCAGGATTACATCCGGATCTTGTCGAACAATGGAACGCAGGCCGGAGGCAAATGTAAGATCAATTTTAGGATTAACCTGAACTTGGCCAATGCCGCTTATGCGGTATTCAATGGGGTCTTCAACGGTGATAATATTGATATCTGTACTGTTTATTGCCGTAAGCGCAGCGTAGAGAGTTGTGGTTTTACCGCTTCCCGTCGGGCCGGTGACCAGCACAATACCATTAGCTGATTTAATCTGTTCAGAAAAGGGGACAAATCTGTCTTCCGGCATTCCCAGGTCAGTGAGGGAAATCAGTACCGAAGATTTGTCGAGTAGACGAAGCACCACTCGCTCTCCAAAAGCGGTGGGCAAGGTGGAAACACGAATGTCAATTTCCTGATTGGCAACTTTGAGCTCGATTCTACCATCTTGCGGTAGACGTTTCTCGGCAATGTTGAGCCGGGCCATGACTTTAATTCGTGAGATTAAAGCTGCTTGCACATGTTTTGGAGGGCTAAGCATATCATAGAGGATGCCATCCAGCCGTTGTCTGATTTTCAGCGAGTTTTGATAAGGTTCGATATGGATATCAGACGCTTTGTCTCGTACAGCCTGAGAAAACATGAGATTGACCAGGCGAATAACAGGTGAGTCACTGGTGTCATCCAACAAGTCTCCGGTTTCTTCAATCTCGTTGAAAAGAGCTTCCGGATCTTCTTCGTCGATATCCTGCATGACTTCTTCGGCTGTGTTCTGAGTCATGTCATAGGCGAAGTTGATTGCTGAAACAATGGTTGCCTGGGGGCAGAGCACCGGACGTGCACCGTTAATTTTCAGAATCCGGCGAAGATCATCCAGTGGCTGAAAATTAAAGGGATCGTTGATGGCAATAAAGGCATCATCATGCAGAATCACTGGAACCATCAGGTGTTTTTTTAAAAAAGATATGGGGAGTAATGCTGTAAAATTGGTATTTATCTCAGAAGGTAAGGCAATGTTGAACTCCATGACCAGTTTGTGTCCGAGTTTGCTGAGTAGGTCAATTTCATCCACACTTTCCTGACGCATAAGGAGGCGCAGTAGATCGCCGCCTTTCTCGTGTTGGATTTCCAGTGTTTGCGCCACTATCTCAGCAGGAATACCCAGTGTGTCTATGAAATAACTTTCCTGGTGTTGCATGATTTACTGGTTGTTGTTGTCGGGATAGGGCCATCTATCCAGTTTTGGCATGAGTCGCTTGATATTTTCACGAGATATCTTCCGCATGCTCATTCCAGTTGGTCCGGAACCTTCGGTTACACCGTCACCGCTATCCTCGGCATTATCAATTACTTGTTGATAGTAGCCAATGGCTTCACCCAGCTTTCCTTCCCGTTCACTTATTGTACCGAGATTCATCAGTGCATAGGGGGAGGTTGGGTCGATATCAAGGGCTTCCTCAAAATAGTTTCTTGCTTCAGTATATTTTTTGTCCTGTAGTTTTTGGAATCCAATATCTGACAGAGTCATGGCATGGTCGAGGTTGACTTGACGATGGAGCTCTTTTTCCACCTGGGGCATGACATCACCAAGTTGATCTTTTTTGGTCATGGTTATCCTCGCAATATCAGCAGGGTTTTTGATAATGCGGGCTGTGATGAAGATAAACATGTTAGTTTTTCTGTGGGTGGTCGTGTGTGTTTTGAAAAGCCATCCCAGAAAAGGGATGTCGCCAAGCAGAGGGATTTTCCACTCTGCCTCCGTTGCGTCATGACCTATAATGCCACCGATAACAATGGTATCATTATCTTTTACAATGACTGTGGTCTCTGCCGTCCGTTTATATGTCGTTGGGCGAAAACGTTCTTCAGTGCTTTGGTTTCCTTTGAGTTTTACTACTTCGGTGAGAATCTCAAGACGAAGTGTATCTGCCTGGTTAATTTGGGGGGTGATGGTTAATTTTGTTGAAACATCCTTATATTCATATTGGGTGTAATCTTGTTCACTATTGGTTGTGTTCTGGCTGGTAATGTAAGGAATATTTTCACCTACGTTAATTACTGCTTTCTTGTTGTCTGTTGTTAATATTTGTGGAGTTGCTATTATATTTATATTTTCATCTGTTTGGTATGCTTTTACTATTGCGGCAATATTGGGGAACGTGATGCCACCAATTTCTATACCTTGCTTTAGCAGTCCCAAAGAAAAACCGCTCCCAACAGTGGCATTTTCCGGTATAATATCTGAGAAGGATAAATTGTTATCACTGGGGTTCCAAGCAGTAAGCAACGCCCCGGTATTGTCAGAGAAGCTTCCACCGGCCATCCACTTTACTCCCACATCCAAATTCGCATCCATGTCCACTTCCATAATCAGGGCCTCGAGATAAACCATACGACGTGGGATATCGAGCTTTTTGATTACGTTGTCCAGTACTTTGAATTCAGAGCGTGATGCGGTGATGATTAGAGCATTTGTCTCTTCATCAGGCATTATTTTAACATTTTTTGAAATGGAGGGTGCTTTTTGGGGGCCTTTTGCACCTGTCTGTTGTTGACTGGGCAGAGCAGAAAGAACCGCAGCCAGTTCCTTGGCACGTGCATGCTGGAGATACACTACCTGAATGTTGCCGTCATCTTTTTCCGGTTCAGTGTCCAGCAGGGCCACAAGCCGTTTGACACGGAGAAGGTCTCCGGGGCCTGCGAGGATAATAATGGCATTGATTCGGTCATAAGGAACCACCTTGATTCCACCACTCTGGCTGGCACCTTTTTTAGGAGCAGTCGCACGTTTGAAGATAGCATTAATAGTGGTGGCCAGCTTTGAGCCTGTCGCATATTGCAGGGGGATGACTTCCATCACGTCACTGGAGTAATCCACATCAAGGGATTTGATAATGGAGAGAAGTTTCTGGATATTGGAGAGTGTATCTGTGACGATAAGTATACCTGACTTGGTATGAGCAATGACCACGGAGGTTTTGGAAATAAGAGGTGCCAACACCTTTTTCATTTCCGTAGGAGTTGTATGGGTTAGTGGAATAAGCTGGGTGACAATTCTATCTTCGGGGGTTGAGGGCTGGCCATGGTGCAGGGTGTCAATGTTTTCCGTACGGGCCCGTACCATGGGCATGATCTTAATCATGGATCCTGACGGGATTGTAGTGAACCCGTTAACGGAAAGCACTGATTCAAAAACCCGATAAGCCTCTTCGTCTGATATTTTTGTCGGTGAAATAATGGAAACATTTCCTCTTACAGTTTTATCAATAATGAAATTTTTCCCTGTAAGTTCACTGATGTATTTGATAAATAAGCGGATGTCAACGTTGTCAAAATCGATGGTGATGAAGCGCTGCGCTGTTTCTGTAGGTTGGGGTGCTTCTGCTTTAGTCGCACCCACTACCGAAAAGGGGGGCAGGAGTAGAAGAAAACAGAGAATTAAGAAGTAGAAAAGACCATGGCTCTTTGTAATCATTTTGATGATTGGATATCTCATTATTCTTCTGCCGGTTGTCTTATTGGTTGTAAAGTTAATCTTCGTTTAGGAACTGCTAGTGGAGGGGATTGTTCAACAGTCGCCTCATTTTCATTGCTGTGATCTGGTGTGTAAACATCAGGCTGTGCGATGGTTCTTTTAGGGATGGAAGGTATCTTGCGAACAGTGGGAGGTGGGCTCTTAAGCTCTCCCATAAGCAGTATTTCATCTTTACCGTTCACTGTGAGGATAATTTTCCCTCGCATTATTTCTTTAATCAAGGCGTGTTCTATGGAGTCACCCCTGGAGTAGATAGCCTGTTTTTGGGATTTTTTATTACGAATAATCGCCCGTTGAGTATCTGCTGATCCTTGGATGGTACCAAGTAGCATCAGATCAAGGGATGTGGTGACAAGGATTGGGGCTGTTGTGGAGGAAATGGTGCTTGTGGTGCCAGAGGCTTTTCCGAAAAGGTTCCGTTTGGTGATTATGGTGTAATCCGTATTTTTTAAAGCAATGAGAGCGTCTGTCTGTTGTGCTGCTGTTCTTTTCGATGGGAATAAGGCCACTTTTTCCACATCTTTCTTGAGAGTCTTTTCACTGGTCTGTATCACTTTGTCAACCGAGCGGTAAAAGAGCTCAACAGCTCCTGTGACAAACAGAGTTGCCAAGATAAAAGAAAGAATGATTGAGTAGCGACTTGTCATGTTTACTGACTGCTCAAGTGTCAAATTTGAAGCGCGGTTTTTGTACACTTCCCTGTAACAGGAACGGAAGTGTGCTACGATTATGTCGTCTTTTTAGCTGAATTACCATGTTTTGTGCATATTTGCTCTTTTTTAGCAGGGGAGCAAATGGGTCGAGCCGTCCCTTAATCATAAAGTCAGAATTGTGGAGGGGGGCTTGCAAGATGATATCTCCGGCAAAATCACCTTTTAACTCTTTTCCCAGAAAGTGACCGTTACTGAACTGCATTTGACCTTTTTGCAGGACAATATCCGTTTTTAATTCTTTAAGGTCAATTTTTGTAAGGGATAATATGGGGTATAAAAGGCTGAAACTTCCCTTATCAACGACAAAACTTCCTTGCCCAGAAAGGATACGCTTACCATCTTTTGTTGCTGATTTATACATACCCTTCCCGGAGAAAAGACCTGTTATTTTGCGATTAAAGATCTGACTGACAAACGGAAGTTTTGCAAGATCGAGACTGTTAATGAGAATGTTATTGAGGACAAATTCCCGTTTGGATCTGTTGATAACAACTGAAACTTTATGCTCACCACCGTATGCCTTTATTGTTACCTTAAATCGAGACCATGGACTGCTGAATTGTGGACGGATTGTCAGTTGATTAATGGTGCCTAGTGTCTGTTTGTTGTTTACTGCATTGCTGAAAACAATTGTATCTGCTTCCATACTCATCGGAAATATGTAACGTAACTTGTTTATGGAACATTGAGTACCAGGCAGTAGTTGCTCAACTTTTGCCTGGCAGAAGGCATTGAATTGTTCGGTGGGGAAACGAAGGTAGAGTAATGCTGCACCGAGAAGTATGACGTAAGCAATCAGGCTGCAGAAGAGCAGAGGTCTATTTTTGAAAGGGTTCATTAATCCCCACGTTTGCTATAGGTTATAAGCTGGATAACAGCGTTTAATGAGCCTTGTTCTTTACCATGTTCTTGGATTGATATTCTACTGACTGAGACCACATTTTCAGTTGACTCAACAACTTTAAGAAAATCCACGAGATTTTTGAGGCTGATCTTTTGTAATTTCATGTCAACCCGCGATTCGCGTAAGGGGCCGTCTGACTCAACTTCACTGGGTTTTAGGTAGTTTATTTGCTGCTTTATTCCTGCCCGTGTGGCCTGTTGTTCAATAAAGGAGAAGAGGGTGAAACTGTCTGGTCGTTTTGTTAAACTTTGCTGGATATTTCCTGACTGTTGCCTGAGGGATCGATACTCCTGTTGTAGGGCACGGATATCCTGAAGCTCAATCTGTTTTTTCAGGAGTGATTTTTGTAAACGCTGTCTGGAATCGAGCAGTGGTGAGAAAACAAGGGAGAAGAAGAGTAGCGCTGCAATACCGGCAATCAAGCTGCCAACCATGATCTGTTCCCTTTTTGCCAAACGATTCCACCCGGTTTTCTGGAGGATGGCAAGAAGGTTAAGTTGTGGAGTAGAAGGGCTCACTGTGCACCTGCCGATGTTTCAATCTTCAGCTCAAAACGGATGGAGTTATCTTTAGGGTTCTGCTTGGTGGAGCTAATGGTCACCGTTGGAAAGAATGGAGATTGTTCCAGACCCTTTTTCATCGAATTAACCGTGTTGAAGCTGTCGGTTATTCCGGTGAGTCGTAATCCTGACCTTTCATAAACCATGCGCACAAGACGGATATTTAAAGATTCTGGGACAAGGGAAGAAAGTTCCCGTAAGACAGTGAGAACTGTCAGAGGAAGTGCATTGTCATTTCCGTTTGTTGTGCTTTGCTTTATGTCGGTCAAGGCTACTTGAAGCTGCTGCACGGGGGCCACGATGCGTTTTGTGTTTGGCAGGGTTGCCTTGAACACTGCATGAATGTCAGTTATCAATGTGGCGCGTTCTTTGTTAAGAGAAGCAGTGTCGAACAAGAGATACGCCAGGCTGAAAAGCAGGATAGCAAAGATAGCTCCCCCGGCGATCCTGGCCTTATGGCGATATTCGATAAGAGTGCTGTGAAAAGCGAATTCTCCCTTACAGAAATTGAAAGTGTTATGCAATTTGTCGGTCTGTTTGCCCAG
>JAFLJS010000047.1 GCA_022712895.1 Desulfocapsa sp.
CAGGACAACAACTATTATTCTACCTTCTTTTCTTCTTGCAGTAGGTGTCGGAGCATGCGTGCATGTGTTATCGCTGGTCTATCAATACCTCAGGAAGGAGAGCAACAAACAAGAAGCAATTATCCATGCCTATGGCCACTCTGGGCTTGCCATTGTCATGACATCCATGACCACGGCAGCTGGTCTTGCCTCCTTTGGTGCCGCAAAAATTGCACCGGTTGCAGATCTTGGTATATTTTCTGCCGTTGGTATTCTACTCTCTCTCTTTTACACTTTAATCCTGCTGCCAGCATTGCTGGCCATTTTCCCTTTAAAAATGAAAGAGGAAAACAAAGGGAACAAAACCACTCTATTTGATCGCTTCATTGACTGGACTGCTGATCTCACCACCAGCCGCCCGCGTCTGATAGTAATCCTCGCCCTTTCCGGTATCATTTTATGCTCCATCGGTATTGCCAAGCTGCAATTTTCCCACAATTTACTCAGTTGGCTACCAGCAGATATTCCAGTGAAAACTGCCACGGAAACGGTTGATCTAAGACTCAAAGGCAGCGTTGCCCTGGAAGTGATACTGGATACAGGCAAGGAAAACGGCCTATACGATCGAGACTTGCTGCTGGCACTAGACAAGTTGACAATTGACCTGGAAAACTTTAAACAAGACGATCTCTTTGTCGGCAAGGTCAGTTCTGTTGTCATGATCCTTAAGGAAATTCACCGGGCGCTGAATGAAAACAAAACAGAGATGTACAAAATACCCGATAATGGCGCCCTTATCCCCCAGGAATTTCTGCTCTTTGAAAATTCAGGTTCAGATGATCTTCAGGATGTGATTGACAGCCGCTTTCAAAAGGCCCGTATTACCATCAAAGTACCATGGCGTGATTCCCTGACCTATGTCCCCTTTATTCAAGCGATAGAGCAACGTTTCAGTACCGCTTTTGAGGGGCTTTCTCAGGATGGTAAGCCGGTGAAAATTACCACTACTGGCATTATGTCTCTCTTTGCCCGCATCCTCTATGCCACCATATCTTCAGCAGCACAAAGCTATGGTATTGCCCTCGTAGTGATTACTCTTATGATGATTCTACTGCTTGGCAATTTCCGAATGGGTGTGATTGCCATGATCCCTAATCTGGGTCCAATCCTGATTGTTATGGGCATCATGGGTTGGATTGGTATCCCTCTGGACATGTTTACCATGTTGATTGCCTCCGTTGCCATTGGCCTTGCCGTGGATGATACCGTTCACTTTATGTACAATTTTAAAAGATATTACACAGAGAGCGGCAATGTCAGGGATGCCGTTGGTCATACCCTCCATACTGCTGGGCGGGCCATGCTGACCACGTCCATCGTGCTCTCAATCGGCTTTTTTATCTTCATGTTTGCGTCAATGGTCAATGTGTTCAATTTTGGAATGTTGACAGGCATGGCCATTATTCTGGCTTTGATTGGTGACTTTTTTCTTGCCCCTGCACTTATGGCTCTTGTGGCTAATAAAATGCTGAAAATTGAAAAGTAAAATAAATCCTCTACTCCATCGAATTCCTTTAAGGAGAATTGATATGCTGCAATTGAAACACATAACACGAATACTTACCTGTAGTGTCATGCTGCTTGTTTTTAGCACTAGCTCCCAGGCCATCACGGCCATGGAAATTATGGAAAAGGTTGATGGACGTGATGATGGAGACAATATGACCGCAAATGTGGAGATGATTCTTATGGACAAGAAGAATAATCGGCGGGTGCGAAAAATGAAAATACTTAACAAGGATAAAGGAAAGGATACCTGGAAACTACAGTTCTTTACCTCTCCGGCAGATGTTAAAGATACTGGATTTTTGACCTATGATTACTATGAAGGGGGCCGTGATGATGACCAGTGGCTCTATTTACCTGATCTTCGTAAAACAAAACGTATTGCAAGTTCAGACAAATCCGGGGCTTTTATGGGATCTGATTTTTCCTATGCCGATATGACCAAGCGTGTGCTTGATGAATGGACTTATAAGCTACTTAAAGAAAGTGAAGTTAATGGCCATAAAGTTTGGCTCATTGAGGCCCTTCCTGTCAGCAAGGAAGTTGAGGACCGATATGGATTTACCAAATCCGTGGTTTTTATCCGTCAGGATCTTTTCATGGGTGTACGTGCTGTCCACTGGATCAAAGAAGGGAAAAGAATTAAATATCAAGAGATGTTGGGGATTGAACAGATTGATGGTATCTGGGTATCTACAACGTCCCGCATGAAGACAACCAAGAATAAGGTTACCCTCCACAAAACTGTTATGAAGTGGTCTGATATAAAATATAATCAAGCAATTGACGACGAGATGTTCACAGTCCGCCGTTTGGAAAAGGGTATTTAGCGGGCAATTATGAAGTTGCAAAAATTGGAGTATATCTGTTTTTTTTCATTTAGCTTATTTTTGTCCTATCTAGTAGCTCCCCTCTCTGCTCAAGATCTCGATGATATCCTGTCTGGATTTGATACTGAACAGAATGAACCTGAAGCCAAAGACACTCATGATGATATGGATGCTTTTTTATCCGGCTTTGACAATGCGCCTGTTGAACGACAAAAAAGTGATATTCCCAACAGCAGCGTAATGCCGGAATGGCTTGAATTAACGGGTCGTCTTGGCGTCGCCAGTTCCTATAACTTTGCCCATGATGCTCAAAAAGTAAATGAAGCTGATTTTCGTGGAATCTCCATGCTGCGTACCACCGTTGCCCTCAGCAGTGAAATACATTGGGGCGACTGGCAGGTAAAGATAAGCGGCCATGGTCTCTATGATGCGGCATATGCTATTCAAGGTCGAGAACAATACACCAACACTCTACTTGATCTCTACGAACAGGAACTTGAAATAGATGATCTCTACCTGCGGGGTAGCCTGAGTTCCAAACTTGATATTAAAGTCGGACGCCAGGTCGTGGTATGGGGTAAATCAGATAATATAAGAGTAACTGATATATTAAATCCTTTGGATAACCGTTTGCCAGGTATGGTGGACATAAAAAATCGTCGGCTACCAGCGGCCATGACCAAGCTTGATTACTATACAGGTGACTGGAACCTGAGCGGAATCATGATTCATGAAGTCCGTTTTGATAAAAATCCAGTGTATAACAGTGACTTTTATCCAGGTAAGCAACCACTGCCCCCGGAAGAAAAGCCAGATCTTTCTTTTGATAATCAGCAATATGCCCTCGCCTTAAACGGTATATTCAGCGGTTGGGATTTATCTCTGTATGGGGCATGGGTTTTCGACGGTAGAGCCCATGTTACTCAGGATGTGAATGGCAGTCTGTATCGCAAACACAGTAGAGTCTTTATGACTGGCGTGACTGCCAATGTTGCATTTGGCAACTGGTTGCTTAAAGGAGAAGGCGCCTGGTTTGATGGCCTGGAATTTGCCAACTTGGAAGATGAGGATTTTTCACGTCTGGATCTCATGGGCGGCATTGAGTATCTAGGATTTTCAGAAACAGCTCTGTCACTTGAAATCGTTAATCGTCACCTCATTGATTTTGACGAACAACTGATACTTTCACCAGACATTGCCCAGAAAGATACAATACAGACTGTGGCTAAACTTATCCGTGATTTTGCCAATGATACTATCCAACTCAAAATTCTTCTTTCATTCTTTGGTGGTCATGGTGAAGATGGTATGTTTGAACGATTTCAGCTTGACTATGACGTCAACGATGCAGTGACACTGACCGGTGGAATCATCTTTTATCAATCTGCTGACCAAGGTGCGTTAAGTGGAATTAAAGATAATGATCGTATATTCTTCGAATTCAGCTATGCTTTTTAAGCTTTACTCCTAAAAGATGACCACTCTTTTTCGCCCCCCGCCTTAATGGGTGAAAACTAAAAATCCCTCAGTTAATTAGCTTGATTCGCAAATATTCTTGACAAGAAATACTTAGCCTGGCTATCGATTCGCGATGCTAATTATTTCGCATGCCCTATTTCAATACAATTGAGTATCCCAGCAATCACCTTTTTTGCTTATGCTTGATCGTATTCCGTGACGTTTCATCAAAGTTCCTGCCTTGTGTTTACCACAGTAAGTACCGGTGGATTCCAGTTTCTTGGCCATACGGCGGCTACCATACGTCCCCCTTGAGGCCTTGTGAATCTCCTTGACCATAGGGATCAGTCTCGCTCGTTCAACGTCTCTGGCTGATTGACGTCTGTTTCTCCAATTATAATAACCACTACGACTGACTTGCATTACTTTACACAACAGACAAAGCGGATA
>JAFLJS010000056.1 GCA_022712895.1 Desulfocapsa sp.
GAGATGAACAAGAGGAAAGGACAGTTTTTTTTTTGGGGGGGGGGCGGTGGGACATGAGGGCCTGATTAGCACCGAATCTCAGGTAACTTTACTATGGAATTGTAAGAGTCGACCCTATGGACGATTATATTGGGTTAAACTCGAAAAATCGCACGTTCGCGGGGGAAGGGTACAAGCGCTCGCAGGGGCGAGCTCCTACAACAATACGTGATTAAAGCGAATTTGGGGAGTATTCAAGAAAATCCATTTGGATTTTCAGACTGCCAGCGCCAGGTATCTTCACACATCTCGTCAAGTCCTCGAGTTGCTTTCCAGCCGAGTTCCTTAGCTGCAAGGGCGGGATCTGCGTAACACTGGGCAATGTCTCCCAGTCTGCGTTCAACGATTCTATAGGCCACTTTTTTCCCGGAAGCAGTTTCAAAAGCCTTCACCATATCTAAAACACTATAGCCATTGCCCGTCCCTAGATTATAAATAACTACACCTGGCTTTAAAGAAAGCTTTTCAAGAGCCTTTATATGTCCAAGAGCCAAATCAACAACATGAATGTAATCTCGGACTCCTGTTCCGTCGGGCGTCGGGTAATCATTGCCAAATACCGAAAGTCCCTGTAACGCTCCGACTGCTACTTGAGAGATATATGGCATCAGGTTGTTGGGGATTCCGTTGGGATCTTCACCGATCCTGCCGCTTTTATGGGCTCCAACTGGATTAAAATAACGAAGAAGTGCGACATTCCACTCAGGATCTGCAACATTCAAATCGCTGAGAATATCTTCAACCATCAACTTGGTACGACCGTATGGATTCGTACACGACAAAGGGAAATCTTCTGTGATAGGGACGGTGGCAGGATCGCCATATACAGTGGCTGAAGAGCTGAATACAATATTTTTCACATCATGCTCTGCCATGGCACGAGTAAGATTGAGTGTCCCGATGATATTATTTTCATAATATCGTTGGGGTTGTTCGACAGATTCTCCAACAGCCTTTAACCCAGCAAAATGGATTACAGCATCTATGTCAGGACAAGATCCGAAAACATTGCGTACCGCATCTAAATCAAGCAGATCCACTTCATGAAAGTCAGTTTTTTTTCCTGTTAGCTTTTCAACCCTTTTTAAGCCTTCAAGACTGGCATTGGATAAATTATCCACAACAACAACTGTGTGACCGACCTCTAGAAGTTCCAGACAGGTATGGGTACCGATGTATCCTGCCCCACCAGTTACAAGTATGTTCATAATGTTTTCTTTATTTAGCTAAAACTGAATTTCATAACAACCTTACGATCCTATTATTTAAGAAAGAGAATCTATTGTATACACTAGGGAAGGGCAATCCTTTTTTGAAAGTGTACTCAAAACTAGTATTTCTACCTATTCAGCTAATTATTAGCCCACTTTCCTCAGCAAACCGCTTTCCTCTAAGGATAACCGACAAAACTTCACTTCCAAAACAGCAACCCACAATTATATTTTTGTTTTTTTTGATATCACTTCCCAACAGAGCTTTGACGTGAACGGCTTGAAATAACAACACCATCGCCTCTACCCTAACAGGGAATACATACCCATCACCCTACATTACCGATACTTTTTGCCAAGAATAGGTACTTCTACTGATTTATTTATTTGAAAAGAAGTTTATAGTGTTATGAGTTACTAATAATTTGTCAGCAAGGATTACAATTACATTTATGTGTCCTACGTTCTCAAATTAAAAACCTAGAAGTTTTTCAGCGGTAAATGCTGAAAAAAAATGGAGGCACGGAAAGATGACAAAAACAATTTTGAAAAGTGCATTACTAGCAGTTGTGGGTGTTGGACTGATGGCTAGTGGTTCTTTGGCAACGCCTTTGGATAGCACTTTGCAGAGTGCGTTAGACATAAGAACTGAGGGTGGAACCTCATCCGTTAACGTAACGACAGACATGTTAACTGACGATTCAGATAGCGCCTGGGGCATCACCGCATCTTCACAGAGTGCGGCAACTTTACTCTTTGAGTTCGCTGGATACAAAGCAACCAATAGCTTTGGTATATATGACTTAAATGACAGCAGCAATACGCTCACATTATTTGAGGGAAGCGACTCTGTTGGTGTTTTAAGCGGTGGAACAACAAGCTTGGGAGTCTCTGAGATTGTAGGCGTAACATATTTCGCATTAAACAATGATTGGGATAATGCGGTTTCTTTCTCTTCATCAACATTTGGTTATTTCCTTGATGTTCAGGCTGAAAGTAGTACCTGGTACAGCAACACATCTCTCAATACTGATGGCGCGGACCACATGTTCGCCTATCAAGGTGTTGCTGATCAATTTTCAGTCTTTAATGACGGAAATTATGCCACATGGAATGATAATGAATATATTTTAGCATGGGACGATCAAAATGCTGTCTTGGCAGATAATGATTTCACTGATTTCGTAGTTATGGTTGAATCAGTACAACCTGTTCCAGAACCTGCAACCATGCTGCTTTTCGGTACAGGACTTGCCGGCTTAATTGGTTTAAGACGAAAAAAAGGTCAGAAAAAAGCGTAAACAGACCCCACTTAAACTGCTATTCGTTATGAACCCGCCGTAACTTTTGTTACGGCGGGTTTTTTTATCCACCCCATAACACATTGCCATAAGAGAAAGTTAAACCACATGTTTTTTTCAAAAAGACACAAACAGATATATACCATGGCAAAACCACCTCAAAAATGGTAAATTTAGCTACACTTTTCAAATAACTCAGATATTCTCAGGTGACTCTTATGGAGAAAGTATCTTACACAACCAAACCTTGTTGTTTGTTTTTTCTCACTCTCTACATCCTTTTTTTTTCATTGTTACTAACTCCAGTACATGCAATACCTAACGCTCAGAGTGATGGGATCACCATCGACAATGGTGATCTACTATACGTAATTATCCCCAAAGAAATCACCAGCGAATTCAGCCCCACCGAAAAAAATTATTTCAAAGAAAAAGTAGAAGTTGATCGTCACGGTTACATATTTCTACCAAGCCAAGGAAACATTAAAATATCAGGTCACACCACTAATCAAATTAGTGAAATGCTCACGAATAATCTCCCCAAGTATCTCTCTAAAAGTGACAAAGCCTCTGTTAATCTCATAGAAAAAAGACATTATATTCAAATACTGGGCCATGTCACATCACCAGGGTGGTATAACATACCTGAATCTGCAAATATTCAGACTATTTTGGGGCAGGCCGGAGGCGTTCTGGAGGGAGCGGATCTTTCAAAAGTCACCATTAGGAGAATGAAAAACGGCAAATCTAAAAAGATAGCGGCTGATATTCAACAGTATCTAATAAAAGGTAACCCCAGCATACTGCCACCACTTCATGAAAACGATATCGTTTTTGTACCACTGATGATGATTGTCAATGATACTGGTGGCAACAATCCATCTGAAGCAAATATCTCTAAAATTCGAATTTTCGGTGCTGTTAACAGTCCCGGTTTATACATGGTTCCAAAAGGAAAGGAAATGAACCTGCTTGATCTTCTCATTAAAGCCCATGGAGAAACTGCTAATGCCAACCTCGAAAACATCAACATCATGCGTGCGGATGGCAAACGAGAAACATTTGATATGCAAGCCCTTATCCAGGCTGATGGATCAGAAAACGGTATCATCTTTCCTATGCTTCAGGGAGGAGATATTGTTCATATCCCACGACGTCGGATTATGGCAACTGACGCCACTGGTAATGTAATATCTGAGCCACAAACAATCACTATATCAGGCCCTGGGAGTAATAGCCGGGGACTGCGCTCTTTCCGACCTTCGATGACTCCTTTTGAGGCTATTGCACAGGCTGGCGGTGTGTCTGATTTTGCTGATACAAATGATATTATCATCATTCGTAGATCTGATGGAAAGCAGGAGAATCTTCCGTATAATTACGACAAGGCTTTACTGGGCGAAGAGCCTGATGTGAATTTTGAGCTTCAGGCCGGGGATATTATTTTTATTCCGTAGTTGCTATTGTATGCTGGCACTGCATGTAGTAGAAGGCCCGCCCCACGGGTGATTTAATCCTGTGTTCGGGATATAATTTATCGCCCGCAGGGGTGGCTCCTACGATTATCACTAAAGTTCTTGCAAGTGTGAAAGGCATCGCTGATTACAAGATTCCGGATCAGGTAAGCGAAAACTCCATGTCCAGAATGACGGGTTTGCCTTAGAGTATTGTTTGTTGCATCAAAGTCTCAAACAACTTCTTGTCAGCAGCAGACAAACTCAATGAGCCTGCCTTTTCCAATGCATTCTTGGCAGCCACAACATCCTCTTTCTTCAGATAAACAGCACCCAGGTGTAACTGCGCAGCTCCATATGATTCATCATTACCCAAGGCTTCTTCAATATATTTTTTAGCCATAAGGAGGGAGCCTTGGTGGTAATATACCCAGCCCAAAGCGTCTGCCCGCAGTGCATCCGTTGGGCTTGCATCGTATGCTTTTTGAGCAAGTACCAATGCCTTACTGATATCTTTGTTTTGTTCTGCGTACAGCACCGCGAGATTAGCTGCAGCAACACCATTAAACTCTTCACGTTCCAGGATTCCCTCAAACAGACTAATGGCCCTTGCACTGTCCCCATTATCCTTCGCATCAACAGCTGCAAGGAGTTGCTTGTTAAGTTCATTAATTTCGACAAGAATTTCCTGTGCTTTCACAAGCTCAGTTCCGATAAGTCCTTTGGCAACAGCACCGTTTAGTAACAGTGCAGCTTCCTGATGATTTTTCTGATAATAACGGAGCACTCCCATATGATAGACAATGACAGGAGTATCCGGCTTTGCTTCAACTGCGACCTGCAAATGAGGCTCTGCCTGGGAATAGGCCTTTTTCATCACATAAATCCAGCCAAGGGTATCTGCCACATCAGGATTATCAGGCAGCTTTTGTAAAACATTGCTGGCAAGTTCCAATGCACGCTCAAGATTATTCCCACTCTCACCATAGAGATAGGCAAGATTATTCATGGCGGGCAAAAAGTCACCCTTTCGTTCTAAAATCATTTCGTAGTACTTTATCGCCTCAGGATTATCTCCTTCAGTTAAATGAATATCTGCGATTTTCATTATAATCCCGATATTATCCGGAGCAAGTATCAGAGCTTTCTGATAATACTGAATGGCCTCTGCGACATCCTTTTTGGCTTTATACAGTTCGGCCAACATAGTGATGATGGCCACGTTCTCCCCTTTATCTGCCATCGGCAAAAGAACATTTTCTGCAAGGTCGACATATCCCTGGGCAAGATAGACTTTTGCCTTTATGGTTATAGCCTTCGCATTCTCTGGATATTTCACCAAAAAGGAATCAACCACATCCATGGCTTTATTCTGATCCTTTTTCAGCATATAAATGCCCACAATTCTGTTTAGAATCTGAGCACTTTCCGGTTTTTCTTCCTCCAGTTGCTTGTACAACGGCAAGGCCTGATCAAATTCTTTGGTAAAGAAATAGATCTCTGCCAGACGAAATACATGCCAAGAAACTTTCGGCTCTTTTTCCACTAAAAGTTTGGCATCAGCAAGTGCAAGATCAGGCTTCTTCATCTTGAGAAGAGTAGAAATTCGAAGAGCCCTCACTTTTGTATCAGCGGGTCGTTTTTCTATTATTTTATCGAGTTCATCAAGGCTTGCCTGAAAGTCACCTTTTTGAGCCAGCAACTTGGCAAGCGCCATCCTAGCCTTCAAAAGTTTAGGGTTTTTCTTTAACGCTTCACTTATCTCAGTGATAGAAATATCCTGAGATTCGTCCATAAAAGTTAAACCATATAAAAACTGATTCTCGGCAACATCAGGAGCCAGCTCCTTGGCCTTGGAGAATTGTTCACGTGCTCCAACAAGCTCCTTATCCTTCATCATCATCAAACCTTTCAGGTAGTGTCCACGGGCATCACCAGCATTTTCTTTTAACAATGCGTCCACCGAGGCTCTGGCCTGCTCAAACTCGCCTTGTGCCAGAAAAAGTTCCACGACTTTCGATTTCAAAGCTTTTTTCGATTCATCTGCTGCAATTATGGTCTCGAGGATCTCCTGGGCTTCTTTATAATTTTTCAGGTAAGAGTGGTAGTCCACAAGGATCATCTGATTGAGCTGCAACTGTGCTTCAGGAGCGGCTTCAACAGCCTTGACAAAATACTTAAGTGCAGTTTCAGAATCCGCCTGACGGTGGGCAATCATTGCATACATTCTAAAGAGACCGGAATCATTAATTCCCGCATTTTCAGCCTCAAACAAGATTATTTTTGCCTGCTCTGGCTGATTTTTTTTCAAGGATAACTGAGCAAGGGACAGATATGGTAAAGGACTTTCAGGAAAACGATTTTTCACCTGCTCAAGGGTCATGACAGTGAGATCAAATCGTTCAATCTTCTGATAAACCTGAGCCAATGCCATTTGCAAATTAATATTTTCTGGATCTGCCTCTGCCACTTTTTCAAGTAAAGCACGTCCCTCAGTAACTTTTGCTCCTGCAACCATCATTTTTGCAAGATTTATTTTAATCGAAGTAGAATCAGGATATTTATCAACGGCTTCAGTCATCACCACAATGGCTTCATCCAGTTTTTTGGTATACGCCAATGCATTTCCAAGAATCAAATAAATATCTTCATCATCACCGTTCACTTCAAGAAATTTTCTACACACCTCTGCAGCTTGCTCAAGAGCACGGTTTTCAACAAGAAGAAATGCCATCTCTTTTCTGGCATCTTTAAGTGTTGGATCCTGCTGCACAGCACGACTCAATTGACCATAAGCCTGCCTCGAATCCCCCTTCTGACGATACACCTGTCCAAGCTTAAAGTGCGCCGTAGCCATCTCAGGATTTTCCTGCAATGCTTTTTTAAACCAGATAACTGCCTCATCGAGATTATCTGCTTCCATGGCACTGATGCCCTGTTGAAAGAGTTTTTCGGGATTATCACTGGAGCAACCGTATCCTCCGACAAGAACAAGAAGTAAAGCAGCTAAAAATAACAAACGACCCATAATCTGTTTTTTTGTACAAATCATCGCAAACCCGTCATATTAATAAGAGTTGAGAATACATCCCTACGAATTAAGACATCATTTCAATCAATTTTACCAATTTTATCAGCGATTGTACAGGATTAAGCGTTTTCTTTTTCAATCGCCAAGGTCTTCTCAATCCAACCAAGACGGATATGATATTGCTGACCGGCATCAACCCATTGCTCGCAGCTATCTTCTATCCCCTTTTTAGGATATTGTTTTACCGTTTTATCCACTCGACAAATACCTGATTTTGTATCTTCCACTCTAAATGTCTTGCAGTTCAAACAAGTTCTCTTCTGTAAATATATCATAGTGTACCTCTACTTTTCAGCCAGCTGCCGCCATGAAATATGATCTATAGCCTCAGGCAATTCATTCATGGATTCCAGATCGACAATCCTTGATGGAAATTCGTGTTTTGATAATGCATCTAAAAAAACTTTACGGGAATCTTCTGCAATGATACTATCGCTAGCATTGTAGCAATTATAGACAATACCATTCACGTGGATATCTCGGTTTTTTACCAGCTCCAACGCAGCCAGCGTATGGTTAATGGAACCAAGCCGTGGACTTGTGACAAGTATCAGCGGATATCCCTGCTGTTCCAAATAATCGAGAAATGTGTCATCACGGTTTAGAGGAACCAGCAAGCCACCTGCACCCTCCAAAATAACATGATCAAAATTTGCAGCTAATTTTTCAGTAGCTTTAGTTATATTGAGGGTATCAATGGATTGGCCTTCCAGCTCTGCAGCAAGATGTGGCGAACAAGCTTTTCGAAAAACATAGGGACAGGTTAGTCCGTTTCTGTCCTCAGGCAACAGAGCGATCCCCATTAATTTTCGATGGGTAATGATATCTTCTGCAATGCCACTACATCCTGTTTGTACTATTTTCTGAGTAATTACAGAATGGCCATTCTGGCCAAGCAATTTCGCCAACAATCCGGTGACGATAGTTTTACCGATATCAGTATCAATACCACTTACACAAGTTACTTTTCCCATTATCGCCTCTTGAGCAGATAACAGGAGGATGAATAGCTCACGGGTATTCCTTTTTGCGTGGCAAATTGCTCTGTGTACTGATTTTCAAAGCTTTTCAATGATTTTTTGTTCCACTTATATTCACTCACACCGCCAACTCCTGTGTCACGAATGTGGCTGAGTATTTCTCTTACTGTGGGGAAAAACAGGGTATCACAAAAAGAGTGATACTGCATAAGTTCGAAATCAGGTTTGAGCAATGTTTTCAACTCATCTTCTGCCACATAATCCAGTTCAACATTTGTAACAGTTGAAAATTCCATGAGAGTTCCAGGGGTGAAAAGGGAAAATGCGAGCCAGGAACCAGTGTCCAGCTCTGTACCAAGTCGTTTTATAAATGCGGGAAGATCACTGAGCCATTGGAAAGTTGCACCGGATATAACAAGGCTGAGACCAGAAGGCAGTGCAATCTTCTCAATATCTCCAAACCAGGGAATGAATTGCGCCGTTTTTTCGGAGGAAAGTCGTGTTTGCAATAACGCCTCAAACTCTGGTACCAGATCATTACAGTAGATTTTCCGCACTCTCTTTGCAGCACACAACTTTGCGGTAAGCGTTCCTGTGCAACAACCTATTTCAAGGACTGAGTCAAAGGCTGCGTTCGGCGCCTGATCCAATGCCTGCAACAATCTGTCGCCTAACCAGTTCTGTACTGTAGCAGCCCCATCATAGGTATGCATACTACGCCGGAAACATCTGGCTATTCTGTTTTTATTTAGATTCAAAACCATGAAAGATACTCACCATCAACTCTTTATGCTCCTGTCATTTCAAGCAATGCATCCCAACTTGTATAAGCATAAAACAGAAAATGACTTCCGTCGACTCGCTTCACGATTTTTTCCGGCCAGAATTGTAACTGGTTTTGGGTGGGGATAACAAAATCATGTTCTGCCACAATGGCTCTGCTGTACACAGCTTTTTGCTGAGTATTACAAGTTGCAGTTTTCAACAAATTGCTTAGTTCTTGTTTTTGATCTGCAACGGAGCGTTTTGGCTGATTTTTAATAAACTTTTTATACAACTCCCGGTCACGGCACATGCGGAAGTAAAACTTCAGACGCTGTTTTTCATCGAAGTTTTCAAGGGTCGCCCGAACAGTCTTCACAGGGATTCCATACCGATCATCAATGGGACAGAGCGTACCGTTGATGGCAATGCGGTGTGTTAAGAGGTTCTGACATCCTGCAAAAATCTGCTGCCCTGCCCACACCCCCATGGACCAGGAGACCAAAGATGTGTTTTCATAACCTCTCATGATTTTGGTGATATCTATTGCAGATTCTAAATGGGAATAATCATACAACATCAACACATCGTAATTATCACTTACAAGATGCTTTAGCGGTCGAGCATCCATGCCCCAGCCGTTGCAGAAGATGAGAAGATTGGACTTTTGCTGTGTATGCAACCATTGGTATTTCAATTGCTTTCACTATTTTGTTTCAGGAGCTGCCTTGCCAGTTCTTCTAAGTCCTGCCACTGCATATCAGCACAAAGTGATAAGCGAAACCTGGCAGTTCCCTCAGGTACCGCAGGCGGCCGGATTGGCAGAATAAGGTATCCACACTTTTGCATTTCAGTTGCCTGGAGCAATGCCTTTTGATCGTCCCCTTTGGGGATGGGAATGATATTACTGCTGTTTACAGGTGCAACGCCAAGGCTACCCAATGCAGAGCGCAATTTTCCGGAAAGCAGTTGCAGATGTTGCCGTTCCGCATTCATCCTTAAGCTCTTCTCAAAAACAAAACGATTCCAGTTTAAGGTAATAGGCGGCAAGCCGGTGGTAAATATCAGTGAGCGGCTGTGATTAATCAAATAATTCCGTATTACCCCGCTGCAACAGACAAAAGCACCAACAGAAGCCCAGGCCTTGCCAAAGGTTCCAACCAGCAAATCCACATCTTCCAGTTGCGCCGTTGCTTCAACTTTACCCAGGCCAGTTTCACCATACAATCCGGCACCATGCGCCTCATCGATATAGAGCAGAGTATCAAATTCTTTTTTAATATCCACTAACCGGGCAATATCTGCAACATCACCATCCATGCTGAACACAGATTCCGAAACGATCACCACCTGCTCATATTGCTTTCGATATTTTATAAGCAACGTGCGTAACTGGTCATAATCCACATGATTATAGCGTTTACACTGGGCACGGCTCAGACGAAAGCCGTCATGGATACTGGCGTGATTTAACTTATCTGACAGGATAAGATCCCTCTTGCCAAACAGCGCCGGCAATATCCCTATATTTGCATGATAACCGGAATTATAGAGAAGAGCCGCTTCACTCCGATAGGCAACAGCCAGTTTGTTTTCAAGATCGTGGGCAAGATGGGTATCCCCCGTGAGCAACCGTGAGGAGGATGCGGCAAGCTCAAAATCAGCTAAAGCCGAATGGCTGCGACTTTCATAAAATTCCTGTTGCAGCTCCTGGTTTCCACCAATCCCCAGATAATCGTTGGAGCTGAGATTCAGATGATACTTTTCACTCTCCAGCGGACGTAAATCTCTCAGCCGCCCCTTATCCTGTAGCTGCTTGAGTTTTTGCTCATATTTACTATTCATCCGGCTGCTTCCTCTTCAATAACAGCACAAATAGCCGAGCAGAGATATTGCAGATCACCATTCTCCATACAGTATGATGGCATTACATAAATAAGTCGTCCAAAGGGGCGTACCCATACTCCTTTCTCAACAAAAGCCGGCTGGATATGAGCCATATTTACAGGCTCTTTTAATTCCACAACACCTATGGCTCCCAGCACCCGAACATCTGCGACACTGTCCAAATCTCTACAGGGAGCAAGCCCCTGTTCCAATTGTTTTTCAATGTTTTGGATCTGTGTTAAATAATCAGAATCAAGAAGCAGTTGTATTGATGCTTGTGCCACTGCGCAAGCAAGGGGATTGCCCATAAAAGTGGGGCCATGCATAAAGACACCGGGGTCCGTTGAGGCAATCATCTCTTCAACTTTCCTGCTGGCAATGGTGGCAGCAAGTGTCATGGTGCCCCCTGTCAAGGCTTTGCCAAGACACATAATATCCGGCACTACATCGGCGTGATTACAGGCAAAGAGTTTTCCACTTCTGCCAAATCCTGTGGCAATTTCATCTGCAATAAGAAGAACATCAAAGGCGTTACACAGTTCTCGAACTTTTCTCAAATATTGAGGATGGTAAAAGCGCATTCCGCCAGCGCCCTGAACAATAGGTTCTAAGATAACAGCACATAACTCATTATGATGCTGTTCAATAAGCATCTGTAGTGAGCAAATATCGTTAGCATCCCACTCATCTGAGAACTTACATTCAGGCTTATCAGCAAAATAATATTCAGGAAGAACTCCGGAAAACAACTGATGCATACCGTTTTCAGGATCGCAAACAGACATACAGTGAAACACATCACCATGATATCCGGAGCGAATGGTCAGGAAACGATGTTTTTGTCTTTTTCCTGCGGCATAATAATACTGAATAGCCATTTTCATGGCCACTTCAACAGAGACAGAACCGGAATCGGACAGAAATACTAGATCAAGCCCCGCAGGTGTTATATCAACCAGCGTTTTCGCCAGTTGCACTGCAGGTTCGTGAGTAAGCCCGCCAAACATAACATGGGGCAGACGTGCAGCCTGTTCCTGTATGGCATTTATTAGTACGGGATGATTGTAGCCATGAATCACAGACCACCAGGAAGCCATACCATCGATAAGCTCACGACCATCCGTTAAACGCAACCGTACACCAGTGGCGGATTTCACACCGTAAACCGGCAAAGGATTACTTACAGAGCTGTATGGGTGCCAGAGGTGTTCTCTGTCATAGTCAAGTAACTCGTCGTGAGTCATGAGAATTGGAAGCCAAGTTGTGCAAAGGCATGCAGATCTTCTTTGACACCAGCTCCCATGGTTGTGAGATAATCGCCAACGATGGCGCCATTTGCTCCAGCTCTAAACAGCTTGTATTGTTCATCGCCAAAACGCCCCCGGCCCCCTGCGATGCGTATCACGGCCTGAGGGTTTATCAATCGAAACATAGCCACGCAACGCAGAACATCATCAAGTTCAATGGGAACAACATCTTCCAAAGGCGTCGAGGCAATGGGAGACAAAATATTAATAGGGATGGAAAGCACTTCAAGATCACGCAACTCAAAGGCCAGTTGCAAACGCTGCTCTACACTCTCGCCCATGCCGATAATTCCCCCGGAACAGAGATCCATACCGACAGCCCGGGCTATTTTTAAGGTGTCCACCTTATCCTGCCAGGTGTGAGTGGTACATATCGAGGGAAAGAATTCACGGCAAGCTTCAAGATTGCAGTGATATCTGCGTACGCCATAGGAATAAAGGAGCGTTGCTTTTTCATGGGTCAGAAAACCCATGGAGGCACAGAGTTTAAGCTCTGTTTTTGCTGCCATGGTCTCATACATCTCTCCCATGCTAGCGAGTTGGTCTCTATTTAAAGAGTGTCCAGCTGTTACCAACGACAGACGTTTTATGCCGTAGCTATCATTTTCACGAGCCTGCGCAAGTGCCAGCTCTGCATCTATCTGCTCGTAGCATGTTATATCCGTATTATATTTTGAGGATTGTGCACAATACTTACAATCCTCAGAACATTTTCCTGAACGTGCATTAATGATGGAACAGAGGTCAAATTGCCGGCCATGGATCTTGCGACAAAGTGTGTCTGCCGCATGGCACAGCTCGTCAAGATCTGTTTTCTCAGCAAGAGCTAATGCCTCATCGAAATCTATCTTTCCTCCCTGCGCTATATGGTCTATGCAATTATCAATAATCATAAATTTCACAATGATATCGCTCGCGGGGGCGAGCTCCTACATCCAAGCCGCACCCCTGTAGGAGCTTGCCCCTGCGAGCGCTTGTACTCTTTTTTCGGGTTGTTAGTACGCCGAAATCATAGAAATATTTCGCGCCTCGCATATGAAGTTTTTTACAACCCCATCCTGTTTCTGGGGTTTTTACGAGTTTATCAAGGTTCGTTGACAAATAAAAAGATTCGCTTGCGGGGCGAGCTCCTACATCCACACTGCGTCCCAATGAGGATAATCGTTAATGTTACTGACCAGACCTGCTCGGAGAGGATTTGCAACAATGTAACGTGCCAGATTTTTTATATCTTCTTCCCGACGAACCGCATGATCATAAAATCCTGTTTGGAATACAGTTTTTCCAAGTTTTCGGCTAATAATTGATTTCATTGCCTGCACAGTACCGCTAAGCTCATGAACCGTTCCAAGCTGCATCATCCAATGTAAATGATCTGGCATTACGACGAAACAGAGTGTATTGGCAAATTCTAACTCTTCATGTTTTTGTAACACATTGATTAGTGCTCTCGCGGCCGAGAATTCGAGAAAAATGGGCTTGCGTTCGACAGTTACCGTTGTGATCACGTAGATTCGGTTTGTTTCAGAGTATCTCCCTTTTCGGAGATTTTTCCATGTGATTTATGATCTATACAATTGTCAATCATCATACATTTCACAACGATATCGCTCGCAGGAGCGAGCTCCTACATTCAAGCCGCACCCCTGTAGGAGCTCGCCTCTGCGAGCGATTTGTTTTCAGTCAACCTTGAACAGAGGTGTGTTGTTATCCTATTATTGCAATTTATCCATGCATTTGGCAAGCCCTTCCGGAGTATCAAACTGCAAGGCTGTATACTTATAGCCTTTGGGGGCAATTTTACGCATCATACCCTTGAGTACTGTTTTGGGACCAACTTCGATAAAGGTGTCCACACCTTCCTCAATCATAGTGCTGATAATTTCAAACCAGCGTACACGGGATGCAATCTGGCTAGCCATCATTTCTTTGATTTTAGTGGTATCCTCTTCTGTTTTAGAAGACACATTAAAATAGATAGGAGTCGCTGGCACAATAAAGTCTACGCCATCCATAAATGCTGAAAAGTCAGGGACAGCATCGGCAACCAGCGGGCTGTGATTGGCAACACTGACAGCCAGTGGAATCACACGAGCGCCATCTGCAGCAGCCTTTGCTTCAACGGCGTCAAGCCCTGCAATACTCCCGGAAATAACAATCTGCATTTCGGTATTATGATTTGCTGCGGTCACGACTCCAGCATCAGCACATTCTGCTATAATTGCTTCAACTTCTTCAATGGTTTTTCCAAGGACTGCACGCATACCGCCAGGATTGATCTGGCCTTCGCGTTCCATTAAAGCGCCACGTTTAATGACCAGGCGGATGGTATCCTCAACACTAAGTACTCCTGCCGCACAAAGAGCTGAGTATTCGCCAAGGCTATGTCCTGCGAAACAGGCAGCAGACAGTGATTCACCAAAGGCCTTTTTCAGGCCCTGGTAACAGATAAGATTGGTGACAGTTATGGCAGGCTGTAGATACACGGCCCGGGTCAACTCTTCCATGGGGCCAACTTCAATCAATTGCTCCAGAGGAAAATCACAGACGGAAGCTGCATTCTTCATGATGGCTGCACATTCACTGTCAGAATCTATAAATGCTCGTCCCATTCCCAAGAATTGAGAGCCCTGGCCTGGAAACAAAATTGCTATTTTCATTAATATTTTACCTATATAAATTTCTCAACACGTTCAGGTATCGAGTTTACGAAGCTTCGTGTTCACTGCTGATTGTTTTCTGCCGTTCTTCCAGATAATTTGTCAGTAAAAAAAGAACTACTCCCACCGTAATGGCAGAATCTGCCACATTAAATGCGGGCCAGTGATAGCCAGCCACATAAAAATCCAAAAAATCCACCACCGCACCCAAACGGACACGGTCAATTACATTACCTATCGCGCCACCGGCAATAAGAGCCAGAGCCGGCCCGTAAAAACGGTGTTCTTTTCGTAGGCGAAACCACGCGACCAGCAGTAACACAAGAGCAATAGAGACTAGAATCAGAAAGAAATAATGTCGCCAGGCCGCCTCCACGCCAGCAAGAAAACCAAAAGCTGCTCCCTTGTTGGTCAGATAGGTAAGGTTGAAGAACCCAGGAATAATTTCAAGGGAGTCATAGAGGGCAAAATTATTCACTGTCAGCATTTTGGTCAGCTGATCAAGCCCAACAACAAGCAGCAGAAGAATTAGAGAAAGCACCTTTTTCTACTGTGCCTCAATATTCATTGCATTTACCACACAGAGGCAACGCTCACACAATTGTGGGTGTTCCGCATTGGTACCGACAAATGTAGAGCGGGTCCAGCAACGTTCACATTTATCACCCTTTGCAGCATGCACAGCCACGGCAAGCTCAGGAATATCCTCACCAGTCTGAAAAGTAAGTTCAGGAGAATCTGTTTCAGATTTACAAACAGTGAGAACTGAAATAATACACACGGCTTTTACCTGTTCAACACTTGAACTAATAAAATCTGCCCAGTCGCCACTAACAACCAATGCAACTTCAGCTTCCAGAGGATGGCCGATAATCTTTTCACGGCGTGCCGCTTCCAGAGCCTTGGTGATCTCAGAACGCACAATCATCAGTTTTCCCCAATACTCTTCTTGAGCCGCATCACGTCTTTCCGGTTTGGCAACAGGGAACTCTGTGAAAAAGATGCTCTCCTGAAGAGGTGCCGAGGCATCAAGGTGCATGAGATGCTCCCAAGCTTCAGCAGTGGTGAAGGTGAGTACAGGACTCATCAACTGCAACAGTCCACCAAGGATTTCATGGAGAACCGTTTGTGCAGAACGTCTGAGCCGTGAGTCGGTTCCTGAACAGTAGAGTCTATCCTTTAAAATATCGAGATAAAAGGCACTCATGGTGGTACCGCAAAAATAGTTCAGTGCCTGATGAATGGGGTGAAATTCATACCGCTCGTAGGCGTTTGTGATCTTTTCACGCAACTCTTCAAACTTCCCTAGAGCCCAGCGGTCAATCTCTTCCATATCGGCAAAGTCAACTGCATGTATTGCCGGATCAAAATCGGGGAGATTGCCAAGCATGTAGCGAATGGTATTACGAATCTTTCGATAACTGTCTGCGACCTGTTTCAGGATCTCATCTGAGACCTTCACATCATCCCGGTAATCTTCACTTGAAACCCAGAGACGGAGGATTTCTGCACCAAACTTTTCAATAACCTCACTGGGTGCAACAACATTGCCAATGGACTTAGACATCTTTTTTCCTTTCCCATCAACAACATACCCATGAGTCAACACGCCTTTATAGGGTGCGCGTCCACGGGTTCCAACAGATGTGAGCAAAGAAGACTGAAACCAGCCACGATGCTGATCACTGCCTTCAAGGTATAAATCGGCTGGCACACGCAGTTCCTCGCGTGCTTCACATACAGCAGCATGGGAACTTCCTGAATCAAACCAGACGTCCAGAATGTCTTCTTCTTTCGCAAAATCTGCCTCGCCGCATTTCACACATTTATGGCCTTCCGGCAAGAATTCCGAAAGCTCATGGCTAAACCAGGCATCAGCTCCTTCCTTACGGAACAGTTCATCCACCTTTGCCACAAGTGCGTCACTCTTTACAACTTCACCGCAAGCAGTACAGCTGATAACAGTGATGGGCACACCCCATGTTCGTTGTCTGGAAAGACACCAGTCGGGACGATTTTCAACCATGGATGCAATACGCTGTTTGCCCCAGGCTGGCGTCCATTCAACGTTATCGATCTCACGCAGTGCCTTCTTCTGAAGATCGTTCTCCTCCATGGAAATAAACCACTGAGGAGTTGCCCGATACATAACCGGTTTTTTACAACGCCAGCAATGGGGATAACTATGTTCGATAGTGTCTTCGTGGAGTAATGCTCCACTTTCAGCCATATCAGCATTGATGATCTTGTTCACTGCCGGTACCTGCTGGCCCGCGTATTGACCAGCCTCTTCTGTGTAACGTCCTTCACTGTCAACAGGAGAGAGAATTTCAAGATCATAACGAAGCCCGGTCAGGTAATCGTCTGCACCGTGCCCTGGAGCAGTGTGCACACAACCGGTTCCTGCTTCAAGGGTTACGTAATTGGCAAGCACCAATAAAGAGTCACGATCCAGGAAAGGATGACGACATTTGCGTTTTTCAAGACCCTTTGCTGAAAAAATACCTGCGATGGAATACTCTTTGATCTCCATTTCTTCCATGACCGATTCGACCATTTCTTTAGCCAGAATCAGAGTTTCGTCTCCAACCTTAACAGCTGCATACTCAAAGTCAGGATGAAAGGCTACGGCAAGGTTTGCAGGCAAAGTCCAGGGAGTGGTGGTCCAGATAACAACAGAGACTTTCTCTCCTGCAAGGGAGTGATCGACATCAGAAAAGTCTCCAACCAGGGGAAACTTCACATAAATGGATGGAGAACGGTGATCATAATATTCTACTTCTGCCTCAGCCAGTGCGGTGGTACAAGTAGAGCACCAGTACACAGGTTTTTTGTTTCGAGTAACAGAACCGGAAAGCAGAAACTTGTTAAATTCAGCAGCAATGGTTGCCTGATAATCATAGTTCATGGTCAGGTAGGGATTATCCCAATCCCCAAGAACACCAAGACGTTTAAACTCGCCTTTCTGAGTCTTTATCCACTTCTGTGCATATTTGCGACAGGCACCGCGTTTCGCGACCTTAGGAATGGTATTTTTTTTCTCACCAAGATCCTGATCCACATTATGTTCAATGGGGAGACCATGGCAATCCCAACCCGGGATATATGGTGCCTTAAAACCTGCCATACGGCGGGATTTAAGGATAATATCTTTTAAAATCTTATTGAAAGCGGTACCTAAATGAATATGCCCATTGGCATAAGGAGGGCCATCATGCAGAACGTAGAGTGGTTTGTTTTCCGCATGGTTTTGCAGCATTCCATACAGATCCTCTTTTTCCCAGCGTTTAAGGTAGGTGGGCTCTTTCTGATTCAGATTGGCCTTCATCTTAAATTTGGTCTTCGGCAGATTCAGGGTGTCCCTGTAATCCATAATGCTCTCCTTGGTAGTATCTGATGGATTTATAAAAACTCATCATCTTCTTCATTGCTACAGAAGGAAAATCATGACGACGTACCAGAGTACGCCGAAATAATTTTACTTTTGCGCGCCTCGAGTATGCAGTTTTTTACAAATCCATCGTAAGATATGACAATACATGAATATCGAAATAGAAATAATAACCGTCAAAAACCTCTAAAAATAACAACTGGGCGTGAAGTTGCAAGAGGAATCTGGCAAAAGCAATTGAATTTCCCTTTAAATTTGACAATGGGCAATGCCTTAATTAGTATAGATACCCTGTACCATAAGAAAAAACTCATCATTTACTTTATATAGAGATAAAGCATGCCCAAAATTATCGCCATGGCAGGCAAAGGTGGAACTGGCAAGACAACCACCACCGCCCTGCTCACCAAATATTTACTGGCAAAAAAAGAGACACCCTTCCTGCTTGTTGATGCTGACGCCAACGCCAACCTCAACGAATTACTCAATCTTGATGTGGGTCTAACCCTTGGCCAGATACGAAAAGAGCTAAAAGGGGAGTTACCAGCCCATATCACTCGAGATCAGTTTATGGAAATGAAAATCCATCAAGCGCTAATTGAGGAGACCGGCTACGATTTACTCGTTATGGGACAACCTGACGGACCCGGTTGCTACTGTGCAGCCAACCAGCATCTGGCAATGACCATGGATAAACTTGCAGATAACTACAAGTATATCATCGTTGACAATGAAGCGGGCATGGAGCATTTAAGCCGCATGAACTTGCGCAGCATCGACTACCTGCTGGTAACCTCCGACCCATCTGCCCGTGGCATTCTCACCGCAAAACGCATTTCTGAGATCACCGAACCTCTAGGGTTGCAGATAAAAGAACAGTATCTGATTGTAAACCGTGCGCCACAGCCAATACCTCCTGCACTTCAGGAAAAGATAGACGAGGCCGTAACAGATACAGGCATGAAACTAGGTGGAATCATTCCCTCCAGTGACACCCTTATCAATCAGGAACTGAGTGGTGAATCCTACGTATCCCTGGACGATTCAGCGAAAGTCATACAGACTGTTAACGCAATATTTGACAAGATTTTTGCCTGACCCACAGGCAAAACATATGGAAATGGAAGCACAGGAAAACACAGTTCAGCAGAAACTCTCCGGCAACAATATGATCGAGATGATCAAGGTCAGCCGCAGTTATCCGCCTGATATTCAAGCACTCAAGGACATTTCCTTTTCTGTTGAAACGGGCGAAATGTTTTTTCTGATTGGTAGAAGTGGGGCAGGCAAGACAACACTGCTCAAACTTATCTGCAATATGGAGATGCCCACCAATGGCCTTATCGAAGTTGCCGGATACAACATCAACAGCCTGAAAGGTAAAGACCTCGCCCTGTTACGACAACGGATAGGGGTCGCTTATCAGGATTTCAAACTGCTCAATGATCGTACCGTTGCCGAAAATATCGCCATTGCCATGGAAGTTTCCTATAAAAAACAACGAGCCATTAAACAACGGGTACGTGACCTCCTCGACCAATTACAACTAACCAGCAAACACGATCTACTCACCGGCGAACTTTCCCGGGGAGAACAGCAACGGGTGACACTGGCAAGATCAGTTGCCAACTCTCCGCGGCTGATATTGGTAGATGAGCCAACAGGTAATCTGGACAGCACCACAACCGAAAAAGTTATGGATCTCCTCACCAGAAGCAATAAGGCAGGGGCAACCATCGTAATTGCCACCCACGATGCATCCATTTACGAGAATAGCAATAAGCGTATTATGGAACTACGGGATGGCATGATCCATTCCCTCGTACGCGGGAACACAATATGAATTTCTGGTTTGCAGTAATCAGACAAACGGGACGCAACCTTCGGCAGACCTGGTCTTCCCAGGTTATGACTTTTCTGACCGTTAGCCTCTCTGTCCTTATTTTTGCCTTCTTCTCCCTTATTTATACCAACATGATTGGTGCCGGTGATCGTTTGACAGACGACCTGAGTCTTATTGTATATCTGGAAGATGAGCCGGGAGAAGCGATGAAGGAGCAACTTCGACGCAAAATTCTCAATTTTGATGAGGTTGAAGAACTGCGTTTTATCTCACGCGAAGAGGCATACGAACGTTTTGCAAAACAACTCGGTGAGAATTCCGATGTTCTCCTTGATATGCCAACTGATTTCCTGCCCGCCTCCATTGAAATCGTTCCCTTGAAGAGTCTAAGGGGATACAGCCAGATAAAGCTCTTCTCCGAATACCTTACCAGCCTCCCCGGCACAGAGAAAGTACAGTACGGCCAGGAGTGGATTGAACGCTTTTACCACTTTGTTCGGTTGCTCACCATTGTAGTAATACTCAGCGGCACACTCCTCATCCTCACCGCTACATTTATGGTTGCCTACACCATTCGCCTTACCATTCTAGGCCGCCAAGATGAACTGGAGCTCTTAAAACTTGTCGGTGCGACCAATAGTTATATCCAGACACCATTTTTGATAGAAGGTATTCTTCAGGGACTAATGGGATCTGTCATAGGACTCATCGCACTGTATGGATTATTCCAGTGGATCAGCACCCGTTTTACAGGCCCTGGTATTTTAAACCTTTTTCAGTTTGACTTTTTCTCCCCTCTTATCCTGATTGCTATAGTCCTGGCCTCAATATCTCTTTGTGCCTTTGGCAGTTATACTTCCATCCGTAAGTTCCTCCAGATTTGATGTTTGGTCAGCCCCACACCACACATTGCTGTCATTATCGAGCTGCTTTATTCTCACTCTTTCTGCTTTGTAGTTTTTTTCTATTCCTTTGCGACGACTCTTTCGCCCAACTGAGCAGGAAAGCTGAAAAAGAACGCATCGAAAAAGGTATCCAGACCTTTCGCATTAATATCAGCAAGCTGCAAGATGGAATCGACATCCAGCAGGAGCGTGTCCTCTCCTCAAAGGAAGAAGAACGAAATCTTTTGGACGAACTGGCACAACTGGACGCAACTTTACAGGCCCAACTGAGCAAACTACAGGCATTTGAAGGGGAAATGCAGAAACAACAGGAATTAATTGACACAAAAGAAGCAGAAGAACAAATCGCCAAGAAAGAAAAAACACAGGTGCAACAGCACCTCCAAAAACGCATCAAAGCCTTTTATAAGATGGGAAGAATCGGAGTTGCCAATGTTGCTTTTTCCTCGGAAACATTGCCGCACATGCTTAACTTTCGGGACTCGTTCACCACTCTTATCAAATATGATACCGACATAATAAAACAGTACCGTGAATCCATTACCCTTTTGCAGCAAACCAAGGACACCTTAAACCTCGAAAAATCTATCCTTGATGACTTTATTCACGAAGCCAAAGGTAAACATAAGGCAATAAACAACACCGTCCAGGAAAAAGAGATTCTGCTGACCCAGATTAAAACCCAGAAAGAACTGCACGAACAAGCTGTTGTGGAAATGGAAAAAGCTGCAAGTAGTCTTTCTCGCTCCCTTGACACTTTAAAAGAAAAAAACAAACTCTTTGATCAAGGTTTTCTACTGGACAAAGGAAAACATCCCGCTCCCGTGAAGGGCAAAGTGCTGGCCTTTTTTGGACAACAACGTGTAAATCGCCTTGGGATAAAGGGACAAAGCAGCGGCATTACCATTGCCGCCCCAGGCATCAACAAGGTAAGTGCCATCTTTGAAGGAGAAATACGCTATGCCAGCTATCTCCACGGCTATGGCAATACAATCATCACAGACCACGGATTTCAGTACTTTTCCATCCTCTCACGCCTTGAAAAGATCCTGGTAAAAAAAGGAGATAAAATCACTCAGGGAGATCTTATAGGCCTCACCGGTGATACTGCAACCCTTATGGATGATGGGATATACCTTGAAATCCGTCATGGCTCAAAGCCTCTTGACCCTTTACTTTGGATTGACAGCAAGGGACTCACTCAATAGAATGTAAACAATCCGGTTCTGTTTAGAACTACATACAGAAGTACTTTTATAATGAGTCCACCACAAATAAAGGACCAAACGTGAAATTTTTAACTGCACTTTCTCTTCTTTTCCTGAGCCTCATCGTTATTATACCCCACACATCTTTTGCTGCCATCTCACAGGAACAACGTGAGGCGACCTACCGCCAACTGGAGATTTTCTCTAACGTTTTAAGTATCTTACAGGAAAACTACCTGGAAGAGATTGATGCCGACAAGACAATCGAAGGTGCCATCAGTGGCATGCTGCTTTCCCTTGACCCTCACTCATCTTACCTCACCGCCGAAGATTTTGATGAATTGCAGGAAGAGACCCGCGGGAATTTTTCCGGCATTGGTATTGAGCTTACCATTCGTGATCACATTCTCACCATAATCTCTCCAATTGCCGGAACCCCCGCCGATAAGGCAGGACTTATGGCAAAAGATCTGATTATCAAGATTAACGGGGAAGCCACAAAAAATATGCCCTCCATGGAGGCAGTAAAACTCCTGCGAGGCCCCAAGGGAAGTGACGTCACAATATCCATTTACCGTGATGGCTGGGAAGAGTTACGGGAATTCACCATTGTTCGCGATATCATTCCATTGCACAGTGTGCATGGCCTTATTCTTGAGCCAGGGTTCGCCTATATTCGGATCACCACCTTCCAGGAACAGACAACCAAAGATCTAAAAGCAATCTTGATGAAATTAGACGCAGAATCTACAATCAAGGGGCTCGTTCTTGATTTGCGTAATAATCCAGGTGGCCTGCTTGACCAAGCCATATCTGTTTCTGACACTTTTCTTGAGGAAGGGCTGGTTGTGTACACCAGAGGCAGGATTCCCGAACAGAACATGACTTTCCAGGCCCATGCCAATAATGGTAAAAACAACTACCCCCTTGTCATCTTGGTCAATGAGGGTTCAGCCAGTGCTTCTGAAATTGTGGCAGGTGCTATTCAGGATCACAAAAGAGGAGTTATCGTTGGGACTACTACGTTTGGTAAAGGGTCTGTACAGACTATTCTACCAATGCCAGGTGGTGCCGGACTGAGACTTACCACAGCACGCTATTACACCCCTGACGGCAGATCCATCCAGGCGACAGGAATCGTGCCAGATGTTGAAGTCCCTTTTATTCCGTTCGTCAAACAGAAAAAGGACAAACAACTCCCACTTGCACTGGTACGAGAAGCGGATCTCAAGAACCACATCCTCAATAACGTCAGTGACAATACAAAAGCATCTGCTAACGACAGAAAAAGAGAAGAAAAAGGCGAACACAAAGGTGCGCAGGATAAACTCAGAAAAGATAACCAACTACGAACAGCTCTGAACATCCTGAAAAGTCTGAACCTCTATTCAAAGAAAGAAGCTGTACCTACTCAAACAGACGTTTAAACTCCACTCGATTGTTCAACGATCGGGAGCCGGTAAAACTTCCGACTTCAAGTGGCTGATTATCACCATACCAGGCGACTTTAATACGATCCGGGGCAATTAAAAAATTAGTAACCAACTGATCTTTTATCATATTTACACGTTTTTTGGATTCTTCCAATGCCACCAGGGGAGAGGAGTATGACGAGTCCACATAAGTCGATATTTCAAACTGAACAAACTTCAGCGCATCGTCCTGCATCGCCTGCCCAATGGCCGCCAGTTGTCTGATCCCGGTAGGCCGTAATTGCACAGTATTCTGCACAAAAGCCACCTTATACTGCAATGCAGGACCTGTGAGAAGTAACGGCATGCTGGAAGAGATCTTACCCCGATGATCCATGACTTTAATAAATTCGCCAACGCTCACAATCCCGCCATCAAGAGCTTTTCTCTTGATTTCAAGACGAGCAAGCCGACTGGCAGCACGATCATTTTGGGGCATAAGCTTTTTGGCATCCCTGTAAGACTCTATTGACTCATCCAGCAAGCCAAGATAAAGGTAAACGTCCCCCTTACCAGCAAATGCTTTCCCCATTTGAGGATTCAGGAGAACCGCTTTTTGGTAATACCCAAGGGCTTTATCGTACTTCCTGAATCGTTCAAGGCTCAACGCATATTTATAATTAACAACGGGATCTTCTGGACATTGAATAATCAAATTACCCAGCATCTTGCGCTTTTTCTTTAAATTCCGTTCGGCTTTCAAAACCATCTTCAAACTTTTGCAATCAGCTGCCACAGAAGGAGCTGCAACACAGGCGCTAATCACCAGCGCTAACAATATATGCCAGATATTTTTTCTCATTGTGATGTGGCGTATAAAACGCGTGTCCCTTACTCTACAGTTTGATACTTCTAACGCATGAAATTGTCAAAAAACTAACTGCTTAGACTTCATTACTACCATAAAGTCACTTTATTTTTCAACAGTTAAATACATAACTATCGCCGCCGCCCTCCACCACCTACTTTAATGCAGGTGATGAACAGTAAGCCGGAACTGAGGCAAGTCCCGCATGGTTGCAAGTACTAAAAACCCAGTTCTTTTAAGAACCGTTCATCTTTTGACCAGTTTTTTCTCACTTTAACCCACAACTTTAGAAGGACCTTCTGGCCCAGCAATTTTTCGATATCTTTACGTGCTGCCGTGCCAATGGATTTAAGTTTTTTGCCACCTTTTCCTATAACAATTCCTTTTTGTGAGCTTCGTTCAAGAATGATGGTGGCATGAATAGTGGTCATCTGTTTTTTCTCATCTTCCTTAAACGATTCGATGGTTACTGCAGACGAATAGGGAATCTCCTGCCCGGTAAGAATAAACAATTTCTCCCGCACAATTTCTGCCACCAGAAAACGTTCACTGGCATCTGTTGGGATATCTTCCGGAAAATACCTGGGTCCTTTTGGTAAAAGGGCAAGCAACTCTTCAATTACGGCATCTGTACCTTCACCCGTCAATGCAGACAGGGGTAGAATAGAGTGAAAAGGATAGAGGTTGGTATATGTTTCTATCATGGGAAGTAACATTTCTTTTTCCTGCAAATCAACCTTGTTCAAAACCAGGATGACTGGTGAAGCTACCCCTTCCATCTGCTCAAGCAGCTCCCGCTGCTTTCCCTTTTCCACCTCTTTCGGAAGAGGAAGTGAGACATCAATCAAATACAAAACGGCATCAACATCTTTCAAACTAGCCATGGCAATTCGTACCATTTCACGGTTCAGTGGCTGATTGGGCTTATGAAGACCGGGAGTATCAAGAAAAACAATCTGGTAACCTGCACCATTGACCACTCCCAAGATCCGATTTCTCGTGGTCTGGGGCTTATGACTCACAATGGATATTTTCTGCCCTAGCAAATAGTTCATCAACGTTGATTTTCCGGCATTGGGCGGTCCAACGATGGCCACCATACCCGAGCGAATATCATCCTGAAGGAAATTCATATCAATCAATTTTCAGTACCTCAAAAAATTACAGTGCTCTTATTGCAAAAGCACATTATAGTAAGCGCGTTTTGTTTTATGATAAATCAGTATAAAAGGGTTCTATACCAGATAACAGTTTTTATTTCACCGATAGATCGGAAAGGCCACTACTCGTGTCAAGCACAGGAAAGCTCATAGAATATCTGGATGGAGGAAAATTCCTCTGTGCCTATGTGATCGATAGCCAGGCAAAACGCTTGCGCCTGATCAATCAAAATGGTCGGGAGATGAATCTTCCCCTCTCCCGAGTGGTTCACACCTCTGTCACAAATCACACTGTTGACTTGGCCCGTGAAGAACTGACCCGCCAACTGCAACAAACAGCTAATACCAGAACCCAGCTTATGGAGAACATAAATCTTCAGGAGATTTGGGAACTCACATCGGATGAAACAAGCGATACCTTTCAACCAGCATTCCTTGCCGAACTCAGCTTTGGTAAAGATGCTGACGACAATATTGTAGCCGCTTTCCTACGTAGCGTATTCACCGACCGTCTCTATTTCAAATACAAAGAAAATCGTGTTGTTGCCCATTCTGCCGAGCAAATTGAACAGCTACAGAAACAGCGTAACAAAGAAGCTGAAACCCTAACTCTTATTGAGCAGGGGGCAGATCTCTTACGAGAGATTGCTGCCGGTGACACAGAAAACATTCTGGAAAGTGATGAGGCCAAAGCATGCATCAAAATCATACGTGATTTTTATATTTATGAAGGAGAGGCCAAAGAGGCCGACATTGCCAGAAAGATCCTGAAAGTAGCTGGTATGAAAAGGCCCCACGACCCGTTTCATCTCCTTGTGAAAGCAGGAGTCTGGGACAAAAATGAGAACATCCCTCTCCTGCGCAAAGAATTACCAGTTAACTTTCCGCTGCTGGCTATTCAACAAGCGGAAATGCTTTTACAACAGGGCACTGATAAATTATTTCAAGATCCCGCAAGAAAAGATTTTACCCACCTGAAACCCATGACCATTGACGGTGCCAGCACCCTCGATTTTGATGACGCCCTCTCTGTAGAAAAGCAGGATGAGAATTTTCTTGTAGGTGTTCACATCTCAGATGTTGCGCATTATGTGCGTCCGGAAGACCCTCTTTTTATGGAGGCCCTTCAGCGAGGTACCTCCATCTACTTCCCTGAAGGGCAGATTCCCATGTTACCCCGCCATCTTTCGCAGGGGATTTGCAGCCTTATTCAAGGAGAAGTACGAGCGGCATTAAGTTTTATGATTCTGCTGTCCGCGGACGGTGAAGTGCTACGTATGCGAATATATCCATCCATTATCAAGGTTGCCAGACGCCTCACCTACGATGAGGCGGACACCATGATCGAGACGGATCCAGAACTTCTTATCCTCAACGAACTTCGCATGAAACTGCGTAACAAACGGCTGGATAACGGTGCACTACTTCTGCCCTTCCCCGATGTAAATATCCACATCCATGATGGCAGCAAAATACATGTCAGTCTCGCTGATACTGATACACCATCCAGAACACTGGTTTCAGAGATGATGATCCTGGCCAACACAGAGGCTGCACGCTATGTCTCGGACAGAATGACACCAGGTCTGTTCCGATCCCAGAAGCCGCCACATAAGCGTGTGGTGCACGGAATGGATACCGACCTGTATCTCAACTCGAAACAGCGAAAGATGCTGTCACGGGGCGAACTCCTGATTACAGCAAAACCCCATAGTGGCCTGGGTGTTAATCAATATACAACAATTACGTCACCTATCCGGCGTTTGCTTGACCTGGTTATGCAGCATCAGATTCATTCCATCGTACGTCGGGAAGAGTTCAGGTTCACAGAAGAGATGTGCAAAGACTTTACGTCCGTTATTGGACGAACGCTGGCCAACGCCAATAGTGTTCGACAGCAACGTCATCGCTACTGGTTGCTGAAATATCTTGAGGTCAGGCAGAATATCCCACTCAAGGCACTTGTTTTGGATTCTGGTTCGAAGAAAACATTTTTACTGCTTACTGATATCTTGTTGAATATTGATATGCCAACACCTGGACAGAATGTTCCGGTGCCTGGGAGTACAGTGACAGTTAAGGTTATCCGGGTTGATGCCCTTGACAACACCCTACGCTTCGAATGGTGATGGGTCTGTTTTATACCCTTTTTTCGGGTGAAAAAATCGTCATCTTCTTCGTTGCTGCCCAATTTATATAATTACGACGTACCTTCTGTACGCCGAAATGATTTAAATTCGGCGCGCCTTGAATATGAAGTTTTTTTCAAACCCATCTTGCGACACTTATTTTTTGTTAAAATTACTACTATGAATACAAATGAACTCTGGGAAGCGATGGGAGATCTTGAAGAAGAGGATGTTCCACACGTACTGACAAAACTCTTCACCATCTATGAAGAGCGTTTAAGCCAAAAACCAAACGATGAAGCGACTGCTTTATTTTTCAAACACCTTGGACAGGCATTAGATCAGGTTGGAGACTGCAACCTGAACAGAAGATAACCACTCGAGCTCAGACACGCAATACAAACAATTCTCTACATTAGCTGGTAGCAAGGGTTATAGTAAATTACCGACAAACAATGCCGCAGCGACGTAGTCGCGTGGACGTTTGGCGGTAATTTACTGTAACCCTGCGGTTTCCAAACAATTACTACTATGCTCACCTGAGGTTGGGTGTAATCAGTTTTTCATCTAATTCGTATCAGCCTTTACAAGAGACTCGCATGATAGAATTCAGATAAGAAAGTCCCTACGTTTTACAAATAATACTCTGCCTCAGCAAATAAGCTCCCCCTTACATCTTTCTCAGAAAGCTGAGGTTCCCCATCACCAGGCCAGACAATATTCAAACCAGGATCATTCCAGACAATACAACGCTCATGCTCCGGCGCATAAAAGTCTGTTGTTCTATACAAAAACTCAGCCGTTTCCGAAAGTACCAGAAAACCGTGACCAAAACCTTCCGGCACCCAGAGCATACTCTTATTTTCAGCACTTAAATATTCCGCAACCCACTTGCCAAACGTGGGCGAACTCTTGCGCAGATCAACCGCCACATCATACACTTCTCCGGCAACTACTCGCACCAGTTTCCCCTGAGAATGTTCAATCTGATAATGAATGCCGCGCAAAACACCTTGTGAAGATTTTGAATGGTTATCCTGTACAAAGCGGGTATCAAGTCCGGTCAATTCCTTCCACTTGCGCTCATTGTAACTCTCATAAAAAAAACCACGTTCGTCGCCAAACACAGTGGGTTCAACAATCAGTACTTCAGGAATTGCAGTTTTAGTCACCTTCATTTCGTGCTCCCTCTGTAGCTTCCATCAATAATTGCATCCACCCAGGCCTGATTGGCAAGATACCAGTCAACTGTCTTTTCTATCCCAACTTCAAAGGTTATTTTCGGCTCCCAGCCAATTTGCTCTTTTATAAAACTGGCATCAATTGCATAGCGCCTATCGTGCCCCAGGCGATCCTTGACAGACACCATGAGATTTTTTCTGGGTTCTCCCGATTGAGGCAACCCAACTTTTTTATCCAATGTATCACAGATAAGGGTTACGACTTCCAGATTTTGTTTTTCGTTGTTCCCACCAATATTATAAGATTGTCCAGCTTTCCCCTTATTCAACACTTCAACAATTGCCTCGCAATGGTCTTTCACATAGAGCCAGTCGCGCACATACTTTCCATCCCCATAAATAGGTAACGCTTTATTATTCATGGAATTATGAAAAACGAGCGGGATCAATTTTTCAGGGAACTGATAGGGTCCGTAGTTATTGGAACAGTTGGTAATCAGAATGGGCATATCATAGGTATGAAAGTAGGCATTGACCAGATGATCTGATGACGCCTTGGACGCAGAATAGGGAGATCTTGGATCAAATGGTGTGGTTTCAGTAAACATACCAGTATCCCCCAGAGATCCATACACCTCATCGGTTGACACATGAAGAAAGCAGGGATCACTCCCCTTCCAGGAACCATCAAACCACGTTTTTCTGGCAGCTTCAAGGAGTGAGAACGTGCCCACAATATTTGTCTGAATAAAGGCAGCAGGTCCGGTAATGGAGCGATCCACATGGGACTCAGCAGCAAAATGGACAACAGAATCTATCTGCTCTTCCTCAAACAGTTTTTCCATGGACTGGACATCACAAATATCAGCTTTCACAAAACGATACTGCTCACTCTCTTCTAGACCTTCAAGATTTTGCAGGTTTCCAGCATATGTCAATTTATCGAGGTTAATCACTCGCCACGACGGATGCTTCTCCAGCAATAATCTGACAAAATTTGCGCCAATAAAACCACAACCACCTGTGACAAGAATCTTTCGTGCTCTCTCTGTTTCCATTTTTCACGTGTTTTTTAGTTTTCTTTCTGGGCAATACGATTACCCTATGGGGATGAGCCTGTAAAACAGGAACTTTATACTACAAATAGACCCAAATCTAAACCTATTCTTTAAATATCATGTCCAAAAAGCTTGAACAGGAAATTGCCAAAAGGCGCACATTCGGCATCATCTCCCATCCAGATGCAGGAAAGACAACGCTCACCGAAAAACTCCTCCTCTATGGTGGAGCTATCAATATGGCCGGTGCGGTTAAATCAAGAAAAGCAAATCGCCATGCCACCAGTGACTGGATGGCAATTGAACAAGAACGTGGTATCTCCGTCACCACTTCTGTGATGAAGTTCACCTATGGCGAGTATGAAGTAAACCTTCTGGACACACCAGGCCATCAGGATTTCTCTGAAGACACCTACCGGGTACTTACCGCCGTCGATTCTGCCATCATGGTGATTGATTCTGCTAAGGGTGTTGAAGCACAGACTGAAAAGCTGATGGAGGTGTGTCGGATGCGCAACACGCCGCTAATCACCTTCATCAACAAGCTCGACCGTGAAGGAATGGACCCTCTTGATATTCTGGAAGATATTGAAGATAAGCTGCAAATAGAATGTACTCCCATGTCTTGGCCAATCGGAATGGGAAAAACCTTTAAAGGTGTTTACAACCTTCATAAAAAGCAGATCCACCTCTTCACCGCTGGTACAGGAACAAAAGATCAGGGAGGGATCACCATTGAGTCCCTTGACGATCCACGTCTTGATGAAATCATTGGTGAACACGATGCCAATGTCTTACGTGAAGATATCGAGCTCCTTGAAGGTGCTGCCAATCCATTCGAATATGACCATTACCTACAGGCCAGTCAGACTCCCGTTTTTTTTGGCTCTGCCGTAAATAACTTTGGGGTCCGTGAACTTCTTAATGCCTTTGTCGAAATGGCTCCACCACCACAACCACGTGCCGCTACAACCCGTGAAGTCTTACCTACTGAAGAAAACTTTTCCGGCTTTGTCTTTAAAATTCAGGCCAATATGGATCCGGCACACCGGGATCGCATAGCCTTTTTCAGGATCTGCTCAGGACAATTCACCCGAGGAATGAAAGTCAGACACCACCGCCTTGGCAAAGACATTACACTCTCCAACGCCACCATCTTCATGGCACAGGACAGAGCAAATGTAGAAGAGGCCTGGCCAGGAGATATCATAGGTCTGCATAACCATGGAACAATTAAAATTGGTGACACCTTCACCCCAAAAGAAGAACTGAAATTCACAGGAATCCCAAACTTTGCGCCGGAACATTTCCGCCGAGTCATCCTCAAAGACCCATTACGCATGAAACAGTTACACAAAGGCTTGCAACAATTAGCTGAAGAAGGTGCCATTCAGGTTTTTAAACCTATCATCGGCTCAGCTCATATCATGGGAGCGGTTGGTGTATTACAGTTTGAAGTGACCGTTGCCAGATTGAAAAACGAATATAACGTGGAAGCGATTTACGAACCTGTAGACTTTCAGGCTGCACGTTGGGTGGAATGTGAAGACAAGAAAAAACTGGCCGAATTTGAGCAGAAAAACCAGATGTCGCTAGCCTACGATGCTGAAGGATTTCTCACCCACCTAGCACAAAATGAATGGATGCTGAATTTCTTTATGGAAAAATGGCCGGAGATAACATTCCATAAGACGAGAGAAAATATTTAATTTAAAAAAGCCATTTCTCTCAATCATCCACAAAAATCAGCGCCCGCCCCTCAGAAATGGCTTCTGCAGTTTTTCTTCTGGCAATAGTGATGATGCGTTGAATAGTCCCTCTGGAAACGCCCATTTTCTGGCCAGCTTCCTCCTGAGTCATTCCTTCACGATCACAGAGCCGTAAGGCTTCCATCTCGTCCCGAAAAAGCTCGATCTTGATCAACTTGGAAAGTGGGGTTCCTGTAGGTTTAAAAGCTCGCCCACAAAAATTCCCTTCACATTTTCTTTCTTTCTTTGGTCTAGGAGACATGGCTCACGTCGGTAAAAAAAAAGGATTAAAAAAAAGACGGCAGGTTTGTATCCTGCCGTCTTAACAAGGGGTATATGTCTATAATACCCGCATAATTTCAAAAATCAAAGCAATTCTTGCATCTACAACCTTACTAAAGGCGATTAATTATGGCAATTGGTTCCGCCAGAGCAAGCTTGGTCAACATTCATTTTGGGTAATTGACCTGCTGAAAATTTTTCCATAACATCTCCAGCGCTGGGGATGCTGTCTTTATCAGCCCAGTACACATCGATTCCCACTTCAGCAAATCCCTGCATAGGGCGTGCACCTATTCCACCAACAACGATAGCATCAACTCCAGCATCACTTAAGGTCGTTACAGGCACCATACAACCACCGGCATCATGATCCGGAACTGGCAACATCTCCACCGAAGCAATTTTTTTATCCGCATCAACTTCAACGACCGTAAAAACGTCACAATGGCCGAAATGATCTGACCGGGAAGCTTCCATACCACCAGGATTGTTAGTTGGTATTGCAATTTTCATTCTTTAGTTCTCCTTCTTTCAGCACATCAGGCTGTTTTTTTTTAGAACCTTATAAATTCTTTTCGTGTTTTTTTAAAAGAATTTGGTGAAGGTACTTACCCCCTAAAGGGGGGACTATACTAAGTGCCGGCTTACTGTTCATCACCGGTGTTGTTTACAACAAACAATTACGCTACTTCTTTCTCCGGTGCTCCAAACACCCTGTCTGTTATCTTCACATACCAAGCTGCTGACTGGACCTGCACTATGTAAGATACTGCAATAACCAGTGCAGCATCAGCGCCCTGCTCACCAAAAGCATTAATAGCAATGGCAAGTGCGATGGACAGATTCCGCATTACCGTACCATAAACCAGAGCAATGGCATCCCCTCGATTAAACATCATTTTACCAACAATGGTACCGAGAGCATAGTTCACAAAATAAATAATCAGCAAAGGCTTTAAAATCATCCACAAAACCATGGGATCCTGGGAAAGCTTATCAGCCTTTAAAGCTATTGCTACAAAAACAATTCCAAGCACGCCAATGGTGGAGAGTGCAGGGAATCGTGGTGCCAGTCTTTGTTTGAACTCTTTCAAGTCCATTCTCTTCAGGAAATAAGAACGTGTCAGATACCCTAACAACATGGGGATAAAAACAATATACATGATCTGTTTCATCACCAACACAACGTTCATATCCACCTTTGCGCCAAGAAGCAGCATCACATACAGAGGCGTGGCAAGAGAGCCTAAAGTCAAACCAATAACTGTCATATTGACTGCCGCAGCCATATTTCCTTTGGCAAAACCTGTCCATGAGATGGTCATGCCGCTGGTGGGTAACAATGCTGCAAGGAGCAGTCCCAGTGCCATATAACTGTTATCAGGAAAGAACCAAAGTCCAAGACCATATGCCAGAAAAGGCACAACACAAAAGTTGATCAACTGGGTTGTCAGCTGTAGTTTGACATTTTTTATGCCAGCCTTTAACGATTTGATATTCAAAGTGACCATCATGGGATAAACCATGAGAAATGTCATAGGAAGTATCAGACTTTTTAACTGCTTAACATTCTCTCCACCAACACTTTTCCCAAAAATAAAGCCAAGGACGATCATCACCGGTATGGCATAAACCAGCTTTTTGTTGATTGAAATGAGAAATTTCCACATGACTATTTTGCCTCATCTATCATGGATCTGATCTTTGCAAAGGTCTGGGCAAGGGATTCAGGGAATTTAGCATCATCCTGAACGAGTTCGGCGATAAGCGCAGCACTGTAGCTTAAATAACGAATCTGCGTCTTTCCGTCTTTAGAAAACACCATGACAAACTTGGGCATGAGGATGGAACGTTCAGGGTTCATGGTCAGACTTTTATCGGCCTTGGTTGGTTTACATAACTGCATCATATGCAAATCAAACTCTTCTGAAACCTCTCCGCCATGAGCTCTAAATGTTTTCTTCATATCCATGGAATCCAGATTGTTCACGACAAAGGCATACTGCTCGACAACCGTCGTGAAATCAGCAACAAACTGGGTCACACTTTTACTACTTTCAGTGCAATAAAGGTCATCATTACGGTTCATACTATCCTCCTAATAAATGGTTAAAAACTATATATTTTTCTGCTATCCAAAATGGATAACGGTTTTTTCTTTAAGGAAAATATTAATAACATATGCACAAAGTAATGTCCTCTTCTGGTCCTGTCAAGGGAAACTCCCTCTCTCGGGATTATAATAGCTCAGAATTCTTTTCGAGTTTTTTAAAAAGAATTTGGGTAAGGTATTTACACTTGAGTATTATTCATTCTCGGTGGTAGTTACAAAAGCGTTGTATTCGAGTATATTTATAAGAAGTTTTTTACCTCCATAACTGCTCGAGCTCAACTAATAACCCTGTTTGTTTTTTCATATTATATGCGATTTCCAATTCACCTAATATTCCTTACTTTTCTCTTGTTCTTTGCCGTGAACAGCAATGTGCTGGCAGAAACAAAAAACAGTGTTCAGTTTAAAGATGTTACCCTCACAACCTCCAACAGCCACCTTCTGCTCTTTGCATTGCTGGACAACAATGGTCAACACGAACTTGAAGAAGCATTGCACAGTGGTATCCCTATGCAATTCACCTTCCTCGTGGAACTTATCCATATCCGTAAAAACTGGTCGAATGAAGAACTAAGCTACCTGGAATTTGTTCACACCCTGAAGTATGATACAGTAAAAGAACAATATCAGTTGCAGTTGGACGAACAGCGAAACAGAACCATGACTTTCACAGAACTGACAGAAGCCATGAAAATCATGAATGAAATAAACGGGCTTAAAGTTATAGAACTTGCAAAACTCACACCTGACAGTTCTTACAAACTTCGTATGAAAGCCGCACTCTACGAAAAAACACTGCCTATGAATCTCCATTACGTTATCCCCTTTATCTCCCTTGGCAACGTGGAAACGGATTGGTATAGCATAGAGTTTACCTATTAAGCTTGTATCTCCGCCATGGATGAAGATGCCCCCAACAGCATAAGTCAACTGCCACAGGAACTGAGTAGAGCAAGGCTCAGTCCACAGCAACGACAAAAGAAAAGACGTATGATCCGCTGGATCATTCTGTTGTGCCTCTGTCTCATCCCTTTTGTTGTATGGCTTGAGAAATCCCTTTTAAAGGTCGATATTTCCCTGCCAATATCCAGTGATATCCTGATCTTTGGACTGATCAATCTCAATGTTATTCTAGTGTTGCTCATGCTCTTCCTGATTCTTCGGAATCTGGCTGAGCTGTTTTTTGAATCGAGACAAAATATCCTGGGTTCCAAACTCAAAACCAAACTGGTTATTTCTTTTATTTCACTGTCTCTTATTCCCACCATCCTCCTCTTTTTTATCTCCCTGCAATTTGTGTCCACCTCCATGGATTATTGGTTTAACTCAAACATTGAAATCTCACTGGAGAATTCACTGGAACTGGCAAAAGCACATCTTCAAGACACAAAAGATGAGGTTGCAGTCCTTGGGGATACCGTCGAAAAGCGGCTCATCCTTCAGAGCAAAAACAATTCAACTGTTGAAGCTTTTGAACAAAGCATGGAGGTTATACTCAAAGCCTACGACACTAGAAACGGTTTAAGCTTCACTCTTATCAGTGAGCAGCGAAACAAATTATTCACCGTCGCCTCTCCCCTGCTTGCCAGCCAGAAAAAGATTCCCATCCCCCAGTCAACTCTGGACAAAATTACACAGACCGGAAAATCTGTAATAGTGATTCAGGAATCAGGAATTGGTGATCTGGTTCGACAAATAAGTGCTATCGCGCTTCCCTGGCAACCTGAGCGAGAAGCCTTTCTGATAACGACTCTGCTCATAAAAAAAGAACAACTTGATCGCCTCAACCTTATTTCCAAAGGACTTGAAGATTACAGCCAGCTTAAATACCTGAAAAAACCCTTCAAATTCTGGATACTCATTATTCTACTGATCGTTACCCTGCTCATTATCTTTTCAGCTATCTGGTTTGGCCTCTATATTGCCAGAAGTATCACAGAGCCTCTTGATAAAATGGCTGTGGCGACCAGACGTGTGGCCGAAGGGGATCTCAGTTTCGTGCTGGAAAAAGAATCCAACGATGAGATGGGGCAGCTAGTTGATTCATTTAATACCATGACTGCCAACGTCAGCTCCAGTAACGCTAAACTGGCTGACGCCCTCCATGCCCTACAGAAAAGCTCCCGTGATGCGGAAGATAGGCGCAGATATACTGAAATCATCCTCCAAAATGTTGAAGCTGGTGTTATTTCTCTCACCGATAACGGCACAATCACTACCATCAACAGATTTGCTGAAAAACTGCTTAATATTGGCAAAGACTTTTTTCTCAACCGAAAATACACCGAGATATTACCGCCACAACATGCACATATTATTGAAGACTTTATCACTGAATTGCAAATTACCGGCAAAACCTCTGTACGCCAGCACTTAAAGCTGTCAATCCTTAAAGAGAACTTTTCCCTGCTGATAACGTTCACCAGACTAACCAGTGAAGATAACAAACCTTTGGGCTACGTACTGGTTTTTGCCAACCTCACTGAACTCGAAAAAATGCAGCGTATGGCTGCCTGGCGAGAAGTTGCAAGGCGTATTGCACATGAGATAAAAAACCCACTCACCCCTATTCAGCTCTCTGCCCAGCGTCTGCGTAGGCGATATCCTGAAATATTGGCAGAAGAAAATACAATTTTTGACCAGTGTACCAATACCATTATCAAACAGGTCGACGAACTGAAACAGCTTGTCAGCGAGTTCTCCCAATTTGCAAGAATGCCTAAAATAAACTGCGCGCCTGCCGACATAACAAAAATGATAGCTGAGACACTTGTTCTCTACAAACAGGCACATACCAATATCACTTTTCTGGTTGACTCACTCGACACAATCCCTGTTTTCAGCTTTGACATTGAGCAGATTAAACGTTGCCTTATCAACCTCCTTGACAATGCAGTTGCAGTTTTACCCGAGGGCGGTACAATAGATATTGTCCTGGCACTTGATGAAGAGGAAGAAAATCTCTACCTGCAAGTCTGTGATTCAGGGCCAGGCATTACAGAAGACGAAAAGGCGCGGCTTTTCGAACCGTATTTTTCCACTAAAAAGAGTGGCACAGGTTTGGGGCTCGCCATTGTTTCCACCATCGTTTCCGACCATAACGGATATATTCGAGTACATGACAACAGCCCCCAAGGGTCGATTTTCACCATTGAACTACCTCTTGGCAACAAAAGTGCGACCCTAAACCGATAATCACTTGTTATGACAAAACAGATCCTGATAATAGACGATGAGATCTCCATCCAGGAATCCCTTTCCGGCATCCTCGAAGATGAAGGTTTCACCCCTGTTTGTGCCTCAAGTGCAGAGTCCGGACTTGTTATTTTAGAAGAAAAAAGTATCGACCTGATCCTTCTGGATATCTGGCTGGGCGACAATATGGACGGGCTCACCGCCCTTGAAAAGATAAAAAAGAGCTACTCCTTACCGGTTATTATGATTTCCGGCCATGGAACAATTGAGACAGCTGTCCAGGCCACGCGTAAAGGTGCCTTTGATTTTGTGGAAAAACCTCTCTCCTACGACAAGATCATTCTGGCCATCACCAATGGTCTTCGCTTTTCTCAACTGGAAACAGAAAATAAAATCCTGCGGGAAAAAACAGATACCAGAGTTCAAATCACAGGGAAGTCACCGGTAATCTTAGATTTGAAAGCCCAGATTGAACGAGTGGCACCAACCGACGCCTGGGTGCTTATTCGTGGTGATCACGGGACAGGAAAGGAACTAGTGGCACAGGCTATTCACCGTGCGTCCCTTGCCAAAGACCAGCCCATGGTAGAAGTAAACTGTGCCGCGATTCCTGAAGAACTCATAGAATCTGAGCTTTTTGGCCATGAGAAGGGATCTTTTACCGGAGCACATAGTTCTAAACGAGGTAAATTTGACCAGGCCGATGGTGGGATTCTCTTTCTTGATGAGATCGGGGATATGAGCATGAAAACCCAGGCCAAGATCCTGCGTATCCTCCAGGAACAAACCTTCGAACGGGTGGGTGGGCACAAGACCATCTCCGTCAATGTCCGGGTTCTTGCTGCCACCAATAAGAATCTTGAAAAAGAGATCGAAGCTGGAAACTTCCGGGCGGATCTTTTCTGGCGCCTTAATGTGGTTCCCATTCGAGTGCCGGATCTTGCTGAACGATTAGAAGATATTCCACTGCTGACTGAAGACCTCATGGCGACACTGAACAATAAAGGCATGTCCAGGAAAGAATTCACCAAAGATGCTCTAACTCTAATGGCTAAACATTCCTGGCCGGGAAACGTACGGGAGTTAAAAAACTTTGTTGAACGAGTAGTCATTATGTGTGGCTCTGACTGTATTGACAAAGAAGACATCACACTTTTTCTAAATCCGACATCCCTGAGCCTTCCCATGGCAGAACTTGGCAATGAAACGTTACTGCCCTACAGGGAAACAAGTTTCAAGGAAGCAAAAAAACAATTCGAACAGGAATACCTCCGTTTAAAACTTAACGAAAATGAAGGCAACATATCCCAGACCGCAGAAAGCGTTGGTATGGAACGCAGTCATTTACATAAAAAACTAAAAAGTCTCAACATTACTACTTAGGAGAAATCCCAATGGTCTTTCCAGAATATCGCCCCCGCCGTCTACGTAAAAATGAAAACATGCGTGCCCTCATCCGTGAGACGCACCTTTCTCCAGATCAGTTTGTCTCTCCGGTTTTTATCGTGCCCGGGAAAAACAAACGGGAAGAGATTCCATCCATGCCCGGAGTTTTTCGAATGAGTGTGGATCAGTTGTCAAAAGAGGCAGAAGAATGTTTAAGCCTTGGAGTAAAATCCATGCTGCTCTTTGGTCTGCCTGAGCAAAAAGATGCCATGGGCAGCGGTGCACATGCCAAAGACGGTATTATCCAACGCGGTATCCGTGAACTGAAAAACAAATCACCAGAACTTACCATCATCACCGATGTCTGCCTCTGCGAATACACCGATCATGGCCATTGCGGCTGCCTTATCGGCGAAACCGTTGATAACGATGCTACCCTCGAAATCCTAGCAAAAACGGCCCTGTCCCACGCCCAGGCTGGTGCAGACATTGTTGCCCCTTCAGACATGATGGATGGCCGAGTTGCTGAGATTCGTGCAAGTCTTGATGAAGAAAATTTTGATATGATTCCCATCATGTCCTACGCCGTTAAATACGCTTCCGCCTTTTATGGCCCGTTTCGCGATGCTGCTAATTGTGCCCCACAGTTTGGAGACAGACGCAGTTATCAGATGGATCCTGCCAATGCCAAAGAAGCCCTGCGTGAAGCAACGCTTGATGTTGATGAAGGCGCTGATATCCTCATGGTTAAACCCGCTGTTGCCTATCTTGATATTATCAGTCGCCTCAATGACGAATTTGACCTTCCTATTGCCGCCTATCATGTGAGTGGTGAATATGCCATGATCAAGGCTGCCGCAGCAAACGGTTGGATTGATGGAGAAAAAGTATTAGCTGAAACCTTACTTTCCATTAAACGTGCAGGAGCAGACATAATTATCACCTATGGAGCCAAAGAAATGGCGAAACTGCTTCAAAGATAATATTCACAAACATCACGATTTCGGCAGGAGGCGTCACAAAAAAGAACAACCTGTGACGCTGCTGCCAAAAACAAGCAAACTCTATCAAGAAAAAAGATTATGGACATAAAAGAACTACGCAAGGAAATGATGCTTGCGAAAAAAACAGACCAAAAGAAATCCACAATTCTTGCCATGCTTCTCGATGCTGCCCAAAAGCTAGCCAAAACTGATGGCAACAGGGAACCCAACGCACAAGATGTTCTGGCGGCTGCCAAACGAGAGCTAAAGATGGCCAATCAGTCCATCGAAGCGGGTATTGACGTTGGCAATACCGTGGAAATACTTGAGGTTTTTATCCCGAAGACATTAAGCCCTGAAGAAACTCAAAGCATAGTGGATGCCGTTGTTGCCAAGCTTCCTGAAAAGAACCCGAAACTTATCGGCATGGTTATGGGGACGTTGAAAAAAGAGTATGGTGAAAAACTGAATATGGGCATTGCTTCACAGATGGTGAAAACAGCGTTGAGTTAGTGTGTATCACATTAGGGATACCTTTTGCCGTATCCGTTCATTAAAGAACCAGAGAGCAGCGATCAATGCTGCTCCTGCTACATCAGCCACAATATCCAATCCGCTCACAGAACGATATGGAATAAATGACTGATGAAACTCGTCTGACATTCCGTAGAGCAAACAGAAACATACCGTCAACAAAGCCGTAGACTTCAACTGCTCCGTGCCCCGTTTTCCCAAAAACCAGAAAACAGTCACCGCAAGCGTCGCATAAGCCATCAAATGTGCTAATTTATCGGCCCCTGGAAATGTGGGAAGATGCAGGCTGTTGCCTGGCTGGTGTGAAAGTAAAAAAATAGTCCCCATAACGACTGTCACGGGGACTATTCGGATAACTCTACGCATGGATGCAGATGATGCCGCAAATATCAGGGGGTCTGCTCCTGAGTAGCCGGATCCACATGAACACGGTCTAAAATTTCACTTGGAAAACGCTTTTTAATCCGTTTGATGGAGGCATTAATTTCCTGAGTCGGATAATCAGCCATCACTGTCTTAGACTTATCACTGTAGGCAGTAAGCTCAAACTCTTTCTTCGAAAGGTCAAAGGTGTGACTCCAGTTAATCTCTATGGTGTCAGTCTGCTCATCAATTGGAATGTCCAGAGCTTCACCGTCTTTAGCAAGCTGAACCGCATCAGAATCAGTAATCTCCAATAGCCAGGCATCACCATTTTTAGTGGCCAGCAGAATAAAGACGCCAAGCTCTTTGACCTTCTGAGTCTTTTCAAGAGCAACGGCCACAATAGCATCAATCTCACTGAGCAAAGAGATCTTCAATGCTGCTTCAGGATTAGTGCGCACCAAACCAGCCTGTTCTTTAGGCAAACAGCAGTGTTTAAATTTCTTTCCGCTGCCGCAGGGGCACTGTTCGTTTCTTCCTATCTTTCCCATAAATTTATTCTCACTATACCTTCAATCGCTTAGGAGCACTTACTATACCCGCAATCATGGCAGGTCTCGCACCCTTCTTCAAAAACCACATTACCAGCACATTCGGGGCAGGTTGCAGCAAATCCATGCTGCGTACTAGCCATAAATGACTTGAATAACTTACTCAACTGAGCAGGAAGGTCAAGCATATGTCCACTTGAACGATCAAGCTGTTTAATGATTTCAGAAGCTGGAATATTAAAACGCAGAGCCAAAGAGACCAGACGACAGGTAGTGGTCCACATGGTGGACTTATCTTTCAAGTCAACCCGGTTATCAAAGGGGAATTTAGCAAAAACCTCCATGGGCTGCTCATTCTCATCAAAGCAAACAATGATATACACTGATTTCTGATGCTGATCTTTTACACGATAACGCTTGGCACTGAGCATATCAGGAAGGTTTCTCTTCACCCCGCCACCCGCTGATGAGACAACGGCAGTCTGCTCGGCGGCTTCACTGGCTTTGGTATTCAGCACCTGTGAATCACGGGACCCGTCACGATACACGGTAAGCCCTTTGCAACCGATGTTGTAACCCATAAGGTATGACTCTTTTACCTCTTCACGGGTTGCACTGTTTGGCAGGTTAATGGTTTTAGAGATAGAAGAATCGACACCATTCTTCTGTAGTATTCCCTGCATCTTAATATGAGATTCGGGGCTCACGTCCTGAGCGGTGCGAAACACCTCCTGCCATTTCTCAGGAATTTCATCGTGCCCGATAACAGTCCCGCTGTTCGCAACTTTGGTCATTAACTCTTCAGAATAAAAACCCTCAGCTCTGGCAATCTGCTCAAAGTGTTTATTAACAAGGATCAACCGATCCCCGTCCATAACATTTTTGATCATAACAATTGAAAAATACGGTTCACAACCGCTGGCACAATCAGCAATCATGGAGACAGTACCCGTGGGCTGAATTGAGGTAAGAGCAGCATTCCTTCTGGGTGCATACTTCTGAAACTCTTCATCGTACGCAGGAAATGTACCCTTTTCTTCCGCAAGCTCACGGGAGCGCTCTTCCGCTTTTTCACGAACAAAAGCCATAACTTTAGCGGCCATCTCACGACCTTCTTCGCTGCCATAGGGTAGACCAAGCTGAATCAACATATCATGCAGACCCATGATTCCCATACCGATCTTTCTGGTCTGTAGAGTCATTTCTTTGATTTCCGGGATGGGAAAACGGTTGCAGTCAATGACGTTATCCAAAAATGCAGTGGCTACCCGAACAGTCCCTTCCATACGTTTGAAATCAACCTTACCATCCTTCACAAAATTACTCAGATTGAGAGATCCAAGATTACAGCTTTCGTAGGGCAGCAGCCACTGTTCGCCACAGGGGTTTGTTGCTTCAAAGTCACCAAGTTGAGGGGTCATATTGTCTCTGTTGGCTGCATCGATAAACAACACACCGGGCTCGCCGTTATGCCAGGCAAGATCAATGATTTTTTCAAAAACTTCGGAAGCATTCAGAGCCCCGACATCTTCACCGCTTGATGGTTCAATCAACGTGTATTCATCGCCATCTTCCACCGCTTTCATAAATGCATCGGTGATGGCAACACTGAAATTAAAGTTGGTAAAAACGCCCTGATCTTCCTTGGCACAGATAAAATCCATAATATCCGGATGATCCACACGTAACACGCCCATATTAGCACCACGACGTTTTCCACCCTGCTTAATAGTTTCCGTTGCGGCATCAAAAACAGCAGCAAAGGAAAGCGGACCTGAAGCCACACCCTGGGTAGAACGTACAGAAGCATTACGTGAACGAAGACGTGAGAAGGAGTAACCAGTACCACCACCTGTCTTATGGACGAGGGCACCATTACGAATGGCTGTAAAAATACCATCCATAGAATCTTCAATGGGTAAAACAAAACAAGCAGACAACTGACCAAGATCAGTACCTGCATTCATTAGACAAGGAGAGTTTGGCAAGAAATCAAGATGGTACATCATACGGAAGAAAGATTCGCGAAGCGCCTCATGCTGATCGCTGTCTTTATCAACCTCAGCAACAGCACTACTCACGCGTTTGCATAATGTTTCCCATGACTCGACAGGCTCACCGCTTTCATCCTTTAAATAGTAACGTCTACTAAGGACAATTTCGGCAGTTTTGGTGAGTTCCTGTTTTGTTAAATCTGGGGTCATAATTTCCTCTTGTTATATGATAATATAGGAAGGTTCAATAGCAAGTAAATGACCAAATCAGCATTTTTGCGGCCTTTCACTCGAACATGTTTATACACCACACGTGTGGTGCATGACAAGGTTTATCTACAATATATAGTACAAAAGCCCATTTCCTGCTAAAGACAAATCTTTAACTTTTTGAAAATTCGTCTGATACCGCATTGTCCAGCGGAATGTTGATAACCGTTCTTGACAGGAAGGCTTTTCGTTCACATTATATAGCCTATATCTTACATTTTTCATAACAAATATAAGCCTGGAGTTTTACAAATATATGAAGCAACAAAATCAGCGATTGGAAGAGCATCTTATCATTGAAAAACCGTACTACCTGCCATCGGGTTCTGAAATCGAAATAGCCCTGGCTGCACACAAAAACGGTCTACCTCTTCTTTTGAAAGGGCCAACCGGTTGTGGCAAGACCAGATTTATGCAATTCCTGGCCTGGAAACTCAAGCTCCCTTTAATCACCGTTTCCTGCCATGACGATCTTTCCACCAGTGACCTTGTGGGTCGTTATCTCATCCGTTCCGGCGAAGCTGTCTGGACCGACGGCCCTTTAACTCTTGCCGTACGTTATGGTGCTATCTGCTATCTTGATGAGATTGTAGAGGCCAGAAAAGACACTACAGTAGTAATCCATCCTTTAGCCGATGACCGCCGTGAATTGCCCATTGAGAAACGGGGAGAACTTCTCAATGCACCACCGGATTTCATGATCAGCGTATCCTACAATCCGGGATATCAAAGTGTTTTGAAAGATTTAAAACCATCCACCAGACAACGCTTTGTCGCTCTCTCCTTTGACTATCCCAGCCCTGAAATGGAGGCCGAGATTGTATTGCGTGAAGGAAATGTAACACAAGATATTGCCCGATCTCTGGTAAAGCTGGCTGGAATGACACGAAGCTTGAAGGAGTCAGGCTTGGCCGAAGGAGCTTCCACCAGATTACTGATCCAGACTGGCCAACTGCTAGGTAGTGGTATCGACATCCACACCGCCTGTCGGGCAGCACTTGTCGAACCACTCAGCGATGACCCTGAACTGCTTGGAGCCTTGCAGGAAATGGTAAGCTCCATTTTTTAATATAATAATGCGCCCCGCAACTCTCACAAAACGTTTTTACGATCTGGTCGCTCCCGACATTCCAAATGAATGGGATGTGGAAGAAGTACTTGATCCTTTCGCCGATAAAAGCGATGCTATCTGTGAAGCTGCCTTAGGCCATGTGCCGGTGATCTGGCCTGTTTCTCACTCCCTCTGCTACGACTTTCTGCGACTTCTGCCGGAAGCACTGCACACATTATCCCTTGAGCAGATTCCGCGCTGGATTGGTACTACCCTCGATCTCTACGAAACAAAGGGACTCCGTGCTGCCCAGCGTTTTATGCAGGATGATCTCAAAGAATATCTTTCTAAACTGGAAGGCAGCGGGGGCTTGCCTCTTAGTGTGGCCAGCAAACAGCTCCTGCCGTACATCCGTGGTATCGCACGGGATGATCTACGAATTTCTGTATCTCGTCAATGTTACACTGACACGAGAACCATTTTTGTCCCGGAGGAAGTCAACTTTTCCACTAATTACGACACCAACTTTCTCCTCTACAAACTCATGCTCACTTTCCAGTGGGGATTTATTGCCTGTAACAGTTTTTTGAGCAGCCCTAATAAAACTCAGGATCTTCAAGACTTTTTCAACAGTTTCAAGTCCCCTCTTCTGGCGAGTGCCATTTATCAGAACCTTGAATCCATTCGGGTGCGTGTCTTTCTTAATCAGGAGCTGCCAGGTCTTATGAAGGCTGCTGAGAAACATATTTTTGACAAACTACAAGACGAATCTCAACATCCTGTTCCACAATCGCCCCTGCAACTTGCCATCATTGCAAACAGAGAAGATATAAATTCACTGTTAGCAAAAACACTTTGTAATCCTGATTGTAAGGCCTATACGGAGGGACTTGCAGCCCCACACGACTCCATGCGTATCACTGAACTTCTATATAAGGATTCGGAACAGGGAGAAGACGAGTCACTCCTGAATACCTTTTCCTTCCAGGGGGTATTTAAGCTGGGTCAGGTAGTAACCGCAGGAAAAATAAAAGAACAGAAAATGGGTGAAGAGCTGAGTGATCTTATGGCCACGTACCTGCTCTCCCTCTCTAAAAAAGAACTTGCAGCACTCATGCAGGAAGATCAGGATAAAAAAAGTGGAAACAATCTTGCCGAGTCGGATGTGACCATGGTAATGGACAGTGAATTCGCCGGTACCGCAAAACAGGATATCGACGCACCGCTTCTTGTCACCATTAATAATCAGGAAATCGATCTACCACAGGAACTAGAAGAATTCAGCAAAACCTTCTTCAAAGAATTTGGCCACCTGCCAGCAAAATTCATTTCAAGCGCTGCCGGGAAAGCTGGCCACCTTATGCTTGAGCAGGACATCGAAAGTTCCAGTAAAACAGATCCGACGCCAGAAGGAGCAACAAATATTTCCTACGATGAATGGGACTACAGGCGTCAGGGCTACCGTAAAAACTGGTGCACGCTCCATTGTAAATCACTGACACCTGTTCATTCATCATTTATTCGTAACACTCTGGACAAATACCATGGTTTAACCATCCGTCTGCGCCATCAGTTCGAGATGATGCGTAGCCAGGAACATTTTGTAAAACGCCAGCGCGAAGGGGATGATATCGATTTTGATGCGCTTGTTGAGTCGATATCAGACACAAAAGCAGGATTGCCCGGATCAGATCGTTTATTTATTCGCCTACAACGAGACGAACGAGACATTGCCGTACTCTTCTTAGTCGATATGTCAAATTCCACCAGCGGATGGATTAATACAGCCCTCAAAGAATCCCTGGTACTTATGGCCGAAGCCATGGAAGTTCTTGGGGACAGATACGGAATTTACGGATTTTCAGGAATGCGTCGCTCTCGCTGTGAATTCTTCCATGTAAAACACCTCAATGAGAGTTATGGCGACAAAGTGAAAGAACGCTTAACATCCATCGCCCCAAGCGAGTACACACGTATGGGTCCAGCCATCCGCCATGCAACAAAAATCCTACAAGACGTGGATGCCAAAGCCCGTCTTATTATCACTCTCACTGACGGAAAACCTGAAGATTACGATGATTACAAGGGGCAATACGCCATCGAAGATACAAGACACGCCCTGCTCGAGGCCAAAACGGCTGACATTCACCCCTTCTGCATCACCATCGACCAGGAGGCAAAAGAGTACATGAAACACATGTATGGCCCTGCCAACTATATTTTTATTGACGATGTACGTAAACTTCCGGTGCGTATGCCAGAAATCTACAGAGCACTCACCAGCTAACCTTCTCCTCAAAATCTCTCCTGTCATTTTAGTCACATATATGAGAAAATAAGATAGTGGTGTACTATTACTGTAGAAAAAAACAAGAGAGAAGCCATGACAAATTCAACGTCCGGATCTGTTGTTCCAAACAGAAACAAACGTTTTCAGGTTCTCATTGGTGCGATTCTGGTACAGCTCATCCTGGGCACGGTCTATGGCTACTCAATATTCTGGGAGCCGCTAACGGCAAATATCTTCCCCCCCATCGTAACTGAAGCACAATACCTCTCTCTTGGTGCAGAAAGCGTTGTTACAGGGACTATCATCGTAGAAAACGAAGTCGCACGCAGTGTCGAGCTTGCCAAACAACAGGGCATCCTCAAATATGCCTTTTCCATCTGTATCCTGAGCTTTGCCTCTGTAATGGTTATTGCCGGACGTGTGCAGGACGTTAAAGGCCCAACCATACCAGCGATTATTGGCGGTCTGCTTATGGGGTCCGGTTTTATTTATGCCGGACTCATGACCAATGCCATTGTCTTTTATCTCGCACACGCTTTGTTTGCTGGTGTTGTCACCCTGCTTGTACTAATGCTTTTCGATACATTTCTCGGACATCTGGACAAAGAGTCAGTCATTGTGCGTTATGCACCCATGGGAATCATGACGACCTGCATTGTGGCAAGTATCATGCTTGGCAATCAGTATGTTGGAAAAATTGCGGAAATGGATCATCTGCTCCTCTTATGGGGAACCATTGGTTTTATGGCAGGAGCCGGCATTGGTTTTGCTTATGTATGCCCCATTGCAGCACTGGTAAAATGGTTTCCCGAGCAGAAAGGACTGGTTAGTGGTATTGCCGTTGCTGGCTTTGGACTTGGCGCCTACCTCTTCAGCCAAAAATGGGGTGCTCTTGGCTATATCGGCCAACAGGGTATCTTTCCATTTTTTATTATGCATGGCATTATCTGCATTGTCGGAATCACCATAGGTGCTCTTCTGCTTTGCAATCCCCCACCCCTCGACACTGTGCAGCAGACAAAAATCCTCCCCGAATCAACATGGCAGCAGACCCTCAAAACTCCTGCTTTTTATCTGCTCTGGTTGATGTTTTTCAGTGGTGCCATGGCGGGACTGATGGTTATTGGAATTATCAAAGTGTTTGCCGGAGAGCAGCTGGTTATGGCGGCCAATGAAGCAGGAAAAATCTTAAGTGTCACCGAAAAAAGTGACCTGATGTTAAAAGGTGCTGCTGCCGTAGGGTTGCTGGCAATCTTTAATGCCATCGGCAGAATAGTCTGGGGATTTCTCTCCGATAAAATTGGCCGTACTGCTACTTTTGTCGCCATGTTTACCCTACAGGCCGGAGTAATGTTTTTCCTGGCTGGCATGAAAACGGAAGCGACCCTCAGCATAGGTGCCGCACTCGTTGGTTTTAATTTTGGTGGAAATTTTGCCCTCTTTCCCTCTGTCACTGCAGACTTTTTTGGAGCAAAACATCTTGGGGCAAACTACGGTTGGGTTTTTACAGCTTATGGAATTGCCGGGGTGGTGGGTATTGCCGCCGGTAATTTTGCAAAAGTGCTTACCGGAAGCTACGCAGCCGCATTTACACTGGCCGCTGGCCTCTGCTTATTATCTGCTGGACTGGCCATTGTATTACAACGAATGCACAAGCCCAGCAAAGAATAAGGCTTCAGATGCAGTTAATTCCCAGGAATACACTTATGGCTTGGCAATAATAGATAAATATTCCCAATGTACAAACTACTTCTCCTGACATCATTGGGTATGACTGGCTGGTAAAATTCTATGCCAAAACGGACAGCAATGATGAGGGAAGGGAATTAGATATTACTGCTGATTTACCTCATGCCGGGATTGATCCCCTCGCTATTCACGGCGACCTGGAACAATATCAATGAACCGATGTTCTTGTCGATTTGGAAAGTAAATTCTTATCACTTAAAGGCCGCAGAGCATGTAGCCTAGAATTGGCTGGCATTTGTTTTTACAGCCGGGATAGAATTCTTTATGGAACCTTGTGGAAGCTTTGTTTTCCTTTCCAAAGTAGAATTCGGTCAGTCCGAGAGGCGTCAGCCCGTTTTGGGCGGCGGTGTGGAGGAGTTTTGGGGCGCAGCAATCGCCGGATCCGGTGGGGATTCCCCGGTCTTCATAAAAGGCCTTCAGGATGGAACGCTGATTACCTTTGAAGTTTTGGAGTTGATACAGATCCTGAACGACAAACATCATGGATTGGGAATATGTTCTCCGGTTTTTCTTTGAAAGATCGAGCGCTTTAAATGCCTCCTTCATCTGCCTGCGGCAATCTTTCTGTGCCGCACGACCACCAGAACGCATGGCTTCTTCGAACTTCAGTTTACACTGGTCTGCTTTTTGTTTGCAGGACTCAATCTCTTTAGTCATTTGATGAACCGACGACTCACTTTTTGTCAGAATCCGGTGGTATCCATCCAGATCAAAAGTCGGTGGAACCCAGCCCTCTGCTTGCCATCGTGTATTGAACTGTCCGGAAAATGCACGAAGCACTACGGTATTCCCATCGGCATCGACACATTCCAACACACCAAACATCTGTCCGCCTCTTTTTCCCCAAAGGCAGTCTGTGGAGAATATTGGCTCCAGATCTGGGGTGTGAAAGTCAATCCGTTTGTTTAGCTCGAGTTCTGCCATCAGCTCCAGAGCATATTTGCGGCTGTCCCCCTCAGTCAGATAATGAACCTCATCACAATCTGTACAGTACCCGTAGCAGGTCGCGTCTTTTGGAAGTGCAGCAATCAAATGGTCTATATCGGCAATGTTTTTCATGACAAAAATATTTAGAACAGAGGTTCCGAGTTAAATTCGAGACTCTCGGCAGTCCTTGGGTGAGCAAAGGAAAGATAACAGGCATGTAGTTTCAGCAATCCCGGGCCAGTTCCAGTTCCGTAGAGTGGATCGCCGACAATAGGAATTCCGAGACCGTGTTCGGAAGCGGAGTGAACCCTAAGCTGATGGGTTCTACCGGTGATAGGTTTAAACTCGATTCGTGTTTTGCCATCTTTTACCAAGAGTTTTTTCCAGTGGGTAATTCCCACCTTTCCGTGAACCGGATCATAAATTTGATGAGGTCTATTGTCAATGTCGAGGCGGAAAGGAAGTTCGACGACACCTTCCTCGCCATCTAATTCGCCATCGAGAATGGCGATATAACGTTTACTTACCTCGCGCTCCTGAAACTGAATAGAGATGTTGCGATGCACCTCTTTGGTTCGAGCGACCACCAACAGCCCCGAGGTATCCATATCAAGGCGGTGAACTGAGGGTTGTTCGATGCAGCCCGGATACAGTATTTTCACTCGCTCGCTGACACAATCCAGGTTTTCCGGACCACGCCCGGGAACCGAGAGCAGCCCACTGGACTTCACGACCACGACAAATTCGGGTTCTTCGTAAATTATGTGCATTTCTTTCATAGAAAATTTACCTTGGTATACTCAAAAAATGAAGACTCATCCTGGGGAATTTAACTAACATATATATGTAATAAACATCTGCTGTTTTGTGTTACTATAGAAGTCATGATACCTTCTGATATGAAAAAAGAGCGTAGAAAACACCTTCGACTTTCCCTGAATTTTAAAGTGAAACTAGAGCTACCTCGTCGTGAATTGGTGCTGGGAGGTCATACCCTGAATCTAAGTTTTGCTGGTGCTTTTATCAAGCTTGATCATATACCGCCAGTGTTTCCTAATGAATATATGAGCCTTACCCTCATGAGGCAGGTTGAATTTACCTGCCGGGTCATTCATTCTAATGCTGACGGGATTGGCTGCCAATTTGATTTTATTCAAATCAGGTACTACGAATTATTCAAAAAAATGATGCTGAGTAACGCTCCTGACCCTGAGAGGTTAGTAAAAGAGATTGGACGCTGGGCGGAAACAAAGGGATCGTGATTGAATGAGAAAGAAGGGGGCGAGGGTAGCAGATTTGGCAAACAAATGGCTCTTGGCAACCCCGCTAACTTCTACGTTAATATTGCCACATCCAAGATCTGATCAAAATCAAACTGATTTTAGGTTTATCTTATATTTTACACCGGTAAAATGAAAGTCAATATCTCTCCCCTCAACCGGAACTATTAATCCTGCCTTATCAGGAATAGTCTAAACCGCACATATTCCATTTATTGTTAACCTTTCCATAGAGTCAGTTCTGAACCTTTTTTGTAAAAAACCACAAAAATAGGTATTTCTACCGATGTGAGCCCCCTTCTCATATGTTATGTAGATAATATTCATTAATAGAAAATGCCAAACCTGCTGAGAAGCAGGGACGGAAAGCTACGGGTCTTTAGAGATAGCCGAGTTACCTAATTGATAAGGTAGCTCGGCTATTTTTATTTGTTTAACTCTAATTAAGGAGGAAGAAATGAAGAAACAACTTTCAATTTTGTCAATGAGTTTTCTTTTGGCTGGTTCGCTTGCTGGAGCAGCCAGTGCAGGAACGGTAGTAGATCTTGAGCTTGCTCTTCTCGTTGATGTTTCAGGAAGTGTAAGTGCTTCAGAATTTAGCTTGCAACAAGGCGGTTATGTTGATGCCTTTAATGATATCAACATCTGGAATGCAATTGACGGAGGTGCTAACAGTAGTATTGCTGTAAATTTTATTTACTGGTCAAGTGAAAGCCAACAGCAAACGGCCGTTGGCTGGACGCTAATTGATAGTTACTTAGCATCACAAAATTTTGCTACTGCTATTGCGGCGACAGCTCGACCATTTGATAATTGGACTGGTATTGGAGCTGCCTTGACGTATGGTGCTGATTCATTTGTTAATGATTATGATGGTACGCGGTTAGTAATTGACATCTCAGGTGATGGTACAAATAATGAGGCCACCTCATCATCAGCGGGCAGGGATTATGCACTGACAAATGGTGTCAACACTATTAATGGTATAGTAATTGGTGGATCTCAGACAGTTTATAATCATTATTTAAATGAAGTAATAGGTGGAACAAATCCATTTGTCACATCCGTAAGTACTTTTGAAGGATTTGGACAGGCAATTGATGACAAACTAATCAGGGAAATCACAGACCCAGTTCCTGAGCCAGCAACAATGCTTCTCTTTGGAACAGGTTTAGTTGGCCTTATTGGGTTAAGAATTAGAAAGAAGAAGAAATAATTCACTCCTGAAAAGTTTTTCTCCGAGGGCAGAGTCATTTAGTTGATTCTGCCCTTTTCTGTTTCTATCCTCTTTTGTGAATAGCCAGTGATAAGGTATTCAGTTTAAAATAATCCACGTAAGAATGAATCAAACGAAGAGGAACTCCTTTTTTTCATTAAATATTTTTCAGTTTCTGTCGATAAATTATTATCTAACAGAAACAAGACCACTTCAGCACAGTGGATAACGAAGAAATATACGGAGCTCCGAATGACACTATCAGCCATCTCAAACACCGTATTGGCAAAAAGCGATACCTCCCATCAGAAAACTGGAACCGATATAAAGCAATCTGAAAACGGCAGGTTAAACCCCTCTTCAACGAACAATCTTTCTGGAAATAAATTTGATGAGAACATAACACTTAGCCAACCAGAAAAGACAAATGTCTCTTCAAAAGTGATTGACGAAAAAGCAGCAGAGAAGCTTCTGCATCAAAGCATGAAATCAATCCTTGGCAATAGTAAAACGTCTGTATCTGCCCAGGCCCGCACCATCCCCGAAGCAGCACACGAATTTCTTACTTAGAATTAATGAAGCCCCCTCCTTCTGTTCCGTAATAGGCAAGATATCCATCAAGAAGTGTCGCCTATCATACTACCTGCTCTCATCTTGCCGATACACACTATATTTATCTATGCTCATTTCGCATCGAATTCTTCTGTTGGATGGCTTACAACGCAATAGGCAACACACCTCAACCAGCTGATTCTTACTCAAGATCTTAACTACCTACTGAATCTCTGATTATCCAAGATCAACAGACCGCCCCTCAACAGAAACTGCTAATTTACTCTTATCCGGAAAAAAGAGAAGCTTGCGGCTTGCCTTAGTTTAACCTTTCCAGAACAGATGCTCCTGAAAGTCTTCCGGACAACCTTAGTTCCAATGGGGCAAGCTCACCGCCACGCCATATCCGACATTTTCCGCTTGCTTTAACAAAATATCCCAAGAAGGATGATACGGTTGTATATTGTCTATCCAAATGATACGCTGAAACCAGTGGAATAAATAAAACCTTTACTTTGAATAAGAATTACCTACATGGAATCTATTGAGTTGTTGCGGCTGCTTTTAGAATGATCTACAAGTAATTTGCGCGTTAAGAAACAATTCATAATGAAGCCCCTTTGTTACCATGAAAATACAAACCAGAAAAAGTGATTCTACCCTTGTCGTAACCATACTTGAAGAACGTTTTGATGCTACATGTGCACCAGATTTTATAGTTGTGATAAAAGAATGTCTTGCCGATAACAATGTGCAGATAATCCTCGACTTCAGTCACGTTGACTTTATTGACAGTACAGCCCTTGGTGTGATTATTAAAAGTTTTAAATGGCTGCGACAAGCCGATGATGGAAACGGTGAGCTGGCCCTCTGCAGTGTCAACAACAAGATAATGAGCCTCTTGCAATTGACCAGAATGAACAGAGTCTTTCCAATTTTCTCCGACAGTCAGGAAGCAATAAAAGTATTAACTGAATCCAAATGAGTTCTCAGGAAAACTACTATTTACATTTAATCATCCCAAGCGACAAAGAAGATTCTCGTCTTATTGGCAGAGCTGTGTATTCATTTTGTCTTCATTTGGGCTTTGATGATGTTCAGAGTTATCAAATCGAATTGGCGACCGTTGAGGTTACGCATAATATCGTTGGCCATGCATACAATAATTGTCCAGATTGTATGGTTGAACTCCATGCACAGGGACTGGATGATAGAATTATTTTCACCATAATAGATAAAGGAAAACCTGCAGATCTCACATTTCCTCCCTGTTGTCCCATTGACCCCAATGATGAAATTGATGCCCTGCCAGAGTCTTCCATGGGACTCTATATTATAACTTCTGTGATGGACACTGTGGAGTATGAGGTGTACGAAAACTCCAATATACTAACCATGATAAAATACCTTCCCAAATCATGAACGTAAAAAAGGTACTTTCTCAAAAGAACTGGCTGGCTCTCTTTGTAATTGGATCTTTGCTATTGATCAGCCCTCTGTTTCTCTCAGGAATTATCACTCGTCTGACCACTAAAGAGCAGCTCTTCTTCGCCTGGGGGCTGATCGCCCTGGTTCTTGTCTTGAGAAAGGTAGCCCATCGTTTTTCTGTATTTTTTGGCATCCTGATTTCCTTCTGCACCCTGTTTCTTTTGGGCCGTTATGTTTTTTTTCGCTTGAGTTCAACCTTACTCTACACGTCCCCACTGGAATTTTTCTTTATCCTTGTTCTTTTTGCGGCAGAACTCTACGGGATGCTTATTCAGGTGATGGGGATGATCGTCAACGTGATGCCCTTGTACCGGCCGACAGTGCAATCAATTGACCTGGCAGATCCCGATCTCCCTGTTGTTGATGTCCTGATTCCCACCTACAATGAACCGGAACAGATGGTTGCCATTACCGCCAGTGCCTGTACGCTTTTTGATTATCCCCGGGAAAAACTGAATATTTATATTCTTGATGATGGAGGGACGGTCCAAAAACGTAATGCCGCTGATGAAGAGAGTGCTGCGGCCGCCCTCATTCGGCACGAAACCCTCAAAACATTGGCCGAATATCTTGAAGTTAATTATCTGACCAGAGAAGAGAATACAGCAGCAAAGGCTGGAAATATTAATGCTGCCTTATATAAAACCGATGATGGACAGCAGCATCCCACTGGTGATCTGGTTCTGGTACTGGATTGTGATCATGTACCCACCAGAGATTTTCTCCAGAATACGGTTGGCTATTTTTTGAAAGATCCGAAGTTATTTCTGGTACAGACCCCACATTTCTTTATTAATCCCGACCCGGTAGAAAAGAATCTCGATACTTTTAACAAGATACCGGGTGATAATGTAATGTTTTACGGCAAGGTTCTTCCCGGACTTGATTTATGGAATGCAGCATTTTTCTGCGGTTCTGCTGCTGTGCTGCGCAGAAGTTGTCTTGATGACGTTGGGGGTATCGTCGGAGAAACCATTACTGAAGATGCAGAAACTGCGTTGACCATGCATGGTCGTGGGTACAACTCTGTGTATGTCGGTAAACCGATGGTCTGTGGCCTCTGTCCAGAAACCTTTGAGGATTTTATAATCCAGCGTAACAGGTGGGCTCAGGGTATGGCCCAGATTTTGATACTAAAAAACCCTCTCTTTATTCGCGGCTTAACTCTGATTCAACGACTCTGTTATCTCAACTCTGCCGGGTTCTGGTTTTTCAGCTTTTCCAGGCTGATGTTTATGCTGGCTCCATTTTTCTATCTATACGGAGATCTGCAGATTTACCACGCAACCCTGTTACAGTGTCTGGCCTATCCAATCCCGTATATGATTTTGTCCATAATTGTGACAAATTTCATGTATGGCGCAGTACGACATCCGTTCTTTTCCGAACTGTATGAAACTGCTATGAGTTTTTATAACGTCCCTGCGATTTTAAGTGTATTGCGCAACCCTCGTTCTCCACAGTTCAAGGTAACACCTAAAGACACCAATCTGGCCGAGGACTCGGTGAGCCCGCTGGTAACACCATTTTATATAATGCTTGGCCTTTTTTCCGTA